>JAKOPT010000083.1 GCA_029778715.1 Actinomycetes bacterium | reverse complement strand
TCTTCTTCGGAGGCGGTCTGCTCCTCACCCTCATCGGCGTCCTCACCTCCTGGTACGCCCGACGCCGCGAACAGGAGTCGATCACCACCTAACAACCCCCCTAACCGTGCCAGCGCGCCGCACCCGACCCCCGATCCCCCGCGACGCGCCAGCACCCCCAGGCGAGGCCACCGCGAACCCTGCACCCGGTGGCCTCGCCGCTTGTCAGGAGCAGGTTCGGGTGTGTGTGCGGGTCAGGCGTCCGGGAAGCCCTGGGGGTTGGCCGATTGCCAACGCCAGGTGTCGGCGCACATGTCATCGACCGACCGGGAGGCGACCCAGCCGAGTTCGGCGCGGGCGCGGGACGGGTCGGCATACGACACCGCGATGTCCCCGGGGCGACGGTCCACGATCCGGTAGGGGACGGGGGAGCCGACGGCGCGGCTGAAGGCGGCGACCATGTCGAGGACCGAGGTGCCGTGCCCGGTGCCGAGGTTCCAGGTGCCGACCGGCTCGGTGGCGTCCCAGAGGTAGTCGAGGGCGGCGACATGCCCGGCGGCCAAGTCGAGGACGTGGATGTAGTCGCGCAGACAGGTGCCATCGGGCGTGGGGTAGTCGTCCCCGTAGACGGACAACTCGGCGCGCCGGCCCACCGCGACCTGGGCGAGGTAGGGGATGAGGTTGTTGGGGATGCCCTGCGGGTCCTCGCCGATGCGTCCTGAGGGGTGGGCGCCGATCGGGTTGAAGTAGCGCAGCAACCCCACCCGCCAGGTCGGATCGGCGGCAGCGACGTCCCGCAGCACCTGCTCGATCATCACCTTGGTCCAGCCGTAGGGATTGGTGGCCCTGGTGGGCAGGTCTTCGGTGAAGGGCGCCGGGTAGGAGTCGCCGTAGACGGTCGCCGAGGAAGAAAAGACCAGATGGCGTATGCCGTGCCGAGCCATGGCTTCGACGAGCGAGAAGGTGGACCCGAGGTTGTTGTCGTAATAGGCGAGTGGCTTGGCCACACTCTCGCCCACGGCCTTGAGCCCGGCGAAATGGACGACCGCATCGAACCCGAGTCGGCGCCCGGCCGCGGCGGCCCGCGCCGCGGCGTCGGCGAAGATGCCCTCGGTCGCGGCCCGATCCGTCAGGTCCACCTCATGAACGCGCAGGTCACGGCCCGCCAGTTCACACAGGCGCGGGATCACGCTGTGTTTGGCGTTCACGAACGAGTCGACGATCTCGACGTCATAGCCCGCCTCGATGAGGGCGAGCACCGTGTGCGATCCGATGTAGCCCGCGCCCCCAGTGACGAGGACGCGGCGGCCCCGCGAGTCGATGACTCAGTCCTCGCGGTCGGGGAGGACGAGGGAGATGCCCCAGGACACGATGGTGATGATGACCGAGCCGAAGACCGCGTCCCAGAAGAAGTTCGCGATGCTGAACGACAGCCCGATCGCGCCGCTCAACCAGGACGTGACCTGCAGCAAGAACGCGTTGACGACGAACGTGAACAGCCCGAGGGTGAGCACCCGGGCGGGGAAGGAGAGGAACCGCGCAATCGGCCCGAGCACCGCGTTCACGACCCCGAAGATCAAGGCGACGATCACCGCGGTCAGCGCCTTGCCGGTCCATGACGTCTCGTCGGCGCCCAGGTGGATGCCCGTCACAACCCAGGCCGCGACCCCGAGCGCAACGGCGTTGACGAGGGTCTTGATGACGAAGTTCTTCATGTCCCAAGAGCCTACAGTGGGTCCCATGACCGAACCCGGGTCCTGTGCCGCGTCCGTTCACCTGCGCTCGGTGCTCGAGGGGGTGCCGGCCTACACCCCGGGCAAGCCCGCATCGGCACCCGCCGGCGTCACGGCATACAAGATCTCCTCCAACGAAAACCCCTACCCGCCGTTGCCGAGCGTCCTGGAGACGGTGCGTGAGGCCGCCGGGGAGATGAACCGCTACCCCGACATGGCGGTCACGGCCCTGACCGAGCGGCTGGCCCGCCACCTCGACGTCCCGGCGGAGCGGATCGCCACCGGGCCCGGCAGCGTCGGGGTGCTCGGCCAAATCGTCGCGGCGACCTGCGAGAACGGCGACGAGGTGATCTTCGCGTGGCGTTCCTTCGAGGCCTACCCGATCCTCGTGCAACTCTCCGGGGCCCGCGCGGTGCCGGTGCCGCTGACCGCTACCGGGCGCCACGACCTGGCCGCGATGGCCGCCGCGATCACCGACACGACCCGCCTGATCCTCGTCTGCACCCCGAACAACCCGACCGGGCCGAGCGTGGGCCACGAGGAGTTGGCGGCGTTTATCGCCGCGGTGCCGCCGACGGTCACCGTGGTCCTCGACGAGGCCTACTTGGAGTTCGTCACCGCCGCCGACGCGCCCGACTGCCTGGCCCTGCACCGCGCCCATCCCAACGTCGTCGTGCTGCGGACCTTCTCCAAGGCCTACGGGCTCGCCGGGTTGCGGGTCGGGTATGCCGTGGCGCACCCGCCGCTGGCCGCGGCCCTGCGCAAGACGGCCATCCCGTTCGGGGTGAACTCGCTCGCGCAGGTCGCGGCGATCGCGAGCCTGGATGCGTGGGATGAGCTGCGCGAGCGGGTGTCGGCGCTCGTCGCCGAGCGCGCCCGGGTGGTTGCGGCGCTGACGGCGCAGGGCTGGGAACTGCCCGACACCCAGGCCAACTTCGTCTACTTCCCGATGGGCGAGCAGAGCGGGGCGTTCGCGGCGGCCTGCCAGGAGGCGGGCCTCACGGTGCGGCCCTACGGCAGCGACGGGGTGCGGGCCACGATCGCCGAACCGGCCGCCAACGACGCCCTGATCGCGGTGTGCGCGGCCTGGCGGCAAACGCACTGACCACCCGCCGGGACTCGATCGGCCGCGGCGACTCCGGCCGTGGCTGGGACGATCGGCTAGGACGTGGGGACGGCGTGCCGCACCTGGAACTCGCGCCCCTGCGGGCAGGTCGCGGTCGCGTCCTCCATGAGTTGCCCCTCGAGGGTGTAGCCCTTGCCGGGCTTGAGCCCGTCGATCGCCCCGGTGAGCACCCACGACTGGGCCATGTCGCCGGGTGTGAACAGCAGGCACGACCCCTGACGCACGCTCACCGTGCCCACGATCGTCGTCGGTATGCCGCGCGGCCCGGCGCCCGGTGACAGCGACGGTTTGGGTTGCGCCGGGCCAGTGGCCGCGCCGGAGGCGCTCGGGGCCGCGCCCGACGAACTTCCTGCGCTGGGGCTCGAGGTCGTGTTACCCGATCCGCAGCCCACGGCGAGGGTCAGCGCAAGGAGAGGGGCGGCATACCGGAGCACCTTCACGGTTCTACGGTATGCCGCCTGGCCGCCGAGGTGGTCACGACCGGCCCGGCACCGGTAGGTTGAGACCGACACGGCAGTGACGCCCGCCACACCCCGGTGGGTGACGCCATGCCACCGTGCGGCGGCCCCATCACCCCGGCGCCCGGTGGTCCACGCTCGGAGCCCCGTCACCCATGGGACTCCGCGAGACAAGGAGTGCCAGTGAGCGACAGCGACGTCGTGGACGTGACCCGGACCCCGGTCCAGGGGGGCGCCGACCATTACGAATCCACCCTGCGGCATCGCCCGCGCGGCCCCCATGACGGCGGGCCCGAGATGATCCAGATGCTCGACCCCGAGGGGCAGCGGGTCGACATGGGCGGGGCGGGGGAGTACGCCCACCACGTCGACGCGCTGACACCGGATGAGTTGCGCGGGTTCTACCGCGACCTGGTGTTGCTGCGCCGGTTCGACCTCGAGGCGACCGCCCTGCAACGGCAGGGCGAGTTGGGCCTGTGGGTCTCGCTGCTCGGCCAGGAGGCCTCCCAGATCGGGTGCGGGCGGGCGATGCGCCGCCAGGATCACGCCTTCCCCGGTTATCGCGAGCACGGCATCGCGTGGTGCCGCGGCCTGGACCCGATGCGGCTGATCGCGATGTACCGCGGCGTCGACCGGTGCGCCTGGGACCCCGAGGAGTTCGGCCTGCACACCTACACCGTCGTCATCGGCAACCAGGTGCTCCTCGGCACCGGTTATGCGATGGGCGTCCAGCGGGACGGGGCCGTCGGCACCGGCGACCCGGACCGGGACACCGCAGTCGTCGCCTTCATGGGGGACGGCGCCACCGCGCAGGGTGACGTGAACGAAGGGTTCGTCTTCGCCGGCGTCAACGATTCGCCGATCGTGTTCTTCTGCCAGAACAACCAGTGGGCCATCTCCGAGCCCAACGAGCGCCAGATGCGTTCCCCGATCTACAAACGCGCCGACGGGTTCGGGTTCCCGGGGGTGCGCGTCGACGGCAACGATGTCTTGGCGACGTATGCCGTGACGAAGGAGTTGCTGGACCGGGCCCGCGCGGGTCAGGGGCCCGCTCTGATCGAGGCCTTCACCTACCGGATGGCCGCGCACACGACCTCCGACGACCCGACGAAGTACCGCTTCTCCGCCGAGGTCGAGATGTGGAAGTTGCGTGACCCGATCGCGCGCTTCAAGACCTGGCTGGCCCATGAGGGGATCGCCGACCACACGTACTTCGCGCAGATCGACGCCGAGGCCGATGCCCTTGCCGCGCAGGTGCGGGAGGCGACGATCACCATGCCCGACCCGCCGATGGGGGAGATCTTCGACCACGTCTATGTCGAGCCGCACCGCCAGGTGGAGGACGACCGGGCCTTCCTCGCGGCATACCTCGACTCGTTCGTCGACGAGGAGGTGGCCTAAGCCATGGCGACGACCAAGATGACCATCGCCAAGGCCCTCAACGCCGGCCTGCGCCGGGCCATGGAGAACGACCCCAAGGTCCTCATCCAGGGTGAGGACGTCGGCAAACTCGGCGGGGTGTTCCGGATCACCGAGCACCTGCAGAAGGACTTCGGCGAGGACCGCGTTATCGACACCCCGCTCGCGGAGTCGGGGATCATGGGGACGGCCATCGGGATGGCGCTGCGGGGCTATCGCCCGGTCGTCGAGATCCAGTTCGACGGCTTCGTCTACCCGGCGTTCGACCAGATCGTCTCGCAACTGGCCAAGCTCCGCTCCCGCTCCCGCGGCGCGATCCGGCTGCCGGTCGTCGTCCGCATCCCCATGGGTGGCGGGATCGGCGCCGTCGAGCATCACAGCGAATCCAACGAGGCCTACTTCGCCCACACCCTCGGGCTCAAGGTGGTGTTCTGCTCCAACCCCACGGACGCCTACTGGATGATCCAGCAGGCCATCGCCTGCGACGACCCGGTGATTTTCTACGAACCCAAGCGCCGCTACCACGAGAAGGGCGAGATCGACCTCGACGCGAGCGGGCCGGCATCCGACCTGTTCTCGGCGCGGACGGTCCGTGAGGGCAGCGACCTCACCCTCGCCTGCTACGGGCCGATGGTGCGGACCTGCCTGGACGCCGCGGCCGCCGCCGAGCAGGAGGGTCGCTTGCTGGAGGTCATCGACCTGCGCTCGGTCTCCCCGCTCGACATCAACGCGCTCACCACCTCGGTGACCAAGACCGGGCGGCTCGTCGTCGTCCACGAGGCGAGCGGGTTCGTCGGGATGGGTGCCGAGATCGCCGCCGCGGTGACCGAGCGCTGCTTCTACGCGTTGGAGGCGCCGGTGCTGCGGGTGACGGGCTGGAACGCCCCCTACCCCCCGAGCAAGATCGAGGAACTCTTCCTCCCCGACCTCGACCGGGTGCTCGACGGGGTTGACCGTGCCCTCGCCTACTGACCCCGCGCCCACTCCCCACCCCGCCCGCGGCGCGTCGCGCCCGACGATCGAGCCAACCTGCCGAAGGATCCGCCATGGCCATCCGTGAGTTCAAACTGCCCGACCCCGGTGAGGGGCTCCTCGAGGCCGAGATCGTCGAGTGGAAGGTGGCGGTCGGGGACACCGTCACCGTCAACGACATCGTCGTCGAGGTGGAGACGGCCAAGTCGCTGGTCGAACTGCCCATCCCGTGGGCGGGCACGGTGACGGGGATTCACGTGTCGGTCGGCGACGAGGTCGAGGTCGGCACGGTCATCATCTCGATCGAGGACGGCGTGGCCGCCGCGGAGCCTCCCGCTGCCGCCCCGCCCGCCGAGGAGGAGGACGAACCGGTCAAGACGTTGGTCGGGTACGGGCCGAAGGCGTCGGGCACCACCCGTCGCGCTCGCCGCGGCGCCGGTATGCCGCCCGCTCCCGCTCCCGCTACGCCAGCCGCCCCCACTCCGTCGGCACCCGCCTCCGCCCCGTCCGCGCCGCGCACTCCCGCCGCGGTGTCGGTGCCGGCCGTCGTTGCAACTGCGCCCGCGGCCTCCGCCTCCGCCCCGGCCTCGGCGCCCATGACTGGCGAACGGGTGCGGGCCCTGGCGAAGCCGCCGGTGCGCAAACTGGCCAAGGACCTTGGCATCGACCTCGGGGCGGTGCCCGCCACCGGCGAGGGTGGCATCGTCACCCGCGCCGACGTCGAGGCGTATGCCGCCGCCCGCGCCTCGGGTGCCGGTTCCTCCGGCGCTGGTACCACGCGCCCGGCCGAGAGCGGCGCGGGAGATGGCAGCGGCGCGAGCGGTGCGGCATACGGAATCGCCGGCAGCGCCCGGTGGGGTGGCGAACGGGAGGTGCGGACCCCGATCAAGGGGGTGCGCAAGATGACCGCGCAGGCAATGGTGGCGAGCGCGTTCACGGCGCCGCATGTGACCGAGTGGGTCGAGGTCGACGTCAGCGCGACCATGGAGTTGGTGGCGCGGCTGCGGGCGGACCGGGAGTTCCGCGACGTGAAGGTGACGCCGCTGACGATCCTCGCCAAGGCGATGTGCCTGGCGGTGCGGCGCAACCCGGGGATCAACGCGTCCTGGGACGAGGCGGCGCAGGAGATCGTGGAAAAGAGGTACGTCAACCTCGGGATTGCCGCGGCGACCCCGCGCGGGTTGCTCGTGCCCAACATCAAGGATGCCGATGCGTTGACCCTGGTCGAGCTGGCCGGGGCGATCAATGCGCTGACCGAGACCGCGCGCGCCGGGCGGACCGCGCCGGCGGATCAGGCGGGCGGGACGATCACCATTACGAACGTCGGGGTGTTCGGCGTCGATGGTGGCACGCCCATCCTCAACCCGGGGGAGGCGGCGATCCTCGCGTTCGGACAGGTCGTGCGCAAGCCCCGGGTGGTCGTCGTGGATGGCGTCGAGCGGATCGAGGCGCGTTCGGTGACGACGTTGTCGTTGTCCTTCGATCACCGACTGGTCGACGGCGAGTTGGGTTCGCGCTTCCTCGCCGACGTCGCGGCCCTGCTGGCCGACCCGACCCGGGCTTTCGTCTGGTCCTGACCCGCCTCACCCGTCCCCCCTTTCCCGCCTGAACCGTCCACGGTCCACTTCGCAACCCAACTGTCGGGGGGCGAAGTGCCCCTTTCCCACCGGAAGTTCATGCGCGGGAGGTGACTGAGCGGGAGGTGAATGCGCGTGGGGTCTGCGACTCCGCTGGACGGCCCGCGCCGCGCGAACGAGTGGTCTAGGGATGGGGCTGAGGTGGACCTTCTCTTCTGAGGACCTGCCCCGGGCCCGGACTTGCGGCTGACCGGCTTGCGCCGGGCGCTCATGTGCTCAATGGGTGGGATCCCCCGTTGGCGGAGCGTTCATGACGAGCGTGACGATGGGCTGCTCTGTGTCTCGAGCAAGGTGGCATACAGGTCTCGGTGGCGGAACTGAAGGTGGTAGCCGGAGAGGCGGAACAAGCCCACCGATAGGCCCCAATCGAGGAATCGACTCAGCCGGTGCGGGGCGAGGCCGCGCCGGGCGGCCAGCGCAGTGCCGAGTCCGAACCGGACCCACCCGGCACCGTTTCCCGGTATCAGCCCGAACACCAGCCCGCCCGTCAGCCCGACCGCCAGCCCGAACGCCAGCCCGCCCGACAGCCCGCCCGCCAGCCCGCCCGACAGCCCGCCCGCCAGCCCATATGCCAGCCCATATGCCAGGCACTGCCGCAGGAGCTGACCGCAGCCGTTGACGCCCGCGGGTTCGCCCGCCAGCCCGTATGCCAGCCCGCCCGCCAGCCCGACCGCCAGCCCGAACGCCAGCTCGACCGCCAGCCCGCCCGACAGCTCGACCGCCAGCCCGTATGCCAGCCCGCCCGCCAGCCCGTATGCCAGCCCGACCGCCAGCCCGCCTACCAGCCCGCCTACCAGCCCGCCTACCAGCCCGCGCATGAGGCGGCGCGGCCGTGGCGGCCACGTGATCCGCTGGACATCCGCCCGCGACAGAGACAGCCAACCAAGCACCGAAAACCAAAATGTGAGAAACAAGAGCGGGACTCCCGATCGCCGTGAACTAGCCCACCATCCCAAGGCTGCGCCCGAACTGAGGAAGAACAGGGCCGGTATGACCAAGCGCGGCCAGCGAGCTTCACCGAGAACCCAGAGGTCGGGCAGAAGGATGTCGTACTCGGAGGTCCCCTGCCCGTGGTGGCGGTGCTGGGCGCGGGCCAAATGGGTCAGCCATCGCATCAGTTGTGGCCCGCTCCAGCCATAGGTCGTGGCCACGTTGCGCCCGCCCGGCAGGGTGGGGGCAACGGCCAGGGCGGGAATGGCATAGGCGACCAGGTCGCTCAGGGCTGTTTCGGAGCGCAGCCCGAGCAAGGGCCGTGGGTCCGGGGCGTCACGGAAAGCCATCATGGCCAGGCTGAGCAACAGCGGGTTGGTCAGCGCCTCGACGCCCGGGGGCGTCCGCCTGGTGGTGCCGACATTGTCGAGGGCCCGAAGAATGGGCTGCCACGCGGCGGGACGATCGCGCCCGACCCGGCGCAGGTAGTTCGCGACCGCGGCCGGGGTCAGCGGCAGCACCGTGATGTGGTGAGCGTCGCGCACGATGGGGGACGGCGCGGTCGGCTCCTCGGCGATGTGTGCGTAGTGACTTGTGCGGCAGGTGAGGATTACGGGTAGGCGGGATGCCCGGTCGTTGAGGAGGACGAGCAACGCCTGGGCTCCCCCGGGGGCCATTTCGTCCAGACCGTCCAACACCGGTAACACCCGGCCCTGATCCACCAACTGCCGCGCAACCCAGGAGGACATCCCGAATCCCTCGGTGATTTCGTCGATGATCCACTTCCGGAAGCGCTCATCGGCCGTGTCGGACGACATGTCGCTGGTCAACGGGCAGCCGGTCAGGCTGAGCCACACCGGCACCCGACACGCGGAAGTTAGTGCCCCGTCCGGCAAAGCGGCGATGAGTTCTTGGGTCAGGTGAGCGGCTAGCACCGACTTGCCGGCGCCGGGATCCCCCAGGATGACCAACCGACCATGCCGGCCGGGAGCCAGGGCGTGGTAGAACTGCGCGATCGTGGACAAAGTCCCGGCCGGGGCGTCGTCCCCCTCGGCTAGATCCTGCCAATGCACGAGCATGGCCTCCGCGGCATCGGGAAGGGAGCCGGCTCGAGGGGGTGCGAACCCGACATCGGCCGGTGCCTCCGAATAGGTCACCCCCAGGGCCACGTCGAGGAACCGGCGCCGCTGGTCGCTCACACTGTCGGCCAGTCGACGCGCGCCGGCATCGACGTCAGCCTCCCGCGGGGCCCACAGCACCAGTGCCCATCCGAGTGGACCGGCGACGAGGGCCAGGATATTCGCCCAACTGGCCATCCTCGTGAGGTCGCCGTCGTTCTCGGCGAAGTGCGCCTTCACGGCGATCACCAAGAAGCCTGCCAGCCCGGCCATGATCATGAGCCCCCACCCCACCCGGCGGGCACCACCCAAGCGCGCGATCACGGCCCCAGTCTGCCTGAGACAGACAGATTCTGGATAGAGCCGGGGCAGGGCGCCACGCACCAGGTGTACCCACTCTGTCCCGATCGAGTGACCTCGGAACCGGCCAGACAGCCGCGCTCAGTGCGGCGCGAGACGGTCGTGGAAGGCCAGGTAGAGGTTGGCGATCACCGTGGGGGAGAAGATCGGCGCCTGCAGCAGTTCCTCGATGCGCCGCAAGCGATACCGGACCGAGTTCGGGTGCAGGAACAAAGCCTCCGCACTCGCCTGAATATCAAGCCCCGACCCCAGCCACACGATGGCGGTCTCGACCAGGTCGGGGCGATCGAGCAACGGCGCGAGCTGCTGGGAGACCTTCGCGGCGATCGCGCTCTGACCCCGCGCCGACAACAACCAGGTCGCCAGGTCCACGTCCTCGAACCGCACGATCATCCCGCTCGACGGTGCCGCCGCGTCGGCCCCGGACGAGGCGCCACCCGAGGTCGCCGCGAACGTGCCGCGCCGCACCGCCACCCGCGCCGCCCGTCGCGCTGCCCGCTCCACCCGCGGCGCCGAGACCAGGTCGGCGAACGCCTCGCTCAAGCCCACATCATGGGTCGCCGCCAGCAACCCGAGCCAGTCGTCGAGCGCCGGCACCTCCCCGACCAACCCGCGCAGATGCGGGACCCCTTCCCCGGCGGTCGCGCTCACCTCGTCGAGTTCGTCGGTTTCGTCGTGAAAGACCAGGGGTATGCCGGTCAGTTGGGCCTCCTCGTGCAGGCTCGCCAGCAGCGACTCCCCACTGTCGGCCCGCGACCCGCGAGCTTCTCGCCCCTCGGGACCACGCGGCATACCGGCGACCCGGGGGGTGGCCACGAACACCCGCACCGGTTGGCGCGGACTGAACCGGAAACCGCGCAGCCGGTCCCAGATCCGGGCCTCTTCCTCGGTCGTCACCCCGTCGTGCAACTGACGCAGCAGGTGCGAGGCCTCGGCCCGGGCCTGGGTTTGGCCCAACGCCCGCACCCCGCTGAGCGCGGCGAAGATCCGTTGGGCCGATTCGAGGAGCGCATCGCCGGTCTCGTCGAGCAGGCTGCGGCGCTGGGTGGCCAGCGCCAGCCAATAGCCGACTCCGCGCACCACGAACGGGCGGGTCAGCACATGGAACCGCCCGACGCCGAAGGCCTGGCGGCCCGAGGGACGGGACTGGATCTCGGTCCAGATGAGTCGGGTCGGCCCGCCCCCCACCGAGGCCACCGGTCGCCCCGACTCCTCATAGAACACGGCCGTGCCCTTGACCAGCGAGGCGAGGCGAGCCGTCAGCGAGGGCACCGGTTGGGCGTCGGCCAACGCCTGGAGCAGGTCGTTCTGGAGCCACAGCATCCGCCGCAAGGGGTAGGAGTCGCCGCCATGGACCGCGGCGTTGACGAAGTCCTCGATCTGGAGGAACGGCACGTCGGCGCGCACGGCGAGCACGGGCAGCCCGGCGGCGGACGCGGCATACACAATCTCGCGCGGGACCACCTCGAAATGGACCCCGACCCCGAAAAGGAGGGCGGCGACATCGGCGCCGGCCAACTCCGCGACGAGCGCCGTGGCCGCCTCGGCGTCGGGAGGGCGACCCACGAACCGCAACCCGGTGGTGAGCATGACCGACCCCGGTTTGAGCCACGGGCCCGGGTGCTCGATCTCGATGGCATGGGCGGCGCGGACCCGGGCCGAGACCGGCGCCGCGGACACCAACGACAGGCCGAGCGCCGGCTCGTCGAGGAGGTCGCCGACGGTCAACGGGCGAGACGTGGGAGCGTTCAACGGGCTCAAAACCGCCTCTCTTTGTCACTTCACACGAGCAATACGGGGCTACTTTGGAGTTTCCATAGTGACAGGGTGACGTGCGACACGCGACTCTCGTGCCACTCCTCAAACCCGGAAGGCGGTCCCCATGACCTCATTGCGTGTAGCAGTCGATGTCGGAGGCACGTTCACCGACGTCTGCATCTTCGACGAGGACACCCACCAGGTGCGTGTCACCAAGGTGCCCTCCACCCCTGACGATCCGATGGTTGCGGTCATGGACGGGGTCCGCCGCGGCCAGGTCGACCTGTCCTCGGTGGCCTTGTTCTCGCACGGCACGACCGTGGCCACCAATGCCCTCATTACCCGCCGCTTCCCCGCCGCCGCCATGGTGACGACCCGGGGCTTTCGCGACGTCCTTGAGATCCGCGACGGCACCAAGGACGACCTGTGGGATGCCTACCGGGACGTCGGGCAGCCCTACATCCGCCGCCGCGACCGCTTCGAGGTCGCCGAACGCATCGACTATGCCGGCAACATCGTCGAGCCCTTGGACGAGACCCAGGCCCGCGAGGTCGCCCGCCTACTGCGCCGCCGCGGCGCGCGCACCGTCGCCGTCTGTTTCGTCAACAGCCACGCCAACCCGGTCCACGAGCTGCGGATGCGCCAGATCCTCGAAGAGGAACTCCCGGACGCCACGGTCTCCACCTCCGCCGAGATCCTCCCGGAGATCTTCGAATACGAGCGCTTCAACACCACGGTCGCCAACGCCGTCCTCGCCCCGCTCGTCACCGGTTACGTCGACCGTCTCGGGGCGCAGTTGTCCGAGGGTGGGTATGCCGGTGACCTCCTCCTGCTCCACAGCGGCGGCGGGTCGATGACCCAGAAGATGGTCCAGAAGTACCCCGTGCGGTTGGCCGCCTCCGGGATCGCCGCCGGCGCCATCGCGGCCCGGCACGTCGCCACCCAGTGCGGCTACCCCAACGCGATCGGGTTGGACATGGGCGGCACGAGCACCGACATCTGCCTGGTCCACCGGGGCGAGTTGCGGGTGACCAAGGAGTGGGCCGTCGAATACGGATACCCGATCATCTTCCCCAGCATCGAGGTCTTGACCATCGGCGCCGGCGGCGGGTCGCTCGCCTGGCTCGACGAGGCGGGTTCGCTGCGCAACGGGCCGCAGTCCGCCGGCGCCGACCCCGGCCCGGCCTGCTACGGCACCGGCGGCGCCGAACCGACGAACTCCGACGCCAACGTCGTCCTCGGCCGGCTCGGCACCACCCTCGCCGGCGGCGCCAAGCGGCTCTTCCCCGACCTCGCCGAGGCCGCCCTCACCGACAAGGTGGCGCAGCCCCTCGGGCTCGGGCTCGCCGAGGCCGCCGGCGCCGTCGTCAAGGTCGCCAACGCCAACATGGCCGACGCGGTCCGCCTGGTCTCGATCCGGCGGGGCCTCGACCCGCGCGACTTCGCCCTCGTCGCCTTCGGCGGGGCCGGTGCCCTCCATGGCGCCGAGGTCGCCAAGGAACTGTCGATCCCCACCGTCATCGTGCCGGCCAACCCGGGCGTCACCTCGGCCCTGGGCTGCCTGCTCGTCGACATCCGCCACGACCTGTCCCAGATGTACAACCACCCCGTCTCCACCATCGACCCCGACGACCTGGAGGCCAAGTTCCACGCCATGGAGGTCAGCGCCTCCGAACGGCTGCGTCACGAAGGTGTCAGCCCCGATCACGCCGTCCTCCAGCGGCTCGTGTCGATGCGCTACCTCGGGCAGTGGCGCTCGCTCGCCGTCGAGATCGGCACCGGGCCCGACGCCCTGCGCGAAGCGGTCCAACGCTTCCACGAGCAGCACGAACGCGAATTCGCCTTCCGGCGCGACGACTCCCCCGTCGAGGTCTACCAGCTCGCGCTCAAGGCGATCGGGACCACCCCGAAGCCGGCCTTCGAACGGCATACCCCCACCTCGGGGCACACCCCGGAACCCACGAGCGTCCGTCCGGTGTGGTTCGAGACCGACGGCTGGGTCGACACCCCCGTCTACGACCGGACCACCCTGCCCGCCGGCACCACCCTCGCCGGCCCGGCCATCATCGACCAACTCGACTCCACCACCGTCGTCCCACCCGACACCCGGGCCGACATCGACGAATGGCTCAACATCCGCATCCACTTGACGGAGGTCTCGCGATGAGCATCGACACCCCGACCCGCCCCGGCGCCGTGGGCGCCACCCGCCCCGCGCTCGACCCGGTCACCTTCGAGGTCCTGAAGAACGCCTTCGCGACCTCCGTGGACCTGATGAGCGAGCAGATCCTGCGCACCTGCTACTCGTTCGTCATCTACAGCCGCGACTTCTCCTCGGCGCTGTGCGACGCGGAGGGCAACACGGTCATGCAGGGCAGCCAGGACATCGCCGTCCACGTCGGCACCCTCCACTTCCAGTGCAAGGCCGTCCTCGAACTCTTCAAGGACGACATCCACCCCGGTGACGTGTTCGCCATCAACGACCCCTACCGCGGCGGCACCCACTTCAACGACGTCAGCTTCATCCGCCCGATCTTCGTCGGCGACGAGATCATCGGGTTCGCCCAGAACAAGGGCCACTGGGCCGACATCGGGGGCCGGGTGCCCGGCAGCTTCGACGTGACGGCCACCGAGCACTTCGGCGAGGGGCTGCGGATCCCCGCGATCAAGGTCTTCGACCGGGGCGTGTTCCGCTACGACGTCGGCGCCCTGCTCGTCGAGAACACCCGCTCACCCGAGGTCGCGCTCGGTGACCTGCACGCCCAGGCCGAAGCGACGAGCATGTGCGAACGCGAGGTGCTCCGCCTCGTGGATCGCTACGGCAAGGACACCGTCGTCGACGCGATGGCCCAGGCCCAGGACTATGTCGAGACGATCGTGCGGCACCGGGTCGCCGCCCTGCCCGACGGCACCTGGTCCACGACCGACTACCTCGACGCCGACCCCGGCAAGGGCGAGGGCCTGATCCCCATCACCGTGACGATGACCATCGAGGGTGACCAGGTCACCTACAACCTCGACGGGTCGGCCGACGCGGTGGCCAGCTTCCTCAACTCCGGCTACGGCACGACGTATTCGGCGATCTATGCCGGGACGAAGACGTTCTTCCCCGACATTCCGCTCAACTCGGGCTTCTACCGGGCCGTCCAGGCCGACATCGGGCCCGAGGGCACCGTCGTCAACGCGGGTTGGCCGCACGCGGTCACCGGGTTCTGTTCCGGCCCCTACGAGAAGCTCATGAACGCGATCTTCGAGATCTGGAGCCAGCTCCAGCCGGACCGCGCCCTGGCCTGCTGCTTCAACCTCGAGTACCTCCTCGTCGGCGGGCGCGACGCGCGCTCCGACGACCGGCCCTACTTCATGTGGTACGACTGGATGGCCGGCGGCTGGGGTGGGCGCGCCACCAAGGACGGCTCCGGCGCCACCGCCCCGGTCTTCGGGGTGGGCCTAGCGGTCCAACCGTTGGAGGGCCAGGAGCGGCTCAGCCCGGTCCTCACCACCCACCACGCCCTGGCCGTCGACTCCGGCGGGCCCGGCCGCTACCGCGGCGGCGTCGGCGTCGAAAAGGGCGGCATCCTCACCGACGCCACCTCGACGGTCATGTCCTACTGCTGCGACCGGGCCCGCTCCATCACCTGGGGCATCGGTGGCGGGTTGCCCTCGATCCCGCACGGGGTGTGGCTCAACCCGGGCACCGACCAGGCCCGCTTCCTCGGCTCGGTGTTCTCCTCGGTGCCGGTGCAGGCCGGAGACAGTTTCAGCCGCCCCTCCGCCGGTGGTGGCGGTTACGGCGACCCGCTCGAGCGCGAGATCGACGCGGTCCTCGAGGACGTCATCGATGGCTATGTCTCCGTGGCGCGGGCCGCGACCGACTACGGCGTCGTCATCGAGGCCGTCGACCCCGAACTCGACGACTACCGCGTCGACACCGAGGCGACGACCACCCTACGGAGCAGGATCCGCACCCAACGCCGCGACTGGCTCGCCGAGCCGGCCGCCGAGGTCGCCGCCCGTTATCGCGCCGGCGAGGTCGACGTCCTCGACATGATCCGCAAGTACGGCGTCATCGTCGACTGGGGCACCGGCGAACTCCTCGAGGAAACCACCCGTCAGTTCCGGGAGACCCTCCACCGGCGCGCCGCCGCCCACTGGAGCTGATCTCCCGCCAAGACCTCGCGGGGCGCCGGCTCCTTGACCCCTCTCCGGCGCCCCGCGAGCAGGGCGTGTGCCGGCCAGCACACGCCAGGACGGGAAGCCTGCCGTCCGCGCCGAACACACACACCACGCCTCCCAGAAAGTGAGTTCACCATGCCTGCGCCTCCCCAGCAACCCGCTCTCAAGAACACTCCTGGCAGCAAAGGCAGCGACGGGTATGCCGCCCGCACCGGTGCCGCTGCCGCCGCCGGTGCCGCTGCCGCCGCTGGTGCCGGGGCCGCCGGCGCGGCCCGCGCCGGTGCCGCTCCCCTCGACCCCGGCGACCTCGCCGACCTGCGCAGCCCCCACGACCCCAACGCCCCGCGCGACCTCTTCGGCCCCAACGCCGACGACGGCACCGCGTTCGTGCCCGAACCCAGCGAGGGTGACCGGCACGTCGAACGCATCCCCCGCCTCTCGCTCATGATGGGCTGGTGGTCGCTGGTCTCGGCGATGTTCTACATCTACATCGCCGCGCTCGTGGCCTCCATCGTCGGCGTCACCAACGCCGTCATCGGCATGGTCCTCACCGTCATCACCTACGGCGCAATCAACAAGGTGCTCTCCACCTACGCCATCCGCACCGGGTTCACCGTCGAACTGTTCAGCCGGGTCATCTTCGGCAAGGTCGGCTCGGCCCTGGCCACCCTCGTCTTCGCGGCCACCGCCTTGTACTACGGCGTCTTCGAGGGGTCGATCATCGCGGCCACCCTGGAGGCCTACACCCGTGATTCGCTCGGCTGGTCCATCAACATCTGGTACCTCGTCGTCGTCCTCTACTCCACGCCGCTCGTCTTCGGTGGGGTGCGCAACTGGCTCGACCGGCTCAACGGCATACTCCTCCCGCTCTATCTCGTCGGGCTGTTCGCCGCGGTGATCGTCGCGGCCGTCAAGGGGAGCCCGGCCGGCTGGACCGGGTTCGGTGGGCAGACCGGCATACCGTTCGCGTCCGGCGGCCCCGGCTGGTTGCTCGCCTTCGGCATCTACATGGGCGTGTGGATCCTCATGATGTACACGATGGACTTCGCCCGTCTCGGGCGGCGTTCGGACACGGCATACCACGGCACGGTGACCTTCGGCTGGGTCTTCTACTCCCTCACCTTCCTCGGCAACGGGCTCGTCGGCATCTTCCTCAGCCACGCCCTGCGTGAGCACGTCGGCGCGACCGTCACCGAGGGTGGCGTCGCGGTGGCGCTCACCCAGGTCATGGGGATCGCGGCGGTCGCGCTCGTGTGGATCAGCCAGACCCGGATCAACACGGCGAACTACTACCTCGCCTCGGTCAACCTCGAATCGTTCGCCTCGCACGTGCTGCGGGTGCGGGCGCCGCGCGCGGTGTGGGTGGTCGTCGGGTCGGTGGTCATGTACCTCCTCATGCTCACCAACGTCTTCTCCTACCTGCTCAAGGCCCTGTCCTGGCAGGGCGTGCTGGTCACCTCGTGGGTGGCGATTGCGCTGGTCCACATCTGGATGGATCGCCGCGACGGCGTCGACCCCGACCGGTTGGTCACCGATCTCGCCCGGATTCGGACCGTGTCGCTGCCGGGCGTGGTCGCGTCGCTGGTCGCCACCGTGGCCGGGCTGACGGTCATCACCGCGGCGCCGCCGTGGGCGACCACCTGGGGCCCGATCCTCACCGCGGCCTTGGCAGCGGCCTTGTATGCCGTGTTGCGGACGGTCACGGGGATCCGGAACTCGCTCGCTTCCGCCTGAGTCGGGAGTGGCTCCTGTCGAAAGTACGCAACTCGCCGTCTCGTCGCGATCGACACGGCGAGTTGCGTACTTTCGACGTGGCGGCGCGGCATACGGAAGCCATCGGCCGGGCCCCCGGGGTGAGGCGCCGTTTTGGCGGGCGGACGGTCGCGGCGTGACAATGGATGGTTGCCTGCCGCCGGCGGCGCACTGTCGTCGGCCCCCGAAACCGCCTGGAGTATGCCGTGTTGTCCGCCTACCGTCCCCTGCTCAACGTGCCGGGAGCCCGGCAGTTCGTGCTCGGAGCGACGATCTCGCGGATCGGTGGGGCGATGTTCGGGGTTGCCGTCATTGTCATGATCTCCTCTCGGAGAGACTCGTACGCCCTCGCCGGAGCGGTGTCCGCGGTCGGGGTGCTCGTCCTGGCGATCGCCGCGCCGGTGCTCGGGCGGCTCATCGACCGGCACGGACAGCGGCGGGTGGCGGTGCCGGCGGTGCTGCTCACCGCGCTCGCGCTGTTCGCGACGGCGGCGCTGTCGTGGCGGGGGGCGCCGGCGTGGACCCTCTTCGTCGGGTACGCGCTGTCGGCGATGCTGCCCGAGATCGGGCCCATGTCGCGGACCCGGTGGTCGCACATCTACCGCGACGACCCCGACCAATTGCACACCGCGCTGTCCTTCGAGCAGGTCCTCGAGGAGATGGCGTTCGTCGTCGGGCCGGTTGTTGCGGTGCTCGCTTCGACCACCCTGTTCCCGGAGGCCGGTCTCATCCTCGGGGAGGTGTTCTTCGCCGGGGGAGCGCTGCTCTTCCTCGCCGAGCGCCGCACCGAACCGCCGGTTGTGCCGCACGCGGAGCGGCCCGGCGGGTTGGCGATTCACCGGTCGGGGATGCTCGTCGTGCCGACGGTGTTGTTCATGGTCGGGGTGCTGTTTGGCGCCAACGAGGTCGTGGCCGTGGCGGTGTCCGACGAGGCGGGCGTCAAGGCGTTTTCGAGCACGATCCTCGCGGCGTTCGCCGGCGGGTCGGCGATTTCGGGGCTGCTCTTCGGCACGCGCACTTTGTCCGGGTCGATTGTGCGGCGGTTCGTGCTCCTGGGCGCGGCGATGAGCGTGCTGCAGGCGCCGGTGTTGCTCACCCACAACCTCTGGGCGTTGGCGGGCATCATGTTCGTCGCCGGGTCGGCGACCGCGCCGATGCTCATCACCTCCCTTTCGCTGGTGCAGCGCCTCGTGCCCAAGGCCCTGCTCACCGAGGGCATGTCGGTCGCTGTCACCGGGGTGCTCATCGGCATCTCCTCCGGGACTGCGGTGGCGGGCTGGCTCGTCGAACTCGTCGGTGGGCAGGCTGCCTATGCCCTCCCGGTGGTGGCGGCGGCGATCGCCGCCTTGATTGCGTATGCCGGCCGCTCCCGGATTCACCGCGGCTTGGCTGCCGCTGGTGAGACGCCCTAGTTGCCGGCGACGCACCTCACCCGTCCCTCCTTTCCCGCCTGAAGTGCCTAACGTCCACTTCGCACCCCGAATGTTCGGGTGCGAAGTGCCCCTTTCCCACCCCAAGTTCAAGGGCGAGCCGTCGCCCTCGCTCACTGGATCTGATCCTGGCGCGACCAGGGACCCAATCCCGGCGAGTCTGTAACGCGATCTCGCCGCGTGGGGGAGACCCGGTCCCGGGGGTGTGCAGACCGGATATCCGGGCAACGGCGGGAGACCCGGCCGGGGCCGGTGGGAGACCCGATCCTGGGCGCCAAGTGTGATCCGATCTCGGCTGCGGCGCGACCTGGTTCTGGGCGCGCATGGTGGCCCGATCCAGGGCGCGGAAGAGTCCTCGACACTGCGGAATATTCTTGGTGTGCAGCATAATTACCTCCCAAGGAGGGTTCCTTCCAGCCGTGTACGGGTGTACGATGAAGTATGTCGACAACCACCACCCTCGAACCCCTCACCAGGTTCCGTGCGTGGCTGACCGGGGTCGACGGGGAAGGGCTGACGGACGCGGACCGGTTGGTTCTGATTGGTGCCCTCGAAGAGTTGAAAGCGGTCACCACGGCGGCGCAGGTGCGGGTCACCGAAGCCTTTGATACCTCGCAGCGGTGCGCGCATGTCCAAGTTGGGGGTGACCCGGGGAAGGCGTCTCGGTCGATCGGGTCGCAGTTGGCGTTGGTGTTGCGGTGTTCCCCGTCGCGGGGGGATGCGTTTCGTCACCTGGCGACGGTGTTGACCGATCAGATGCCGCACACCTTGCACGCCCTCACGACGGGGGTGATCAGCCAGTACCACGCGCAGGTCGCGGTCACCGCAACCTCCGGCCTCCCGGTGGGGGTGCGTGAACACATC
>JAKOPT010000082.1 GCA_029778715.1 Actinomycetes bacterium | reverse complement strand
TATTCGTTCAATGCACTGTCTTGACTTGTCCTGCGCTTCGCGGGCAGAGACCTGCGGCGGGGCGGCGCTTGTGCCACGTGCGGGAACCGGCGCAAGAGCATCGTCGGGTCGCGCACTCCGACACAAATCCATCTGAAGATTCAGGCCCCTCAAGGCAAGCGTTTCGAGTGCAGGAGCGCCGGCTGCAATCTCCGGGGCGCTCAAGGGAACCGTTTCGCCAGCGTTGGCTGAACGTGGCGTGGAGCCCCAGCCAAACGCAAGGACGGACGCGAGGGCGAACGCCGTCACAACGACAGATCGACGGGGAGATCTCATTGCCATCCTGGAGTCAATAGGTGATCGCGCCACACGCGCTCTTAACATAGGACGTTGAAAGCAGGCCGTCGAATGTCCGGACTTATTGGATGTCTGAGGATACTCCGCTCCCATGCCTTCCGGAAGAGGCCTTCGGCCGGCAGGAGTTCGATGGACGGGCCGGGGAAGTCGACGATTGATTCACGGCAGACGATGCCGGCCGCCTTTCCGCTCTGCACGTCGGGTGCATCGCTTTGAGTGCAGCCAGCCATCGCACTGACGGACCTGCGCTGCGGAGGTGCGCTGCGGGGCCGGCCTGGCGCTGACCGGACGTCAGCCTGCGTGGTGAACCAGGGGGCTCAGCCCGGTCGAGCGCTCGATCGCATCGACCGACCCGCACTCGGCCAGCCAGTTGGCCAACAGCCGGTGCCCGCCCTCGGTGAGCACGCTCTCGGGATGGAACTGCACCCCATGCAAGGGCAACTCGCGATGCCGCACGGCCATGACCACGCCGCTGGCGGTGCGTCCGTTGACGACGAGCTCGTCGGTCAGTGTCGCCGGGTCGATGGCCAGCGAGTGATAGCGGGTCGCCCGGAAGGGCCGCGGCAACCCAGCCAGCACCCCGGTGCCGTCGTGCTCGACCTGAGATGTCTTGCCGTGCAAGAGTTCTGGGGCCCGGCCGACCGTCGCGCCCATGACCACCGCGAGCGCCTGGTGCCCGAGGCACACGCCGAGCATCGGCTGCCGCCGCTCGGCACAGGCCTGGATCATCGCCATACTCACCCCGGCGGCTTCGGGCGTCCCCGGTCCGGGCGACACCAGAACCCCGTCGAAGTCCGCACCCTCCTGGGGGGTCACGGCGTCGTTGCGCACGACCTGGCAGTGGGCGCCGAGCTGCTCGAGATAGCCGACGATCGTGAAGACGAACGAGTCGTAGTTGTCGACCACGAGGATGCGGGGAGCGGACGGCATACCGGTCATCATCCCCGTCACTGACCGGCGCCTTCGACCGTGACGTTCTCGAAGGGCAGGAAGGGCACGACCGCGGGGAAGACCCACACGAAGAGCACCGCGACGACCGCGAGAAACAGCAGCAGCGCGAGGAGCGACTTGACGAGGCGATTGCCGGGGAGCCGGCGCCACAGGGCGGCATACATGGGCTGTCCTACCTCGGGTCGGCGAGCAGGTCGGCGGGGAGGCCTTCGGCGCGGGGGATGACCCGCTCGAGCTTGGCGAAGACGATGTAGCGGTTGGTCGAGGAGAACCGCGGGTCGCACGAGGTGAGCGTGAACCACGCCTCGGTCGGCTTGGCGCCGGGCTTCTGCGGCACGGCCGCGACGACGTCCACCGAGGTCGGAGGCACGATGGTATGCCGTTGGGCTCGGTAGACGGCATACCCGCTGCGGGTCTCGACCACCATGACGTCACCGTCGCGGATCGCGTCGATGTTGATCAGCGGGTTGCCGTGGCCGGCGCGGTGCCCGGCGACCGCGAAGTTGCCGATCGCGCCCGGCAGCGCGGTGTCCGGGTAGCGGCCCAGGCCCTTGGCCAGGGTCGGCAGGCCGACTCCCTCGTAGATCGGGCGGGCCCACCCCGGGCCACCGAGGCGGGGCACCCGGAGGATCGCGAAGACCTTGCCGTCCTCGAGGGTGACCTTGGGGCCGGTGTTGCCGGTCGTGCCGGTCGTGCCGGACGTGCCGCCCGGATCGGTGGCCGTGCCACCGGGGGAGGTCAGCGGGATGTCGGGCAAGCCCTCGCCCCCGGCCGCGAACTGCGCCTCGAGTTGCGACACCACCCCGATCTGGGCGTTGGAGTCGACGATCGCCACGAAGCCCAACTGCCACACGACGAAGAGCACCAACACCACGCCGATCGTGATGAAGACCTCGCCGATGCCCCCGACGACCGCGCGCCAGCGTCGACCAGCCACGCCCGTCCTCCTTGTATGCCGACGTGTATGCCGAGCCCCCCCGGCGCACCTGGACCGTCGGGCCGACCGTGTGCTGACGACCCTGCAGGGAGGTTACCGCGGGACGACGGCCTGGCTCAGCCCCAACGCCCCGGTGAAGGCCGGGAATCGCGACTTGGTGATGACCTTGACCTCGTATCCCAGGCCGATGGCGTCGACATACTGCCGGTAGATCTCGACCTTGGGATCGGCATCGAGCGCGGCCTTAAGCGCGTCGATCTTGCCCATCGCCTTGATGACGAACGGCGGCGAGTAGACCCGACCCTGCAGGATGAGGGTGTTGCCGACGCAGCGCACCGCCGAGGTGGCGATGACCCGCTGGTCCTGGATCATCATTGCCTCGGCACCTCCGCGCCACAGGGCGTTGACGACGGCCTGCACGTCCTGCTGGTGCACGACCAGGTCATCGGGGGTGACCCCGTCGGGCAGTTGGGCCGATCCCTTCTTGGCATCGTCGAGGGTGACGACGACCACGGGGCCGTCGACCTCGGTCAGCCCCGCCACCGGCGCGATCTGGTCGGCGCTCTGGGTGAGCCTGGTGACGGTGGTATCACCTCGCGCGGCCGCTGAGGCGGTGAGGTCGTCGATCTGGGTCTGGAGGGTCGCGACCCGAGCAGCCTTGTCGGCCACCGAGCGGGTGCCGGCCTCGATGAGACCGGGCAGTCCGCGATCGCTGCGCAGGTCGGTGCCGCGCGCGGTCTGGAAACTCGTGGTGAAGAGCAGGCCGGCAACGGCGAAGATGACCGGAGCCAGCCAGCGCCAGATCGACCGCGATGCTGCGGCGGCTGGCGGTGCTGTGGGAATGGTCCCGGTCGCGGCTGGCGGCGCTGTGGTCGCTGTCTGTGCTGTGGTCGCCGGCGACGCTGTGCGTGCTGGCGTCGGTGGGGTCGCCGGAGTGGTCGGTCGGGCCCGTCGCCCCGGCTGGCCGGGCACCCGAGGCGAGAGGAACGGCATACCGGTGCTCCTCTCTTGGGCCTCTCGGGTGAGGCGAGCGCTGTGGTGACGGTAGCGTGCGGGTCGACAACTACGCTAAGGCACACCAGCACCCACGCAAGGAGACCCCGTGTCCGACTCCGCAGACCGCGACCGGTCGCCGGACGGCGCCAAGGCGGCCGTCGTGCCCCCCGCCGCCAAAGCCGCCGCCAAGCGCGCCGCCGCCGAGCAGGAGGCCCGGCGCAAGGCCCAGGCCGCAGATGCCCCCAACCCCACGTGGTGGGCGCCGGTGTTCGTCACCTTGCTGGTGCTCGGGCTGGTCTGGATCGTCGTCTTCTATGTCACCCAGGGAGCCTGGCCGATCAAGTCATTCGGCTACTGGAACCTCATCGTCGGCTTCGGTCTGCTCTTGACCGGGTTCGCCATGACGATGAAGTGGAAGTAGCGGACGCTCTCCAGCTCTCACGCGGGGTGCCACCGAGTTACACCGGTGTAGTTCTCCCCACCCTGGGGACAAGCCTGTGGATAACTCGCCGGACCCGATGGGTCAGTGGTGTCAGCAGTGGCAGGGGTGTCAGCGGTAGAACGCCGGCACGGTGAGGTACTTGATGATGACGACCCCCAAGAGCACGACGAAGATCGTCGCGATCGCCGCCCACTGGTAGGGCCGCCGAGCCGGGGCGCGCAAGGCCAGCACGCTGCCGGCGACCGCGATACCGGTCACCAGGCCGCCGAGATGGCCCTGCCACGAGATGCCCGGGTAGATGAAGCCGAACGCGAGGTTGATGGCCAGCACGGCATACAGGGCTGTGGAGGACCGCCCGAAGTGCCGGTTGATGACCAGCAGCGCCCCGAAGAGTCCGAAGACCGCACCCGACGCACCCACGACTCCCTGCACCCAGGACTGGTATGCCGCGGCATCAGCTGCGCCGCGCAGGAGGCGGGTGGGGGCTTTGGCCAGCAGGACGACCGCCACACTGCCGCCGAATGCGCCGAGCAGATAGAGCGCGAGGTAGCGCGCCCGGCCGAGCGCGTGCTCGAGCGCCGGCCCGATCTGCCAGAGGAAGAGCATGTTGAGGGCCAGATGCAGAGGCATCGACGGCGAATGCAGGAAGGCCGCGGTCATGGCCCGCCAGGGCTCCGACCAGCCGAGATAGGGCGTGAACGCGAAGTTGGCGGTGACCTGCGGCGAGATGAGCTGGCCGACATAGGCCAGCACACACGCGGCGATGATCGACATCGTCACCGTGGGTCGCTGGTCACCCGTCAGAGGCACCCCGAGCACCGACCGGGGGCGCGGCATACTCGCTGCTGCGACGGCAACGCAGTCGACGCACTGGATACCGACCGGCGCCGGGCGCTGGCAGTCGGGGCAGGTGGGCCGGTGGCAGCGCTGGCAGCGGACGTAGGACGGCCGCTCGGGATGGCGCGAGCACACCGGGACGGGCGCCGGAGCGCCCGTCCCTGGGTATCCGCCAGGCGTGCTCAGCGTCAGTCCTCGATGGTGACCGACGTGATGACGACGTCCTGCAGCGGCTTGTCATTGCGGTCGGTGCGCACGGCGGCGATGGCATCGACGACGTCGCGGCTGGACTGGTCGGCGACCTCGCCGAAAATGGTGTGCTTAAAGTTGAGGTAGGTCGGGGTCGACACGGTGATGAAGAACTGCGACCCGTTGGTGCCCTTGCCCATCCGCTTGCCGGCGTTGGCCATGGCCAGCAGGTAAGGCTTGGTGAAGGTCTTGTCCGGGTGCGGCTCGTCGTCGAACGCATAACCCGGGCCGCCGTAGCCCTGACCGAGCGGGCAGCCGCCCTGGACCATGAAGCCGGCGATGATCCGGTGGAAAATCAGCCCGTCGAAGAACGGCGTCGGGTCGGTGCGGCCCGCTTCGTCCTTGTACTTCTTGGTGCCCTTGGCCAACCCGACGAAGTTGTCGACCGTCTTGGGGGCTTCGTTGGGGAAGAGCGTGACGTTGATGTCGCCGTGGTTGGTGTGCAAGGTTGCCTTCATGGGGTGAATCCTCCCATGCCTCGGTCACCTTCCGTCCGCGCCCGTCCACAGGTATGCCGTGCCCGAGGTATGCCGTGCCGGTCACCACCCGCGGCGCCGGACTTCTCAGCGAGTCGGAAGGTTTCCCGGCACACCCGGGCCCGCGAGGCCGGACTTCACGGCGAGTCGGAAGGTTTCCCGGCATACCCGGGCCCGCGGCGCCGGACTTCACGGCGAGTCGGAAGGTTTCCCGGCATACCCCGGCCCGCGGCGCCGGACTTCACGGCGAGTCGGAAGGTTTCCCGGCATACCCCGGCCCGCGGCGGGGCGGGATTGACGGCGAGTCGGAAGGTTTCCCGGCATACCCCGGCCCGCGGCGCCGGACTTCACGGCGAGTCGGAAGGTTTCCCGGCATACCCCGGCCCGCGGCGGGGCGG
>JAKOPT010000081.1 GCA_029778715.1 Actinomycetes bacterium | reverse complement strand
GATGTGTTCACGCACCCCCACCGGGAGGCCGGAGGTTGCGGTGACCGCGACCTGCGCGTGGTACTGGCTGATCACCCCCGTCGTGAGGGCGTGCAAGGTGTGCGGCATCTGATCGGTCAACACCGTCGCCAGGTGACGAAACGCATCCCCCCGCGACGGGGAACACCGCAACACCAACGCCAACTGCGACCCGATCGACCGGGACGCCTTCCCCGGGTCACCCCCAGCTTGGACATGGGCGCACCGCTGCGAGGTATCGAAGGCTTCGGTGACCCGCACCTGCGCCGCCGTGGTGACCGCTTTCAACTCTTCCAGGGCGCCAATCAACGCGAGCCGGTCCGTGTCCGAGAGGTCTTCTCCGGTGATGGTCGACAGCACTGCCCGCACCCCGGTCAGGGGTTCGATGGTGGTGGTTGTCGACATACTTCATCGTACACCCGTACACGGCTGGAGGCAACCCTTTGGGGAGGGTAATTCTGCTGCACACCAAGAATATTCCGCATTGATCGAGGGGTCTTCCGCGCCCGGATCGGGTCTCGCTTTCCCTCCCGGAATCGGGTCTCCCAATCACCCGGGTTGGACCTCCCACCGACCCGGGTTGGATCTCCCACCGACCCGGGTTGGATATCCGGTCTCACGCGAATCAGGTCTTCCCCTGCGCCCGGGCTCGGGTCTCCAGTCTCGCCTGGATCAGGTGCCCCGCCCGGCCTGGGATCCGGAATCCAGCCGACGATATTGGGCCTCCCGGCATGCCGCGATCGGGCCTCTCGTCGCAGCGATATCAGGGCTCCCCGCGCGCGGGGATGCGGACGACGATCATTGACCTCGGCGAATCCACGAACATCAGGGCTCCCCGCGCGGGGGGAGCAGACGCCAGCCACCAAGTCGTCGGGGTCCACCTGGCCCAAGGTTCCCCTCGCGCGGGGAGCGGACTACGACGCCCGTACTGCCGGTGTTGCTTGAGCAGGGATCTCCAATCTCGCGGGGAGCGGACCCCGGTCGCGCCGGGATCAGGGCCAGTGAGCGAGGGGCGCGGCTCGCCCGTGAACTTGGGGTGGGAAAGGGGCAGTTCGCACCCGAACATTCGGGGTGCGAAGTGGACTTTAGGCACTTCAGGCGGGAAAGGGGAGACAGGGGAGACGGGTGAGGTGTCAGGGGAGCCAGCCGAGGGCGCGGACGACGGCGGCCACGAGGGCCGCGGCAATGACGACGACGAGGAAGTTGGCCCGCACGGCCAAGAGCACCAGGGCCACTCCAACCGCCACCACCCGGGCGTCGAGCACCAGGGTCGGCCCGGACGCGAAGGTCTGGATCGCGACGAGCGCCGCGAGCAACGCCACCGGCAGCAGCGTGGTGATGCGGGCCGCCCGGGGACCGGAGACCACCGACTCGGGCAGGACATAGCCCGCGGCCTTGAGCAGGAAGCATGCCCCGCAGGCGAGGAGCACGGCAACGGTCATCGTCATGGGGTGGGGTCCGCTCCGACGAGCTCCCCGGGCGGGGTGAGCGGCGGCTCGTGTCGGCCGCGGGTGGACCATCCGACGACGACGGCGGCCAGCGCCGCAACCAAGACCGGCACTCCCGCCGGCACGACCGACACCAGGGCCAGCCCCACCGCGACGGCCACCGCGGCGGTCACCCGGGCGTCGCCGCTGCGCAGCCGCGGCCACAGCAGCGCGCAAAACGCCGCCGCGGCCGCGGCATCCAGACCGAAGCGACGCGGGTCGCCGAGCGCGTTGCCGGCCAGCGCCCCGAGAAAGGTCATCAGGTTCCAGAACACCAAGACCGCAACCCCGGTGTGCCAGAACCCCAGTCGTTGTGCGGCCGGCTCCGGCTGGCCGATCCCCACGGCGGTCGACTCGTCGATGGTCAGGTGCGCAGCCACCCACCTCCGCGGCCCCCGGACCCCGAGGAACCGAGCCGTCTGCAACCCGTAGAGCCCGTTGCGGATGCCGAGCAGCGCGGACGTCGCGATCGCCGCCGGCGCGGCCGCCAACCCAGTCCCGATGATCCCGACAAAAGCAAACTGCGAGCCGCCGGTGAACATAAACAGCGACAACGCCTGCGTCTGCCACACCGACAGCCCGGCCGCCACCGACAACGCCCCGAAACTGATCCCGTACGCCCCGGTCGCGATCCCCACCGACCACGACTGCCGGAGCACGTCCCGGCGCCGGGCGCCAGGCAGAGCAGCGCCCGGCAGAGCAGCGCCCGGCAGAGCAGCGCCAGGCAGCGGCCCGCTCACCGGGTCGTCGCCCACGACACCATCAACGGCCTACCGACCCTGGAACACCGGGGCGCGCCGCTCCCCGAAGGCGCGCTGGCCCTCGGCCAAGTCCGCACTGCCCCAAGCCCGCTCGAACGCCGCCCGATAACGGGCCCCCTCCTCGGCGTTGTCGACATGCGCGTCGAACCCGATCTTCGACCCGGCCTGGCTGAGCGGGGCCAGCGGTGCGGCCTGCGCGGCCAGGGCCAACGCCTCGTCCAACCCGCCCCGACGCTGGGCGAACCCCAGACGCCAGGCGTCCTCGGCGGTGAGCACCTCGGCGGCGAGCACCATGGCCCGGGCCGCCCCCTCACCGAAGAACCGCGACACCCGGTCGATCGTCCAGTGGTCGACCATGAGCCCCAACTTGGCCACCGGCACGGCGAACCGGGCCGCGTCGCCGACGACCCGCACGTCACAGGCCACGGCCAACTGCATCCCCAACCCCATACACGAGCCCTCGATGGCGGCGATCGTCACGATCGGCAGGGTCGCCAGGTGGTGGAGCACCTGGGCCAGGCGCCGGGTGAACGTGATGTCCTCCAACTCGGTGAGGTCGGCGCCGGCGCAGAAGTGCCCGGCCGCCCCGGTGAGGACGAGGCTGCGGGCCCCGCCGGCGACGGCGGCGCGTACCGCGGCGTCGAGGTCCTCGAGCGCCTCGAGGTTGAGGGCGTTGCGGCGTTCGCGCCGGTCGATGGTGACGAGGACGCCGTGGTCGGTGGCTGAGGTGAGGATCGGCACGGCGTTCAGCCTATCGGCCGGGCCCGGGGTTCAATGGTGCGATGCCGCTGTTGCCCCCGGCCGCCCCGCGCCCGCGCTTCGCCCCCTTGCGGGTGGCCCGTGTCGACCCGGTCGCCGAGCATGCCGTCTCGATCGCCTTCGACGTCGCCGCGCCCGAGCACGCGGCATACCTCGACTATGCCGCCGGGCAGTACGTCACCCTCGACGCCCGGATCGCGGGGGAGCGGGTGCGTCAGTCCTATTCGCTGTGGACCCGGCCGGCCCGCGCCGCCGCCGAGGGCCTGATTCGGATCGCGGTCGCCGAGATCGCCGGCGGCCGGATGTCGCCCTGGCTGGTCTCCCACGTCGCGGTGGGGGACACCCTCGACGTCCTGCCCCCCCGCGGTGAGTTCACGTATGCCGCGCAGCCCGGTCCCGCTCGGCACGCCATCGTCGCGGGCGGCTCGGGCATCACCCCGGTCCTCGCGATCGCCGCCGACATCCTCGCCGCCGACCCGGGCACGCACATCGACCTCGTCCTGGCCAACCGCACCCCGGCGACCGCGGTGTTGCGCCACGAGGTCGCCGCCCTCGCCGACGCCACGCACGGCCGGCTGCGGGTGACCGACGTCTACAGCCGGGTCCAAGTGCCCGGCGAGCGGTTCGGCCGGATCGACGAGCCGCTCCTCGCCGAGAGGTTCCCCGCGCCCGGCGACATCGCCCACTGGTGGCTCTGCGGACCCGAGGGGCTGTTGACGCGCACCGAAGCCTGGCTGGCCGGGCGCGGCATACCGACGGAGAGAGTCCACCGGGAACGCTTCACGACCACCGGCCCGGTCGACCCGGCCCCGGCCAACTAAAGCAGCGCTACCCGCCCGCGCGCTCGTAGGTGACGAACGCGAACCCCTCCCGGGCATCCCGGGCGACCTCGACCCAGTCCGCCGGCGACCATTCGGGGAAGAACGTGTCCCCCTCGGGAGCCTGGTCGATCAAGGTGAGAACCATCCGGTCGGCAAGCGGCAGGGCCTGGGCATAGATCTCGCCGCCGCCGACCACGAACACCTCCTCCACCTCGCTGGCGAGCAACAGGGCCGCGGCCAGCGACGGCGCCGTCTCGACCCCGGCATACCCCCACGACGGCGAACGGGTGACGACGATGGTGCGCCGCCCCGGCAGCGGCCGCCCGATCGACTCGAAGGTGCGCCGTCCCATCACGAGCGGATGCCCCAGCGTCAGGGCCTTGAAATGGCGCAGATCCTCGGGCAGGTGCCACGGCATCCCCCCGTCGCGCCCGATCACCCGGTTGCGCCCCAGCGCCGCGACGAGCGTCACCCGCGCCATGTCAGACCGCGATCGGGGCTTTGATGCCCGGGTGGGGGTCGTAGCCGACCAGTTCGAAATCGCCGAGGTCGTAGTCGTCGATGTGCTCGTGAGCCGTGATCCGCATCGTCGGCAACGGGCGCGGCTCACGACTCAACTGAAGCCGGGCCTGCTCGACATGGGTGCGGTAGAGGTGCGCGTCGCCTAACGTGTGGACGAAGTGCCCCGCCCGCAGCCCGGTCAACTGGGCGACGATCATCGTGAGCAGCGCATAGCTGGCAATGTTGAACGGCACCCCGAGGAAGACGTCGGCGCTGCGTTGATACAGCTGACAATCGAGGTATGCCGCCGGCTCGCCGCCCGCTCCCGGCTCGCCGTTTGCGCTGCTCACCGCGGGCCGGACGTAGAACTGGAACATCGTGTGGCAGGGGGGCAGGGCCATCTTGTCGACGTCGGCGACGTTCCACGCCGAGACGAGGTGGCGGCGGCTGTCGGGGTTGGTGCGCAGCGACTCGATGACCCCGGTGATCTGGTCGATGCTGCGCCCGTCGGGGGTGGGCCAGGAGCGCCATTGGTGCCCGTAGACGGGGCCGAGGTCGCCGTTGTCGTCGGCCCACTCGTCCCAGATGGTGATGCCCCGGTCGTTGAGCCAGCCGATATTGGTGTCCCCGCGTAGGAACCAGATGAGTTCGCCGATGATCGACTTCAGGTGCAGCCGCTTGGTTGTGAGCGCGGGGAAGCCGGCGGTCAGGTCGAAGCGCATCTGGTGCCCGAAGACGCTGCGGGTGCCGGTGCCGGTGCGGTCCGTCTTGTCGACGCCCTCGGTGAGGACGCGGTCGAGCAGGTCGAGATACTGGCGCACCAGTTCACGATACGGCGACCGACTCAGGGGCGCGGGTCGGCGCGCCCCCGCGTGTCGGTCGGCCCCGACGGGCCGGGCTCCGACGGGCCGGGCTCGCCGGCCGACGCATCGTCCTCGGCGACCGCGTCGAGGGCCTCGAGGGCCTCCTCGTAGTCCAACCCGGTGACGACGAGCAGGTCGATGACCATCGACCGCACCTGGGCGCGGACCACCTCGGCGGACAACCCCGCCGGGGCCAAGACCCGCGCCGCCTCCCCGACGGCGACCAGCGCCCGCCGGGCATGCTCGGGCGCGTCCAGTTCCCGGGCCAGGGCGAAGGACACCTCACCCACCGCCTCGGCGAGGGCATCGAGCACCGCGGGCAACTCCGGCTGGATCTGCTCTCCCTGACGCACGGCCGCGAGCGAGCGGCGCAACAAGACGCGCAGGTTGCGGATGGCGACATCGACACCACTGACGAGGTCGCTCACCCGCTGCACATCGGGGGCCTGCCGGCGCTGCAACGGTGACTGGCGCACGACCGCGCGGGCCTCGGCGGAGAGTTGCCGCAACTGGGACAGGGTGGCATCGGTGGCCCGGCCCCGGTCGAGCAGTTCGCTGAGCGCCTCAGCGTCACGCTCCCGCACCGCCTCCGCGGTGTCGTGGAGCACGTCGACGATCTCGTCGAGCAGGTCGGTCAGGGCCGCCCGCGGGCGGGTGAACGTCGCGCGCGGCACCGCGAGCGCGAACACCACGGCGACCAGCCCACCGACGAGCGCCTCCAGCCAGCGGGACAAGCCCTGGGTGGGGGTCGCGGCATACCCGATGACGAACAACGCCTGGACCCCGGCCTGAGTGGTGATGAGTTGCCCCGACCCCAAGAGGGCGGCGGAGGCCATCGCGAGCGCGACGACGAACGCGACCTGTCCCGGGCCGGCCCCGAAGACCTGGACGAACAGGTCCCCAATGACGACGCCGACCGCGACGCCCAGCATGAGTTCGAGGGCGCGGCGGACCCGGTGCCCGTAGGACAGGCCGAGGCACACGATGGCGGTCACCGGGGCGAACACGGGGGCGGGGTGGCCGAGCCACCAGCGGGCGAGGAACCACGAGAGCCCGGCGGCGACGCCGCACTGGGCGATGAAGACGGCCCGTTCGCGCAACCGGTCCAGCCGCCGCTGGGCCTCGGACCGGGACGCGCGAGCCACCCGGGCGCCCAGTTCGCCGACGGCCACCCGGCGCGGCCTAGCCATCGCCGCCGCCGGTCGTGATGATGAGGTCGGCGCGCTCGCGGGTGCGGTCCGCGGCATACAGGGCGTCCTCCTGGTCGGCCCAGCGCTGCCAGTGCGGGGCGAACGCCTCCCCGTCGCGCTCCAGCCCCCGGGCCAGCCGGGTCGCCCGCGGCGCCTCCATCCAGACCCGGAGCGCGGAATACGCCCCGGCGTCCCCGACGCTGCACCCGCAGCCCTCGACGACGAGGAAGTCGTGGGCCGGGAGGGTGATCGTGGCCCCCCACCGGTCGTGGTCCCAGTCCCAGACCCGGTATGCCGCCTGCTCACCGCGGGCGAGCGGCTCCAGGACCTGGGTGGTGAGCAGCGGGACCGCGGCGGCGAGGCCGTCCCAGCCCGGGAAGATCTGGTCCATATGGGCGACCGGGCACCCCAACTCCTGGCTCACCCCGAACGCGAGCGTTGTCTTGCCCGACCCGCTCGGGCCGTCGATGGCGACGACCCGCACGCCACCGGCCCGCGGCGTCGCGGCCCGGGCGGCCGCGACGACCCGGGCGACGTCGCCGGCATCGGCGGGGTCCGTGAGCTGGAACCACACGGATCAACCCTAAGGCGGCGAGTAGATTGGCGGGGTGCCGGTTGCTGTGCGCGTCATCCCCTGCCTCGACGTCGACGCCGGTCGCGTCGTCAAGGGCGTCAACTTCGAGAACCTGCGCGACGCGGGCGACCCGGTGGAGTTGGCTCGCCGCTACGGCGAGCAGGGCGCCGACGAGTTGACCTTCCTCGACGTGACGGCGAGCAGCGGGGACCGGGCCACCATGTACGACGTCGTGCGCCGCACCGCCGAAGAGGTGTTCATCCCGCTCACCGTCGGCGGGGGAGTGCGCACCGTCGACGACGTCGACACCCTGCTGCGCAGCGGCGCCGACAAGGTGGGTGTCAACACCGCCGCGATCGCTCGCCCGGCCCTGATCGCCGAGGTCGCCGACCGGTTCGGGGCCCAGGTCCTCGTCCTGTCCGCCGACGTGCGCCGCCGTACCGACGGCATACCCGGGTTCGAGGTGACCACCCACGGCGGCCGCACCCGCACCGGCATGGACGCCATCGCCTGGTGCGCCCGCGCCGCCGCCCTCGGGGCCGGCGAAATCCTCCTCAACTCGATGGATGCCGACGGCACCAAGGACGGGTTCGACACCGAACTCATCACCGCGGTGCGCGCCGAGGTCGACATCCCGATCATCGCCAGCGGCGGGGCCGGCACCCTGGCCCACTTCGCCCCGGCCATCCGCGCCGGTGCCGACGCCGTCCTCGCCGCGAGCGTCTTCCACTTCGGTGAACTCACCATCGCCGAGGTCAAGGGCGCCCTCGCCGCGGACGGCCTGCCCGTGCGCTGACCCCGGGACGGCACAATGGGTCGGTGCCGACGACCCCCTCGACCCTCGACCCCGCCCTCGCCGCCCGTCTCAAGCGCGACGACGCCGGGCTGGTCGCCGCGATCGTCCAGGACGACGACTCCGAGGCCGTGCTCATGCTCGGCTGGATGGACGACGAGGCCCTCCACCGCACCCTGAGCAGTGGGCGGGTGACGTTCTGGTCCCGCTCCCGGCAGGAGTACTGGCGCAAGGGCGACACGAGCGGGCACGTCCAGTGGGTCCGCTCGGTCGCGCTCGACTGCGACGGTGATGCCCTGCTCGTGCGGGTCGTCCAGGAGGGCGCGGCCTGCCACACCGGGGACCGGACATGCTTCGACGCCGGCGCGCTCGCGGCCGTGGTCGCCGAGGTGCCCGCCGTGACCGAGGCGGGTATGCCGTGAGCGCCCCCGCCGCGCTGCCCGCCGACATCGGGTTCGGGGCCACCTGGCCCGGTCTCGACGTGTTCTCCGTGCTCGCGCAGGACCGTCGGGTCATCCCCGTCGTGCGCCGCCTGATGGCCGACGCCGAGACCCCCGTGGGGCTCTACCGCAAACTGGCCGGCACCCGCCCGGGCACCTTCTTGTTGGAGTCGGCCGAACACGGCGGGGTGTGGTCGCGGTGGTCGATCATCGGGGTGGCCTCGCACGCCACGCTCACCGAGGTCGACGGCCAGGCCCACTGGATCGGGGACCCTCCGGTCGGGGTTCCCACCACCGGCCCGGCCACCGATGCCCTGCGCGCGACGATGGCGGTGCTCGCCACCGAACCGGTCGCCGGGCTGCCGCCGCTCACCGGAGGCATGGTCGGGGCGATCTCCTACGACGCCGTGCGCCGCTGGGAGAGCGTGCCCTCGACCCTGCCCGACGACCTCGGCCTGCCCGAGGTGGCCATGATGCTCGCCACCGACCTGGCCGTCCTCGACCACGCCGACGGCTCGGTGCTGCTCATCGCCAACGCCATCAACTACGACGCGACCGACGAGCGCGTCGAACAGGCCTGGGCCGATGCCGTCCAGCGGCTCGACGCGATGACGGTAGCCCTGGCCCAACCGGCGCCGTCCACGGTGGCTGTCGTCGATGCAAAGGCCGTGGCCGCGGCCCTCGCGGGCGTGCGCCACGGCACCACGAGCGAGCGCTACGAGCGGATCGTCGAGGACGCCAAGGAGGACATCCGCGCCGGTGAGGTCTTCCAGGTCGTCCTCTCCCAGCGCTTCTCCCTCGACTGCGCCGCCGACGCCCTCGACGTCTACCGGGCGCTGCGGGCGAGCAACCCCAGCCCCTACATGTACCTGTTGCGCATCCCCACCGCCGACGGCACGGCATACGACGTCATCGGGTCCTCTCCCGAAGCCCTCGTCCGGGTGACCGGCACCCAGGCGATCACCCATCCGATCGCCGGGTCACGGCCGCGCGGGAAGTCCCCCGAGGACGACGTGCGGTTGGAGGAGGAGCTGCTCGCCGACCCCAAGGAGCGCTCCGAACACGTCATGCTCGTCGACCTCGGCCGCAACGACCTGCAACGGGTCTGTCGGCCGGGGAGCGTCGACGTCGTGGAATTCATGGCGGTCCGCCGCTACAGCCACGTCATGCACCTGGAGTCCACCGTCGTCGGCGACCTCGCCCCGGACGTGCACGCCTACGACGTCCTCGTCTCGACCTTCCCCGCCGGCACCCTCTCCGGGGCGCCCAAGCCGCGGGCCCTGGCGCTCATCGAGCGGTACGAACTCACCCGCCGCGGCCTCTACGGCGGGGTTGTGGGCTACCTCGACTTCCACGGCGACCTCGACCTCGCCATCGCGATCCGCACGGCCGTCCTCAAGGACGGCGTCGCGCATGTCCAAGCGGGGGCGGGCATCGTCGCCGACTCGATCCCCACCCGCGAATACGAGGAGTGCCTGGCCAAGGCGGCCGCCGCCCTCCGCGCGGTCGCCACCGCGGGTGCGCTCACGACCGTCCCGGAGGTGGGCGCATGAGTCGGGCCAAGGTCGTCCTCGCCGTCCTCATCCCGGCCGTCGTCGTGCTCGCCGTCGGTGGGCGCACCTGGCTGACCGGCGTCACCCACGACGCCGTGCTGGGGACGGCCACGGTCACCGCCGACGGCAACCAGGCCGCCCCCGGTGCCGTCGCGTTGGCCCTGATCGTCGCCGCCGCGGTCATCGCCGCCCTCGTCGTCGGGGTGCGACTGCGTCCCGCCGTGCTCGTCGTGGGGTCGCTCGCCGCCGCTGGGGCACTCGCCCTGTCGGTCCGGGCCGTGCTCCGCGGGGGAGACGTCCTCGGTCCGCTCGCCGCGGCCGCTGTCGGCCGGACCGGATCGCTCGCCGTGTCGGCCACCCCGACCGGTTGGGCGTATGCCGCCGTCGCCGCCACCGCGCTCCTGCTCGTCGGCGCGGTGGGCGCGGTCGTCGCCGCCCGCCGCTGGCCGGCGCCCACCCGGCGCTACGAGCGCGAGGGCGACACCACCGGGCGCGGCGCGCGCGGCGAAGTCGTCCACTCCGATTGGCAGGCCCTCAGTGAGGGACACGACCCGACCGATGTTCCACCCGCGCCGCGGACCTGACACAATCGACCCAACCACCTCGTCGTCGACGACGGCATACCGGCCGCAGAGCAGGAGAGTCCCATGTCAGCCGAGCACGACCACCACGGCAACAGCGTCGCCGCCTGGGTGTGCAACCTCCTCCTCGTCGCCGCCTTCGGTGTGGGTTCGCTTGCGGTGGTTTTCCTCAGTGTCCCGATGGCGGTGGCCGCTGGCATCATCGGCGTCGTCGGCCTGATCGCCGGCAAGGTGCTCGCCGCGCGCGGTTACGGCGTCGCCGGCCGGAGCACTGCTGCCGGCCACTGACGCCCGGACCCGGCAGACCCGGGTCTGTTCGTGCTGATGACGACTGTTCTCGACACCATCATCGATGGCGTGCGCCTCGACTTGGCCGCGCGCCGACACCGCCTTCCGTTGCTCGATGTGCAACGCCGGGTCGAGCAGGTGGCCGCACCGCTCGATGCCCTGGCCGCGCTGCGCGCTCCCGGCCTGGGATTGATCGCCGAGGTCAAACGGGCCAGCCCCAGCAAGGGGCCACTTGCCGCGATCCCGGACCCGGCGCACCTGGCCGCCGCCTACGCCCGCGGCGGGGCGAGCGCCATCTCGGTCCTCACCGAGGAGCGCCGCTTCGGCGGCTCCCTGGCCGATCTGGACGCGGTGCGGGCTCGGGTCGATATCCCGGTGTTGCGCAAGGATTTCATGGTCGACGACTATCAGTTGTGGGAGGCTCGGGCCCATGGGGCGGACCTCGTCCTCCTCATCGTCGCCGCGCTCACCGACACCCAACTGAGCACGATGCTGCACCGGGTGGACGAACTGGGCATGACCGCGCTCGTCGAGGTGCATGACGCCGAGGAGACCCGCCGGGCCGTCGACGCCGGCGCCGCCGTGATCGGGGTCAATGCCCGCAACCTCAAGACCCTCGAGGTCCATCCGGACGTCTTCGGCGAGTTGGTCCCGTTGATCCCCGAGGGCATCGTCACCGTGGCCGAGTCGGGCATCACCGGCCCGGCCGATGCCGCCCGGTATGCCGCTGCCGGTGCGGACGCGATCCTCGTCGGTGAGGCCCTCGTCAAGGGCACCGACCCGGCCGCGGCAGCGGCCTCGCTCATCGCCGCCGGCGGGAAAGGACCCCGATGACCCAGCCCAGCACCGCGCCAGGGGAGGAGACTCCCGCAGCGACGACGGGCCGGTTCGGGCCGTTCGGGGGCCGCTACGTGCCCGAGGCCCTCATCCCGGCCCTGGAGGAACTCGACGAGGCCCGCCAGAAGGCGATGGTCGACCCGGATTTCCTCGCCGAACTCGACCGGCTCCACCGCACCTACACCGGCCGCCCCTCGATCATCACCGAGGTGCCCCGGTTCGCCGCCCACGCCGGGGGAGCCCGGGTCATCCTCAAGCGCGAGGACCTCAATCACACCGGGTCGCACAAGATCAACAACGTCCTCGCCCAGGCCTTGCTCACCGTGCGGATGGGCAAGCGGCGGGTGATCGCCGAGACCGGTGCCGGGCAGCACGGCGTGGCGACGGCCACCGCGGCCGCCCTCATGGGCCTGGAGTGCACCATCTACATGGGCAAGGTCGACACCGAGCGTCAAGCGCTCAACGTCGCCCGCATGAAGATGCTCGGCGCCCAGGTCGTCCCGGTCGAACACGGCAGCGCCACCCTCAAGGACGCCATCAACGAGGCGTTGCGCGACTGGGTGACCAACGTCGAGACCACGCACTACCTCCTCGGCACGGTCACCGGCCCGCACCCCTTCCCGGAAATGGTCCGCGACTTCCACCGGATCATCGGGGTCGAGGCGCGCGCCCAGGTCCTCGACCTCACCGGCCGCCTCCCCGACGCCGTCATCGCCTGCGTCGGCGGCGGATCCAACGCCATGGGCATCTTCCACCGGTTCGTCCCCGACGCGGGGGTGCGCCTCATCGGCATCGAGGCCGGGGGCGAGGGCATCCCCAGTGGCCGGCATGCCGCCCGGTTCGCCACCGCCTCGCCGGGCGTGCTCCACGGCGCGATGAGCTACCTCATGCAGGACGAGGACGGCCAGACCGTCGAGTCGCACTCGATCTCGGCGGGCTTGGACTATCCGAGCGTGGGCCCCGAGCACGCCTGGCTGCGCGACACCGGGCGCGCCGAATACCGCTACGCCACCGACGAACAGGTCATGGAGGCGTTCGCGCTGCTGTGCCGCACCGAGGGCATCATCCCGGCCCTGGAGTCGGCGCACGCGCTCGCCGGCGCCCTCGAGGTCGGCCGCGAACTCGGGCCGGACGCCCTGCTCCTGGTCAACCTCTCCGGGCGTGGCGACAAGGACATGCACACCGCGGCCCGCTACTTCGGGCTCCTCGACGAGGACGAATCATGACCGCCCCCACCTCCCCCCTCGGCGTCGCCGGGGTTCTCGACACCTGCCGGGCGGAGGGTCGCGCCGCGCTCATCGGCTACCTCCCCGTCGGGTACCCCACCGTCGAGGGCTCGATCGCCGCAATGGTGGCCATGGTCGAGGCCGGGGTCGACATCGTCGAGGTCGGCGTGCCCTACTCCGACCCGCTCATGGACGGCCCGGTCATCCAGCACGCCGCCGCGACCGCGCTCGCCGGCGGCACCCGGGTCGCCGACACGTTCGCGGCAACCAAGGCCGTCCGCGCCGCCGGGGTTCCCCCGCTCGTCATGTCCTACTGGAACCTGGTGCTCCGCTCCGGTGTCGACGCGTATGCCGCCCGCCTGGCCGCCGCCGGCGGCGCCGGCCTCATCACCCCCGACCTCATCCCCGACGAGGCCGACGACTGGATTGCGGCCAGTGAGCGACACGGCCTGGACCGGGTCTTCCTCGTCGCGCCCAGTTCGACCGACGAGCGCCTCACCCGGGTGACCTCCGCGTGTCGCGGCTTTGTGTATGCCGCCTCCACGATGGGGGTGACCGGGGCCCGCGACACCGTCGGCGGGGGAGCCGAGCACCTCGTGCGTCGCACCCGGGCCGTGACCGACCTCCCGGTGTGTGTCGGGCTCGGGGTGTCCACCCGGGCCCAGGCCGCGCAGGTCGCCGGGTTCGCCGACGGGGTCATCGTCGGGTCGGCCCTGGTGCGGTGCCTCATCCAGGCCCGGGAACTCGATGAGGGCCTGGAGGCGTTGCGCCTGTTGACCGCGGAACTGGCCGCGGGCGTGCGTGAGGGTCGTCGATGACGGCCGTCACGACGGCGAGAGGAGCGCAGGTGGAGGAGGTGGTGGCCCCGCCGCGGCGCAAGCGCATCATTCTCTTCGGCGAAATGCTCGTCTTCGCCACCCTCAGCCTGCTCGCCTCCTTCGTGCTGTCCTACGACGCCATCGAACTGGCCCGCAACCCCGACGTCGTGCTCAGTTGCTCCATCAACTCGGTGATCGACTGCGCCAAGGTCGGCGCCACCTGGCAGGCGCACGTCTTCGGCTTCCCCAACGCCTTCTTCGGGCTGATCTCCGAGCCGGTTGTCATGACCATCGCCGTCGCGTCCCTCTCCGGGGTCCGTTTCCCGCGCTGGTTCATGTTCGTGGCCAACATCTGCTACCTGCTCGGGGTGATCTTCGCCTACTGGCTGCTCTACCAGTCGACGGTCGTCATCGGCGCGCTGTGCCCGTGGTGCCTGCTCGTCACCGTGTCGACGACCTTCGTCTTCACCTCGATGACCCAATGGAACATCCTCGAAAACAACCTCTACCTCTCCGACACCGCCCAACGCAAGGCGCTGGCGTTCGTCCACAAGGGCTGGTTCACCGTCGGGCTCATCGCGTGGCTCACGCTCGTGCTCGTCCTCGAACTTCTCAAGTGGGGGCACCGCTTCCTCTGACCTCTCGGACCGGCTTGCCCTCGTCCCTCCCGTTTGATCCACGACTCTGCAACAGGAAGACTCCCACCATGGCAAAGAACACCCAGAGTTCTCGCCCCGACGCGACCGCCCGCCAAGCCAAGATCCAGGCGGCCGCCGCATCCAGCGGCACCGGTGGCGGGACCAACAAGATCGTCATCGCCGCGGTCGTGGCCGTGATCGCCATCGTCGCCGTCGTCGGGGGCGTGGTCTGGTCGCAACTCTCGGCCCAGAAGGCCATCATCGGCAGCGGGCAGGAAGCCCCCAAGGGCGCCAGCCTCAACGCCGGCTACCCGGCCTTCCAGGACGCCAAACTCACACCGGGTGCGCCGACCGTCGAGGTGTACGAGGACTTCCAGTGCCCCGCCTGCCAGCAGTTCGAGGGCGTCCTCGGCTCCACCTTGACTGACCTCGCCGGCAAGGGCGAGATCAAACTCGTCTACAACACCCTCACCTTCCTCGACGACCGGCTGCGCAACGACGGGTCGATGAAGGCCGGCAACGGCGCCTACTGTGCGGCCGACGCGGGCAAGTTCCAGGAGTTCCACGACCTGGCCTACTTGCAGCAGCCGAGCGAGGGCACCGGTTGGACCAGCGAGGGTCTGAAGGCGCTCGCCGCCCAGGCCGGACTCAGCGGTGACGCGCTGACCACCTGGCAGAAGTGCGTCGACGGCGGCAAGTACGTCAACTACCTCAAGAGCGTCGAGGCCACGGCCTTCGGCAAGGACGGCATCAAGAGCACGCCGACCTACCGGATCAACGGCACGATCGTCAACAACACCGACATCGCCACCCCGGACAAGCTCAAGGCCTACCTCGCCAAACTGACGCCGAGCGCCTCGCCGTCCTCGTGACGCAGGCGCTGACAGTCGGGCTGGTGGTGCCGACGAGCATCCCGAGCCCGACCGTCGCCGTCTGGCACGTCCTCGGCATACCGATCCGGGCCTATGCCCTGTGCATCGTCGCCGGGATCTTCGTCGCCGGTTGGCTGACGGACCGGCGGTTGCAGGCGCGCGGCCAGCCGGCCGGCGTCACCTTCGACATTTCCGTGTATGCCGTGGTCGCCGGCATCATCGGCGGCCGGCTCTACCACGTCCTCACCACCCCCCAGCCCTACTTCGGGGCCGGCGGGCAACCCTGGCGGGCCCTGGCCATCTGGGAAGGCGGCCTGGGGATCTGGGGAGCGATCGCGCTCGGCGCGGCCGGTGCCTGGCTCGGCTGCCGGCGGCACGGGGTGGCGTTCGTCGATTTCGCCGACGCGGCCGCGCCGGGGGTGGCCCTGGCCCAGGCCATCGGGCGCTGGGGCAACTGGTTCAACAACGAACTCCACGGCCGGGCCACCGACCTGCCGTGGGGGCTGACCATCCACGAGTGGGATCAGGGCGCGGGCCGGGCGGTCACCGACTCCGCCGGCCACCCGGTCGTCGCGGGCACCTTCCAGCCGACGTTCCTCTACGAGTCGCTGTTCCTCGTCGTGCTCGCCGTGGTGTTGCTGCGCCTGGATCGCCGCGGCGCCCTGGCGCCCGGTCAGTTGTTCGGGATCTACGTCGCCGGCTACCCCGTGGGCCGGGTCGTCGTCGAACTGCTCCGCGACGATTTCGCCAACACGATCCTCGGGGTGCGGGTCAACGTCTGGGTCAGTGCCCTCGTGTTCCTTCTCGGCGTCTGGGTCTACCGGCGGAGCGGCCGAACTGTCTCGGATCGCAAGACGGAACCTCTCGAATCGTAGGACGCCACCCCGAGTGGATATCCTGCTGCCGCGTGGCCAACGCTGCCCGCGCGTCGTTGTCTTCCCGGCCCGGGCGCGTTATGGCGTCGCGGCCCCCACCTCCCAGGACGGTGATCAGTCGTCGTGACGTCTCTGCCCTTTTCCGCGCAGCCTGTTGACCAGGGTCTTTACCGCCGCAGCGCGGAACATGATGCGTGCGGGGTGGCCATGGTGGCCACGATGCGCGGCACGGCGGGTCACGACATCGTCGCCCTCGCCCTCGACGCGCTGCGCAACCTCGACCACCGGGGGGCCACCGGTGCCGACCCGCTTGTCGGTGACGGTGCCGGCATTCTCACCCAGATCCCCGACGCCTTCCTTCGCGAGGTCAGCGGCCTCGGGCTTCCCCCCGTCGGCCGGTATGCCGTGGGGATGGCCTACCTGCCCCGGGACCCGGCGGCGCGGCATACGGTCAAGGAGGAGATCGCCCGGATCGCCGTCGAGGAGGGCCTCGGGGTCCTCGGGTGGCGCGACGTGCCGGCCGCGATCGACATCGTGGGGCGGGCCGCGCGCGACTGTATGCCGTATTTCGAGCAGGTGTTTCTCACCTCGCTCGAGGGGGAGGTCGCCGGGATTGCTCTGGACCGGCTGACCTACGGGTTGCGGCGGCGGGCCGAGCGCGAGTTGGAGGTCTACTTCCCCTCGCTGTCCTCGCGCACCCTGGTCTACAAGGGCATGCTCACCACCGGGCAACTCGAACCCTTCTTCCCCGACCTGTCCCATCCCCGGTTCGCCACCGAGTTGGCCGTCGTCCACTCCCGGTTCTCGACGAACACCTTCCCGAGCTGGCCGCTGGCCCACCCCTACCGGCTCATCGCCCACAACGGTGAGATCAACACGGTCAAGGGCAACCGCAACTGGATGCATGCCCGGGAGGACCAGCTCCAATCCGACCTGCTCGGGGCAGACCTCAAACGTCTCTTCCCGATCTGCGCCGCCGGCTCCTCGGACTCGGCCTCCTTCGACGAGGTCCTCGAACTGCTCCACCTCGGGGGGCGCTCGCTGCCGCATGCGGTCCTCATGATGATCCCCGAGGCGTGGGAGAACCACGAGGAGATGGACCCGGCCCGGCGGGCCTTCTACGAGTTCCACTCGACGTTCATGGAGCCCTGGGACGGGCCGGCGTGCGTGACGTTCACCGACGGCACCCTCGTCGGGGCGGTCCTGGACCGCAACGGGTTGCGTCCGGGGCGCTACTGGGTCACCGACGACGGCCTGGTGGTCCTCGCCTCCGAGTCCGGCGTGCTCGACCTGCCCGCGGAGCGGGTCGTCAAGCGCGGCCGGTTGCAGCCGGGCCGGATGCTGCTCGTCGACACCGCCGCGGGCCGGATCGTGAGCGACGAGGAGATCAAGGGTCAACTTGCGTCCGCCCAGCCCTACGAGGAGTGGTTGCACGCGGGCCTGATCCGGCTTGCCGACCTGCCGGATCGGGAGCACATCCTCCACACGCCCGCTTCGGTGGCGCGTCGCCAGCGCACCTTCGGCTACACCGAGGAGGAACTCAAGATCATCCTCGCGCCGATGGCGCGCACCGGGGGTGAGGCGCTGGGCTCGATGGGCACCGACACCCCGATCGCGGTCCTCTCCGACAAGCCGCGGCTGCTCTTCGACTACTTCACCCAGCAGTTCGCCCAGGTGACCAACCCGCCCTTGGATGCGATCCGTGAGGAACTGGTCACCTCGCTGGGCACCTCGATCGGTCCCGAGGGCAACCTGCTCGGCGCCGGTCCGGCCCATGTGCGCCAGGTGGTCCTCGACTTCCCGGTCATCGACAACGACGAACTGGCCAAGATCGTCCACATCAACGCCGACGGCGACCTGCCCGGCTACGCCACCGTCGTCATCCAGGGGCTCTACGACGCCACCGGCGGCGAGGCGGCGTTGCGCGACCGGCTGGACGCGATCTGCACCGAGGTGAGCGACGCGATCGCCGCCGGGGCCCGGTTCGTCGTCCTCTCCGACCGGGACTCCGACCGCGACCACGCGCCGATCCCGTCCCTGCTGCTCACCTCCGCGGTCCACCACCACCTCATCCGCACCAAGTTGCGCACCCAGGTCGGGTTGATCGTCGAGGCCGGGGACGTCCGCGAGGTGCACCACGTCGCGCTCCTCGTCGGCTATGGGGCGGCCGCGGTCAACCCCTACCTCGCCATGGAAAGCGTCGAGGACCTCGTCCGCAGTGGCGCCGTCACCGGCGTCACCCAGGAGCAGGCGGTCAAGAATCTCATCAAGGCCCTCGGCAAGGGCGTCCTCAAGGTCATGTCCAAGATGGGCATCTCGACGGTGGCGTCCTACCGGGGCGCCCAGGTGTTCGAGGCGATCGGGCTCTCCCAGGACCTTGTCGACCGCTACTTCACCGGCACCATCAGCCAACTCGGCGGGGTCGGTCTCGACGTCATCGCCGCCGAGACCGCGGCCCGGCACCACGCGGCATACCCCAAGGACGGGGTGCGGCCCTCGCACCGCAAACTCGACGTCGGCGGCGAATACCAGTGGCGCCGTGAAGGCGAGCCGCACCTGTTCGACCCCGAAACCGTCTTCCGGCTCCAGCACGCGACCCGCAACCGGCGCTACGACATCTTCAAGCAGTACACCCAGCGCATCGACGAGCAGTCCGGGCGGCTCATGACCCTGCGCGGCCTCTTCCGGCTCACCCCGCAACGCGAACCGGTGCCGATCGAGGAGGTCGAGCCGGTCGCGGAGATCGTGCGCCGGTTCAACACCGGGGCGATGAGCTATGGCTCGATCAGCATGGAAGCCCACGAGACCCTCGCCATCGCCATGAACCGGCTCGGTGGCCGGTCCAACACCGGCGAGGGCGGGGAGGACGAGGAACGCCTCCTCGACCCGGCGCGCCGCTCCGCGATCAAGCAGGTGGCTTCCGGGCGGTTCGGGGTGACCTCGATGTACCTCACCCACGCCGACGACATCCAGATCAAGATGGCCCAGGGCGCCAAGCCCGGTGAGGGCGGGCAGCTGCCCGGCACCAAGGTGTACCCCTGGGTGGCCAAGACCCGGCACAGCACCCCGGGGGTGGGCCTCATCAGCCCGCCGCCGCACCACGACATCTACTCGATCGAGGACCTCGCCCAACTCATCCACGACCTCAAGAACGCCAACCCGAATGCCCGCATCCACGTCAAACTCGTCTCCGAGGTCGGCGTCGGCACGGTCGCGGCGGGGGTCTCGAAGGCGCACGCCGACGTCGTCCTCATCTCCGGGCACGACGGGGGCACCGGCGCCTCCCCGCTGACCAGCCTCAAACACGCCGGCGGGCCCTGGGAGTTGGGGTTGGCCGAGACCCAGCAGACGCTGGTTCTCAACGGGTTGCGCGACCGGATCGTCGTCCAGGTCGACGGGCAGATCAAGACCGGCCGGGACGTCGTCATCGCGGCCCTGCTCGGCGCCGAGGAGTTCGGTTTCGCCACCGCCCCGCTCGTGGTGTCCGGCTGCATCCTCATGCGCGTGTGCCACCTCGACACCTGCCCCGTGGGCATCGCGACCCAGAACCCCGAGTTGCGGGCCCGCTTCAGCGGCAAGCCGGAGTTCGTCGAGACCTTCTTCGAGTACATCGCCGAGGAGGTCCGTGAGCACCTCGCCGCCCTCGGGTTCCGCAGCATCGCCGAGGCCGTCGGCCAGATTTCGTCGATCGACACCGCGCCCGCCCTGGCCCACTGGAAGGCGAGCGGGCTCGACCTGAGCCCGATCCTCGCCGAGGTGGACAGCCCCGACGGGTCGGGCCGGCGCCACCTCGTCGGCCAGGACCACGGGCTGGAGAAGGCCCTGGACCACGAGTTGATCGCGCTGTCGCGGGACGCTCTTGTCGACGGTATGCCGGTCACCGGCCAGGTCGCGGTGCGCAACGTCCACCGCACCATCGGCACCATGCTCGGCCACGAGGTCACCCGGGCCCACCCGCACGGGCTGCCCGACCACACCATCGACCTCACCCTCGTCGGGTCGGCCGGACAGAGCCTGGGCGCGTTCCTGCCCGCCGGGGTGACCCTGACCCTCCACGGCGACGGCAACGACTACGTCGGCAAGGGCCTGTCCGGGGGCCGGGTCGTCATCCGGCCCGACCGCACCAGCCCGATTGTCGCCGAGGACAACGTCATTGCCGGCAACGTCATCGGCTACGGCGCGACGTCCGGGGAGATCTTCTTGCGCGGCCGGGTCGGCGAACGCTTCTGTGTCCGCAACTCCGGGGCGACCGCCGTCGTCGAGGGCGTCGGGGACCATGGGCTCGAATACATGACCGGTGGCACCGTCCTCATCCTCGGCCCCACCGGCCGCAACGTGGCCGCAGGCATGTCCGGTGGGTTGGCCTACGTCCTCGACCTCGACGCCGAGCGGGTCAACCGGGAACTGGTCGACCTGCGCCCCCTCACCCCTGCCGACGAGGGAGTGGTCCACGACCTCCTGGAGCGTCACCACCGGTGGACCGGGTCCGAGGTGGCCAGCCGGCTGCTCACCGAATGGCCGGAGGCCTCGCAGCGGTTCACCGTCATCGTGCCGAGGGACTACGAGCGGGTCCTGCGGGTGCGCGAGGAAGCCGCCGCCGAGGGGCTCGACGTCGATGGCACGCAGGTTTGGGAACGAATCATGGAGGCATCCCGTGGCTGATCCGCAAGGTTTCCTCAAGCTCCGCCAGCGAGAGCTGCCCGCCCGCCGCCCGGTGCCGGTGCGCATCCAGGATTGGCGTGAGGTCTACGAACCCCAGGACGTCGAGGAGTTGCAGGCGCAGGCGAGTCGCTGCATGGACTGCGGCATCCCGTTCTGCCACTCCGGATGCCCGCTGGGCAACCTCATCCCCGAGTGGAACGACCTCGCCTGGCGCGGGGACTGGCGCAGCGCCATCGAGCGGCTGCACGCGACCAACAACTTCCCCGAGTTCACCGGGCGGCTCTGCCCGGCGCCCTGCGAGACCGCGTGCGTCCTCGGCATCAACCAGCCGGCGGTCACGATCAAGCAGGTCGAGGTGACGACGATCGAGCGCGCGTTCGCGGCGCAGGTCGTCCAGCCGCTCGTGCCCGACCGCCTCACCGGCAAGACGGTCGCCGTCGTCGGCTCCGGACCGGCCGGGCTGGCCGCGGCCCAGCAGTTGACCCGGGCCGGGCACACCGTCGCCGTCTACGAGCGCGCCGACCGGCCCGGCGGCTTGCTGCGCTACGGCATACCGGAATTCAAGATGGAGAAGGCGATCCTCGACCGGCGCCTGGCCCAGATGCAGGCCGAGGGCACGATCTTCCGCAACGGGATCGCCGTCGGCACCGACGTGACCGGAGCGCAGTTGCGCGCTCGCTTCGACGCCATCGTGCTCGCCATCGGCTCGACGGTGCCCCGCGATCTGCCGGTGCCCGGGCGTGAGTTGTCCGGGGTGCTCCAGGCAATGGACTACCTGCCGCCGGCCAACCGGGTTGCGGTGGGGGAGAGCGTCACCGGCCAGGTGACCGCGGCGGGCAAGGACGTCATCGTCATCGGCGGTGGCGACACCGGGGCCGACTGCATCGGCACCGCGCTGCGTCAAGGGGCGCGGTCGGTGACGAGCCTGGAAATCATGCCGCGCCCGGGTGAAGAGCGGCCCGCCGGCCAGCCGTGGCCGACGTATCCGATGATCTTCCGGGTCGCCTCCGCGCACGAGGAGGGCGGCGAACGTCGGTATGCCGTGAGCACCAGCGCCATTCTCGGTGACGAGTCCGGTGCGGTGACCGGTTTGCGGTTGCACGAGGTGGCTCTCGTCGATGGGCGCTTCGAGCCCGTCGAGGGCACCGAGCAGGTGCTGCCGGCGCAGTTGGTGCTGCTCGCGATGGGTTTCCTCGGGCCGCAACGCGAGGGCCTGGTCGAGCAACTCGGGGTCGACCTCGATGCGCGCGGCAACGTCGCGCGCGACCGGGAGTTCATGACGAGCGCGCCCGGGGTGTTCGTCGCCGGTGACGCCGGGCGGGGCCAGTCCCTCATCGTCTGGGCGATCGCCGAGGGCCGGGCTGCCGCCCACGGCGTGGATGCCTACTTGCGCGGTCGCGCGTCGAACCTGCCCCGGCCCATCAATCCCACGGACCGTCCGTTGACCGTGTGAGGGGGCGAAGGCCCCGCCAACCAAGCCCCACCGACGGCCGGCTGTGACTCTCATCACCCTGTAACCGGTTACGCAGTAGGATGGAGACCATGCGTCGCGCCAAGATCGTCTGCACGATGGGGCCTGCTGCCTCGACCCCTGAGCGCATTCGCCACTTGGTCGATGTCGGCATGGACGTGGCCCGGCTCAATCTCTCGCACGGCGACTATGCCGCGCACGAACACGTCTACTTCGACGTCCGGCGCGCGAGCGACGCGGCGGGCCGGGCCGTCGGGATCCTCGTCGACCTCCAGGGCCCGAAGATCCGAACCGGGCGGTTCGTCGACGGTCCGGTCCTGTTGGAGCCGGGAGCGCCCTTCACGATCACGACCCGCGACGTGCCCGGCGATGTCCATGAGGTGGGGACGACGTATGCCGGCCTGCCCGGTGACGTCCAACCCGGGCACCGCATCCTCATCGACGACGGCAAACTCGCCCTGGCGGTGCTGGAGACCACCGACACCGATGTCCGGTGCTCGGTCCTCGAAGGCGGGATGCTCTCCAACAACAAGGGCATCAACGTGCCCGGTGCCGCGATGAGCGTCCCGGCGCTGTCGCAGAAGGACCGTGAGGACCTCCGGTGGGCGCTGCGGCTCAAGGTCGACATGATCGCCCTGTCGTTCGTGCGCAGCGCCCGCGACCTCGACGATGTCCACGAGATCATGCGTGAGGTCGGCATCTGGCTGCCGGTCATCGCCAAGATCGAGAAGCCGCAGGCCGTCGATCACCTCGACGAGATCATTCGCGCCTTCGACGGGGTCATGGTCGCCCGCGGTGACCTCGGGGTGGAGATGCCGCTGGAGGAGGTGCCGCTGGTCCAGAAACGGGCCTGCGAAATCGCCCGGCGCCGCGCCAAGCCGGTGATCGTCGCCACCCAGGTCCTCGAGTCGATGGTCGAGAACTCGCGTCCGACCCGCGCCGAGGCCTCCGACGCGGCCAATGCCGTGCTCGACGGGGCCGATGCCCTCATGCTGTCGGGGGAGACCTCGGTGGGTGCGCACCCGTTCGAGGCCGTGGAGACGATGGCCCGGATCATCGAGAACACCGAGATGCACGGGATGCACCGCATCCGGCCCCTCGACACCCGGCCCAACTCCAAGGGCGGCGCGGTCACCGCGGCGGCCTCCGAGATCGGTGACCTCCTGGGCGCGAAGTTCCTCATCACCTTCACCTCGACGGGCGATTCCTCCCGGCGCCTGGCCCGCGTGCGGCCCCGGATCCCGCACCTGGCCTTCACCGCCAACCAGTGGACCCGGTCGCAACTGGCCCTGACCTGGGGCGTCGAGACCTTCCTGGTCCCCGACGTCCATCACACCGACGAATACGCCCTCCTGGTCGACCAGGTTCTCCTCGGCGCCGGGCGGGTCGTCGAGGGCGACATCGTCGTCATCGTCGCCGGGTCCCCGCCGGGCATCCCGGGGTCGACGAACGCGCTGCGGGTGCACCGGATCGGGGATGCCCTCTCCGGTCAGGCACCGGCATACCTCACCCTGAGCCAGGGGTCATAGGTATCCCGCGTCGTGGCCTGGCAGGCAGCGGGTCATCGAAGCGGTTACACTAGAGCGCACCCTCGCCGGGGTGGTGGAATGGCAGACACGGAGCACTCAAAATGCTTTGCTCGAAAGGGCGTGCGGGTTCAAGTCCCGCTCCCGGCACCACAGCACATCCTCGATAGCCAAGATCGACCCGTCGCAGGGAGGGCACAGTGGCCGGCAAGCGGATCCTCGTCGCCGAGGACGAGGCGATCATCCGGCTGGACTTGGCCGAAATGCTCACCGAGTCCGGCTATGAGGTTGTGGGACAGGCAAGCAACGGTGAGCAGGCGGTCACCCTCGCCAACGAACTCAAGCCGGACCTGGTCGTCATGGACGTCAAGATGCCCGTCCTCGACGGGTTGAGCGCCGCCGAACAGATCGGTTCGCAGCGGTTGTGCCCCGTGGTCATGCTCACCGCCTTCAGTCAGACCGAACTGGTCGAGCGGGCCCGCGACGCCGGCGTCATGGCCTATGTCGTCAAGCCGTTCACGGCCGCCGACGTCACTCCGGCCATCGACATTGCCCTGTCGCGCTGGGCCGAACTCAAGGAGTTGGAGGACGAGGTCGCCGACCTCGGCGATCGCCTCGAGACCCGCAAGGCCGTCGACCGGGCCAAGGGCGTGCTCATGACCAAACTCAAGATCAGTGAGGCCGACGCGTTCCGCTGGATTCAAAAGACCGCGATGGACCGGCGGATGAGTATGCGTGAGGTTGCCGACGCGGTCGTCGCGGGGATGGAAAAGGCCTGACCGGGCCGGGTCGACCGGCCCGTATGCCGTGCAGACCGCTGCGCTCAAGCCCTCCCCTGGGCGCTTCAGCGCAGCGCGATGACCACCTGGGTGAGCAGCGGGGCCACGACCAGAGCGGGCAGCATATCGGCCACCGGGGTTTCGCGAATCCGCAGCAACCGCAACCCGATACCGGCGAGCATGAGGCCGCCGGTCGCGGTCAGGGCCGCGATGTGGGCCTCCGGCATGATCGAGCCCAGGAACACCCCGACCAGGGTGAGCGACCCCTGGATCACGGCCACCGAGACCGCCGACAGCAGCACCCCCACCCCGAACGTCGAGGCAAAGGCGAGCGCGGCGAACCCGTCGAGCACCGCCTTGAGGGCCAACTGGTCGATGCCACGCCCGAGCCCGTCCGACAGTGAGCCGAGGATGGTCAACGGGCCCACGCAGAAGAGGAGGGTCGCGCTGAGCCAGCCCTCGATGAACCGTTCGCGCGCTTGCGCGCCCTGTCCCTCCGAGGGGAACCGGCGGCCCACCCAATCCTGAATCCGGCCCGCGAGCGACTCCAGGCGGGCCTCGATCCGCAGCAGCGACCCGGTGATGCCGCCGATGAGCAGCGAGCCCAGCACGATGAGGACGGGTGCCCCGCGGCCGGTCGCCTGCGAGAGCGCCGGCGCGGTGACCGCGGCCACCGACAGCCCGGCCATGAGCAGCGTGGTCAACCCGAGGGCGTCGGTGACAACGGAGCGGGTCCGGTCGGGGAATCGATGCCCGATGACCATCCCGAGGAGGGCGCCGACGACGACGGTGGCGACGTTGAGGGCCGTTCCCAGCCCGATGAAGCCACCCGTCACACCGAGCACTGTAACCAGCAGCCCCCGTGATAAGGGACCCGTCTTCACAGGCGGACCGGTCATCTCCTAAGGTCGTCTCGTCCAGTCCGGTGCGGAGGAGGTTTCGCCGTGGTTCGAACGAGCATCGAGGTCGTGTCTGTTCGTGCCGGTGAGGAGCGTGACGAGGACCTGGTGCGCGAACTGACGGGGCTCTGGATGGCTCAACGCGTCGACCAGGGCGCCTCGCCGGAGGCGGCAGCCCGTGCCGTGGCCGAGGGGCGATTGCGAGAGGCGCTGCGGCGCTGTGATGTTCGCGCCTGGCTGGCCCGCCTTGAGGAGGCGCCGGTCGGTTACCTCATCGTGTCGGAAAACCCGTTCGGGTTGGCCCCGCACCCCGAGGTCGCCATTGAGCAACTGTTTGTCGACCGCCGGGTTCGGCGTCGAGGGGTCGGGCATGCGCTGCTCGACGCGGTGGTCGCGTATGCCGAGCGGCTCGGTGCCGAGGTCGTCGCCACCCACGTGCCTACTCAGAGCCGCGACGCGAACCGGTTCTTTGCCCGGCTCGGCTTCGGCTCGGTCGTCGTGCGGCGCGTGGTTCCCACGGCCACGTTGCGCCGCAAACTCCACCCGGAGGCCAAGCCGGAGTTGGTGGCGATGCTGCGCCGCCGCCGGGGGTTGGCGCCCGCGCCGCTGCGCCGCCCCATCGGCTGACCGCTGCGGTCAGGTGCGCCGTTCCGGCGCCGGCGGCGCCTCAGGCGCCCGGAGCCCGGTCGCGGAGCAGGCAGGTGATCCGTGAGGTGCAGATGCGCCGGTCCTGGTCGTCGACCACGACGATTTCCCAGCAGGCCATCGTCTTCCCGAGGCTGACCGGGGTCGCGACACCGGTGACGATCCCCGAGCGGGCGGCGCGGTGGTGGGTGGCGTTGATGTCGACCCCGACGGCGACCCGGTCCGGCCCGGCGTGCAGGGCCGACCCGATCGAGCCCAAGGACTCGGCGAGGACGACCGAGGCGCCGCCGTGGAGCAGGCCGTAGGGCTGGGTGTTGCCCTCGACGGGCATGGTCGCCACGATCCGTTGCGGCGTGACCTCGGTGATTTCGATCTGCATCCGCTGGAGCAGGCCGTTGGTGTTCATGGCGTTGATGGCCGCGACCTGGGCGGCGAGGTCGGCAGGGGCAGCGGCGGTCGCAAGAGCGGGAGTGTCGGACATGGTGACTAGGCTGCCATGCGTGGCTCGCCTGCTTCTCCTCGACGGTCATTCGCTCGCCTATCGAGCGTTCTACGCGCTGCCCGCGGACAACTTCTCGACCAGCACCGGGCAACACACCAACGCGGTCTACGGCTTCACGTCGATGCTCATCAACCTGTTGCGCGACGAGGAACCCACGCACGTCGGGGTGGCCTTCGACAAGTCCCGGCAGACGTTCCGCACGGTGGAGTATGCCGACTACAAGGCGACCCGGTCCGCGACGCCGTCGCAGTTCGCCGGGCAGGTCTCCCTCCTCCAGGAGGTGTTGACGGCCCTGCGCATCCCCTTCCTGGAGGTCGAGGGGTACGAAGCCGATGACATCATCGCCACCTGGACGACCCAGGCCCTCGCCGAGGGCATGGAGGTGCTCATCTGCTCCGGTGACCGCGACGCCCTCCAACTCGTCACCGACACCTCGACCCTCCTCTACCCCGTCAAGGGGGTCTCCGAACTGGCCCGGATGACCCCCGTGGCCGTGCAGGGCAAGTACGGCGTGGCCCCCGAGCGCTACAGCGACCTGGCCGCCCTCGTCGGCGAGTCCTCCGACAACCTCCCTGGCGTCCCGCTCGTCGGGCCCGGTGTGGCGGCCAAGTGGCTGACCACCTACGGCACCCTGGAGGGCTTGGTCGCCCGCGCCGACGAGATCACCGGCAAACGGGGCGAAAACCTGCGGGCCCATCTCGGCGACGTGCTGCGCAACCGGCGCCTCAACCAGTTGGTGCGCGACCTCGACCTGCCGATCACCCCGGACGGCTTGGCGCGGCATACCTGGGACCGGGAGGAGGTCCACCGGGTCTTCGACGGCCTGGAGTTCCGGGTGCTGCGCGACCGGCTCTTCGACTACCTCGACCCGGTCGAGGACGAGGCGCAGGGCGGCTTCGACCTCGACGCCAACGTCCTCGGCTCCGAGGACGTCCCCGGGTGGCTGGCCCACCATGCCCCGGCGGGTTCCCGGGTGGGGATGCACGTCGTCGGGCGGTGGGGGAGAGGCACGGGTGAGGCCACCGCGGTCGCCGTGGCCACCGCGGCCGGCGTCGCGGCATACGTGCCGTTGCTCGACCTCGACGACGAGGCCGACACCGCGCTCGCGGACTGGATCGGCGACCCGAGTTGCGCCAAGGTGCTCCACGACGCCAAGGGCCCGATCCACGCACTCGCCGGGCGCGGGATGACGTTGCGGGGCCTGGTGAGCGACACGGCGCTGGCGGCCTACCTCGTGCGGCCCGACCAGCGTTCCTACGACCTTGCCGACCTCGTGCTGCGGCACCTCGGGCGCGAGCTCAAACCCGAGGCGGCCCAGCCGCAGGGGATGCTCGACTTCGCGGCGGACGAGGATGCCGCGGCCGACGACGCCATGGTGCGCGCCCGCGCCGTGCTCGACCTCGCCGACGCCCTCGACGAGCAACTCGCGGCGACCGGGGGTGCACGCCTGCTCGCCGAGATCGAGTTGCCGCTCGTCGACGTCCTGGCCCGGATGGAAGCCACCGGGATCGCCGCGGACCGGCCCGCCCTCGACGCGCTCGAGGCCGATTTCGCGGCCAAGATGGCCACCGCCCAGGCCGATGCGTATGCCGCGATCGACGGTGAGCAGATCAACCTCGGCTCGCCCAAGCAGCTCCAGGTCGTCCTCTTCGACAAACTCGGCATGCCCAAGACCAAGCGGACCAAGACCGGTTGGACGACCGACGCCGAAGCCCTCACCGACTTGTTCGCCAAGACCGAGCACCCCTTCCTGGAGGCGCTGCTGCGGCATCGCGACACCTCTCGCTTGCGGGTGACCGTCGAGGGGCTCATCAAGTCGATCGCCGACGACGGGCGTATCCACACGACCTACCTGCAGACCATCGCGGCCACCGGGAGGCTCTCCTCGACCGACCCCAACCTGCAGAATGTGCCCATCCGCACCGAGGAGGGGCGGCGCATCCGGGAGGCGTTCGTCGTCGGCGCCGGGTTCGAGTCGCTCATGTCCGCCGACTACAGCCAGGTGGAGATGCGGATCATGGCCCACCTGTCCGGGGACGCCGGGCTCATCGAGGCCTACCGGACGGGGGAGGACCTGCACCGGTTTGTCGGGTCGCAGGTGTTCGGGGTGCCCCCAGAGGAGGTGACGCCGGCGATGCGCAGCAAGGTCAAGGCGATGTCCTTCGGCTTGGCCTACGGGCTGTCGGCATTCGGGTTGTCGCGCCAACTGACCATCCCGGTCGAGGAGGCCAGGGGCCTCATGGACATGTACTTCGCCCGGTTCGGCGGGGTGCGCGATTATCTCGCCGACGTCGTGGCCCAGGCGCGCGTCAACGGCTACACCGAGACGATGTTCGGGCGGCGCCGCTACCTGCCCGACCTCACCAGCGACAACCGACAGCGTCGCGAAATGGCCGAGCGGATGGCCCTCAACGCCCCCATCCAAGGCTCGGCCGCCGACCTCATCAAGGTCGCGATGCTCGGCGTCGACCGGGCCCTGGGCGAAGCGGGCGCCCGCTCCCGGATGCTCCTCCAGGTTCACGACGAACTCGTCCTCGAGGTGGCCGCCGGAGAGCGGGAGTCGCTCGAGGAGCTGGTCGTCGCCCAGATGTCCCAGGCGGCAACGATGGACGTGCCCCTCGAGGTGAGCGTGGGCGTGGGCCGGCACTGGCACGATGCCGCCCACTGACGGCGCCGATGCGGTGGTGTCGGGCCCCGAGCCCCGGGAGGGGATGAGCGCCGTGCGCGGGGAGCGGGTGTGGCCGGGGTGGGGGATTCTGCGGCGCTGGCGACCGCTTGTCGCTGCCACCCTGGTCTCGGGGGTGGTGGCGTTCGTTCTCTTGCGGCACAGCGCCGGCCCCGGGGTCTACCTCGTGCGCGACTTCGTCGCGGTTCCGCAGCCGGCCGCCCCCCGCACGTGGTTCCCGGACTCGGCGGCGCAACTGCGCGCCTGGCCGTTGGATGCGGTGTCGTGGGCGCTCTCACCGGTCCTGACGCCGGGCGCCCAGCAACTTCTCATGCTCGTGGGCGTGGTCGTGCTCACCGGGTCCGGCGTTGGCGCTCTCCTGACCCGGGCCGGCACCACGGCAGCGGTCGTCGGGGCCGCCGTCGCCGTGTGGAACCCCTACGTCACCGAACGCTTGCTCCTCGGCCAAGCGCCCACCCTGCTGGGGTATGCCGCGCTGCCGTGGATCGTCGTCGCCCTCCGCTGGCAGGCGCGACTGCGGTGGCGGCTGCTGGCACTGGCCTGCGCCGCCGCGCCCGCGGCGCTCACCCCCTGGGGGTCGGTGGCCGCCGCGGTGGTAGCCGTCGTCGCGGCGCTCGTCGTCAAACACTCGCGGGGTCGTCCGGCCGGCCGGAGCGTTCTCTGGGTGAGCCTGATCGCCCTGCTGTGGTGCCTGCCCTGGCTGATTCCCGCGCTCGCCCTGCGCGGAGCAGCGGCCGACCCGGCCGGCGCCGCGGCCTTCGCCCTCGGCGACGACACCGGGTTTGGGCCGTGGGTTTCGGGCCTGCTGGGGGGCGGCACCTGGTCCGCGGCGGCGGTGCCGCCGTCACGCTCGAGCGCCGGTGCGGTGGCCGCATCGGCGCTGCTCCTCACCACCGCGGTGGTGGCGCTGGCCGCTCTCGTGCCCCTGACCCGCCGGCGGCGGTGGGCTGCGGGCGCCCTGCTCGTGGGGCCCGCCACGGTGGCCGCCGTCCTCTCGGGCCCGCTCGCCTCGACGTATGCCGCGGCCCAGCAGGTCCCCGGCCTGGCGCTGGTGCGCGACCAGCACCGGTTGCTCGGGGTCGCGCTGCTCACCGAGTCCGTCCTCGTCGGGCTGCTCGTCGGCGAGGTCGCGCGACGATGGTCGTGGCGAGTGCTCCCCGGGGTCGCCGGGGTGATCCTGGCCGCGACCCTGGTCACCGTCCCGGACCTCCCCGCACTGGTGGCCCAGACCTACCGGCCGAGCACCTACCCCTCCGCGTGGGAGACCGTCACCCGCACGATCGATACCCTGCCTCCCGGTTCAACGGTCGCGTCGTTCCCCTGGCAGCCGCTGCGGCGCACCCCATGGGGCCAGACCGGGGCCTTCCTCGACCCGACACCACGGGCGGTGACCACCCCGGTGGTGACGAGCAGCGTCCTCACGGTGCCCCGCGGCATACGGGATGTCGTCGTGCGCGACCCGGGGGTCGCCGAAAACCCGGCCTGGGCCACCGGCGAGGTCACGGGCGCCTCCCTGCGGGCCGCCGGCGTCACCCACGTGCTCTATTGGCGCACCAGCCCGGGTGAGCCGCCCCGAGACCGGCAAGGTTGGGTCGTCCTCGCCGAGGCGCCGGATTTCGTCCTGTGGAAAGTGCCCCACGCCGGGTGAACAGAATCGACGTCAGGGCGGTTACGGCGCGGTAGGATTCCGCGGACAGGTTTTTCCAGGGAAGGTATGCACGCACATGAGTCAGACGCAGACTGAGGGCACCGGGCGCCGCAAAGGGCTGGTGGTCCTGCTGGTGAGCCTGCTGATCGGTTTGGGCATGTCCTTCGCCGCCGCGGCCACGGTGACCGCGAGCAACGCCCCCAACGACAACTCCGCGGTCGAGAACGGCGCCAAGCAGCCGGCCGACCCGGCCGCCAACCTCAAGTACGGTCAGTAGAGCCCAAATCGGTCTCGTCCTCGTCACTGCCGCCGGACGCTTTCGCCGCGGCCACCGTGGTGAGGAGGCGTTCCCACGCCATGATGGTCCCGTTCCACGTGTAGTTCGCCGCGTGCACCCGCGCCGCGGCACCCAAGCGCGCTCGCGCCTGCGCGTCGTGCAGCAGTGCGCGCACCTGGCTGGTCATGGCGTCGAGGTCGTCGACGAGGAGCCCGCTTTCCCCGTCGACGATCGATTCGGACAGCCCTCCCGTGCCGTGATACGCGATGGTGGGGGTGGCGTGCGAGGCCGCCTCGACGACGCACAGGCCCCACCCCTCCTTGACGCTCGGGGCGAGCGCGAGCCAGGCCATGGCCAGTTCGGTGTGTTTGGTCTCCTCGTCGACGAACCCGAGAATGTCGACCCGATCGGCAACGCCGACCTCCCGGGCGTGCTCGGCCACCCGTTCGCGCCACCAGCCATCCCCGACGATCCGCAACCGCAGCGTGGGCTCCTCGGCGGCGAGCCGGGCGACGACATCGACGGCGTGTTCGACGCGCTTGTGGGGGACGAGGCGGCCGAGCACGACGATGCGCGGCTCCGCGCTCTTGCCGACACCGGCCGCGAGGGGCACGTCCGTGCCGTTGTGGATGATCGCAACCCGGGGGGGGTCCACGCCCAAGGTGGCAAGTTCCTCCCGGGTTTGGGTGGACACCGCCACATAGGGGCGCTTGGCGTAGACCCGCGGGGCGAGGACGGACTCCAGCCACCACCCCAGCCGCGCGGTCGCGCGCCCGAAAACGATCGGCCACTGTTCCCGGTGGACGTGGTGGACGAGGACGACGACCGGGGTCCGGGTCGCCGCGACCGACCAGAAGGGCAGGCCGTTCTGGGTGTCGACGACGACGTCGAAGGGGCCTTCGGTGCGTTCGAGGCGGCGCAGCCGCCGGACCGAGGCGGCATACACCCCGATCCGCCCACCCTGGCGCAGGATGCGTACGCCGTCCCGTTCGCTCGCCTCCGCGCTCCCCGGTGGGCGGGCGCACAACAAGGTGACCTCGTGCCCGCGAGCGGCCAGCCCGGCGCACACGGTCTCGGCGTACTTTTCCGCGCCCCCACCCTCGGGGTGTGTAGAGTCACGCCAGTTCAGAAACGCAATGCGCACGTGGTGCTCTTTCCTTGACGACCGGAGACGGATGGTACAGCAGGACCCCAGGGTGGGCGGGGGAAACGTCGCCCATCGGGCGACCTTGCGCCGCTCCCTCGACCTGTTTGCCGCCTTCCGGGTCGAGCAGACCGACCCCGACCGGTTCTACGGGGCGCTGGCGGCCGACTCGGTGGCGATGGCGCGGCAGTGGCTGCCGTTGGCCGGTGCCAAGGTCGTCGATATCGGTGGGGGACCGGGCTATTTCGCCGACGCCTTCACCGGGGCCGGGGCCCGGTATGCCGGCCTCGAACCGGACGCCGGTGAACTCACTGCCCGCGGGGTGGTCGGGGCCAACACCGTGCGGGGGTCGGGCCTGGACCTGCCGCTGGCCGACGCCTCGATCGACCTCGCCTTCTCCAGCAACGTCCTCGAACATGTCCCCGACCCGGTGCGGATGGCGCAGGAGATGGTCCGCGTGACCCGCCCCGGTGGGGTCGTCTTCCTCTCCTGGACCCCGTGGCTGTCGCCCTGGGGCGGGCACGAGACGTCGCCGTGGCACTACCTCGGCGGCAAGCGGGCCGCGGATCGGTATGCCGCCCGCACTGGGCACCGCCCCAAGAACGACTTCGGCCGAACCCTCTTCGCCTGCCCGGTGCGGCCGATGGTGTCGTGGGCCCGGGGAGCCGAACGGGCCGGGCGGATCGAGGTGCTCGACCTGTTCGCCCGCTACCACCCGCGCTGGGCTCGGTGGGTGGCGCGCGTCCCCGGGCTTGCCGACATCGCCAGTTGGAATGTCGTCATCGTGCTGCGAGCGCATTCGTGACCGGCACCGACGAGCGGGCCGGCGTCGTCGTCTGGCGGGTTCGCCTGCTGGCCGGGATCGGGCTGCTCACGGCCCTCGCGTTCCGGCAGGCCGGCGGGTTGATCGTTCCCGACACCAAACTCGACCTCACCGCCAACCCATGGGGATTCCTGCAACGGGCGTTGCACATGTGGGACCCCAACGGGGCCTTCGGCCAACTCCAGAACCAGGCTTACGGCTACCTGTTTCCCGTCGGGCCCTTCCACGCCCTGCTCATCGGGGCCGGGGTGCCCGCCTGGGTGGTGCAGCGATTGTGGTGGTCGGTCATCCTGTCGGTCGCCTTCGTGGGGATGTGGCGGCTCTCCGGGGCGTTGCGGATGGGCTCACCGTGGGCGCGCTACCTCGCGGCCCTGCTGTATGCCGTCAGCCCCCGTTTCCTCGCCGAGGTTGCTGTCAGCTCGGTGGAGGTCTGGCCGATGGCGATGGCCCCGTGGGTGTTGCTGCCGCTGGTCACGCCGGCCCAGCGGTCCTGGCGGTGGCGGATCACCGCCTCCGCCTGCGCCTTCGCGCTCATCGGGGGCATCAACGCGGTGGCCACCGGCGCCGCCCTCGTGCTCCCGACCCTGTGGTTCGCCACCCGGGCGAGGTGGCGGCATACCTGGCGGCCGTTCCTCGCCTGGCTGGCGAGCGTCACCGCGGTGTCGCTGTGGTGGCTCGGTCCGCTCATCCTCTTGGGCCGCTACAGCCCGCCGTTCCTCGACTGGATCGAGGACGCGCAGGTCACCACCGCCGCGGCCAGCCCCTTCGAGGCGCTGCGGGGCACGACACCCTGGCTGAACTACCTGTCCGGACCGGGCGGTCCCTCCTGGCCGGCGGGGTGGCTGTTCGCCACCGTCCCCGTCCTCATCGTGGTGACGACCCTCCTCGCGATGGCCGGTGCGGTGGGCCTGGTGGGCGCGCCTCGACCCCACCGCTCGTTCCTCCTCGTCAGCCTGCTGATGGGGTTGATTCTCGTCACTCTCGGTCACACCGGTGCGGGGGCCTCGCCGTTCGCCGATACCCTCCAGCACCTCTTGGACGGCCCGCTGGCGCCACTGCGCAACACGCACAAGTTCGAACTGGTCCTCCGCATCCCCCTCACGCTCGGGCTCGCCGTCACGGTCACCTGGGCGCAGCGTCGCCTGGCCGGGTGGGGGGCACCCGCGTGGTTGCCGCGGGTCGTCGCGGCGAGCGTCGTGGTGATGGTGGCGGCACCAGCAGTCCCGGGCGGGTTGGCCCGCCCCGAGGGGTATAGCGGCCTCCCGGAGTACTGGCGCCAAGCGGCCACCTGGCTCGACAGCCGAACCGAGCCTGGCACGGTCCTCGTGGTTCCCGCGACCGGGTTCGCAGACTTCCAATGGGGATCGACCAAGGACGAACCACTGCAAGCGTTGTCGACCCGCCCGTTCGCGGTACGAGACGCGGTGCCCCTGGGTTCGGCCGGCGCCACCCGTTGGCTGGACTCCGTGGAGGCGAACCTGCGCGTGGGGCGTGGGGGGCCCGCGCTGCTCGCCGGGCTGCGGCAGGCGGGGGTGCGTGAGGTGGTCGTCCGCAACGACCTGCGTGCCGATGCCATCGACAGTGGCGCGGGCGCACTGCTGCGCACCCACCAGGCGCTCGCCGCGGCCGGGCTCGCCCGGGTGGCGACCTTTGGTCCGATCCTGGGCTCCCCACCGGGGACGCCGACCGAGGACGCGACGACGACGACCGACCAACGCACGCACGTCCCGCGCCCCGCTCTCGAGGTGTATGCCGTCCCCAACCCCGAGTCGGCAAGTCTGGTCCCTGCGGACCGACTCGCGACGGTCTCGGGGGGGCCGGAGGACGTCCCGGACGTGTATGCCGCGTTCCCGCAGGTCGGGGCCACGATCGTCGGTTCGGACCGGAGGGCCCTGCCGGCCGAGGTCGACGCGGCGGCACTCGGCATCCTCACTGACGGAGCCCAGCGACGCGAACGGTTCTTCGGGCGCGCCAGTGATAACGCGTCCGAGGTGCTGACGGCCACCGACTCCGGCCGGACGGGTCGGCGGGTGAGCGACTACATCTCCGACCGGGGCCAGCCGCAGACGGTCCGGGCCTACACCGACCCGCTCGTGTCGGTGACGGCATCGTCGTCGGCCTCGGATGCCAATGCGACGTTGCGCCTTGGGCCGGGCTACGGTCCGCAGGCTGCCGTGGACGGGGACCCTTCGACCTCCTGGGTGTCGGGGTCGTATGCCGCGACCGCGGGACAGTGGCTGCGTCTCGACTTCGCCCGTCCCATCAACCCCGAGGGGCTCACGCTCACGCTGGAGTCGGCCCAACAGGTGGCGGCGCGGCCCGCCACGGTGCGCGTGGACACCGCTCGGGGCAGCACCACGACCAGGTTGGGTGCCGGCGCGGCACCGCAACCGCTGAGCGTCCACCCGGGCGATACGACGTGGGTGCGGATCAAGGTCACTGTTGCCGACACCGAGCGCCGCCAGAGGGGGGTGGCGATCGCCGAGGTGGGTATTCCGGGGCTGGACACCCGATCGACGTTGACCGTGCCAGCGGCGCCCGAGCGAACGTCGGCCCTCCTCCTGCGTGCCGCGGGCAGGGAACGCCCCGGCTGCGCTTGGGTCGTGAACCGGCCGCTGTGCCTCGTGGGGTCTGAACGAAAGGCAGAGACCGAGGGCGGACTGCGCAGAACCCTCGACCTCGATGCCCCGATCCAGTCGTCGATGACGGGAACCGTCATGGCTCGTCCCGGCCCGGCGGTCGAGGCGTTGCTCACCGGGTTGAGTCGCGCGCGCGTCACGGCGAGCAGTCGCGCGGTCAGCGACCCCGCTGGACGGCCGGACGCGGTCATGGATGGCGAACTGGCAACGGGTTGGGTCGCGAGCCCGGACGACCCTCGACCCGTGCTCAACATCGACCTGCAGGTTCCGGTCACCGTCGATCGCGTGCAATTCCAACGCGACCCGTACCTGGCCGCCTCGCGTCCCCGGACGGTGCTCCTCGCCTTCGACGGACGCCCCGCCATCCAGGTCACCGTGGACGCCGAGGGGTACGCCCATTTCCCGGTGCAGGAGGTGCACCAGGCAGCGATCACGTTCGAGGCAGACGATCCCCTGTACTCGGTGGACTCGGCCAGTCACTTCCCGCAGTCACTCCCGGTCGGGGTTTCGGAGGTGGTGTTCCCCGGCTATGACCCCGGCGGGGTGGCAACGGTGGCCGACACCACCGGCGCTCCCTGTGGCTACGGCCCGGCCCTGGTGGTCGCGGGGCGGCGCTACGACACCCGAGTGACCGGGACACTCGAGGACGTGCTCGCCGGGCGTCCGCTCAGTTGGAGCACTTGTGGGTCGATGGTCGACCTCCCTGCCGGGAAATCGGCACTTGAGGCCGTTGACTCCGCCGCTTTCCGCGCGAGCAATCTCAGACTCGGTTCGTCGCTGGGCGACCCGGACGGTCCCGCCCCCGATGCTGTCGTCGTCGAGCGGCCGGACGCGACCACCCTGCGCGCCGACCTGCCTCGGCGAGGGAGCAGCAGCATCCTGGTGGCCCATCAGAACTTCAGTTCGGGGTGGTCGGCCCGAACCGAGACGGGAGTCGTGTTGCAACCCGTCCGTGTCGACGGCTGGCAACAGGGATGGATTGTTCCCGCCGGGACGACCGGCATCGTGACCGCGACTCTCGACCCGGACGTCTGGTATGTCACCGCCCTCCTCAGCGGCGCGGTGGCGCTGCTCGTCACTTTCGTCATGATGATCCGATCACGAGGCGAACATGGCGCTACCAGCCCACCCGCCAGGACCACGCCGTCCTGGGTGGGCGCCCTCATCGCACCCGCCGCGTTCGCCCTCACGTTCGGATGGGCTGGGCTGGCGGCCGTTCCTCTCGCTGCGCTGGCGTGGGCGCTGCCGCAGTCGCGCGTCGGCCGGATCTGGGGAGTTGGGATCCTTGGGGCGATGGCCGCCCTCATGACCGCGTTCGGGTCCAGGTGGCCCCAGGGCCGGCCCGCGGTCGACAACGTGGTCGTTCAGGCGCTCGTGCTGGCCGTGATTCTCGTCGTGTCCTGGTCGTGGTCCTCGCGTCGGCCATCGCTGTGGCGTCGCTTCGTCCAGCGGCCTTCGATGCGACGTCCCCAGCGCATGATCGGACGTTCCAGCCAGGAATAGCTCGCCGCAGCGATGGCGATGGTCAGCGCCAACGTTGGCAGGTAGAGGAGGAAGAAGCCTCCGGTAAAGACCTGATAGCCGAGAGTCTGCTCGATCAGGCCCAGCACGATGAGGTGGTAGCAGAAGATTCCGTAGGAGATATCGCCGAGGAATGAGCCCGCCCTCGCGGCGAGGCGGGAAGCCAATCCCGCGCGGGTACCGTCGCGGGGCGCAACGGACGGAACTACCACGAGCGTGGCGAACACGGCATACCCGATGCTCTTGACCGCTGCCGCGAACGGGGTCGTCAGCGCTAGCGAGTAGGGGCCGGCGACGGGGGAGGCGAGCACCAGAAAGACGGCGGCGGCCAACGCCCACAAGGTCCCGGGCTGCGCGACCAGCGTGTCGACCGAGGTTCGGGGGAGGACCCCGTACTGGCGGCCGACTTGCCACAGCGCCAGGGCCATCCCGAGGCCGAACCAGCCCACGAAACCGGGCAGCCAGGTGCCGGCCAGGGGGTGGTTCCAGGCGGTGATGCCGCTCATCCAGGCCGCTCCGGCAAGGGGCGTCATCGCCAACACCGCGATGCGCCAGGTGAAGGCGCGGGCGGACGGCACGCCGCGGGCCACCCCGCGAGCGAGAACCGGGAGCAGAAGGTAGAACGCGACCTCGGTGGCCAGGCTCCACATTTGCGTCAGTCCGTGCGCCGCGCGGCCTTGGCTGTAGATCTGGATGAGGGCCGCGTGGTGGAGGTATGAGGACACCGGGGTGGCCTCGGATCGCACGAGCAGGTATGCCGCGAGCACCGTTACCCAGAGTGCCGGCAGGATCCGCAGGGCTCGCCGCCAGAAGTAGCGGGTTGTGCTCGGCCGGGACGTCCCCTCGACCCAGGCCACGGCGTGCGGTCGGAAGAGCAGGAAGCCGGAGATGACGAAGAAGATCGCGACCCCGCTATCCATCCGGGAGAGCACGCCATTGAACGTCGAGTTCAATCCGGCCCCGCTGTGGAAACCAACATGGGTAGTGACGACGAAGAGGGCGCCCAAGGCGCGCGTACCGTCGAGCCCGGGGAACCGAGCGGGAGCGCTGCTCAACGAGCCACCTCGACCAGCCCGACGGTGACGTCACCGACGCAGAGGTTGGTGCCGGGATCGTCGCTGTGGAGCACGAGCGCGGTCGCGGTCGTGGGTTCGCTCGCGGTGAGGTAGGCGGTCAGCAGCCCGGCGTCCCACTCGTCGGCACCGAGCATCGGGACGTGGCGCCCGTCGCGATCGACGAGTTCGGCGCGAATGGCACTTGAGGGATTGGCCAAGTAGCCGACTTCGGCGGACCACTCGCCGGAGTCGAGGGGCGAGTCGAGCCGAATGCGCACCTCCCCGGCCCCCCTTAGCAACACCGAACAGTCGCGGCCGGTGACGCCAACCGCCCACTTGTGGAGGCGAGCGGGGCGGATCCGCCCGTCGTTGTCGACCATGTTCGGCATCGGACCGGACGGCTCGAACCGCGCCCCCTCGACGCCGGTCAATCCCAACAGGGACGAGATGCGTCGGTTGGCGGAGATGTAGGGCATGATGTCGAGGGGCGGGCGGGAGTCCCATAGCGCCACCGTCGGGTGTGCGGCCACGTCGGCGGCCATTGAGGCGAGGTACTCCCGGGATGGGTTGCGTCCCCAGGGCCCTGCGAATTGGGCATAACTCACGATCGTGCCGAGCACCCAGACAAGGGTGAGGACACCGGCGGCGACAGCGCTGCGGCGGGTGTGCTTGGCGGCCGCCACAGTGGTCACCACGGCGAGCGTCAAGGGGATCGCGGCATCGGTCCAGTAGTGGTGGTGTCGAGTGAGGACGGCCCCAAAGACGGCATAGCGGCCAAGGGCGACAACCGGCACACCGACGACGGCGAAGAGCAGCACCGCAGCCCACAGCCACAGCACCCTCGGCGCCCGCCGGGCGGCGACCGTGAGGAGGGCCACCACGGCGAGCGCGCCCGCGACGATGACCAGGGCCGGCGGATCGGCGAGACCGAAATAGGGCGGCTGGGACAGCGCCCAGGTCCAGGGCCCCCCGGCGAGTGCGGGCAGCAGAACCGAGGCGATCCCCTGCCCAACGAGTCCGAGGACGACCCGCGTGCCGGGCCAGTGGGGATGGCTGGTCCCCAACATCATGTATGCCGCGCCGAACGAGAGGACGGCAAGCGCCACGCCGGCGGCCCACCCGACCCACCGGCGGGCCGAGGCGGGGGCGGGTTGGGCGACGACAACGACCGCGATAGTGGTGAGCAGGATCAGCCCGGATTTCTCCCAGAACGACATCGACGCAACAAGGGCGACGACGACAGCGAGCAGCCGCGTCACCCCAGCCCCCTCGAACCAGTCGAGGGTTGCGTGGATCACGACCAGCCCGAGGACGTGGGCGGGGAGGGTGTTCATGGCGCTGGAGAGAGACATGAACGACGGCATGACCACGGCGGAGAACCCGTAGAGCACGATGGCGACCCACATCGGCCAGTCGCCGGGAACGAGCCGTCGAACCAGCCCAGCCATCAAAGTGATGGCGACGAACCACAACCCGACGCGCACGACGACGGAGAACAGGTGGTTAGGTCCGTCCGGGAGAGCGAGGAGCGCGTACATGAACCGCAGGCCGGGCACGATGTGGTCATTGACTGGGGTCAACAACTCGTTGATACCGAAACCACGGCGGCCGTGGACGAGGAAATCGAGGTCGTCGACATACCACCCGCCACGGGCAGCAAGGGCGCCGAGAACGAGCGCGGGAACGGCGCAACCAGCAAGGACGCGAGAACGACTGCCGGGCGCGCCGGGGAGCCAGTCGTACACCGTGCAGTCCACCCTTTGCGTTTTGGTCCTCGGCCAGACTACCCGCTGGTATGGTACGCGTCGATAATCGTGCAAAGGAGCGTGTTGGCATTGCGTAGGTATCTGGGTGCGGCCCTGGTGGTGCTGGGGGCGTTCCTCCTCGGCCTTGGATTGTTGGCCAAGCCTTATCTGTACACGAAGTTGGCGACGGTTCCCTTGGACCAGCAGTCGACATCCGTCTCGGTGGGTCATGACATGTCCGTGCTCTACCCGCACGCCGTCAACGGTTCGGCCGCGCTCGACAAGTTGAAGGGTGTCACGGTCAAGAGCACCAGGACGGTGCAAGGCATCCCCGGGCTGGTGGCCGACAAGAACCTCCAGGACACCACGGCCTTCTGGCAGACCCAGGTCAAGTCGCAGGCCGAGGTCGACAAGAAGTGGGTCGACCTCAGTTACAGCGACGAGGGCGTGTCCATCGACCGGGTCAATGCCCAGATCGCCAACTGCTGCGGCGACTACAAGTCGGTTGGCGACCTCGACAACCCGCAGAAGACCCAGCAGGTCACCCGCGAGGGCTTGTTCTTCAAGTTCCCCTTCGACGTGCAGAAGCAGTCCTACCCCTGGTGGGACGGTGACCAGAACAAGGCCAACCCGATCGACTTCAAGGAAGAGGCCGACCTCTTCGGGACCAAGGTCTACGTCTTCTCCCAGACCCTGCCCGTCACCGAGGTCGCCAGTCGCGATGGCATTCCGGCCACCTTGTTCAGCCCCACTGCGACCGGCACCGTGACGGCCAAGGTGATGTATGGCAACACCCGCACCCTCTGGGTCGAGCCGGTCACCGGTGTCATCATCAAGGGTGAGGAGAAGGTCAACAAGAACCTCGTCTCCAGCCTGGGTACCGTCCCGATGACCGTGGGCACCATCGGCTACGACGAGGCGACGATCAAGGACAACGCCGACACGTGGGGCACCAAGGCTGGGCTGCTTGCGTTCATCAAGAACACTTTCCCGATGCTGGGTATCCTCCTCGGCCTCGCGTTGATCGCCGGCGGCCTCCTTCTCGTTGTGCGCGGCCGTGGGTCGGCGGCTGCCCCTGCGGCCTCGGCGCAGCCACGGGTGGTCGAAGGTGGAGCGGGCGACGTGTTCGGTGAAGGCGACGCCACGACGCGACGACGGCGCGACCTGCAAGGCTGATCTTGACGCGCGAACTGGCGGGCACCTCGGTGGGTGCCCGCCAGTTCGCGTGGTCGTCCTGGCGCTGGTCTCAGGCGGGCTTGCGGGTCACGAAGATCGCGGTCCCCGGCAGGTGAGCGCCCCGCAGTGGTGACCAGCCGCCCCAGGTCTGGTCGTTCCCGTCGGGCCATTCGGGCTCGACGAGGTCGACGAGCACCAGCCCGGCGGCGACGATCTCGCGGACCCGGTCGCCGAGGGTGCGGTGGTGCTCGGCATACGTCAGGGTGCCGCCGGCGTCCGTCTCGGCATACGGGGTGCGGTCGAAGTACGACAAGGCGGCGGTCAGACCGGCCGGGCCGGGTTCGTCGGGAAAGGCCCAGCGGATCGGGTGGGTGGTCGAAAAGACGAACCTCCCGCCGGGGCGCAACACCCGGGCCGCCTCGCGCATGAGCCTGCCCGAGTCCGCGACGAACGGCACCGCGCCGTAGGACGTGAACACCGTGTCGAAACTCGCCTCGGCGAACGGCAGCGCGGTCGCGTCGCACTGAACCAACGGCAGCCGTATGCCGCGGGCGCGCGAAATCCGGGCCCCCACCCGGAGCATTCCGGCCGAGATGTCGGACGACACGACGGTGACCCCTCGTTGGTCGACCAGCCAGCGCCCGCACTGGGCCGCGCCCGCCCCGATCTCGAGGAGACGCTGCCCGGGACGGGCCGCCAACAGGTCGAGTTGCTCCTCGGTCCACCCCTCCGGGCCCCAGACGAACCCGGCATCCCCGAGGAAGGCGCCGTGCTCGATGTAGTAGTCGTCGGCCTCCGCGTCCCACCACGAGCGGTTGGCCGCCGCGGTCGCCGCGCCCGAGACGGCGCGCCGCACCGCGGCATACGACTCATCGCCGGAAACCGCCACCGGATCGCCCACCGAAACGGCGGCGTCCTCAGCGGAAACACAGGATTGGTCAGGGGCGACCGTCGCCGGATACAGTACAGGAGCACCCGTGTGGCTTTCGGCTGCCACGGGAGGCATCCCTTCATTGTCCGTTCGAGTTTTCCTGTCCACATCGGAGTTCCTACTACATGACTGTCAGCACGGTCGACACGACCGCCCCTCAGGTTGCCATCAACGACATCGGCACCGAGGAAGACCTCCTGGCCGCGATCGACGCGACCATCAAGCACTTCAACGACGGCGACATCGTCGAGGGCCACATCGTCAAGGTGGACCGCGACGAGGTCCTCCTCGACATCGGCTACAAGACCGAGGGCGTCATCCCCTCGCGTGAGCT
>JAKOPT010000080.1 GCA_029778715.1 Actinomycetes bacterium | reverse complement strand
TGGTCCGGATCATGATGCCGACCGTCGACCTGCCGGTGCTGACGTCGGTCGCCACGGTCCACCCGCGCGGACGCGAGATGGCGGTCATGGCCGGCGCCAACGTCGTCATGCCCAACCTCACCCCGACCGTCGACCGGGCCAAGTTCGCCCCCTACGACCACAAGATCGTCTCGGGCGCCGAGGCGGCCGAGGGCTTCGAGATCCTCAGCCGACGCATGGCGGCCATCGGCTACACCATCGGCCCGACGGCGCCCGAGCCCCGGCACCGCTGAGTTCGCGAGCGCGCGAAGGTTCTAGTGAGCCTGGTCGACCACGACCAGGGCGACGGCGAAGCCGACGAAGATGAGTCCGGCCACGACGTCGATCCCGCGCTGAACCTGCGGCGAGGCGAGCCAGCGCCGCATGGTCCGGGCGCCCGCGATCAGCCCGGCGAACCAGACCATGGTCTCCACCCCGTGGACCAGCGCCAACAGGACGCCGCCCGCGACCGGGGGCAGGTCGGCCGGCAGGAAGTGCGGCAGCACGGCCACGTAGAAGACGCCGATCTTGGGGTTCAGCAGGTTGGTGGTCAGGCCTTGGCTGAACGGTGACGCGACGCCCGCGGTCTCCTCGGACGGCTCGGCCGCGTGAGGTGTCCGGGCAGCCCAGAGCAGTCGGACGCCGAGGTAGGCGAGGTAGACCGCCCCGGCCACCTTGAGCACCGCGTACGCGGTCGGCGAGGCGGTGACGAGCGCCGACACGCCCACCGCCGCCGCGAGCCCCCACACGAGGCAGCCCACCGCGACCCCGGACGCCGTGGCGAACGCAGCCCTCGGACCGGCCCGTAGCGCCGAGCGCAGGACCAGCAACGTGTCGAGTCCGGGGGTCATGGTCAGGACGCCGGCCACGATCGCGAAGCGCCAGACGGCGTCCGGCCAGGTCATGGTGTCCCTCTCGATGGGCGGGCGTTCAGCCTAGCGGCGGGGCCCGGCGACGTCCGGGCCAGCAGCGCGACGGCGTCCGTCGACGGGGGTGTGCGAGCATCGGGGCCATGTTCGCCCTACGACGGCAAGCATGGACTCTCCGGCTACTGCAGGGTCAAGCGAGCCCGGACTCGTGCCCGGCGGCCTTGCGGAAGAGAGACACCGTCACGGACACCTGCACTGTGTCCGCGGTCACGTCGTTCGGGACGCCGTGGAAGGCGTTCGGACCCATCGCGATCAAATCGCGCACCTGCTCCGCGGACGCCTCAGCCCGATACTCGACGACCGTCCGCGCCGTGGGATCGAATAGGCCCAGGGCCGACCGGGCGAGGCGTTCGTTCTTGTCGGCCTCGATGCCGAGCAGCCCGTGCCGCTCGCGCAGTCCGCTCAGATGGGACGCCGTCGGCGTGACCACGACGAGAAGGCCACCCGGGATGAGGATTCTCGCGAACTCCGGCACCGAGCGCGGCGCGAAGACGCACAGCACCGCCGAGAGGCGCCCCGACAGGAGCGGGAGGCGTCTCCAGACGTCGGCGACCACGGACGCCGCCCGCGCGTGAGCCTTCGCCGCTCGGCGCGCCGCGGGCACCGAGACGTCCAACGCGACGCCCCGACCACCCGAGGCGTCCAGCGCGCGGGCGAGGTAGAAGCCCGTCCCAGCGCCGACGTCCACGATCGTGGGCGACTGGGCGAGCCGACGCGCCACCTGCTCGGCGATCGGGTCGTAGAGCCCGGACGAG
>JAKOPT010000079.1 GCA_029778715.1 Actinomycetes bacterium | reverse complement strand
CCGGTCTTCGCACCACCGGCGCAAGACCGCACCCTGGGGTGGGTCGGCTCGTTCCTTGCCAAAGACTCCGCGCTCGATCTCGTCGCAGGTCGTGGCGGCCTCGACGAGGTCGGCGATGGGAACGGATGCGGCCCTTGCCTCGACCTGCGGGTAGCGTCCAGGAACCCTGAGGGCCGAGCCCACACGGCGGGCACATCGCGCCTGAGATGACTTCAGGCCCGGCCTCCCGAAGGAAGCCGAGCCTGAACTGTTGTAGCGGGGACCGGATTTGAACCTGTGACCTCCGGGTTATGAGCCCGGCGAGCTACCGAGCTGCTCCACCCCGCGTCGGTAAGTAGAACCTTACGCGGGCATCTTGACATGAGTCAACATGATCGCCCGGTTTTGGCCGCTGCTCGACCCGCGCCTTCACATCGCCGCGAGACCGTCACCACTCCGTCACCGCACCCCTCACCCCACGCAGCGGTATGCCGCCCGCTCAGGTGAGCGGGCGGCATACCTGAGCATGCGGGTGAGGGTGGGTCAGCCCGATGCGGTGGGTGACGGGGTCACGGTGAGCGACCCGGTCGGCGAGGCGGCCGCGGCCCGGGCGAGAGCGTCCTTGAGCCGCTTCTGGGCCTCACCGTAAGCGGCGAAGTCTCCCGCCTTGAGGGCGGTCTCTCCGTCGGCGTAGGCCTTCTGTGCGTCGGCGATCGCCTGCGCCAGGTCGCCCGCGGCGGGCGTCGTCGGCGTGGTCGGGCCCGGCGTCGGTGTCGTCGGGGTGGTCGGGGTTGTCGGCGTCGTCGGAGTGGTGGGCGTCGTCGGAGGGACCACCTGGCCGCCGAACAACTCGTTGAGCGCCCCGTCGAGGGTGTTGGACCACGCGAGCTTGTTGCCGAAGGCCACGACGATCGCTCGGCCCAACGGGAACTGCGAGGCGGCCGTGCCCTGGACGTAGATCGGCTCGACGTAGAGCATCCCGCCGCCCATCGGCAACGTCAGCAGGTTTCCGAGGGTCACGACGGAGCCCTGCTGGCGCGCGTTGTTGATGAACTGCGACAGGGTGAGGGTGAACGCCTTGGACGACTGGTTGGACGACGCGATGTCGTTCTGCACCTGGCCCGGCCCCTTGACCGAGCTGTTGGGCGGCAGTTCCAGCAACCGCAAGGTGCCATAGCCATCCAGGCGTTTGCCCTCTGGCTGGTTGCCGGGGTTGGAGTCGACCGCGAGGAACCCGGTCAGCACCTCCCGGTTACCGGTCGGCATGAAGGTCGTCGTCAACGAGAAGTTCGGGTCGGTCTGCCCCGGCATG
>JAKOPT010000078.1 GCA_029778715.1 Actinomycetes bacterium | reverse complement strand
GGCTGGACGAGCCTGCCGCTGCTGCCGTTGTTGCGTCAGCCGGTCTTGATTTTGGCCGGTGACGACGACCCCATCATTCCGTTGGCGAACGCGTGGCTCCTGAAGTCGTTGATCCCGCACTCGTCCTTGTACGTCTATCACGACGGTCACCTCGGTCTGGTGACCAGCGCCAGCGTGCTCGGCCCGGTCGTCGCCGACTTCCTCGGCTCGGCCCACGGTCTCCTCGAAGAGGACTGATCCGTCGGTTCCTACGGCGCCGTGACGCGCAGGGTGTGCAGGGTGGGGTCGGCGGCATACGCGATGCGGACCCCGGCGTCCCGAGCCTGAAGGAGCGCGCTGAGCGCGGCTTCCGTGATCTCCTCACCAGGGGCAAGCACGGGTATGCCGGGTGGATAGGGGGCGATGAGTTCTGCGCTCACGCGGCCGATGGCCTCGCGGGCCGGCACCGCGGTGGCGGGGGAGAAGAACGCCTGGCGGGGTGGCATGAGGGTCACCGGGTCGACGGAGTAGGACGCGGCGCCGACCACGGGGCGGGGGGCGCCGCGATGACGTTCGACGGACGCTGCCATGGCATCGGCGAGCCGCGTGAGTCCCTCGACGGTGTCGGCGAGGGACACGACCGCGATGAGGACGTCGCGGTCGGCTGACTCGACCGGCATACCTGCGTGCAGGAGGTCCTCCTCGACGGCGTTGCCGTCGGCCCCCGTGCCGGACAGGACGAGGATGAGCTTCGCGGGGTCGACGTGGGGGCCGTCGACGACGGTGAGGCCGGGGACCTGACGCAGGCGGTCGCGGGCGGCCCGGGTCGCGGTGATGGCGGTGCCGAGCAGCGCCTCACCGTCGCGGGCGAGCAAGGCGCGGGAGGCATCGATGCTGGCCAGGATCGCGCCCGCGGGGCTGGTGGTTGCGGTCGCTTCGACGGCGGCGTCGAGACGTGAGGGGTCGATTCGCTCGGTGTTGGCCAGGATGATCGCGGCCTGGCTCCATGCGGCAGGGTCTTGTGGGCGCTGGTCACCATAGCGTCGGCGCCCAGCGCCATCGCATGCGCGGGCAGGTCGGGGTGGAAGCCGAAGTGGGCCGCCCAGGCGGCGTCGACGATGAGTGGGACGCCGTGGTGATGCGCGGCGTCCGCGAGCCCAGCCACGTCACCGACGGTGCCGACGTAGGAGGGATCGCCGACGAAAACGGCTCTGGCGTGCGGGTGTTCGGCGAGGGCAGCGGCGACGGTTGCGGGCGCGACACCGAGTGGCAGGCCGGTCGCGGCGTCGACCTCGGGGCGGACCCAGATCGGGGTGAGCCCGGCGAGGACCAGGCCGAGCAACATCGAGCGGTGCAGGGTGCGGCTGACGACGACCCGATCGCCGTCGCCGGCTACCGCCAGGGCGAGGGCCTGATTGGCGTGGGTGGCGCCGCCGGTGGAGAACCGGCATACCTCGGCGCCCCAGAGGTGCGCCGCGCGAGCCTCCGCGTCGAGCAGGACTCCGGTGGTGAGCTTCATCGTGTCCAGGCCCGCGTAGAGGGGGACGTCGCCGGCGACGACGTCGCCGACGAGGTCGTGGCGCTGTTTGTGGCCGGGGATGGTGAACGGGGTCAGGGCCTGCTCGTGGAACGTCAGCCACGCGTCGAACAGCGGTGCGTCAGAACGCAGT
>JAKOPT010000010.1 GCA_029778715.1 Actinomycetes bacterium | reverse complement strand
CGGCTGGGTGATCGTGGTGCCGGTCAAGGGCGGCGAACACGCGAAGACCCGTCTCACCGCACCGCCGGGCGTGGCGCGGCATACCCTCGCGGCGGCCTTCGCGTTGGACACCGTCGCCGCGGCAGTCGAGGCGGTCGGCGACGGGCGGGTGTATGCCGTGACCGGCCCCGGACCGCTGGTCGCCCTCCTCGAGGCCCTGGGCGCGGTCGTGGTGCCAGACCCGGGCGACGGGCTCAACGCGGCCATCAGAGCGGGCCTGGCCCGGGCAGGGACCGAGGTGCCGGTGCGTGCCGGGCTGGCCGTGCTGCTGGCCGATCTGCCGGCCCTGACCGCCGACGATCTCACCGTCGCGCTGCGCGCAGCGTCGAGCCTGCGCCGCGTGGTGGTGCCCGATGCCGACGGGACCGGGTCGGTCCTGATCGCGGCCACCGGGTCGGAGTTCCCCGAGCCGAGGTTCGGTGCCGATTCCGCGGACCGTCATGAGCGGGGCGGCCATCGGCGGCTCGACCTCGACGTCCCGGGGCTGCGGACCGATGTCGACGACACGACCTCGCTGCGGGCGGCCCTCGCCCTCGGCGTGGGACGGCGGACGAGCGCCGCATTGGGCGGCTCGGCGACCGGCTGACACGACGACGGGCCGGTCCCCCCTGCAGGAGGGACCGGCCCGGTCGAGTGCTGCGGTGCTCAGGCCTTCTTTGAGGCCTTGGCGGGGGCGGCCTTCTTGGCGGCGGGGGCAGCCTTGGCCGGCGCAGCCTTCGTCGCAGCCGGCTTCGCGGCGGCAGCCTTGGCCGGCGCAGCCTTCGTCGCAGTCGGCTTCGCGGCGGCAGCCTTGGCCGGCGCAGCCTTAACTGCGGCCTTGGCCGGAGCGGCCTTCGCCGGAGCGGCCTTGACCGCGGCCTTGGCCGGTGCAGCCTTCGCCGGAGCGGCCTTGACGGCAGCCTTGGCCGGTGCAGCCTTCTTCACCGGCGCGGCGGCCGCCGGAGCGACCTTGGCGACCGAACCGGCCGGGGCGCGACCGGTAGCCGGAGCGGCCTTCGGCAGCGACCGCGGGTCAGCGACGTAGCCCTTGAACGAGGTCCCCGGGCGGAACCGCGGGACGGTGGTCTTCTTGATGCGAACGGCGTCACCCGTGCGCGGGTTACGACCAGTGCGAGCGGCCCGCGCCACCTTCTGGAACGTGCCGAACCCGGTGATGGCAACCTTGCCGCCCTTGGCGACCTCACGAATGATTGCGTCCAGCACCGCGTCGAGTGCATCGCTGGCGGCCTTCTTGCCGCCGAGCTTGCCTTCGAGTGCTACGACGAGCTCTGCCTTGTTCACGCTTCCCCTCCAGATGAACGCCCCGGACGGAGCCGGGTGTCGATGTCGCGGACGAATGTCCGCCTTGGACGACGGTATTCCCGTCCACGCCAGGAGTCCACCACCCGGTGTCGCGATTCCCGTTGCCGCGCAAGGTATTTGCTCACGCTCAAGACCCTCCACCGGAGTCGTTCACAGGCTGTGAGGAACGGCCGCATGAGGGCTGCCGCTCAGTTGCGCGGAGAATCCTTGTGCCGCAACGTATTTGGGACTGTGAATCGCACGTCTCACCGAGACTGCCGCTCGCCACCGGGTGCCCGCGCACCGGCACAAGTTCTGGCCCGTGTGGCGTATCTCCCAGTGCGACACGCCGACTCGGCGTGTCGCAGTCGTTGGACGCGTCGGTTTCGGCGATCAGTCAGTGACCGGGAGGTATGCCGGTCGGCCGTCTTCGAACGCCGCGATGAGGTCGTCGTGACGCAGGGTGAGGCCGATGTCGTCCAGCCCTTCCATGAGCCGCCAGCGGGTGTACTCATCGACGCTGAAGGGGGCCACGATGTCCCCAGCGGTGACCGTCCGGGCGGCGAGGTCCACCGTCACCTGAGCCCCCGGGTCCTGCTCGAGGTACTTCCAGATGAGTTCGATGTCGTCCTGCGCCAGTTGGGCGGTGAGCAGGCCCTGCTTGCCAGAGTTCCCCCGGAAGATGTCGGCGAACCGGGAGGACAACACGGCCCGGAACCCGTAGTTCATCAGCGCCCAGACCGCGTGCTCGCGGGAGGAGCCGGTGCCGAAGTCGGGACCCGCGACGAGCACGGACCCGGCGGCATACCTCGGGTTGTTGAGGACGAAGGACTCATCGGCGCGCCAAGCGGCGAACAAGCCGTCCTCGAAGCCGTCCCGCGTCACTCGCTTGAGGTAGACGGCGGGGATGATCTGGTCGGTGTCGACGTTGCTGCGCCGCAGCGGAACCCCGATGCCGGTGTGGGTCGTGAAGGCGTCCATGCGCTCAGTCCTTGTCCAGGTCGGCCGGAGAGGAGAGGGTGCCGCGAACGGCGGTGGCCGCTGCCACGAGAGGGCTCACCAGGTGGGTCCGACCACCAGGCCCTTGGCGACCTTCGAAGTTGCGGTTCGAGGTCGACGCGCTGCGCTCACCTGCAGCGAGCTTGTCGGGGTTCATGGCCAGACACATCGAGCACCCGGGGAGTCGCCATTGCGCGCCGGCCGCTTCGAAGATGGTGTGCAGCCCCTCGGCCTCGGCCTGCAGGCGCACCCGGGCAGATCCCGGGACGACGAGCATCCGAACGCCGGCGGCGACCTGGCGACCGCGCAGCACGGCGGCTGCTGCCCGAAGGTCCTCGATGCGGCCGTTGGTGCACGACCCGACGAATACGGTGTCGACCGGTATGGCGCGCAGCGGCGTGCCGGGCTCGAGGCCCATGTAGGCCAGCGCCCGCTCGGTGTCGGCGCGCTCGGTCTCATCGGCGATCCGGTCCGGGTCGGGGACACTGGCCGACAGCGGCAGGCCCTGACCGGGGTTGGTTCCCCACGTGACAAAGGGGCTGAGGGTGGTGGCGTCCAGATCGACCTCGAGGTCGAACACTGCGTCGTCATCGGTGCGCAGCTCGCGCCAGGCCGCGACGGCGGCGTCCCACTCGGCATCCACCGGGGCGCGGTCGCGGCCCTTGAGGTAGTCGAACGTGACGTCGTCGGGGGCGATCATCCCCGCGCGCGCGCCGGCCTCGATCGACATGTTGCAGACCGTCATCCGGGACTCCATCGAGAGCGACTCGATGGCCTCGCCCCGGTATTCGATGACGTAGCCCTGGCCGCCGCCGGTGCCGATCTTGGCGATCACGGCCAGCACGACGTCCTTGGCAGTGACGCCGTCCGGCAGCAGCCCGCGCACATTGACGGCCATCGTGCGGAACGGCTTGAGCGGCAGGGTCTGGGTGGCCAGCACGTGCTCAACCTCGGAGGTGCCGATGCCGAAGGCAAGCGCGCCGAACGCTCCGTGCGTCGAGGTGTGGCTGTCGCCGCACACGATGGTCATGCCCGGCTGGGTGAGGCCCAGCTGGGGACCGACGACATGGACGATGCCCTGCTCGATGTCGCCCATGGGATAGAGCGGGACGCCGAACTCCGCGCAGTTGCGCCGCAGCGTCTCGACCTGGGTGAGACTCACCAGATCGGTGATCGGGCCCGGGGTTGTCGGAACGTTGTGGTCCTCGGTTGCGAGCGTGAGATCAGTGCGGCGCACCGTCCGGCCCTCGAGCCGCAGGCCGTCGAACGCCTGCGGGCTGGTCACCTCGTGAAGGAGGTGCAGGTCGATGTAGAGCAGATCCGGCTCGCCCTCTGCGCGGCGCACGACGTGCGCCTCCCAGACCTTCTCAGCCAGCGTCCCGGCCATCCCGCCACCTTCCCTGACCTGTCTTCTTACGCCTGACGATGCCAGCATCCGACACGGCTCGGCATGGCGGATTTGCGTCTCACGCCCTGAGACGGCAATATCAGTGCATGGACAACACGAGCGGGGTCGGGGTACTCGACAAGGCTGCCACTGTCTTGTCGGCGTTGGAAGCGGGTCCGGCGACCCTCGCCCAACTCGTCGGGGCTACCGGTCTGGCCCGTCCGACCGCGCATCGGCTCGCCGTCGCCCTCGAGCATCACCGTCTCGTAGCCCGGGACATGCAAGGTCGTTTCGTCCTCGGGCCCCGGCTGGCCGAGCTGGCGTCCGCAGCCGGCGAGGACCGGCTGCTGGCTGCGGCGGGCCCCGTCCTGGGCGCGTTGCGCGACCACACCAACGAGAGTGCCCAGCTGTTCCGCCGGCAGGGTGACCTGCGCATCTGTGTCGCGGCCGCCGAGCGCCCGATGGGGCTACGGGACACCATCCCGGTCGGCGCGAGCCTGTCGATGCTCGCCGGATCGGCCGCCCAGATCCTCCTGGCGTGGGAGGAGCCCGACCGGCTCCACCGAGGACTGCAGGGCGCCCGCTTCAACGCCACCGCCCTGTCGGCCGTGCGCCGGCGCGGGTGGGCGCAGAGCGTCGGCGAGCGCGAGCCGGGGGTCGCCTCGGTGTCGGCCCCGGTCCGCGGTCCGTCCGGCCGGGTGGTCGCCGCCGTGTCGATCTCCGGGCCGATCGAGCGGCTCTCCCGCCAGCCAGGGCGCCTGCACGCAGCGACCGTGGTCGCCGGCGCGAACAAGCTCACCGAAGTGTTGCGACGGGCGCATCAGAGCTCCCAGAGTTAACCTGTCCGCAGGCATGCTCATCGGGCGGACACCACACCAGGATGTCCACTACCGACCCGCAGGCTGCCACAGACGTCATGACCATGAGCAGTTCGCCACGGTGGCAGGAGTGAGCCCAGTGACACCACGTACCGGCAAGGCCGCGCGAGTCGGGTTCGCCGCGCTCGCATGCGCGCTCGTCGCGTCCGCCTGCACGGCAACGCCGACCCCTTCCGCCGCTCCGGCGACCGGCGTCGTCGCCCCCGTGGCAGCGGTGACCTCAAGCTCACCGGCGACTGCGTCCCCCACGGCCACCGCTGGGACGACCGCGATCGATCCGACGACGGCTGATCCCGAGCTGCTGGCCGAAGGTGACGACGGTGACCAGGTCCGCGAGCTCCAAGCCCGGCTCAAGCAGCTGAAGAACTTCACGGCCACGGTCGACGGCGTCTACGGAACCACCACGACCGATGCGGTGAAGGCGTTCCAGACGGCCCAGAACCTGCCCAGCTCAGGGTGGGTGGACCAGACGACCTGGTCGACGCTCGTGGCGAAAACCAAGGCGCCATCGGCCGAAGACCTGGCGGGTCACCTCATCCCTGGCCCGGCTGTCCTCGCCACCGGGTCCACCGGAGCCAAGGTCCGTGAGCTGCAGGCTCGGCTCAAGCAGCTCGGCCGATGGACCGGTGACGTCACTGACACCTACGGTTCCAAAACGGCCAGCGCCGTCAAGGGCTACCAGACCAAGCGCGGGCTCCCGGTGACCGGCGAGGTCGACCAGCGGACCATGGACCGGATCTGGGGCCAGACCCGCAAACCCACCAGCAACGAGCTGAACAACGTCAAACCTGCTCCGGGCGCGGGGCTTACCACCGCCGGGCTGGACCCGCGTTGCCTCGTCGGCCACGCGATCTGCGCCTCGAAGACCACCCGGAAGGTGGTCTGGGTGGTCGACGGCGTCCCCGTTATGCAACTGGACGCCCGCTTCGGTCGCCCGGAGTTGCCGACCAGCGAAGGCGCCTACCACATCTACTGGAAGTCGATCGACCACTACTCGACGAAGTACGACGCGCCGATGCCCTACGCGCTGTTCTTCCACGGCGGCGAAGCGGTGCACTACTCCCCCGAGTTCGCCTCGATCGGCTATTCGGGTGTGGGTTCGCACGGGTGCGTCAACACCCGCGACAAGACCAAGATGGCCTGGCTGTTCGGACAGGCCCAGGTCGGCGATCTCGTCGTCGTCTACCGCTGACCTCGGCGCTCGCCGGTAAGGTGCGAGCGCGGCATACCTGCGGGGTGTGCCGTGCGGTCGGCGGTAGCGCCGCCACTTACCACCAGGAGACGGCATGCGGATCGGTTACAAGGCGTCGGCGGAGCAGTTCGGACCGCGGGAGCTCGTCGAGCTCGCCGTGTTGGCCGAGCAGGTCGGGCTGGACTCGGTCTGGGTCTCTGACCACGTCCAGCCGTGGCGGCATGTCGGTGGTCATGCACCGTTCTCTCTCGCCTGGCTCGCCGCAGCGGGTGAGCGGACCTCGCGGGTCGAGTTGGGGACGTCCGTGCTCACCCCGACGTTCCGCTACAACCCTGCGGTGCTGGCTCAGGCCTTCGCCACGCTCGGCGTCCTCAACCCCGGCCGGATCGCCCTGGGCGTCGGGACCGGAGAGGCTCTCAACGAGTTCGCCACCGGGGCCGTCACGCAGTGGCCGGAGTTCAAGGAGCGTTTCGCGCGGCTGCGGGAGGCCATCACGCTCATCCGCACCCTGTGGACGCAGGACCGGGTCACCTTCGAGGGCGACTACTACCGCACCACTGACGCCACGATCTACGACCGGCCCGACGTCCCGGTGCCCGTCTACATCGCCGCGGGCGGCCCCCTGGTCGCTCGGTATGCCGGTCGCGCGGGCGACGGGTTCATCTGCACCTCCGGCAAGGGCGAGGAGCTCTACCGCGACCAGTTGTTGCCAGCCGTCGACGAGGGGCTGGCGAAGGCCGAACGGGACGGCGCCGGGTACGACCGAATGATCGAGATCAAACTCTCGTGGGACCCCGATCGGGCTGCCGCAGTGGCCAACTGCCGATTCTGGGCACCGCTGTCGCTGACCGCCGAGCAGAAGCACGGCACCACGGACCCGATCGAGATGGAGCGGCTGGCCGACGAACTCAGCGACGAGCAAGTCGCGCGGCGTTGGATCATCAGCAACGACCCCGAGGAGGTCGTCGACGCGGTCCGTCCCTACGTGGACTGGGGTTTCAACCACCTGGTGTTCCACGCCCCCGGCGACGACCAGCAGCGCTTCCTCACGACCTTCGCGCAGGCGGTCCTACCGCGGCTGCGTGAGCTGGGGTAGACGGCATACCCGACCGTTTGTGGGAGAGAAACGCGCAACGGCCCCTGACCGACGATTGTCGATCAGGGGCCGTTCTCGCGCGTAGCCCCGACGGGATTCGAACCCGCGCTACCGCCTTGAGAGGGCGGCGTGCTAGGCCGCTACACAACGGGGCCCTAGCGGTGTCCGTCGAGGGTTCTCCTCGTCGGACACAGGTGGAAACCTTACCGGTGACCGGCGGCTTCCACCGAATCGGCCGCCCTCGTGTGGGCGGCCGAAGCTGGGGTACCAGGACTCGAACCTAGAATTGCGGAACCAGAATCCGACGTGTTGCCAATTACACCATACCCCATGGGGTATACCTCCCTCTCGCTCGAAGGCTTTCGGGAGGTGAACCGAAGAGCGATACTACCGGGCCAGCAGAGCCTCGCCCAAATCCCCGGTCAAAGGGTGTCCCGGAGGGCCTGCAGCCGGGCCAGGGTGGAGGTCTTCCCGAGGATCTCCATCGACTCGAACAGGGGCGGTGAGATCCGTTGGCCCGAGACGGCCGTGCGCAACGGGCCGAACGCGATCTTGGGCTTGACCCCCAGACCCTCGACGATCGCCGTGCGCAAGGCGGCCTCGATCCGCGCGGCGGCCCAATCCGACTCCGACCCCAAGACGCCCCTTGAATGGTCGTCGATGTCGCCCAGGGCGTGCATCGCCGCTTCCAGGACGGCTGGTGACTGGGCGTCGAGTTGGGCCCGCGCGTCATCGGCGATCGCGATGACGTCGTCACCCATGAAGAACGGCGCGACCAAAGCGCTGGCTTCGGTCAACTTGGCCATCCGGGTCTGGATGAGCGCCGCGATGGACCGCAGCCGGGCCAACTCGCCCAGCGACGGATTGCCCGACAGGACCCCGTCGGCCTCGAGGAAGGGCAACAGCCGTGAGGTGAACTCCCCCAACGGCAGATCGCGGATCCACACGCCGTTGAGCCAGTCGAGCTTGTCCAGGTTGAAGATCGACCCCGCAGGGTTCACCTTGGACCATTCGAACCGCTCCGCGAACTCGTCGAAGGTGAAGACCTCACGCTCGGTCCCGTCCGCCTCGACGATCGGCGGATATCCCTGCAGCGCCAGGAAGTTGACGAGGGCCTCGGGCAGGTAGCCCTGCTCCTTGAACCACGTGAGTCGGGCCCAGGGGCTCTTGCGCTTGGAGATCTTCGCCTTGCGCTCGTCGCGCAGCAACGGCATGTGGGCGAAGGCTGGGGGGTCGATGCCCAGCCACCGGTAGAGCAGCAGGTGCTTGGGGGTCGAGGAGATCCATTCCTGGCCCCGCACGACGTGGGTGATCCCCATGAGGTGGTCGTCAACAACGACGGCCAGGTGGTAGGTCGGGAAGCCGTCAGCCTTGAGGATCACCTGGTCGTCGGGCACCGGCGCGTCGATCCGCCCGGCAATGAGGTCATCGAACGAGGTCTCGACATCGTCCGGGATGCGCATCCGCACGACGGGCGTCTCGGAGAAGCCGGGCAGCGCCGCGCGCTCGTCGCGGGTCTTGCCCAGGCACAGGCGGTCATAGCCGGTCGGCACCTTGCGCCGTTGCTGGTCCTCACGCATCGCCGTGAGCAGCTCCGCGGAGCACCAGCAGTGGTAGGCATGGCCGGCTTTGAGCAGCCGCTCGACAAACGGCCGGTAGGTCTCCAGCCGTTCGGACTGTCGATAGGGCGCGCAGGGGCCGCCGACATCGGGCCCCTCGTCCCAGGTCAAGCCCAGCCAGTGCAGGGTGTCGAAGATCTGTCGCTCGCTGTCCTCCTGCAACCGCGCGCGGTCGGTGTCCTCGATCCGCAGCAGGAACCGGCCACCCTGCTGGCGGGCGAAGGCCAGGTCGAACATGGACATATAGGCGGTGCCGACGTGCGGGTCACCCGTGGGTGATGGGGCGACGCGCAGACGGACCGTGCCCGGAAGCTTCTTCTCGCTCATGGTGGCGCCAGCCTAGCCGCGCCCTGGGCCAACTACCCTGTCCCGTGTGACCACGCACGTGACCGCACCCCCGCACACCCAACCAGGCCCGCGATGAGCGGCGGTCTGGCCGCGCTGTTGGATGACATCGCGGCCATCGCCAAACTTGCTGCCGCATCGCTGGACGATGTCGGTGCCGCCGCCGGTCGAGCCAGCGCCAAGGCCGCTGGCGTGGTCGTGGACGACACGGCAGTCACCCCGCGTTATGTCCAGGGGTTCACCCCGGACCGCGAGCTTCCGATCATCAAGCGGATCGCCGTGGGGTCGATCCGCAACAAGTTGCTGTTCATCCTCCCGGCGATCATGGTGCTCTCGGAGTTCCTCCCCTGGTCGCTGACCCCCCTGCTCATGGTGGGGGGCACCTACCTGTGCTTCGAGGGCGCCGAGAAGATCTGGGAGAAGGTCAGCGGGCACGACGCCGGCGAAGAGGCTCCCGCCATCGTCCAGGGCGGGGACCACGAGAAGACGATGGTCGCGGGCGCGATCCGGACCGATTTCATCCTCTCGGCCGAGATCATGGTCATCGCACTCAACGAGGTCGCCACCCAACCGTTCCTCTCCCGCTTGGTGAGCCTGTTCATTGTCGCCATCGCCATCACCATCGGCGTCTACGGCTTCGTCGCCCTCGTCGTCAAGATGGACGACATCGGCCTGAACCTCAGCACGCGCCGGTTCGGCGCGACCCGAGCGATCGGTCGCGCCCTGGTCGCCGCGATGCCGGTCCTGTTGCGCTGGCTGGCGATCATCGGCACGATCGCCATGCTCTGGGTCGGTGGCCACATCCTGCTCGTCGG
>JAKOPT010000077.1 GCA_029778715.1 Actinomycetes bacterium | reverse complement strand
TGTGTGTGGCATGGCCCGGACGTGGTTCAGGTGGCGATCATCACCGAGGACGCCGAGGCCTGGGAATGGGCGAAATGGCTTCCCCATGTCCGCGACCGCGTCCTGGTGGACGCCTCGGGTCCGGCGCGGCTGATCTTCTCCGACGTCAGCGACTTCATGGCGGCCTTCGGCGAGAATCTGCTCCAGCGGCCCGCCTGGTCACCGCGGATGGACGGCGGTGTCACCCCGCAGGACTGGCTGGTCGTGGTGGTGGATCTGCCGGGCGCCAACATCGCCCCGATCGTGGGGCCCGCAGGGCATCTGGGGGTGTCGGTACTGGAGGCCACCGGCGATGAGATGAGCCCGCTGGCGACCTCGGCGACCGCATTCGTTTTCGATGAGACCGGCAACCTGTTGCGCGCACAGACGGAGGTGACCTAGATGGTCAGGATTGCGTCGGGAATACCCAAGGGCCTGCGGTTCGCGGCCACCCCGGATGCGATGCCGATCGCTGAGGCGGAGGCGTTGGCGCGGGCGTTGGCGCGCTGGGAACCCTCCGACGATGCGCTCAAACTGCTGGCCGACCGCGCCGCCGATGCCCGCGCCGGCCAGGAGTATCTGGATGTGTTCCACATCGAGGACGCCCGGACCTGGGACCCCACCACGGTGTGGTCGCGGCTGACCTCGGCATCACCGGACCGGCTCAAGATTCCGTTGGGCCGCAACCCCACCACCGGCAAGACGGTGTTCTTGGACCTCAAAGAAGCCGCCGAGGGCGGTATGGGTCCGCACGGGATGATGACCGGAATGACCGGGTCGGGCAAGTCCGAGACCCTGCTGCAGTTCGCCCTGTCGATGGCGATGCTGCATTCCCCCGAAATGCTGCAACTGCTGCTGGGCGACTTCAAGGGCGAGTCGGCGTTCGCCCCGCTGGCGGATCTGCCGCACGCCAACGGCGGGGTGATCTCCAACATGGCCGAAAGCGCCCACAAACTCGACCGGTTCGAGGACGCGCTGAACGGGGAGGTTGCACGGCGGCTGCGGATTCTTAAACGCGCCGGATACAAAGATGTCCGCGACTACGAACGCGCCCGGGCCACCACCCGACCCGACCTGGAACCCCTCGGGGCGCTGGTCATCATCATCGACGAGTTCTCCGAGCTGTTGCGGTTGCGCCCGACGATCGCTGAGGTCTGCGACACCGTGGGGCGCCAGGGCCGCGCGCTGTGGATTCACATCATCAACGCCTCGCAGCGCGCCGAGGTGGGCAAGATGGCCGGGCTGATGGCCCAGCAGACCTTTTCCATCGGCCTGAAGGTCAAAGACGCCGCCCAGTCGAGGATGGCCATCGACTCGCCGCGGGCATTCGATGACCTCAAGGGTGCCCCGCAGGGCACCGGGTATCTGGTCTATGAGGGCGACCATTTCAAGTTCCGGTCCTGGCTGGTCTCAGCGCCGTTCATCCCGCCCAAAGTCGGCGGCAAGGCGCGCCGCCTGACCGAGGGGCAGTTCGTCGATGCCCACCGCTTCACCGGGGCGGTGCAGGCGTTGCCCATCGACATTGAGGTCACCGACCCGCTCGCCGAGGACGAGGCGGCGCTCGGCGATCCCGAGGACGAGCCGACGGTCGACGCCCAAACGGTGTGCGAGGTGTTGGTCGAACGGCTGGTGGAGGCCGGACGCACACGCCCGCCGATGCACCGGTTGTGGCTGCCGCCGCTGGACGACCTCACCCAGATCGGGGTCGATGAGATGGCCCAGGAGTTCTGGGGCCGGTCCTGGCTGGATGTGCAGCCCGACAGCGGGCTGGTCATCCCGATCGGGCGCGGCGATGACCCGTTCGCTCACACCCAGGATCTGGTCACGGTCGACCTGTCCGGGGCGGGCGGCAATCTCGGTGTCGCCGGGACCGCCCAGGTCGGCAAGTCCACGGCGCTGCGCACCCTGATGATGATGCTGGCGATCTCCCATAGCCCGGCGCGGGTGCAGTTCTACTGCCTGGATTTCGGCGGCGGGAAGCTCTCCAGCGTCGCCGGGCTGCCCCACGTGAGCGCGGTCGCCGCGCAGGGCAACGTGGAGAAGATCGGGCGGGTGCTCGATTCGGTGGAGCAGTTGATCGCCCAGCGCGCCCGCTCCTGGGATCAGGCCGGCATCGACCTCACCGAGTTCCGGGCACGCAAGTTCGCAGGCAAGCCCGGCGCGGCGGTGCCCGAGGACGGCCACGGCGACGTGTTCCTGGTGATCGACAACATCCGGGTGCTGCAAAGCGACTACGAGTTGACCAACCGGCTGCTGGCCATCACCGAGTCCGCGCTGAACTACGGCGTGCACCTGGTGATCAGCTCCGGGGACTGGCTGTCGATCAAGTCCCCGATCATGAACAAGCTGGGCACCAAAATTGAACTGCGGCTGGCCAATCCGACCGAATCGGTGATGCAGGACCGCAAAGCCGCCGCCGCGATCCCCCATCAGCCGGGCCGGGCCATGCAGTTCGGTGGCCACCACCTGCTGATCGGGGCGCCCACCGCCGGGCCGGGCCGCCACATCACCGCTGTCGAGGGCGAGGTGGCGCCGATGTCGGAACAGGATGCGGTAGCCGCCACCGCCGCCGACATCGCCCAGGCGTGGGAATCCCGCGGGGCCGCCCCCGCGCCGAGGATGCGTGTGCTGCCCACCGAGGTGCACTTCGCCGAGCTGGGCCCGGCCCCGGGCGGCACGCTGCGCCTGGGGGTGGGGGAGCGCGGGATGGACACCGTCGGGATCAACCTGGTCGAAGGCCCGCACTTCTTGGCGGTCGGCGCCTCCGGGTGCGGCCGCAGCACCCTGCTCAAGACGGCGATCGCGGCGATCAAGGAGACGTTCACCGCCGCCGAGGCGTTCCTGATCGTCTTCGACGTGGGCATGGGGTTGGTCGACGCCTACGACCCCGACTACATGCGGGTCTACCAGAACAACCTGGCCACGATCGCGAAGGTGACAGCGGCGCTGGCCACAAAGCTCGACGAGCGCCGCCCGCCGGCGGGGTTGAGCGCCGATGAACTGGCCCGCTGGCGGTTCACCGGCGAACGCATCTTCGTCATCGTCGATGACATCAACCTGATGACCCCGGCCGGGGTGGGCGCCCAATCGGTGTTGGCGCCGCTGAGCGCCCTGATGGAACGCGGCCGCCAGGTCGGGCTGCACGTCATCGCCACCTCCATTCTGGGTCAAAGCTGGTTCGGCATGGCGGGCAGCAAGTTCGTGCAGGCCATGCACACCGGCGGCACCGGCCTGCTGGTGATGGACGGCCAGGGCGAAAAGGTCGGTGACGGCTTCAAGGCGGCCCCGCGGGCGCCGGGTCGCGGCGAGTTGGCCTACCGGCGGGCGGGCCATCAAATGATCCAGGTCGCGCTGCCACCGGCCCGGGACAGCACGCAGACCCCCGACACCGGGGGCCGCCAGGACTGGTGAGCACCGCCGCCACCCGGTGGCGTGCAACGTGAACACCAAATGTTCAGCAATGTGTCGAGTTGTGTCGAATTGTTCGGTATAAACGTGTAGTGTGGCGATCGGACTTAAGATCGTCGGGAGTTGCTAGCAAAAGGAGTGGGGACCATGTTGATTGACGTTTCAGTCCAAGGGGTGCAGGCCGCGTCGGCCGCCACGGCGGCGCTCTCGGGGGAGACCATGGGCCATGTCGGGCAGGCCGCCGCCGCGGGAATGGTTGTCCCACCGGCATTGGACCCCGACATCTCCCCGCTCAACGTCGCCAAGATCATGGCCTACACCCAGGAGGTGGCCGGTGTGCTCGCGGCCTCCGGCGCGCTCCAGGATTTGTATGCGGTGGCAAACGGTTTGTCGGCCACCACCTATGACCTCGGTGACGCGATGGCCGCGGTCGGCATCAACGCGGTCCTCTAAGCGCCGCCTCCCGATCCGAACGGAAGCGAGACGATGCCCAATCCCGCCGAACCCCCGGAGGTCACCTCCGGTGAGTTCTGGGGCGGTCCCGGGGCGGGCACGTTTTTCGCCTCGGCGGCGCAACTGGAGGCGCTGGCCGGGATGATCATCGGGATGCTCGGCGGGCACAGTGCCGTGGAGGCGGCGCTGTCCGCGAGTTGGCCCGCCCCCACCGGCGCGTCGGCGGTGGCCGCCAACGTCCCGCACATGCTGTGGCTGGGCACCGTGGCGACGATGTTGCAGACCGCGGGGGCGCAGATCGCGGCCACCGGCGAACAGTTCGAGGTGGCGAAAATGGCCACCCCGACCCCGGCTGAGGTGGCCTACAACCAGTCCGAACACGTCGCGCTCAACGCCGCGAATTTCCTGGGCTTCTTGACCCCGTACATCATGGCCAACCGCGCCCAGTACGGCTCGTACTGGGTGCGGGGGGTGTCCAATAAGTCCGCTTACGAAGCGGCCAGCGCCGCGGGGGTGCAGGCGATCCCGCCGGTGCCGCCGCCGCCGCCGACCGCGGCGCCCCTGACCGGTGGCGGGGGGAGCGGTCTCACCGACACGGCCTCACCGGAGAACCTGCTCGCCGGGCAGGGTTCCCCGATGCAGATGATGATGAGTCTGCTGCCGATGGCCGCCCAGATGCCCTCACAACTGAGCGGCCTGGCCTCCGGGGGTCCACTAAGCTCGGTCACCGAGTTACCGCAGCAGGCGTTGCAGCAGATCACCTCGCTGGCCGGTCAGGTCGGCTCGCTCAGCCCCGATGTCGGCGCCGAGGCGTTCTCGGCCGCCGGCGGCGACTGGGTGACCGCAACCCCGGCGGCGGGTGGAGCGGTCAGCGCGAGCCTGGTCGGTGCCGGTGGCGGCATCGGCGGTGGGGGTGGCTTCGGCGGGGCGGGTGCGGTGTCCCCGGCAGCCGCGCTGCGCAGCCCGGGATCGTGGTCCTCGACGGTGAACGCCGCCGCCCCCGCCGCCAGCACCGAACCCGCTTCGACCTCGCGGATCGCCGAGGCACGAACCGGTGGCACCGTGGCCTCGGGGATGGGTGCGCCGGGGGCGATGATGAGCCCGATGACGCACGGGGCCGCGGGATCATCCAATGACGACAAACGCAGCACTGCCACGGCGGTGGACGGCGCCGCGGTGCTCGCCACCGCCGCCGAGGCGTTCCGCGGACCCGCCGGGGTGCCCACGATCAGCGGCGGCGGCGGCAATGACTTCGCGACGGCGAAGGGGGGACGCTGAGCATCACGGGCAGGACACCAGCAGTACCCGAAATCCATTGGCATAGAAGGGAAACACTCACATGAGCTTGATCATTCACGGCGAACTCGACGCGATCTCCGGTGACGCGGCGGGCCTGCAGGCGGTCTCCGACAAGCAGGCCGCGGCCATGCAGCGGATGGCCTCCACGCTGGAAGCAGCCGCGTCGGCGCTGCAGAGCCCCGGCGCGGGTGCCTCGTTGCAGCGCGTGGGCGCTGAACTGCACGCCGACGGCCAGACCTTCTCCACGCACTTCGCCGATCACAGCGACAAGATGAACAACAACCGCCACGGTCTGGAGACCGGCGACCAGGACGGCGCGGCCGATATCGAGGCCGTCCTGTCGATCTCGACCTAACCCCCCACAACCACACTCATCGAAGGAGAGAACACCATGCGCTATGTCATCGGACCCCTGGAAACCTGCATCGCCGAGTTTCAGGCCGTGCACGCCGAGACCGAGCAGAACCGGGCAGACAGCCTCAACATCGTGCGCGCCAACGCCGAGAACTTCGGCGGTCAGGGCTCGGATGCCTTCCAGCAGGCCATCCACGTGATCAACACCAAATACGACCAGGCGATCCAGAAGCTGCGGCAGGTGCCCATCGCGGTAGAGAGCGCCAAGTCCGGGATGGTCCAAAAAGACCTGGGGCTGGCCAGCCAGTACTGAGCACCCCCGGCGCGGACGTCAGTCCACACCAGGCCGGCACCCCGCGGGCGGGGGGTCGGTGCGACCCGGCTACCGGGACACGGTGAAGTCCCCCCCTTCACCGTGTCCCGGTAGCCGGGTCGCGGGCGTTGGCCCGCCCGACCACAAACGTCAGAAAGGGGCGCTAGGCGATGGCGCGGATACCGTCGTTCACGACGCGGCCCGGACCCGGTCACGCGGGCCCCGCCAACATTGCGGCCCTGTCCACGACGACCGAAGGCCTGTGGCTGCTCCAGGCGCTGTGCGGGATCGAAACCCTCCCCGCGGTGCTGGTCACCCGGCCCTACATCGCCGACGTCGGCCCGCCAACGGCCCATCCCGGCCTCGACGCACTGCGCGACGCCGGCGCGCTGCTGGCCGGCGACCACCCCGAGGTGCACCCCCAGATTCGGGGCTGGCTGGAGACCTTGGGTGCCCCCGACATCGTCCTCGGCGCCATGATCGAACGCAGAAGCCACACGGGCACTGCACAACATCTGCGGATCGCGATCGCACGCCGTGGCGCCATGACCGTCGCGGCCACCCGTCACGACCAGGACGTCACCGTGGAGAACGTGGGTGCGGTACCGACCATGCGGGCACTACTGGCGCGGCTGCTGCCGCTGTGCGGCCCAGACACCACCCCGGCCGATTTCGACACGATCATGGTGCCCACCTCGGACTTCCTCGACGGACTCACCCAGGTGGTCCGCGGCGAACACACCCCCAAAGTCGCGCTGAGCCGGCTCGGCCTGACCGCCGGGCAGCAACGCGTCATCACCGCCGCCGCCGACCGGCCCCTGATGGAGATGTCGCTGGGCATCATCCGACGCCACACCACCGGCGATCGGGTGGGGATCGCCGCGGTGGCGGTGACCGACACCTCCGAAGGGCGCATCGTCACCGGCCCGGTCCGCAGCGACTCCGGGGATTGGTGGACCACGGTCACCCCGGGCACGCTCGCCGCCGGCGCCAACGCCCTGACCAATCTGCTGGGCACGGTCGGGCTGAGCGACTGGTACGGCCACGACCGTTCGGCCTAGAAACCGGGGGCGCAGCCGCCCGGCGGGTGAACATTTCCGACAACACCCCCTGTTTCATTACACACTTGGTATGTTCACTAGGTGACTGATAGTGTTTCTTTTCAGTTGAGTTTTGGGCAGGGGAAGGCAGGGATTCAGATGGCCGCCGGGATTGGGGAGACGCCATGAGTCAGTCGAACGAGCACGATTTCTACGCCCGCTACCTCAACCCTGCCGCAGGCGGCGATGAGCGCGGGGACTCCGAGCCGGTGGAGGACCAACGGCCGGACCGCAGCGGTGAGGGTGACGACGGCCGCACCGGCGGTGGGGCACACGCCGCACCCGAACGCGACCTGAACGACTCCGATCGCGACCAGAACGGTCATCACGCGGCCGACAGCGACGACGACTACCCTCTGCTCACCTCACTGCCGGGGCAGCAGTACCCGGCCCAGGACCAGCCGGCGCACGAACCGCCGCCGCTGGATCTCGACCGCGACCGCGACCGCGAGTACCCGCCGGCGGATCGGGGGGAACCGCCCCACCAGGACCGGAGATACCCGCCGACGGATCGGTGGGAACCGTCGCATCCGGAGCCGTCCTCCCCGGGCCGACAAGAGCCGCCGCCGTCCCCGCCGCGGCCCGACTGGGAACGCCAGTACCCGCCGATGGATCGGCGGGGCGAGCAACCGCCACGGCAGTACCCGCCCTACCCGCCCCAGCACTATCCGCCGATGGACCGGCAGGGGGACGAACCGCCGCCGCTGTACCCGCCCCGGCAAACGCCGCCCGACGCCGGGTCATCCCCGCACGGTGACGGCCCTGCCGATATCCACGATCTTGCCGGTCGACACCGCGACAGCGCTGCGCGCAGCCGGCCGTCGGCGTCGGTGGGGCAGATGCGGGCGCAGGTGCGCCAGGCCGATCTGGTGCGCCCGTACAAGCCGGTCCCGGAGATCGGGTGGCGCAAGAAGCTGCACCAGTTGACGCGGATCAACCCCGGCGTCGGGCCGGCCGAGCGGGAGTGGATCGACCTCAAGCGTCGCCTCGGGGTCAATCTGCGCGGCACCTACTTGATCGCGATCATGCAGCAAAAGGGCGGGGCGTCGAAGACCACCTCGACGATCGGGCTTGGGGAGGCGCTGGCGCGGTACCGCGACGACAAGGTCGTCGCGATCGACGCCAACCCGGCCAACGGCAACCTGGCCAGCCGCGTGGACGAGCCGAGCACCGGAACCTGGCGCAGCCTGATCGCCGATCCGCACCTGGTGTCCTACAGCGATTTCCGGCACTACCTCGGTAAGGACTCCTCCTCCGGGCTGGAGGTGCTGGGCAGCGATATCGGCGACGACGTGATGACCGGGATGAACCTGATCCAGGCGTGGGACAAGCTCTCACGCCAGTACCCGATCGGGTTGATCGACTGCGGCAACCAGATGCGCGACGACCTCACTGCGGCGATTCTGTCGCGGGTGGATGCGGTGGTGGTGGTGTCCACGACGCGATACGACGGGGCCGCGGGGGCGCAGGACACCTTGAATTGGCTGATCTCCCACGGGTATCCGCATCTGGTCCGCTCGGCGGTGATGCTGATCAGCAACGTCAACAAAGTCTCCGCCGACCGTGCCGTGCGCAACCTGCACGAGGATTTCGAGCGGGTGTGCCGGGCGGTGCACGACATCCCTTATGACCCGCACCTCAGCGACGCGACCGCTATCAATTTCGACCGGCTCGCTCCGGCAACCCGGCGGGCGTACCTGGAGGCGGCGGCCTCGGTGGTGGACGGATTCGCCGGGGCGGCCGATAAGGATTCTGGCTATCGCAGCGGCAGCAACCGGAACAACCAGCGAGGGGATTGGCGATGACCGCGACCTACCAGCAGGCCCCGGCGGGACAGACCGAGGGCAGCGCGCTGCACCCCGCCGACCATGTGCGCCTGGCCGAGCAGGTCCGGGTCGCGGTGCTGTTTCGGGGCCGGCAGACCGATGTGACCCTGCCGGCCAGCTCCGCGGTGGCCGCCGTGGTGGATTCCCTGGTTCGGGTTCTTCAGACCCGTGACCTCGAGGACGGCGAGACCGGTCTGCGCAGCGCCGACGAGGACGGCATGATCTCCGCGGGTCTGCTCACCCTGACGTTGATCGACGGCCGCCCCCTGGATCGGACCCAGAGCCTGGCCCAACAGGCGGTGGCCGACGGCGATCTGCTGATCTTGTCGGTGATCGACCCGGAGGTGGAGTTCACCCCCATCGTCGAGGCCCCCTCCTCGGCGGTGGCGGTGCTCAACCGTGCCCGCTACGCCACGGTCACCGAGGCCACGACCCGGATGGTCGCGGCGGCGGTCGCGGCGGCCACGGTGCTGACCGCGGTGGGTGTCCTGGCGTTGGCGTGGTGGCGGGGTCTGGCGTCCGGGGGGGACTGGAACCTGTGGCCCGCCGCGGTGTGTGTGACGGTGGCGGTGTGCCTGGTGGTCTCGGGCACCGTGGTGTGGTGGCGCCGCCGCGACCGGGTGATCGCCACGGCGCTATGGCTGCCTGCGCTGGTGGTTCTGATGGCCGCGGCGGTGATGGGTGTGCCCGGCAGGCCGGGCACCTGGCATGTCATGTTGGCCTCGGGGGTGGTTGTGACCGCCGGGGCGGTGTTGTGGCGGTTGTCGGCGGCCCCGAAGGGGGTGTTGGCGTGGGTGACGATCACCGCCGCTGCGGTGCTGGCGATGTCGGTCGTCCACGCGCTCGGCACGCCGATGCTGTACGTGTGGGTGGCGGCAGTGGCGATCGCGCTGTGGGTGGTGACCAACGGTGCGGCCTTGGCCGGGCTGATGGCCGGTATCCCGGTGCCACCGTTTCCGACGGTCACCGGCAAGGACACCTTCGACGACGCCGAACACATCGCCCAGGAGGCGCTGGTCGCCGCCGAGCATGAGGGCACGCCCAGCGTCGCCGAGCTGGCGCGGGCGGCGGCGGCGGCCAACACCTATCTGACGGCGCTGCTTGCCTCGGCGGCGCTGTTCTTCGTCGGCGGGGCGTTCGCGGTGGTGACGCCGGGCAGCGGCCGATGGGCGCTGGCCACGGTCTACATCGTCATCGTCGCCACCATCCTGGTGCTGCGGGGTCGGGCGTTCACCACCCGGACGCAGGCGGTGCTGATCGTGGTGACCGGGTTGGCCATGTACGCGGCGGCGGCGGTGAAGTACACGCTGGTGTGGGACAGCGCCGCGGTGAGCTACTGGGTGGCCGGGCTGATTCTGGGGCTGGGCGCACTGGGGCTGATCGTCGCCGCCACCGTGCCCCGACACTCGTTTTCCCCGGTGTTCCGCAAGGTCGTGGAGTGGCTGGAATACCTGCTGGTGGTGTTGGTGCCGGTCCTGGCGGTGTGGCTGCTCAACGTGTTCACCCTCGTCCGGAACCGCTGATGGACCGCCGGGTTCGCAGCGCCCTGGCCGCCGCCACGGCGGTCATGGTGACAGCGGTGCTGCCCGCCCTCAGCGGCACCGCCGCGGCGATCACCCCACCGGTGATCGACCCCGGCGCGGTCCCGGCCGACGGGCAGCCCGGACCGGACGAGGCGATGCAGCAGCGCTACCAGTGCCCGGCCACGGGCCTGCTTCCCGACACCGATCTGGCGATTCCCGTTGCCTCGCAGGCGTTCATGGACCTGCCCGCGTTGTGGAAATCCGCCGGCCGCGGGGCGGGGGTGACTGTGGCGGTGGTCGACACCGGCGTCAATCCGTCGGTGCGGTTACCGCATCTGCGCGGTGAGGGCGACTACGTGGACGGCGGTGACGGGCTCACCGATTGCGACACGCACGGCACCGTGATCGCCAGCATCATCGGCGCCGCACCGGCTGAAGGCGACGCCCTGGTCGGGGTCGCCCCCGACGCGGAGTTGCTGTCGATCCGGCAGTCCTCGGGGATGTACGTGCCGGCCAATCCCGGCGGCGGGGACACCGAGCAGGACCGCCGCGCCGGCACGGTGTCCACGTTGGCCAGGGCCATCGTCCATGCGGCCAACGCCGGTGCCCGGGTGATCAATGTGTCTGTGGTGGCCTGCATTCCGACGCTCAAGCCGGTCGATCAGACCACGCTGGGGGCGGCGGTGCGCTACGCCGCGATCGACAAGGATGCCGTCCTGGTCGCCGCCGCGGGCAACACCGCCAACCCCGGCTGCGCGCAGAATCCCGACATCGACGCCACCGACGCCGCCGATCCCCGCAACTGGGACCAAGTGGTCACCATCTCGACCCCGGCGTGGTTTTCCGACTACGTGCTCTCGGTCAGCGCCACCGACGCCGCCGGGCAGCCCGCGGTCGATGATTCCGGCCGGGAGATCAGTTTGGCCGGCCCGTGGATCTCGGTGGCGGCACCGGGATTATTCGTCGAAGGCGTCAACCGCGAGGGCGGCGTCATCAACGCGACGTTCGACAGCCAGAAGAACATGCTCAAACCGATGAGCGGCACCAGCTTCTCCGCGGCCTACGTGTCGGGTTTGGCGGCCCTGATCCGGGCCAAGTATCCGCAGCTGCCCGCCGCTCAGGTGATCAACCGCATCACCGCGACCGCCCACTCCCCGGCGGCGGTGGTGGACAACCGGGTCGGCCACGGAGTCATCGACCCGCTGGCGGCGTTGAACTTCGACGTACCCGAGGTGCCGGCGCCGCGGGAGAGCGTGTCGCGGCCGCTCGCCCCGCCGCCCGCACCGCCGCCGGTCGACGGTCGGCCCAAGGTGATAGCTCTGGTGGGGGTGGGGGTGCTGGCGGTGGTGCTGGCGGCGGTCCTGGGAATCGGTGCGATGGCAAATACAAAGGGCGGGAAGCGATGACGACCATGACCGACGCGGGAACCCAGGTGATGGTGGCCCAGGACCGCTACATCCCCGGCGCGCATTCGGCGCTGCCCGAACGGCTCTCCCGCTGGCGGCTCAATCTCACCCGCCGGTTCGTCGTCATCGCCGAGTTGCTCACCGCGGCCGTGCTGATCGTGGCGTCTCCGGTGATCTGGTGGGTGGCGCTGCTCGTCGCGGTCGCGGTGGCGGCGCTGGTCACGGTGGCCTACAACGGAGCCACCGCCGCGGGCTGGGGGTTGCGGTGGGCGCGGCTGACCCATTACCGGCGCAACGGCGCCGCGCGGCGGCGGCGGGCGGCCATTCCCGATCCGTTCAACGCCGAACTGAGTGGAGTCAGCCCGGTCGGGATGCGCTGGGACGGCCAGTACGCGATCACGATGATCGAGTTGCATGGGCGCCCGTTCGCTCCCACGGTGCTGGTGCCCGCCGGGGCCGACACCGTCGACACCGTTCCCCTGGAGGCCATCAGCACGCTGCTGTATCAGTTCGCGGGCCTGGAGTTGGACTGCGCTGATGTGGTGTCGGTGAGTCATCGGGTCGCCGACGACGGCCGCTACACCCCGAAATACGACGAGATCGTGGGCGATCGGCCCGCTGTGGGCGCCCGGCGGACCTGGCTGGTGCTGCGGTTGTGCCCGCAGGCGTGCATGGCGGCGATGGCCTACCGCGGCGACGCCGCCGCGGCGACCGCCGCGGCCACTGAGCGCATCCGACAGTCGGTGATCCGGGCGGGGTGTCGGGCGCTGACGTGCAGCGCCGAGCAGATGAGCGAGGCGACCGGCGCGCTGCTCGCCGACGGTTCCCTGGACCTCGACCGGGTCGATGAATCGTGGTCGCATCTGGACGTCAACGCCGATTTTGTGACCAGCTACCGCATCGCCGGCGCCGATCTGAGCACTCGGCTGCTCAATGACCTCGCCACGGTGCGCAGCAACCGCACGGTCACCACCATCCGGGTGACCGCCACCCGGGCCGGTGAGGTGTCGGTGGGGGCGGTGGTGCGGTTCCACACCGCCGCGCCGCTGACCCACCCGCCGCTGCTGGCGCTGCGACCGGTCGCGGGGCAGGCCTTCGATGCGCTGCTGGCGTCGCTGCCGTTGGGTAACCGGTCGCTGCGGTTGCAGTTGTCGCAGCGCCGCCTCACCGACGGGGAGTTGCGGATTCCGGTGGGGCCCACCGGCCCCATCCTGGGGATGACGGTCACCGGGCTGCCGTTTTTGATGCCGGTCACCGATGCGCTGGCGGCGTCGCGGATGACCATCGACGCCGATCTGGACGTGGTCGTCCCGCTGTTGCTGCGTGCCAGCGCGGCAGGAGAGGTGGTGTTGATCCACACCTCCCGGCCGGACGTGTGGCTGCCGTTGTGCGACCCCGACGCCCGGATCAGCGTGGCGGGGGCGGCGGCGCCGCACCGGGAACCCACCCTGATCGTCGTTGATGGGGATTCCCAGGAGATCGCCGGCGGCCAGCGCGGGCACACCGTGGTGTTCCTGTCGGGGTCGCCGTCGACCAAGGAGGACTCGGATCTGGTCGTCACCCAGACCAGCTTCGACGATGTCACGGTGAGCACCCCGACGATCCCCGTGATCCCCCTGACGCTGATGCGCCCCCGTAACGAGGCTCAGTTCCTGTCCCACTTGGCGGTGCGTTAAGCGATGGTGGGCGACGATCGGACGCTGAGCGCGTTGCAGGCCGCAGTCAAGGCGTTGCCGACGGCCCCCGAACGGGCTGCGCAGGTGTTTCGGCTGGTCACCTCCGATGACCCGACCGTCGCCGACGCCTGGCTCGGGCGGGTGGCCACCGGGGATCACGCCCTATCGACGTTGCGGGCGTTGGCGACCCACGCGGCTCGCATCGGCCACGATCTGCGGGCGGTGCAGGTGCGCCCCGCCGACTTGGGGGCCCGGTTTCGCACCGACTACATCAACCTGACGATCCACGACGCCGACACCGCCGCTCTGGCCTACATCTCGGCGTTGATCGACGCCGGGCAGTTCCAGGACGCCCACGACCGGCTGGCCGCCCTGCCGGCCTCGGTACCGGCGTCCTACGTGCGGGCGGTGCTGTACTCGCGCACCCAGCGTTGGCCCGACGTGTTGGGTGCGGTGACGGGGTGCGCCGGGTGGATGAGCGTGGACCTGGGCCGGGCCGGGTCGTTGCTGGAAGCCAAAGCCGCGGCGAACCTGAAGTTGCTCGACCGTGCGTTGGCGGCCACCGACCGGGCCGCCCTCGACGGGGAAGTCGTTGACGACATCACCCGCGATGCCCTGTTCTGCCGGGCGCTGGTGGTGCGTCACCAGGGTGATCCCAGCGCGGCGCACACCTTGCTGACCGAGATCGGGGTGCGCTGGCCGGGGTTTGGCGAAGCCCAGGCCGCCCTGGCCGATCCCACCTACGGCTTGCGCTTCACCGATGCGGCCACCATCGACACCCGCACCGACTACTGGGATGCGGACACCGCGACGACCGACGCCCAGCGGGCGGCGGCCTCAGCCAAGACGCTGCTGGCGACCGCCGAAGGCGACATGGCCGGCATGGTCGGGCTCAGCGAGGTCAAAGCGCGACTGGCCCGGCTGCGGTCGGACTCCATCGCCCGGATCATCCGGCAGCGCAAGAACATCCCCACCCCGCCGGTGTCGCGGCACATCCTGATGGTGGGGCCGCCGGGGGTGGGCAAGACCGTCTCGGCCCGCACCATCGCCAACATGTTCTGCGGCCTGGGCATCCTGCCGCGGGCGGACCTGTATGAGACCAAACGCAGCAAGCTGGTCGGACGCCACCTCGGGGACGCCGAGAACAACACCCGCGAGCTTTTGGAGGCGGCGCTGGGCGCCACGGTGTTCCTCGACGAGTTCGGCGGGCTGGTGCAGACGGGGCTGTCCAATGGCGATGCCTACGGGCAAGCCATCATCGACACCCTGGTGCCCTGGATGGAAAACGAACGCGAGCATTCGGTGATCATCGCCGCGGGCTATCCGCGGGCGTGTCAGCGGGTGCTCGAGGTGGACCAAGGGCTGCTGTCGCGGTTCAAGACCACCATCGAGTTCCAGTCCTACAATCCCGACGAGCTGATCGAGCTGGCCCAGCATTTCGCCTCCACCGGGGGAGACGTCGTGGAGGCGGGGGCGGCCGAACACGTGCTGCGCGAACCGTTTACCCGGTTCTACACCGCCGTGTCCACCAGCGAGGAGGGCGATCAGGTGCGGGCCATCGACACGTTGGGCAACGGCCGGTTCGTGCGCAAACTCATCGAAAGCGCGCAAGCCGCCCGCAATGAGCGGGTGATCGACGCGCACGGGCTGGGGATGGCCGACCTCAGCGACGAGACGCTATTCGATGCCATCGACGAGACGGCGATGACCTTGCTGACCGCCGGCGACCTTCACGCCGGGCTGGCCGACGCGCTGCCCAGCGGGCTGCCGCGATGAACCGCGCGGATCACCGGGACAGCTCACCGCTGGGCGCCCCCGCACCGCGACCCCGAAACCGCTCGGCCATCGTCTGCGCCCAGTGGCGGGCCTCGCCACCCAAAGCCTCCTCGGGACAGGCCGACTCCTCGCTGCCCCCGCAGATAGCGGTTGCGAGATCGGCGGTGCTGACCCGGTCATAGCCGACCGGCGCCACCACCCACGCCGTTTCCCCCAGCACCACCACATCGCCCACGCTCAGACTGCGGTTGCCGGCCGCGCGGTAGTCGGTCGCCCACTGCTGGGTGGGCTCCTCGTTGAGTTCGTCGAAGATCGTTTCCAACGCCGCCATGATCGCCTTCTGCCGCTGTGCGGGATCGCGCCCGGCAAGGGTGAGAGAGAACGCGGCGGCCTGCTCCATGCTGCGCGGGGCCAGCGTTCCGGTGGTGCGGTAGTGCATGAAATCGGCGGTGTCGGCGGTGAGGTAAATCCGCGCCAGCAGCGTTGCGGGGTCCATGGTGTCCATCTCCGTGGTCTTGGCCGTATCCGGGGCTTACAGCGACAGTCCGGTGTCGGCGGCGGCGCGGGGTCGGGTGCGCAGCCGCGCCGCCGTTTCCTGCGCCCACGCCCGCGCCGCGCCGTCGAGCGGCGACGGACCGGCGGCGGGGCGGGTGTGGGGGACCGCTGTACGTTCGTTCGATGGACTGACCGCGTGATTGCTCAACGTGCGAATGCGGTCGGGACGAAATCCCGACCAGGACTCGCCGACGGCGGGGATGACGACCGGTGCGCTGCGATAGCCGCTGTGCGCCAACATGTCTCGCGCTTCGCGATCGGTGGACAGGTCCACCAGCGCGTAGGACATGCCCAGTTTCTCGAACGCGCGTTTGGTGGCCACGCACTGCACGCAGTCCGGTGTGGTGTAGATCGTGGCGGCGGGCTCGGCCGCCGAGTCGGCGATGGCCTGACCTTCGGCGGTCACCCCATTGCGCGGTTGCGAAGCCCTGACAGGCGGTTCGGCGGGCATGGCACCCCTCCCTCTCAGACTGTCCAAACAGTAACACGTTGTGTGTTCACGATTGTGTTGCGTTGACGTTTGTTGTGTTGGTCTGGCACGCTGCGGGAGTGACCTTCGCACCGATATCCGCGCCGCCGCGGCCCTACAGCAAGCCGGCGACGCCGTACTGCGGGTTCCTGGCGCGCCGCACCGCCGACGGCAGGGGCTCAGAGTTGTATGTGCCGTATTCGGCAGCTCATTGCCTCGTCTCGGCACCGACCGAGACCGGGAAGACGCGGCGGCTCCTCGCCCCCCAGGCGGTGTTGTGGAACGGCCCTGCCTGTGTCGTGAGCAGCAAAGACGACCTGATGCAGCTGGTGATGGAGCGCCGCTACGGACCCCGAGCGCTCATTGATCTGCGGCCCATCAAGTCCCCGGTGTACCCCCACGGCGTCACGGCGCTCAGCTTCGATCCGACGGTGTCGATCGACTCACCCGCCGAAGCGCTGACCGTGGCCGAAACCATCATGCAGATGTCCACGGTGGGTCTGGGCAGCGGCGCCGACCAGGTGTCCGACGGCGGTATCTGGGAAAGCCAGGCCGCGGGGCCGTTGGCCGCGTTCCTCTACGCCGCATCCCCCGCCGCATCCCTCAACGGCAACGGCCTGGGCATGTCGTGGGTGTTGACCGCGGTCGACAACATCGACCCGGAGAAGTTCGACACACCCGGCTGGGCGCAGGCCGCGGCGTTGTGCCACAAACACAAGGTGCTGGCGCTGGGCATGATGCGCATCCTGGAAATGGATGCCCGGCAGCGGGATTCGGTGGCGATCACCATGCGCAAAGCGATCACGCCGTGGTTGCGGACCGCGCTGAACACCGCCGACGTGCTGCCGCCGTTCACCCCCGACTTCCTCGACAAACCGGACGCCACCCTGTTCGTCCTGGCCCCCGCCGACGGCACAGTGGCCGGATCGGCGGTGACCCTGCTCGATTCCCTGGTGCGGCGCTGGCGCAACAAGACCGCCTCCCGCGAGCAGATGCATCGCCTGCTCATGATCATCGACGAACTCCCCAACACCGCCCCCGTTCCGGGCCTGCGGCGCTTCGTCGGCGAAGGCCGTGGCCTGGGCATCAATCTTGTTGCCGCCGTGCAGGCATCGGATCAGTTGGAGACGGTGTACGGATCGGCGTACGCCAACGAGTTGCGGGCGATCTTCCCGGCGGC
>JAKOPT010000076.1 GCA_029778715.1 Actinomycetes bacterium | reverse complement strand
TCCTTGGCCAACATGGCGTTGACAAGGGAGTCCAGGTCGGAGGGCACCCCCGGCCTAGCCTGACGAAGCGGCACGGGCGCGACGTTCACGTGCTGCTGAGCGACGTCCACCGCGGTCACGCCGACGAACGGCGGCCGGGCGCAGAGCATGGCGTAGACGAGGCAGCCGAGGGAGTAGACATCGGACGCCGGCCCGGCCCGGCGGGCCATGGCCTGCTCGGGCGACATGTAGGCGGCGGTGCCGACGGCCAGGGCGGCGGGCGAATCCGTGCCGTCGCCGGACGACTCGGCGATGCCGAAGTCGAGAACCTTGACGGCCCCCGTCGTGGCCAGGAAGACGTTGCCCGGCTTGATGTCGCGATGGACCACGCCGACGGCGTGACCGGCCTCCAGGGCCTGGCCGACCTCGGCGCCGATGCGCGCGGCGGCGAGGATCGGCAGTGGTCCGCGACGCAGCCGCTCGGCCAGGGACTCGCCGTGGAGAAGCTCCATCACCAGGTAGGCGAGGTGGTCCTCGACGCCGGCATCGAACGTCGTGACCACGTTCGGATGGTTGAGCCGGGCGATCGCGACGACCTCGCTGTTGAACCGCTCAACCGTGACGGTCTCGCTGGCCTGGGCGAGATCGACGATCTTGACCGCGACCTCCCGGTGCAGCCGCTCGTCCTGGGCATGCCACACGTGCCCCATCGACCCGGAGCCGATGGGGTCGAGGAGCCGGTAGCGCCCCGCGATCAGGGCCCCGCTGTGCATGCATCGAGTGTAGGTGGACGCCTGGGGAGCCCTCGTTCTCTGTGGGCTCGGGGTGGCCAACCCGGATTTGCGCACTCTCAACGACCCGTTGCGCCCAGCCAGGGCACTTAGGCATCGCTGAGAGTGACCAAAATCGGGTTGAGCCCACCAACGCACCGGACGAGGGCCTCCCCCTAACGCGGGCAGGACGAACCGCGTCGGCGTCAACCCGGATTTGCGCACTCTCAACGAGCCCAATCGGCGCGGTTCATGCGCACGAGCCCACTGAGAGTG
>JAKOPT010000075.1 GCA_029778715.1 Actinomycetes bacterium | reverse complement strand
CGTCGATGGCGGTCAGGGCCCCGGCGCGGTCCCCGACCTCGGAGCGCAGGGTGGCTTGGTTGTTCAACGACGCCGCGAGGTCGGGGGTGAACGCGGCCGGGTTGGCTTCGGCAAGTGCCCGGCGCAGGGTGACGGCTTCGTCGATGGCGGTCAGGGCCCCGGCGCGGTCCCCGACCTCGGAGCGCATCGTGGCTTGGTTGTTCAACGCCATCGCCAGGTCGGGGGTGAACGCGGCCGGGTTGGCCTTGACCAGTGCCCGGTAGAGGGTGACGGCTTCGTCGATGGCGGTCAGGGCCCCGGCGCGGTCCCCGACCTCGGAGCGCAGGGTGGCTTGGTTGTTCAACGCCATCGCCAGGTCGGGGGTGAACGCGGCCGGGTTGGCTTCGGCAAGCCCCCGGTAGGCGGTGACGGCTTCGTCGATCGCGGTCAGGGCCCCGGCGCGGTCCCCAACCTCACCGAGCCGCACGGCGAGCAGGTTGTGCCGCTGAGCCCGCCTCGCCAGGTCCGTTCCGTCTGACTCCTCGGGGCGGCGGGCCAGAGCCTCGGCGCAGGCCAGGGCGAGGCCGCGAAGGGCCCCGTGGCCCGGGGGAATCTCGGCGGCGAGTTCCTCAGCCGGGAGGGGGGTGTCCGGCTGCTGGGCTAGCGCCTCTAGCGCGGGGACGAACGGCCCGCCTTGGGAAAGGGCGATCTCGAAGGCGCTGACCCACAGGTGGGGTCGGGCCTGGAGCGCTTGGTTGGCGAGAGTCTCAGCGACGCCTTGGTCTTGCTCGGCCGCTCGAGTGAGGACCTCACAGACATGAGCCGACTCGGCACCTTCGGCAATCGCGGTCGCGACAACCTCGGCCGGGGCATCCGGGGCCGCAATCCTCGCGTCGGCCAGCGGAACGTGGGGGAGACACTCCCCGAACGCCCCGGCATACCGGCCGCCGGGCCCGAACTCGCGCAGTACCAAGCGTTCCCCGACCGGGTCGGGCCGAATGGCCAGCCCCTCCTCGGACCCATCGCCACTCAAGAGCGTGGTGACTACCATGGCGAAGGTGTCCCTCATCACCGAAGGCGAACTCCATTCGGGCACTCGGGCGAGGACCTGCTGAACCCGCGTAGGCACGGGGCCCAGGAGCGTGAGCGTCGCCCCGGTGGCCGCTAGGAGCGACTCGCTCAACTCGAGTAGCCCGTGCTTCCTCGCAGTCTCACCCCAATATCTGAACTCCCGCTCGAGTACCTCGTCGTAGAGAGCATCACGGCTCTCCGGCAATACGGCCATTCCCGTCGTTGCCAGCCACGCCTGGAGGACGACGTCGAGGGTTGTCCACCGTGGGTTCTCGGGGGGTGCGAGCAGTGGGGACTTCGACCGGCCGGGCAATGCCGCAAACCGGGTCGCCGCCCGCCGAAACAGGGCACCGGCTGTCGGGTGCCGCAGCGGCAATTCCACGCGGCCAGGCTCACCCAACTGGGGGGCGAATTCGGCGGCGCCATGGCGCACCCGATCGAGCCAGCCCCCGTCCCCGCCGGTGCTGCGAGCGGTGAGCACGATCCGCGTCGGGCTCTCCCGATGCCGCAACTCCCTGACGAGCGCAGCCACCTGCTCGGTCCGCGACTCCTCGACGTAGTCGACGACGACGAGGACCGGCTGGACCACTCGGGCCAACCAGCGCAGGTCTCCCTCGGGTATCTCGGCGGACTTGGGGAGGAACCCGGTGAACCAGCCCTGCGCCTCGAGCCGGTGCGCCAACTCGGCGGCCAGGTGGGTCTTGCCCGACCCGCCGCTGCCGGTGAGCACGGCCCAGGCCATCGGCGAATCCGTCCCGGTCGGGGCCTGCGCCCACTCCATGAGCTGGTCCAACTCCTCCCGCGCGTAGAAGGGGACCACACCGCTGCGCGCGCCCAACACCGCCAACGGCCGCGACTCATCCACCCCCTCCTGATACGGGGGCGTCAAAACCCGCTCCTCCCGCGGATGCGACTCGGCATTGGGCACCGCCGGCCGGGTATGCCGCGCCGTCCCCACATCGATACCGACCCCCCACGTCCAACCAGAGTCCTCGGCGGTGAGCATCGCCGCACCCCGGGCCACCGCCTGCGCCCAGTCATGAGAAGGGCCCGACGCCCCCCGCACCCACGTCGCCGACGTCACATCGATCGCGAGGAACCCACCGTCCCCATCAACGGTTCTGCGCACCCGCGAGAGCAGCGGGTCACCCGTGGTGAGAACCGGCGGCGCGGCATACACCACCCCCACCAACGGATACTCCTCCACCGGTCGCGGCCACGACCCGTCAAGCCACACCACCACAAGCGCATGGCTCGGACCACCCCGCCGCGAATCCACAACGACCACGATCGGGTGCAACCCGGCATCCAGGCAGGCACTGGCATACGCCAGAGACACATCCAAACACGTCCCCATCCGCGGCTGCCCCAACACCTGATCGATCGTGCTGATCGCCTGCCCACCAGGCTGACTCGCCGTCGACTCAAGCACATAACGAATCCCGCGCGCAGCGAACACCTCGAAAATCTCGCGGGCCTTCACCGCCGCCGCCCCCCGCCCCGGACCCGGCAACAACCGCGCCAACTCCGGCGGCAACAACCGGGCCGCCTGCCCCTGCGGCACGTAATCCGCCAGCCCCTCGGGCTCAACCGCTCGCAACCACCGCGGCACTTCATTCATCCCTGAAACACCCCTACGACGTCGTGACCGATCACGCGGTCGACCTCCGAAACATGGTTCAACTCCACACGGAGGCGATAGGTGCCCGCCGCCAGCGGCGGGATGTCCAGACGCCACCCCGAGTCGTTGTGGTCGACGGCCAGGGGCGGGACTGCTGCCCTCTCGCCGTTGGCGGTCAAGGTGGCCCGGGCGCTGACCCCCTCGTGCTCAGCGCCGACGAGCCGGACGCCAATGGTGCTGGGCTCATCAGCGAGGACGACGTCGTCGGCATCAAAACAGATCCGGGGCCCATCGGTTCCTTCTTGGTCGCCCCGGGCGGCAGGGTAGGCCGGCCCTTGGCCGTAAGAGTGCAGGGCATCCACGACCACCTCGCTCGACGCCATGGGCAGGTGGGTCTCCCGGAGGACCTGGCGATGGTCGCGGAAACCCTTGTCGTCAAAGCCGGCCGGGACGCCGCTGATTGCTGGAACCGTGCCGTCGCCGCCCTCCCAACCCGGCCCGGCCACCCAAGCCGCATCCTTTGATTCCACGGTGAGTTTCCCGCCTCGCATCGTGGCCCGGGCCGGCGTCCCGTGGCCGGTGCCGTAGTAGGCGCGCAGGGTATGCCGCTGCGCCGGGTCCTCGAGGACTGTGGCGATGGCCTGTTCCAACTGGATGTGCCGGGTGAACGCCTTGCGGGCTTTGTCCGCAAAGGCCGGGTCGATGCCCGGAACCTCGTGGGGGTAGCAGTAGGTGCCGCCATTGCTCGGCTCCTCACGCGTGTCCTCCAGGAGGACGGCGCGGTAGCGAGGCACCAACTCGTAGGCCGAGGGCCAGGTGCTCAACTGCGCGCTGGCTCTGGCGAGCGCCTTGCCTGTGGCCGCGGCCGCGATTCCCTGACCCCAGCGGATGTCGTTGACAAGCCAGTCCATCGCCTTGGGCGCCCCCCGGTGCGGGGTGCCGACGGTGAGGAGCCGCTCGCATACGCTGTGTCCCCCGAGGACGGCCCACCACCACATGGCGACGAGGCCCCCCATCGAATGACCCACGACGACAACCCGGCGTGGGTGGTTCGATTCGTGGATGCGCCAGGCGATTTCGTCGTGCAAAGCCTGGGCGCTCACCTCGAACGACTGGCGGAAGTCGTATGGAAACAACACCAGCGAGGCATCGGCTCCGAGCCGCTGTCCCCGCCGAGCGGTGACCACATCCTGCTTCCTCAGGCCGAGGGTCCTCATGAGGCTGGTGGTCAGCCCGTCATATCCGGGAACCTTCTTGAACGCCATGACCGAATCGGTGGGGAGCAAATCGGTCGCCTCGAGGTTTTGGCTGAGGTCGAGCCTCTCCGGGCGATAGATCGCGGCACCGCCCATGCCCCGCGTCCCCGGCCCCCAGGCCACTTTGCCGTTGGTGTCGTGGAGCACGCTCCCCCCGATGCCCGGCACGATGACGATGAGGCAATCCAGCCGCGGAGTCATGTCGGCTACCCCCTTGTTGACGGTATGCCGCGCCCATCGAGACGCGCGCCAGACGTCACCCTATCGAGGGCGGAGTTCCGGCGATATGGGGCGTGCGCTAGGGGGAGTGATGAGATGTCTGGTCCGCTGCGCTGGCCACTATGTGGCTGGACGACCGGGTCTTTCGGGTCGGGGTATTCAGGCGGCGTCGAGGTGGATTTCCAGGCCGCTGTTCGGGGTCCAGATGATGTCGACGAGGTCCGGGGTCTGGGGCGTGTGGAAGCCGGGTCCGATCATTGGTGGGCTGGTGACATCGGCGAGAGCAGTTGGTGGGGGTGGCGGGTGCCAGCCGGGAACGAGCAGTGGTGGGCTGGTGTCGTCGGCGAGATCAGTGGGTGGGGGTGGCGGGTGCCAGCCGGGTCCGAGGAGGGGCGGCGGGCTGGTCTCATAGGCTTGTCCACCGGGGATGGTCGGGGTGACCCGCCGGGGCCGGTCTTCCTGGTCCTGGTCGAGGTTGCCGGTGGCCTGCCAGCCGGGTCCGAGCGGGGGCGGCGGGCTTGTGGTGTGGGCTTGCCCACTGGGAATGGTCGGGGTGACCCGCCAGGGCCGGTCTTCCTCGTCCTGGTCGAGGTTGCCGGTGGCCTGCCAGCCGTGTCCGAGCAGGGGTGGTGGGCTGGTGGTGTGGGTGTGTCCGGTGGGGGTGGTCCAGGTGACACGCCGGGTGGTGCCGGGCTTCTCGTCCTGGGCGGACTCGATGCCGGCATTCCGGGGTGCGCCGTGTTCCTGGCCGTGGGTAAGGGTGACGTGCCAGCCGGGTTGTTCTTTGGTGTCGTTGCACCGCCGGCATAACCCTTCCCCGTTCACGAAACTGGTGGCCCCACCGTCCCGGTACGGGTGGGTATGGTCGATATCCCGGATGGGGGCGTCACACCAGGGTGCGGCACACGACTGGTCCCGTAACCGGATCATCTCCGCCAGGGCCCCGGTAAACCCCCGGGCCCGGGATTCCATGGCAACCAGGTCCCGCCCATCCACACTCATAAACAACCGCCTGATCCTGGCGGGGGTGCCCGGGTCGCCCAACCAGGCCCAGGCAGCCTCAACTGGGATCGGGCCGTACCCGGGCAGGTGGGCTGGTTCACTGACCGACCGGGTGGGGTCACCAACACCGAGGAGGGACCGGTCGGTGATGACCAGGTCCACCATCACCGGCTGACCCTCCCCCACGCCCCGCACCGACAACCGGCGTAACGCCAAGTCCGTCATCACCGCCCCCAACCCACGCCCACCCGCACCCTCACCACCGGGGTCTTGCCCACCAATGATCGTGTGCGCGTCACGGCGTAACGTCGCATACGCCCCGACCACCTCCGGT
>JAKOPT010000074.1 GCA_029778715.1 Actinomycetes bacterium | reverse complement strand
CCAGGTCGAGTTCGACCCGACCCTCTACGGCATGGCCGCGGAGTACGACGAGCAGGGCAACTACAAGTACCCCGAGGGCTTCGACCCCGAGACGAACATGTGGCTCGAGGGCTTCGAGAAGCAGCGCGAGGCCTGGGAGAAGCAGTACGCCGAGGCGCACGCCCGCTGGGAGGCCCACCGGGCCCAGGTCGAGGCCGCTGCGGCTGCCGACGCCGAGTCCGCGGCCGGGTCGGACATCCCGACCTCCTACTCCAGCGACTCCGGTCGCCCGTCGGCCCCGGCTGCCGAAGGCACCCTGGCTTCCGACGAGGCCCTGGCGGCGCTGCGGGAGAAGCTCACCGGCCGCTGAGGTCCCCGGCATACGTTTTCCGTATGCCGCCTCACCGGTGCGACGGCCCGGTCACCCCACGCGGGGCGACCGGGCCGTAGTCCGTGGTTGGCACGTCGCTTTGGTTCGCCCCACCGGTCACTCTTTTCCCGCCTGAAGTGCCTAGCGTCCACTTCGCACCCCGACTGTCGGGGGGCGGAGTGTCCCTTTCCCACCGGAAGTCCGCTGATGCCTCGCTGGGAGGCCGCTGCGGCACAGGTAGGCGGCTCCCTTGTGGTGGTAGTGGCACGCCGCGATCTCGATCTCGTCCGTTGGCTTGATCGGGTTGTTCAGCGCCGGGTATGCCGCGGTGGGGGCCGGGATCGTGAGGACGCGCTCAAGGCCGGGGATGGTGGTGCTGGGGCGTGTTCGATCTCCTGCGCGCAGAGCGGGGAGCCGGGTCTCGTGGTCTGGCAGTGGACGGCCCGTTTGGCGCCTGGGTGACCCAACCGCGAGTGCTGTTGGCGGGCGTGGTTAGGCGGCGTCGAGGTGGATTTCTAGGCTGCTGTTCGGGGTCCAGATGATGTCGATGAGGGTTGATAGCGGGGGCCGGTCGTCGGCGAGATGAGGGGGTGGGTGCCAGCCGGGTCCGAGTAGGGGTGGTGGGCTGGTGTCGTCGGCCAGATCAGGCGGCGGGGGTGGGTGCCAGCCGGGACTGGGGATACCGGGTACATCCTCAGCCTTGTCGTCTGCGGGGGCTGGTTGGGGTGGGTGCCAGCCGGGTCCGAGTAGGGGTGGTGGGCTGGTGGTGTGGGTGTGTCCGGTGGGGGTGGTCCAGGTGACACGCCGGGTGCTGTCGGCCTGCTCGGCCTGGGCGGGGTCGATGCCGGCGTGCCGGGTGGTGTCCGCCTGGGTGTCGGGGCGTTCCTGGTGGAGGGTGACGTGCCAGCCGGGTTGTTCTTTGGTGTCGTTGCACCGCCGGCATAACCCTTGGCCGTTGACGTAACTGGTGGCCCCGCCGTCCCGGTAGGGGTGGGTGTGGTCGATATCCCGGATGGGGGCGTCACACCAGGGTGCGGCACACGACTGGTCCCGTAACCGGATCATGTCCGCCAGGGCGCCGGTGAGCCCCCGGGTCCGGGATTCCATGGCGACCAGGTCCCGCCCATCCACACTGGTAAACAACCGCCTGATCCTGGCGGGGGTGTGAGGGTCGCCCAACCACGCGTGGGCGAAGGGGACTGGGATGGGGCCGTACCCGGGCACATGGGCCGGTTCGGTGACCGACCGGGTGGGGTCACCAACCCCGAGCAGGGACCGGTCGGTGATGACCAGGTCCACCATCACCGGCTGACCCTCCCCCACGCCCCGCACCGACAACCGGCGTAACGCCAAGTCCGTCATCACCGCCCCCAACCCACGCCCACCCGCACCCTCACCACCGGGGTCTTGCCCACCAATGATCGTGTGCGCGTCACGGCGTAACGTCGCATACGCCCCGACCACCTCCGGT
>JAKOPT010000073.1 GCA_029778715.1 Actinomycetes bacterium | reverse complement strand
GGAGTTCGACAAGCGGATCGGTGCCCTGGCCCGTCGCGAGGTCCCGACCCTGCTCGCCCTGCCCGGCTGTGGGGAGTTGTCCGCGGCCAAGCTGCTCGGGGAGTCGGCCGGGATTACCCGCTTCCACTCCGAGGCCGCGTTCGCCCGCCATGCCGGGATCGCGCCGATCCCGGTCTGGTCCGGGAATACCGCCGGACGGGTCCGGATGACCCGCTCGGGCAACCGGCAACTCAACGCCGCGATCCACCGGATCGCGATCACCCAAGCCCGCCTGCCTGACACCCTGGGACGGGCGTACTACGAGAAGAAACTCGCCGAAGGCAAGTCCAAGACCGAGGCCCTGCGCTGCCTCAAACGACGCCTCGCACGCGTCGTCTTCCAACTCCTGACCACCGACCATCACAACCGTCAAACCACCCCCATCCCGACAGCGGCTTGACATAGGAGAAACACATGGCCACCCACGACGAACTCGGCTTCTCCTCGCGCGCCATCCACGTCGGCAGCGAACCCGACCCGACGACCGGCGCGGTCGTGCCGCCCATCTACGCGACCTCGACCTACAAACAGGACGGCATCGGCGGGCTGCGCGGCGGCTACGAGTACTCGCGCTCGGGCAACCCGACCCGCACCGCCCTCGAATCCTGCGTCGCCGCCCTCGAAGGCGGCGAGCGCGGGTTCGCCTTCGCCTCCGGGCTGGCCGCCGAGGACACGATCCTACGGGCCCTGCTCCGACCCGGCGACCACGTGGTCGTGCCTAGTGATGCCTACGGGGGCACCTACCGGCTGATCAACCGGGTGGTCCGGCCGTGGGGCGTCGAGCACTCGATCGCCGCCATCGCCGACGTCGACGCGGTGCGGGCGGCAGTACGCCCCCACACCCGCCTCATCTGGCTCGAAACCCCGACGAACCCGCTCCTCGGCATCGCCGACATCGAGGCCATCGCGGGGGTGGCGCGCGAGGCCGGGGCGCTGCTCGTCGTCGACAACACGTTCGCCACGAGCTATCTGCAGCAGCCGTTGGCGCTCGGGGCCGACGTCGTCGTCCACTCGACGACGAAGTACGCCGGGGGGCACAGTGACGTCGTCGGCGGCGCGGTCGTCGTGGCGCCGGGTGCGGTGACGGCCGGCGGTGAATCGGTGAGTGAGGCGATCGCCTTCCACCAGAACGCGATGGGTGCGGTCGCCGGGCCTTTCGACGCCTGGCTCGTGCTGCGCGGCTTGAAGACCCTCGCGGTGCGCATGGAGCGCCATTGCGACAACGCGGAGGCGGTCGTCGCGTTCCTGGCCGGGCACCCGGGGGTGACCGCGGTCCATTACCCGGGGCTGCCGGACCACCCGAACCATGAGGTGGCGGTGCGCCAGATGAGTCGGTTCGGCGGGATGGTGTCTTTCCGCGTGCGCGGCGGCGAGGACGTCGCGGCCAAGGTGGTCGGCGAGACCGCGCTGTGGACGCTGGGCGAGTCGCTCGGCGGCGTCGAGTCGCTCATCGAACACCCGGGCCGGATGACGCACGCCTCCGTGGCGGGCACCGCACTGGAGGTTCCCGCGGATCTCATCCGGCTCTCGGTCGGCATCGAGGACGTCGAGGACCTCATCGCCGACCTTCGCCAGGCCCTCGACCGCCTCACCTGAGCCCGACGCTCATTGGCCGGACACGGGCCTGTGGATAACGCGGGCGCGCTCGTCCGGTCGGGTGAGGACATGGGGGTATGCCGCGCGCTGCCACTTCCGAGAATCTCGCCTCCGCAGGGCGCTCTGGCGACCCGACGCGCCGTGGTGCTGCCCGCGTGGCTCGTCGCGTGTTCGACACCGTGTGCATCGTGCATTGGTAAGATGGGTGCCATGCTGGTAACCATTGACAAGGCGGGGCGAGTGGTTATCCCCAAGGAATTGCGGGATCGGCTTGGCCTGACGCCCAACACCGAACTTGAGGCGAGCGTCGAGGGCGCCGAGTTGCGCTTGTCTCCGGCGCAGCCCCCAGTGCGACGCGTGGTCGAAGTCGACGGGTGGCCGGTCATCGAGGCCGTCCCGGGGCTCTCGACGACCGATCTCGACGTCCAACGGTGGCGTGATGACGGCCAGCGCTGACCCTGCCCTGGCGTATGCCGTGGACACCAGCGTCGCGATCCCCGCGCTCGATGCCGGACACGCCGCTCACCTCAGTTGTCTCGCGGTGGTGCGCCAGCATCGACCCGCGGTGGCGGGTCACGCGGCATACGAGGTGTATGCCGTGCTCACCCGGATGCCCGGCCAACTGGCCGTGGCTGCGCCCGTCGCTGCGGCACTCATCGACCGTGTCTTCCCGACGGTCGCATTCCTTGGGGAGGCCGAGTCCAACGCGCTGCGCGGCCGGCTCGGGGTCCTCGGGATCACCGGAGGGATGGTCTACGACGCGCTCGTTGCCGAGGCGGCCCGCGTCAACCAGCGAGTGCTGCTCACCAGGGATCGTCGGGCGATGCGCACCTATGACCTCCTCGGTGCCGACTACCTCGTCGTGGGGCCGTAGCGACATCGGGCGCCGGGCCGGCACCGCGTCGCCCGTCGGCGCAGGTGGGGCCCGGTTCTGGTGCTTTCACAGGTGATCGACAGGTTCCCGCTAGGAAATCGGTACCCCTGACCGCCAGGGTGAGGCCATGCGGAAGAGAGTGCCCCTGGTGCTGCGGTGGATCCTCGGGCTCAGCCTGCTCGCCGGTGGCTTCCTCGCCGCGGGGGCCACGTCCGCCTTGGCGCAAGCCGAAGCCCTCACGCGGCATACCGCACCCGTGGTCCACGCGAGCGCAACCCCCACCGCCACCGCCACGCCCACGCCGACCCCGACTCCCGCCCCCACTCCGACCCTCCCCGACGGGCCGCTCACCGTCGTCGGGCTCGGCGACTCCGTCGAATCCGGCTACGCGTGCGGCTGCACGAGTTTCGTCACGACCGCGGCCGAGCAGATCGCCGCCACCCAGCAGCGGCAGGCGGTCGTCCACAACGAGGCGTTCGCGGGCGCCACCACCGGCGACGTGCTCGACCAACTCGCCGACGAGGGGGTCCAAGCGGACATCAAGGCCTCCGACCTCGTCATCATCAACATCGGCGCCAACGACTTCGACGAATCCCTCGCCTACGACCCCTCCTGCACCCCGGCGGCCACCTCGGACTGCTTCGCCGACGAGCGCGCCTCGATGACCGCCAACCTCACCCGCATCGTCACCGAGGTCAAGGCGCTCCAGACCGGGCCCGGCGCCCAGGTCATCGTCCTCGGCTACTGGAACGTCTTCCGCGACGGCGACGTCGGCCGCGCCCAGGGCCCCACCTACGTGAAGGTGAGCGCCGAACTCACCCAATGGCTCAACTCCGCCACCCAGGAAATCGCCGCCCAGAACGACATTTGGTATGCCGATGCCGCGACTCCGTTCCTCGGGTCCGACGGGAGCCGGGACGCCACCCCGGACCTCGTGAGCGACGGCGACCACCCCAACGCCGCCGGGCACGCTCTCCTCGCGCAGGCCGTCGTCAATGCGCTCGGCCCGGCCGTCGCCACCGTGTGAGGGCAGCGGGGCCGGGCCGAGAGGCCGCAGGGTCGGGCCGAACGCGGCATACCGGGCTCAACCAAGGCGGCTGAGCCCCACGAGGGTCAGAGCCCCATGTCCTTGCTGATGATGGTCTTCATGACCTCGGAGGTGCCGCCGTAGATGCGGTTGACCCGGTTGTCGGCGTAGAGACGCGCGATGGGGTACTCGTTCATGAAGCCGTAGCCGCCGTGCAGCTGGAGGCACCGGTCGATGACCTCGGCGGCCACCTCGGTGCAGAACAACTTGGCCGACGCGGCCTCGGCGGGCGTCAGGTCGCCGGCGTCCAACGCCTCGATGCCCCGGTCCACGACCGCCTGGGCGGCATCGACCTTGGCCTGGCAGGCAGCCAACTCGAACTTGGTGTTCTGGAACGCCGCCACCGGCTGCCCGAAGACGACCCGCGCCTGGACGTAGTCCTTGGCGAACCGGATCGCCGCGGCCGCCTGCGCATACGCCCCGACGGCGATGCCCAACCGCTCCTGGGGCAGGTTGTGGCCGAGGTAGTAGAAGCCCTTACCCTCCTCGCCGAGGAGGTCCTCGACGGGCACCCGCACGTCGGTGAAGGACAACTCGGCGGTGTCGGAGGTGCGCAGCCCGAGTTTGTCGAGCTTGCGGCCCACGGCATACCCCTCCGCCTTGGTGTCGACGACGAGCAGCGAGATGCCCAGCCGCCGGTTCTCCGCCGACGGGGCCGCGGTGCGCGCGCAGACGATGACGCGGTCGGCGTGGACGCCGCCGGTGATGAACGTCTTGGCGCCGTTGAGGATGTAGTGGGTGCCGTCCTCGGAGAGCTTGGCCGTCGTCTTCATGCCGGCCAGGTCGGAGCCGGTGCCGGGCTCGGTCATGGCGATCGCCCACATCTCCTCGGCGGAGACGAACTTCGGCAGCCAGCGTTCCTTCTGCTCGGGGGTGGCGAGCATCTTCAGGTAGGGCAGGCAGAGCATGACGTGGACGCCGGAACCGCCGAACATGACGGCCGCACGGGTCGTTTCCTCGGCGATGATCGCTTCGTACTTGAAGGTGTCGAGCCCGGCCCCGCCGTACTCCTCGGGTACCTCGATGCCGAAAATTCCGAGTTCGGCGAGCTTGTAGTAGAAGTCGCGCGGGACGATGCCGGCCTGGAACCACTCGTCGTAGTGGGGCACGACCTCGGCCTCGATGAAGGCGCGCAAGGTGGCGCGGAATGACTCGTGATCCTCGTCGAAAACAGTGCGTTTCATGCCTTCGAGGCTAGCTCGGCCTGCGGGGTCGCACCGGCCATCGGCGGCGTGACGCGCGGCATACGGCACTGTGCGGGAGCGGCCGCGGGAGCGATGCGGGAGCGGCGGCGGCGAGCGCGGCATACAGTGCGAGCGTGACCCTGATCCTGTGCGCCGACGTCGGTTCGACCTTCAGCAAGGCGGTGCTCGTCGACACCGAGACCGGGGCCGTGGTCGCCACGGCGGCCCACCCGACGACGGTCGCCACCGATGTCATGGAGGGTGTCGACGCCGTATGCCGCGCGCTCGCCGCCCACGGGCCCGCGGACGACCTGCTCGTGTGCAGCAGCGCCGGTGGGGGCTTGCGGATCGCGGTCGTCGGCCAGGAAATCGAAGTGTCGGCCGAGGCGGGGCGGCGGGTGGCCCTCTCGGCCGGCGGCCGGGTCGTCCACGTGAGCGCGGGGGAGTTGAGTCCGGCCGCGGTCCGGGAGTTACGCGCCGTGGCCCCGGACCTCATTCTCCTCGTCGGCGGCACCGACGGCGGAAACGCGCGGGTGCTCCTGCACAACGCGGCGGCGCTCGCGCGAGCGCGAATCCGGCCGCCGATCGTCGTCGCCGGCAATGCCGAGGCGGCCGACGAGGCGGCGGCGGCGTTGGCGGCGACCGGGCGCCGGCAGGTCGTCACCAGCAACGTCGTGCCCCGCATCGGCGAGATCGCTCCCGACGGGGCGCGCGCGGCGATCCGGGAGGCGTTCCTCACCCACGTCATCGGCGGCAAGGGGCTGTCCACGGGGCCACGGTTCGCCTCGCTCGTGCGGGCCGCAACCCCCGACGCTGTCCTGCGCGGGGTCGAGGTGCTCGCCGACGCCGTGGGCGGTGACGTGCTCGTCATCGACATCGGGGGCGCGACGACCGACGTCTACTCGGTCCTCACTCCGCAGGGCGAGGACGCGACGATTCACCGCGAGGTGGTCGGGGCGTTGTGGCACGCCCGCACCGTCGAGGCCGACCTGGGCATGCGCTGGAACGCCGAGGGCATCGTCGAGGCCGCCGCTCGCGAGCGGGTTGCGTTGGCCCCGGCCACCGTGGCGTATGCCGCCCGCGTCGCCGCGGACACCGCCCACCTCGCGAGCAGCGCGGGCGAGTGGGCGGCCGAGGAGGAATTGGCGAGTGCCGCGGCCCGGATTGCGGTCCGCCGTCATGCCCGACCGGCGCACCCGAGCGAGCATCCCCGTCCGCTGACCGAGGTGGCCCTGGTCCTCGGTTCGGGCGGCGTGCTCCGTCACTCGCCGCCAGCGGTGGGCGCAGCGGTCTTGGCCGCCGTCACGTCCGACCATGGGGGCGGGTGGCGGGTGCCGGCGGCCGCGCGCACCGGGGTGGACACGGCATACCTGCTCTTCGCCGTGGGGTTACTGGCGGACGACCACCCGCAGGCGGCCCGCGACCTGGCCGCCCACCTCGCGTTCACAATCGACCAATAGGTGGGTTGTTGACGGTACACAACCCACCTATTGGTCGATTGTTGACACGGTCGAACGCGGCGTGACGTCCCGTGAGTGCTTCGGCTCGGTTCCTGTCAGTGCTTCGGCGGGGTGGGGGCGGAGTCCTCGGCCGGGGTCGGGGCGCCACCGATGAGGTCCTTGATCCGCTCCCACTTCCGCTCGTAGGCCTCGTCGAAGCGCCTGCGACTGCGCAGATCCTTGCGCGACCCGGGGGTGTAGCGACGGCGCGCCCACCACGAGGTCGGCTTGGCCACCCGCCAGGCGCCGATCAGGGCGATGAACGGCATGAAGATGCCGATCAGGGCCATGGGGAGCTTGCCCTTGAGGATGGTGATGACCACGAAGAGCAGGTTGACGGCGACGACGATGACGACCGCCCAAGCAGACGCGGCATCATTGCCGGAGGAGATGTCGAGCGGGTCCGACCCCAGGATGAGCACGAGGCAGATGGCGGCGGCCGTCATCATCGCGCTGATCGACTTACGCCCCTCGTGCGACCAATACACGTCCTCGACATGGAGCCACATGGCGAACTCGTCGAGGGCCAGCGCGGCCCCCGCCCCGAACACCGCCGCCATGATGTTGAGCGCCAGTCCGTGCGGCTGATAGGCGATGAGCAATAGCCCGATGACGAGGGCGAGGAGGATGCCCCACACCTGATGGTGGACATGCACCCCGCCGATGTGGACGTTCTTGATCAGGCCCCCACCGCCCTCCTTCGCACCGGGATCCGGGAGGGGCGCGTCGGCACCGGTGGACGCGGCATACGGATCGGCGTGCGGGTCGGCGACGCTCACCGGGTCGGCTTTGCCCTCGCCGGCGCGGATATGCCGAGTGATCCCGCGGGTGAGCAGCGCCGTCACGACGAACGCGATGAGCATCCACAGCACCGGGACCCGGGTGGGATCGACGATGTCGCTGAACTCGATGGCCGGCGCGAGCGTCGGTGACACGGTGTCCTCCCGTGGTGGTGCGGCGCCGGCGCCGGCGCCGGGGTGGCACCAACAGCGTGGCAGCGCAGTCGTAGGGTGCCGCCATGATGGCAGATGGACCCCGCGCAGCAGGTGGCACCCGCGTGCATCGTCCCCGGGCGGTCCCCCGCGAGCACGCCACGGCCTTGGTGCTCACCTTCGCGGCCGCCTGCGCCCTGACGGTCGCCGCGACCCGTGCCTATCTCGACCTCACCGGCTACCCGCAGATCGGCGGAGACGTCTACCACATCGCCCACGCGCTCTGGGGCGGCCTCCTGCTCACCGTCGCCGCCCTCCTGGCGCTCGCGCTGGCCGACCCGTGTGTGCCGAAGGCGGTGGCACTCCTCGGCGGGGTCGGGGCGGGGTTGTTCGTCGACGAGGTCGGCAAGTTCATCACCAAGCGCAACGACTACTTCTTCCCGCTCGCCGCCACCATCGTCTATCTCTTCCTCGTTCTATTGGCCGCGGTCACGGTGGCCCTCTCGCGCTACCACCGCGGCACCGCGGTCTCCCATTTGTATGCCGCGCTCGAACTGAGCACCGACCTCGCCGACGGCTCGCGGGGCCGCGACCGGCACCTGCGGCTGCTCGCGCATCTCGACCGGGTGGACGCCCTCGACCCCACCCCCGAGCAGGCCCGGCTCGCAGCGGCGCTGCGCGGCATCGCCGATGCCGTGTCGCCCGAGATCGACGCCAAGGGGACGGTGTCCTGGGCGGACCGGGTGAGTGCCCGGGTGGGTTCAACCACGCTGCGGCGCACGACGCGGGTCCTCCTCCTCGTCGAGGTCGTCATCGGCCTGCTCGCCCTCATCCTGCTGCCCGCAGCCCTGCTCCTCCACCTGTCCATCACGCCCGAGGTGATCGCCAACGTCACGATCGGCGGGTTCGCGGCGACCATGACCGGAGTCTCGATCGCCGCGACGGCCGTGGGCGGCATACTCGCCCTCGTCGCGTTCCGGGCGCTGCGGCCCGGGCGGGTCCGGGCGGCGACCGCGATGCGGTACGGCGTGGCCGCCAACGTCGTCCTGCTCGTCGTGGCCAACTCGTTCGGGGCCTACACCTCCCAGTTCTCGATCCTCCTCGACGCCGCTCTGCAGGTGCTCACCCTCGGTGCCCTGGCCCTCTGGCACCGGGACTGGCGGCAACGGGCCCTCGCCGACGACCTGGCTGCGGCCTCCCCGCCCCCGCCAACGCCCGCTGCCTGAACCCCCGACGCCGTTATCGGCGCCACGCCCGTCCGGGGCGGCACGCTGTCATCGACAGCCTTTAGGGTCGTAGGCATGAGTGCAGGGAACTCACAGGCTCTTCTCGATTCTTCGGTGCGCTCCCGTTGGCTACCGCGTTGGGCGGCGGGGGTGACCCTCCTCGGCGCATTCTGGTCGCTGCTGTCGATCCTCTGGCAGAACGCCGACTGGCCGCACTATGTCGATGACGCGTTCGGGGTCCTGGGGGTGCCCGTCTCGGCGACGATGTTCATGGCGCTGCTGCTCCTCCTGGTGTCGGGAGCGATGCGGCGACGGCTACGTGTGGCGCGGTGGGCCGTCATCCTCATCGAGAGCGCAACCGCCCTGCTGCTCGGCTTGGTGCTGCTCGCCTACGTCCTCGACCCGTCCATGCAGGTCGGTGAGGAAGGGTTCACGACCTACGACCTCGTCATCGCCGGGCTCTCCGGGGTGGCCTGCGTCGTCATCGTCATCCTGTTTGTCCGGGCCAAAGACGCCTTCCCGGCCCGCACGCGCAAGGGGTCGATCTGGGCCGCCCTGGCGACCCTGGCCGGGGGCGTCCTCGCCGCTGTCGCCGTGGTGTTCATCATTTCCTTGCCCGACGACGGCTCACTCGTCGGTGCCGGGGAACGCTTCCGGTGGGCGGTGCGGGTCACGACCGGCTTCGACCTGTCCCTCGCCGGCACGAACGCCGACCACGCCGGGCCGGCCTGGCTCGGTGTCCTCGGTGGTTTGCTCGGGGCGGGAGCCCTGCTGGCCGCCGTCGCCATCTACCTGCGCTCGGGACGACTCACCGGCTTCCTGTCGGCCCAGGACGAACTGCACATCCGGGCCTTGCTCGCCGCCCACGGGGATCACGACTCGCTGTCCTACTTCGCCACCCGGCGCGACAAGTCGGTCGTCTTCTCCCCCGACGGCCAGGCCGCGGTCACCTATCGCGTCGTCGGTTCGGTCGCGCTGGCTTCCGGTGACCCGGTCGGGGCCCCGGCCTCCTGGTCGGGAGCGGTCGCGGCCTGGCTTGCCCACGCCCGGGCCCACGCCTGGCACCCGGCCGTACTCGGCGCCTCCGAATCGGGAGCACGGGTCTTCCTGCGGGCCCGGCTCAAGGCGCGCCCCCTCGGCGACGAAGCAATCCTCATGGTCGACAACTTCGGTCTCGAAGGGCGGGCCATGCGCCCGGTCAAGCGGTCGGTCGGGCGGGTGTATGCCGCCGGCTACACCCTGAGTGCCCATCGGCACGCCGAGTTGACGGCCGAGGAACTCGCCGAGATCGGTCACCTCGCCGACCTCTGGCGCGGCGACGAACCCGACCGTGGGTTCTCCATGGCGCTCAACCGGTTTGGGGACCGCAGCGACGGGCGGTGCGTCGTCGTGCTCGCCCGCGACGCCACGGGCACGATCAAAGCCCTCCAGTCCTTCGTCCCCTGGGGCTCGCGGGGCCTGTCCCTCGACCTCATGCGGCGGGCCCCCGACGCGGTCAACGGGGTCAACGAGGCGATCGTCGCTGCCCTCGTCGATGCGGCTCCGAGTTTGGGGGTTCGCCGTGTCTCGCTCAACTTCGCGATGTTCCGGGGCGTCTTCTCCGGTGCCGAACAGGTCGGCGCCGGGCCGCTGGTCAGGATCGCGGACAAGTTCCTCATGGTGGCCGACCGGTTCTGGCAACTCGACTCGCTCTATCGGGCCAACGCCAAGTATCAGCCCGACTGGCTGCCCCGGTTCCTCTGCTACGAAACGGCGGCCGCACTGCCCCAGGTGGCGCTGGCGCCGGGGTCGCCGAGGGTTTCCTGCCGTCCCGGGCGCCGCGGATCGAGCGCACCGGTGATGAGGAGATGGCCGGCCCCGACGGGCAACTGCACGCCTTCCCCGACCTCGTCATCGCCCAGGACGCGGCCCTGTTCACCCCCGCCGCCCCGGTGCGGCGACTGGCCCAGCAACAGCGGGTGCGGCATACCAAACTCGACCTGCTCCGCGCCCACGGGATGGAGCCCTATCCGGTGGCGGTGGCCCGGACGACGACGGTGTCCGCGGCGCTCGCGGCAGCGCACGCGAGCGACACCGAGACCGTGACGGGGGCGTCGGAGCCGCTGTCGATCGTCGGCCGGGTGCGGGCGGTGCGGGACTTCGGGGGCGTGACCTTCGGGGTCCTTGATGAGGGCGGGGTGCACCTGCAGGTGCTGCTTGCCGGCGAGCACACGCCGCGCGACCAAGCCTGGCTGTGGCGGCATACGGTCGACCTCGGCGACCTGGTGTCGGTGACCGGTCACCCCGGGCGCAGCCGCACCGGCCAGCCGTCGCTGCTCGTCACCGATTGGGCGATGGCGAGCAAGTGCTTGCGGCCGTTGCCCGATGCGCGGGCCGGGTTCACCGACCCCGAGGCGCGGGTGCGTCAGCGCTACCTCGACCTCATCGTCAACCCGGAGTCGATGGCGATGATGCAGGCGCGCTCGCGGGCGGTTGCGGCGCTGCGGGCGGCGTTCGTCGCGAGGGGGTTCGCCGAGGTCGAGACGCCCATGCTGCAGGCGATCCACGGCGGCGCGACGGCCCGCCCGTTCCGCACCCACATCAACGCCTACAACGCCGACCTCTACCTGCGGATCGCCCCCGAACTCTTCCTCAAACACCTCTGTGTCGGCGGCATGAGCCGGATCTTCGAACTCAACCGCAACTTCCGCAACGAGGGCGCCGACGCCACCCACAATCCCGAGTTCACCTCGGTTGAGGCGTATGCCGCCCACGAGGACTACGTCTCGATGCGGGTCCTCACCCGTGAACTCATCCTCGACGTGGCCACCGCGGTCCATGGCGAGCCCGTCGTCCTCCAACCTCTCCCCGACGGCTCGCTGACGAAGGTGCGCATCGACGGTGACTGGCCGGTGGTGTCCATTCACGAGGCCGTCTCGCGGGCCACCGGGGTGGAGTTGACGACAGCGAGTTCGCGGGAGGACGTGTGCGCCGTGGCCGCGGCCCATGGGGTGCATGCGCCGGCGACGATGACGGCCGGTGAGATCGTCCTCGAGCTGTACGACGAACTGGTCGAGAAGCAGACGACGTTCCCGACGTTCTACACCGACTTCCCGCTGGAGACCTCACCGTTGACCCGGCGGCACCGCTCCGATCCCGCCCTGTCCGAACGCTGGGACCTCGTGGCCTTCGGGGCCGAGATCGGCACGGCGTACAGCGAGCTCATTGACCCGGTTGACCAGCGGCAACGCCTCACCGAGCAATCCCTCAAGGCCGCCGCCGGTGACCTCGAGGCGATGGAGGTCGACGAGGCCTTCCTCACGGCCTTGGAGTACGCGATGCCGCCGACGGGTGGCCTCGGTATCGGCGTGGACCGGCTCATCATGATGCTCACCGGTGCCAACATCCGGGCCACTTTGGCGTTTCCGTTCGTCAAGCCGGACGCTGCCTCGCCGCAGCGTTAGCCGGTATGCCGCAGCGTTAGCCGGTCTGCCGCGGCCCTGGCCAGCGGCACGCGCAAGTCGAAAGTACGCGACTCGCCGTGTGAGCAGGGCTCACACGGCGAGTCGCGTACTTTCGACCGGATAGTTACCCGCTGGACGGAGTTTCGTTGTGGCGCGCCCCCTTCGCCGACCTTCCGTGTGATTCGCCTCCTAGTCGAGGTTCGGGTCGGAAAGGGTCACTTCACCCCCCGACAGTCGGGGTGCGAAGTGGACCTTTTGCGGTTCAGGCGGGAAAAGGGGGGCCGGTGGGGAAGCGGTTCAGCCGTTGTAGGGGCGGGTGTGGAGGATCTTGACCTCGACGGACTTGCCGTTGGGGGTCGTGTAGGTGACGGTTTCGCCGACCTCGTGCCCGTTGACCGCCGCCCCGATCGGGGACTTCTCGCTGAACACGTGCATCGAGTCGTCGGTGATCTCGCGGGAACCGAGCAGGAAGGTCTCCTCCTCGCCGAACATCTCGACGGTGACGACCATGCCCGGTTCGACGATGCCGTCATCGGGCGGGGTTTCGCCGATGATCGCGGTGTCGAGGAGGTGCGTGAGCTGGCGGATGCGGGCCTCCATCTTGCCCTGCTCCTCGCGGGCGGCGTGGTAGCCACCGTTTTCGCGCAGGTCACCCTCCTGGCGGGCGGCGTCGATCTTCTTGGCGATCTCGGAGCGGGCCGGTCCGCTGAGGTGGGCCAACTCGGCCTTGAGGCGGTCGTAGGCCTCTTGGGTCAGGTAGGTCGCCGGGGCGGTGTCGCTCACGAGTGCTCCTCACGTCAAAGGGCCCGGGCGCGACCGGTGATCGGTACCGCAGACGCCCAGACCCGAGAGATCAAGTGTGTAAGCCTTCAGTTTACCAAGGGTTGGCGAGGTGCGGGGGTTTAGCAAGGCGGGCGGGCGGGAGGCGGGACCGCGCTCGTCAGTCACGTACGCACGAGGAGACCACGCCGGTGACGGCGCGCTGGGTGGTGCGAATGTCGACGCTGCGCTGCACGACCGATTCACCGGCTGGAATGTGATCGGTCACCGTGCCCACCGGGCTCTTACCTTTGTCGAGGGCGGTGACCGCACACGTCACGGCCCGGTCGGCGGGGCGCACGACGCGGTATTCGACGGTGATCGAGGAGTCCGAGGTGACCTGGTAGGCGGTAACGGCCGGGGTGACCGCCCCGACGTTGGCCCGCGCGCCGTACCAGATGACCAGCGCTGCCATCACGGCGCAGCCGAGGATGCCGATGATCCACCATTTCGTAGTGCCAGGGGCGGGCTTGGGCAGTGCCATGAGGACCTTCGTGGCGCATTCGCGCCGGGGTGAGAGGATGAACGGGTTGTCCACATTGTCATCGCCGCGCCTTCGGCGCGAGTCAGGAGGGTCGCTCGTGACCGAAGGGCTCAGGCTCATGTGCGTTCACGCGCACCCCGATGACGAGTCGAGCAAGGGCGCGGCCACCATGGTCAAGTACGTTCGCGCGGGCCACGAGGTGCTTGTCGTGTCGTGTACGGGCGGGGAGCGTGGCGACGTCCTCAACCCCCGCCTCGCCGACGACCCGCACATCCTGCGCGACCTCGCCCAGGTGCGCCGCGACGAGATGGCGGCCGCCGCCGAGATCCTCGAGGTCAAGCACCACTGGCTCGGGTTCGTCGACTCCGGCCTGCCCGAGGGCGACCCCCTGCCGCCGCTGCCCGAGGGCTGCTTCGCCCTCGAACCGCTCACCGTGACGACCGAGGCGCTGGTCCGCGAGATCCGCCGGTTCCGCCCGCACGTCGTGACGACGTACGACGAGGACGGCGGCTACCCGCACCCCGACCACATCATGTGCCACAACGTCACCAGGGCGGCCTTCGAAGCGGCCGGCGACCCGGCGGCATACCCCGACGCCGGCGACCCGTGGCAGCCGCTCAAGCTCTACTACAACCAAACCTTCCATCGGCAGCGGGTCGTCGCCTTCCATGAAGCCCTCGTCGAGTTGGGGATGGACAGCCCGTATGCCGCGTGGCTGAAGCACTGGGACCGCGAGGACCGGGAGGTGACGACCTGGATCGAGTGCAGCGAGTTCTACGGGCTGCGCGACGACGCGTTGCGCGCCCACGCGACCCAGATCGACCCGGATGGTCCGTTCTTCCGGGTGCCGCTCGCGGTCCAGCAGGAGCGATGGCCCACCGAGGAGTTCGAGTTGGCCCGCTCCTACGTGCCGGTGGCGCTCCCGGAGACCGACCTGTTCGCCGGCATCCCGCGCGAGGTCGCCGCTGCCGATGCCCTCGCCACCTCCGGCCCGTTGACCCTCGTCCGTGACACCGTCAAGGAGCGCACGTCGTGAAAAACACGTCCGATTTCGGCCCCGGCACCGGGGCGTTCGTCGCCTTCCTCGTCCTCGCCATCGTCTTGTGGCTGCTGATGAAGAACATGAACGCCCGCTTGCGCCGGATGTCCTACGCCGACCGCGACGAGGACCGGGCCGTGGCCCAGGCGCAGGAGACATCCGAGCCCGCGGCGGCGGCTTCGGGTATGCCGTCCGCGGCGGGTGCGGAGGACGACTCCCCGGCCGCGACCGAGCCGGCACCGGAGGAGCCTGAGGCCGAGCCGCGCCCGGGCGCCTGACCGGGGCCCGCGGCATACCGGCAGCCGAACCGGCGCGGCGACACAACTGACCAATAGGTGGATTGTTGACGGACCGGGCCCGCGGCATACCGGCAGCCGAAACGGCGCGGCGACGCCCTCCGGAACCTCAGGCGAGCGAGGCCAAGGCGAGCGAGGCGGCGGCGTAGTGCGCGACGAACGCGAGGATTGTCAGCGAGTGGAACACCTCGTGGTAGCCGAACCAGCGTGGTGACGGGTCGGGGCGTTTGATGCCGTAGACGAGCGCGCCGAGGGTGTAGAGGACCCCGCCGAGGGCGACGAGCGCGACCATGAGCAGCCCGCCGCCGCGCAGCAGCGGCCCGAGGTAGAAGACGGCGACCCAGCCGAGAGCGACGTAGACCGGGACGTAAAGCCAGCGCGGCGCCCCGACCCAGAAGACCCGGAACAGGACACCCGCGATGGCCCCGATCCACACGATGAGGAGCATGGTGCGGCCCTGGTCGGCGGGGAGGAGCAGCGCGAACGGGGTGTAGGTGCCGGCGATGATGAGGAAGATGTTCGAGTGGTCGAAGCGCCGGAGGAACCCGGCCATGCGTGGCCCCCACGTGCCCCGGTGGTAGACCGCGGACACCCCGAAAAGCAGGACGGCGCACAGGGTGAAGACGGCCGCGCTGATCCGGGCGGCCAGGTGGTCGGACACGACGACGAGGACGAGCCCGGCGAGCAGGGCAAGCGGGGCCATGGCCAGGTGCAACCAGCCGCGCAGCCGCGGTTTGACGGAGGCCATGACGGCGTCGACGCGCTGTTCGAGGACCTCCAGCGGGCCGGTGGGCTGCTCAGTCGTCACCGTTCCAGGCTAACTTACGGTGCCGTAGGTTGTGCTGAACGTGACGTGCCCGGGTCCTGTGAGAAACGTGAAGGAACGTCGGCTCGCCGACCTTCCCCGGCAGGCCGCGCACCGGCGGGAGTAGCGTGGGTCGGGCCGTCCGCCGGGCGGTTTTCCTTGTCGTGTTTGACGCCGGAAGGGGCGGTGCATGGCTGTCACCGACGTGTTGTATGCCGCGTATGCCGCCCGCCTGGCTCGCCAACTCACCCCCCGGGACATTCCCCGGCACGTCGGAGTCATGCTCGACGGCAACCGGCGCTGGGCCAGGGAACGCGGCACGTCCACGGCCGAGGGACACCAGGCGGGGGCCGACAACATCGCCAACCTGCTCACCTGGTGTGAGGAGGTCGGGGTCGAGGTCGTCACGCTGTGGCTGTTGTCCACGGACAATCTCTCCCGGCCCGAGGCCGAGCTGCGGCCGTTGCTCGGGATCATCGAGGAGGCGGTGACCGATCTGGCGGCCACCGGGCGGTGGCGCATCCATCCGGTGGGGGCCCTGGATGTCCTGCCCGCCTCGACCTCGGCGGTGCTTCGCACCGCTGAGGCGCGCACGGCCGCGGTCGAGGGGATGCTCGTCAACGTGGCCGTGGGCTATGGGGGGCGGCGCGAGATCGCCGACGCGGTGCGGGCGCTGCTCCTCGAACATGCAGCGGCCGGCACGACCATCGAGGAACTGGCCGAGGTCCTCGATGTCGAGCACATTGCCGAGCACTTGTACACCCGCGGCCAGCCCGACCCGGACCTCGTCATCCGCACGTCCGGTGAGCAGCGACTCGGCGGGTTCTTGTTGTGGCAGAGCGCGCACAGCGAGTTCTATTTCTGCGAGGCGTACTGGCCCGACTTCCGCAAGGTCGACTTCCTGCGCGCGCTGCGCAGCTACGGCGCCCGGCACCGCCGCTTCGGCACCTGAGGCAACTGCACCCGTGCGTGGCCGCGCATGTGCGAGGCGTCACGTGCGGGCCGCCGTGCAACAGGTGGGGTGGCTGCCACGTTCGTGCGGGCTACCGTGCAGGAGGTGGGGTGATCACCCCACCTGTTGCAGGGGAGCCTGCACGAGGTGCGGGGCTGAACCTCGGCGGCTAACCTCAGGGACCACTTGCACCCCACCAGGCACAAGGATCACGCCGGGCTAGGAACTCCGTCCCCCATTCGCCCTTCGCGCCGGGCTGAGCGCCTCGCAGGGGCACGCTCCACTGGTCAGGTGGACCAGTGTCAGCAGAACGCGGCACTGGCTGAAGTGCGCTGGTCGTGGGGACGACCATCACGCTTCAGCCAAGCGGTCATTCGCCGCCCCAGCAGTCCCTCCTGCGGGTTGCCGTGCGGGAGGTGGGGTGATCTCCATGTTCGTGCGGGCTACCGTGCAAGAGGTGGGGTGATCGCAACACTCCGTGCAGGGGAGGGCGTCGGGGGTGGCTGACTGGCTTGCTGGCGGGGGGCTCGGGCAGGGCGCAAGGGGTGTTTCGTGCGGGTTGCCGTGCGGGAGGTGGGGTGATCGCCCCGTTCGTGCGGGCTACCGTGCAAGAGGTGGGGTGATCGCAACACTCCGTGCGGGTTCCCGTGCGGGAGGTGGGGTGATCGCAACACTCCGTGCAGGGGAGGGCGTCGGGGAGGCGGCATCACACGTCGACGGGGAGGCGGCGGCATACGCCGAGAGAGAGCCCGGCATACGTGCGAGCGACGCGAGCGGCAGACGACGGGGGAGGGGGCGGCATACGGGAAAGGAGAGGCGAGCAAAGGAGTGTCCGCGAGTCACGAAAGCCCCGCCAAGCCCACCAGTCACAGGGGGCACAGGGGTGCGGCGAAGTTCACCGGAACTTCGCCGACACGCCGCCGGCGTGGGGCGGCGCCGGGAGTCAGCCCGCCTAGCGTCGCAACTAGCGCACCTCACCCGAGGGGCGCTCGGGAGGCCCGACGTGATGGAGCGATCTGCTCGTCGAGAGGGGCCGGACCGGCCTCGACTCGACCGTCGCGGCGCGACCCGGCCACCTTCGAGCCCGCGCGCGATCGATGCGCGCCAAGGAGCCCCGACGTGCCTGCGACGCCCCTGACCTACGTCCTCGACACCTCGGTCCTGTTGTCGGACCCCAAGGCGATGCTCCGGTTCGACGAGCACGAGGTCGTCCTGCCCGTCGTCGTCGTCACCGAACTGGAGGCCAAGCGGCACCACCCCGAACTCGGCTACTTCGCCCGGGCCGCGCTGCGTCTGCTTGATGACCTGCGCATCGAGCACGGTCGCCTTGATGCCCCGGTCCCCGTCGGGGATGCCGGCGGTAGCCTGCGTGTCGAGCTCAACCACACCGACGTCTCCTCGCTTCCGGCTGGTTTCCGCTTGGGAGACAACGACACCCGCATTCTCGCTGTGGCCCGCAACCTGGCTGACGAAGGGCGTGAGGTCGTCCTGGTGAGCAAGGACGTGCCGTTGCGGGTCAAGGCCTCGGCGTGCGGCCTGGCGGCCCAGGAGTATCGCGCCGAACTCGCCGTCGAAGCCGGCTGGACCGGCATGCGCGAACTCGACCTCACTGTCGACGAACTCGACCTGCTCTACGACGAGGGCCGTCTCGAACACCTCGAGGCCGCCGAACTGCCCTGCCACACCGGGCTGACCCTGCACTCCCCGCGCGGTTCGGGTCTGGGCCGCGTGGGTCCCGACAAGCAGATCCGACTCGTCCGCGGCGACCGGGACGCCTTCGGCCTGCACGGCCGCAGCGCCGAACAACGGATCGCCCTCGATCTGCTCCTCGACCCCGATGTCGGCATCGTCTCCCTCGGTGGGCGCGCCGGCACCGGCAAATCGGCCCTCGCCCTGTGCGCCGGTCTGGAGGCGGTCATGGAGCGCCGCCAGCACCGCAAGGTTGTCGTGTTTCGGCCGTTGTATGCCGTGGGCGGCCAGGAGCTCGGCTACCTCCCGGGCACTGAGGCCGAGAAGATGAACCCCTGGGGCCAAGCGGTTTTCGACACCCTGTCGGCGTTGGTGTCACGCGAGGTCGTCGAAGAAGTTCTCGACCGCGGCATGCTCGAGGTGCTGCCCCTCACCCACATCCGGGGTCGCTCGCTCCACGACGCGTTCGTCATCGTCGACGAGGCGCAAAGCCTCGAACGCAACGTGCTGCTCACCGTCCTCTCCCGTATCGGCCAGAATTCACGGGTCGTTCTCACCCACGACGTGGCCCAGCGGGACAACCTGCGCGTTGGCCGTTTTGACGGGGTCGTCGCTGTCGTCGAGGCCCTCAAGGGCCACCCGCTGTTCGCGCACATCACGCTGACGCGCTCGGAGCGCAGCCCGATTGCGGCGCTGGTCACCGAACTCCTCGAGGGCCTCGAACCGTAGGGTTTGGCCCTGTCCGGGGGGCCGATCGGCCTGGCGACTCTGGGTGGGTGCGGTGAGGACCTGCTGCGCGCCGCGCAGCGTATTTGGTGCGCACCGCGCAACTTCAGGTGCGGTCGGAGCAACCCCGTTTTGGCAGTAGCGGCTTCGGCACGCTACCGTGGAGTCAATATCTCGAATTGGTAACGCTGGCCGTTCTCGGCTGGACCCGAAAGGACGACGACGTGACCGTGAGTTCGTACCGCGGCCGTCATGCTGGCCGACACGCCGCGCCGACCCCTCGCCGCCGCGGGATTGTGTCCGCGCTGGGACGCCCGGCCGTCTCCGTGTCGCTGGCCTTGGTGACCGTGGCGACTGGGGCCGCTGCCGTCAGCGCTCAGGAACAGCGGGGCACGTCGGGAGCGGCGTTCACGATCAGCGCAAGTGCTCAACACGAGACCGACACGACCGTCGCGGTGGCGCTGGCCGACCGTGCCCAACAGGCCGCCGACCGGTCCAACGTCAACAGCCGCAAGTCGCTCGTCGCCGCCCAAGCCGAAGAGGAGGCGCGCCAGCGGGCCGCTGCAGAAGCCGCGGCGCGGCAAGCGGAAGCCGACCGGGTGGCGCGTGAGGCCAAGCGTCAGAGCACCATTGAGCACGCGCGCGAGAACCCGCAGGAGGCCGCTCGCCTGCTCATGAGCGATGCCGGTTTCAGCGACGATCAGTGGTCGTGCCTGAATAGCCTCGTCAATGGTGAATCCACGTGGAACTACCTCGCGGAGAACCCCTCGTCGGGGGCCTACGGTTTGTTCCAGTCGTTGCCGGGCAACAAGATGTCGAGTGTCGCCGATGATTGGGCGACCAACCCCGTGACCCAGATCACGTGGGGCTTGGGGTACATCAAGAGTGTCTACGGCACCCCGTGCGGCGCCTGGTCGGCGTGGAACTCGCGGTTCCCGCACTGGTACTGACGCGCGACTGACCCCCGCCGTCACACCTTTCCCGCCTGAACAGCCCAACGTCCACTTCGCACCCCAACAGTCGGGGGGCGAAGTGTCTCCTTCCCGCTGGAAGTTCGGATGACGACTCTCCCTGAGGCGCACATTCGACCGGTGGCGCGTGCCCCGGGTGCGGCATACGCCTCGTTCGGCACACAGCACCTCGGTCCCCAGCGGGGGTGCGTGCCCCGGGTGCGGCATACGTCACCCTGCGGCACACAGCACCTCAAACCCCATCCCGCGGCCCCGCCCCACGCACGGCCGACTCAGACCCGGCGCAACCGGATTCGGGTCACCGCGTGGTCCGCGCCCTTCGTCAGCACGAGCGTGGCCCGGTCCCGCGTCGGCAGCACGTTCTCGATCAGGTTGGGTTCGTTGATCGCCCCCCAGATCCGAGCGGCGGTGGCGCGGGCCTGCTCATCGGTGAGCACGGCATACCGGTGGAAATACGAGTCGGGATCGGCGAACGCGGTCTCGCGCAACCGCAGGAACCGCCGGATGTACCAGTCGCGCACGTCCGACACCTCGGCGTCCACATAGACCGAGAAGTCGAACCAGTCGCTGATCGCGCCGGTGTTGGACCCGTCGGCGCGCACGGTGGGGGGCTGCAAGACGTTGAGGCCCTCGACGATGAGGACGTCGGGCCGTGAGATGGGCAAGGTCCCCGGGAGCACGTCATAGGTGAGGTGGTCGTACTGGCGCGCGGGCACGATCGGCAGCCCGGACTTGACGTCGGCAACGAACCGCAACAGCGCCCGCCGGTCATAAGACTCCGGAAAGCCCTTGCGCTGCAGTAACCCTCGACGTTCCAACTCGGCGTTGGGGTAGAGGAAGCCGTCGGTCGTGACCAGTTCGACCCGGGGCGTGTGCGGCCACCGGGACATGAGTTCCTTGAGGATGCGCGCGGTCGTCGACTTGCCGACGGCCACCGACCCGGCGACGCCGACGATGAAGGGCACGCGCGTGGGCCGCTCGCCGAGGAACTCCGCGGTCGCCAGGCGCAGCCCGTGAGTGGCCTCGACGTAGAAGTGGAGCAGGCGCGACAGCGGCAGGTACACCTCCTCGACCTCGCGCAGGTTGACCCGGTCGCCCAACCCGCGCAGTCGCACCAGGTCGTCGTGGGTCAGGCTCATCGGGTGGTTTTCCCGCAGCCGCGCCCATTGCGTCCGGCCGAACTCGGCATACGGGCTGGGCAGGCCGACGGCGGGGCGAGTCAGCGACACGGCCGCCATTGTTGCGTATGCCGCCCGCTCGCCGCGCATTCGGCGGTCCGGTTTGGGTCGTGGTGCGGTCGGGAGGCTCTGGTGGTGGATCGTCCGGGTCCCGACCCGGACGATCCACCACAAGAGCCTCCCGACCGCACCACGACCCAAACCGGACCTCCGAATGCGCGGCGAGCGGGCGGCATACGCAACAATGGCGGCCGTGTCGCTGACTCGCCCCGCCGTCGGCCTGCCCAGCCCGTATGCCGAGTTCGGCCGGACGCAGTGGGCGCGGCTGCGGGAAAACCACCCGATGAGCCTGACCCACGACGACCTGGTGCGGCTGCGTGGGCTCGGGGACCGGGTCAACCTGCGCGAGGTCGAGGAGGTGTACCTGCCGCTGTCGCG
>JAKOPT010000072.1 GCA_029778715.1 Actinomycetes bacterium | reverse complement strand
TGCGCCGCCGAAGGAGCCCGGCTCGGCGCTCGGGCCGACGTGCCCACGTCGGACGCCAGTGAGCGAACTGGCGCGCTCGTGACCGACACCCTGTCGGCGGCATACGCCCAGGACATCTCGACGCGGCGGACGGTGACCGACGCGGGAGTCCGAGTCGTCGAGGTCACCGTCGTTGCCCCCCTGCCCGTGATCGGCCTGATCGGGCCGGGCGGGTCGATGACGGTGGTCGGGCGGGCGTTCGACGAGCGCCAGGTGATCGAGCCATGACCAGGCTCACGGGGCTCGTTCGGTGGGTGCGGCTGCGGGTCGGCCGCCCCGACCAGGGGCGAGCAATCGTCGAGTTCGTCTTCCTCGGGGTGCTGTTGCTGGTGCCGCTGATCTACCTCGTCATGAGCCTGGCGGTGCTGCAGGCGGCGGCATACTCAGCGACAACGGCGGCTCGCGAGGCGGGTCGCGCCTTCACGACGGCCCCGGCCGAGAGCCAAGGTATGCCGCGCGCCAAGGCCGCGGCCCAGGTCGCCTTCGCGGATTTCGGGTTCGTGCCGGAGGAGACCTCGGTAGCGATCACGTGCGACGGCTCGCCGTGTCTGCGCCCGGACGCGCGGGTCAGCGTGACGACGTCGATCCGGGTGCGCCTGCCCTACCTTCCGGCCTTCCTCGGCGATGCCATCCCCGCCGTGATTCCGGTGTCGGCCACTCATGTGGCCACTGTGGGTCGGTTCGGTGGGTCGTGAGCGGGTTGAGGCGGTTCCGGGCTGCGGTGCGGCGGCGCCGGGCTGCGGTGCGGCGGCGCCGGGCTGCGGTGCGGCGGCGCCGGGCCGAGTCTGGGCAGGTGTCGGTACTCATCCTCGGCATGGTCATGCTCGCGATGCTGCTGATCGTCGGGGGAGTGGATGTGACTGCGGCGCAACTGGCTCGGGTGCGGTTGGTCGATGCGGCCGACGCAGCGGCGTTGGATGCGGCTGACGCGTTGGACGAGGCGACGGCATACCGCAGCGGGTTGTCGGACGCGGTGGTGCTCAGTTCGGCGACGGTGAAGGAGGCTGCGGCGGCAGACCTCTCGATGCGGCCCAAGCCCGAGGGGGTGCGGGCGTGGGGGATCGCGCCGGGGACGGGCGCTCAGGGAGGCGACACCGCGGT
>JAKOPT010000071.1 GCA_029778715.1 Actinomycetes bacterium | reverse complement strand
GGCGGCGTCGACGTCGGAGAGTGCGTGGTAGGTCCAGCCGGGCAGTTCCTTGAGGTAGTTGCGGCGGGCGGTGTCCAGGTCGCCCCGGCGTGCCAGGACGCGCTGGTGGGCGCACCAGCGGCCGATGGTGGTGGCTCTGTTGCGTCCGGAGACGGTCTGCAGCGGGCGGGTCATCGTCTCGGGGTTCTCGACGTCGAGACGACCACCGGGCGCGATGGTGGAGTAGACCACTCCCCACTGCTCGACCCAGGTGCGCATCTCCGCGTCCCAGGTCCAGCCGGGCAGGGAGCGCAGTGCGGCTGCCCGATCGGGCAGCAGCATCCCTCGGCGATAGGCCTTGCGCTGGTACTCGCACCAGGTGGTCAGGCGCTTGTTCTTGGCCGGCGGGTTGGCGGTGCCGTGCTCGATCGCGAAGGCCTCGAGCTCGGCGAAGCGCTCGTCCCAGGCGTTGGAGGTGTTCTGGACCAAGCGGGCGATCAGGGCGGACAGGTCGGTGGCCGAGGGCAGGTCGAAGGTGACCAGGCTGGTGTTGCGGGAGCCGTCCTCGCGGCCGCGGCGGGACTGGGGGCGGGTGTAGCTGTCGAGCTCAGCGGACAGGCGGGCGTCGAGGGTGCGCAGGCCACGCAGGATCCGCCAGACGGCCGAGAACGAGCTGGTGGACAAGGTGGTGTCCTCGTCCAGGTCCGCGGAGTAGCAGACCGGGATCAGGACCTTGCCGGTCTTCTTGCCTGGCGCCAGGCGAAGAGCTCGGCCGACGGACTGGATGATCCCGACGTCGCTGGCCTTGGGGTCGGCAAACAGGATGCCGTCGACGGCGGGGACGTCGACTCCTTCGGCGAGGCAGCGGGCGCTGGAGACCACGACGAGGGTGGACGGGTCGGGGTGCTCGAGGGCCGCCAGGGCGCGGGAGCGGTGCAGGGCCGGGTCGGCGCCGGCGACGGCGATCGCGCGGACCCGGCGCCCGTCGGGCAGGTCGGTTCCGTCGATGGCCTCGGCGAAGGCTCTCGCCTTGGCGACGCGGCCGT
>JAKOPT010000070.1 GCA_029778715.1 Actinomycetes bacterium | reverse complement strand
ATGCTCGCCCCCATCGTCGCCAGCGGCGCCGAGATCCTGTGCTGCGGAACCTGCATGGACGCCCGCGGGATCGTCCCCGGCATGCTGGTCGACGGCGCCCGCCGCTCCACGATGGACGAGCTCACCGACCTCACCCTGGCAGCCGACAAGGTGCTCATCTTCTGACATCACTCGAATCGCCGTCCTGTTGACCATCGGGCCCGCGTCGAGGGGTCGGCCGCGGGTCGAGTGTGACAATCTCCACTGTCGGCAACCCGGGCGTACCGATCGACGAACTTCTAGCCACCCGGGACGAGGCGGTGTCGGTCCTGGACGGCGTTGGCGAGACGATGTGGCGCGGACACCTCGTCCAGGCCCGAGCCGAGATCACGAACGGCGACTTCTACGGTGTCGAACGCCTTCTCGGTGCGTTCGGCGGGATGGGCAGCTTCAACGATCTGGTGCTCGTGCAGCCCGGTTCGCCTCTACCGCGCGCCCCGTTGATCGCCGCCCAGCACCGCCTGGACGCGTTGCGGACCTCGATCTGGCGAACGTGCCTTCAACTCCGGCGCGACTGCAGGCCTGACCCCCCGTCCGCTCGCTCGCAGCGAAACTCGCACGGCGGCGTCCGGGCCGGTCTACGGTCGAACCATGACCGAGCGCACTGTCTCCAACCTGATGGCCGCGTTCGCCGGGGAGTCCCAGGCGAACCGCAAGTACCTCGCCTACGCGAAGAAGGCCGAGAAGGAGGGCAAGCTCAACGCCGCCCGCCTGTTCCGGGCCGTCGCGGAGGCCGAGACGATCCACGCGCTGAAGGAGCTCGAGCGGGCCGGCCAGGTCGGCACGACCGCCGAGAACCTCGCCGCCGCGATCGCGGGCGAGAACTACGAGAACGTCACGATGTACCCCGACTTCGCGGCCGAGGCGGACGCCGACGGCCAGGCCCCTGTCGCCAAGCTGTTCCGGATGATCGCCGAGGTCGAAGGCGTCCACGAGGCGCTGTTCACGAAGGCGCTCGCCGCGCTCGAGGACGACTCCGAGGAGCTCACCTTCTT
>JAKOPT010000069.1 GCA_029778715.1 Actinomycetes bacterium | reverse complement strand
GGAGTTCGACAAGCGGATCGGTGCCCTGGCCCGTCGCGAGGTCCCGACCCTGCTCGCCCTGCCCGGCTGTGGGGAGTTGTCCGCGGCCAAGCTGCTCGGGGAGTCGGCCGGGATTACCCGCTTCCACTCCGAGGCCGCGTTCGCCCGCCATGCCGGGATCGCGCCGATCCCGGTCTGGTCCGGGAATACCGCCGGACGGGTTCGGATGACCCGCTCGGGCAACCGGCAGCTCAACGCCGCGATCCACCGGATCGCGATCACCCAAGCCCGCCTGCCTGACACCCTGGGACGGGCGTACTACGAGAAGAAGCTCGCCGAAGGCAAGTCCAAGACCGAGGCCCTGCGCTGCCTCAAACGACGCCTCGCACGCGTCGTCTTCCAACTCCTGACCACCGACCATCACAACCGTCAAACCACCCCCATCCCGACAGCGGCTTGACATAGGAGAAACGCATGGCGACGTTGCGTGACCGTGGATGGGCCTACTTCGACGCCATCGTCGCGGCCGCCCCGCTGCGCGACACGAACCCGTGGCTCCGCGAAGGTGACCACACGGCATACCGGCCCGACTACGACACGCTCGAGCGCCTCCTCGGTATCCCCGTCCTACTCAAGGCGACGTCGCAGTCGGGTGTGCCCGCCCTCGCCCTCGATGTCTGGGTGTCCTACGAGTTCCGGCGCGCCGGCTTCGACGCCGACCGGGTCTGGCCGCGCCCCCGCGCCCCCCGGGTCTTGCCGCCGGAGATCAAGGCCTTCGTCGAGAAACTCCCCAAGAAGGACCGGCTCACACTCTCACAACGCATCGAACCCGGGCTCGGAGGCATGGGGTCGGCCAACCTCCTCGGCAAGAATTACGTCAAACAGGTTGACGTCGTCATGAGTTCCTGGGCGACCGGCCCCGAACTCATGGTCTCGACCAAGCGGATGGACTCTTCCTTTGGCAAGAATGCCGCCAACCGCGTCGAAGAGAGTTACGGGGACGCCAAGAATCTCCGGTTGCGCCATCCCCAGGCCGCCCTCGGTTTTTTCTACTCCCTCAGCGCGATCGCCCTCACGACCGAGGCCGACACCGCCGAATGGCTCATCGATCTCCTCGTCAAACTCGGTCGAGAGGACGACGCCTACGACGCCGTGGCGCTCGTTCTTCCCGACCTGACGAAGACCCAAGAGCCGGCCGACCCCGAACCAGCGGGCGAGTCCGGCCCGATCGAAGCCGGAGCCGTGGAGGACGACGAACTCACCAGAGATTCCCCTACGCCCGGGATTGCCGTTGACGATGTCGTGCCCGTCTCGCTTTATCAAGACGCCGTGCCCGCCGAACTGGACCCGGGACGCTTCTTCACGGTCATGATCAACCGCGTGCTCGACAATTCCCCGATCAACTTCCATCGCGAGGCCCGCGAGCGCCGTCGTGCCCTCTCACCGAGCCCGTCACCGGGATCGTGACCGCACCACTCGACGCTCGTGCAGGACAGCTCGCCCCTCCCGCACCGCCGCAAGGTCGTGCTCGCCGTCGACCCACAACACCCCGTCGACCACCTCGGCGGCCTCGAACACCCGCCCAGCCCGCAGCAGGTCCCGCACCCGTCGGCGAACGGCCCGCAGCGCAGTGCCGCGCTCCTCGACCAGTGCCGGCGCTGGCATCGGCCATCGGTCGGCCTCGCGCGGCTCGATCTTGAGCACCCCGCCGCCGTAGGAGCGCCCCACCATCTCCGCACCCAGCAGGGTCACGCTGTTGAGCGACGCCAGGGAGAGCAGGCTGCGCCCGAGTGTGCGGTGCTCCTCATCGAGATAGAGCCCGTGCACCGAGTTGAGGTGATGGACCTTGGCCAGATTGGTGCAGAGCCGCGCCGTGTCGGCATTCATGTAGGTGAGGAGCAGGTCGGCCGGCCGCAGGTAGGGCACCCGCCACCAGGGGTCACGCACGCGGCATTTGTATGCCGTGTCGACCCCGACGCTCTCCCCTGCGGCGACGTAGCGCGCCGCGGCTCTCGACGGCTGCCCAGAGGGGCGAAACAGCCAGGTCGGCGAGCCCCCTTGGTCGAGGGCGTCGAGCGCGGGATCGGTCAACGACAGGCCACGCAAGTGGCGGCTCCCCGGCGGGGAGAGGCGCAGCACGTCCGTGTCGGCCAGGCGCAGGCGCCGCACGTCCGCTCCCGACAGGGTGAAGAACTTGTTGTTGCCCGTGACCATCCCGAGCGTCGTGTCCCCCCACCGCGCGAGCGGGACCACCGAGCTCGAGCCGAGCGCCGCGGCATACGCGACGGCAGCATGTTCGGGAAGGAGGGCACCGGACCAGCGGTCCCCCTCGGGTGGACTCCACCGGCGAATATCACTGTCCGCCAGCGATGTCAGAGTCTCGGCAGCACGGGTCTGGAGGAGTTCGCAATGGCCGGTAGGCCCTTGGGCGCGACCTTCGGCGAGCAACAGGACGACATCCTCCATGACCCCGGGAAAGACGCGCTCGCTGAACAGCACGAGCCGCACCCGGGCGAAGGCGCGCATGAGGAACTCGCGGACCGGCGCGGCATAGTTGACCGACAGCATCTCCGCCGGCAGCACCAACCCCAACCGCCCTCCGGGCCGGACGTGCAGGGCTGCGTGGACGGTGAAGGCCGCCCAACTGCTCGCCAGGCTCGTCAAAGCCACCCCGGCCCGCAGAGCGGCCCGTTGCGCGACCGCGCGCGACTCCCCGGCGAAGCCTTGGTATCGCACGTAGGGGGGGTTGCCGATGACGGCGTCGTATGCCGCTTCGGGTTCACCGCGGAGGAAGTCGCCGACACTGACACTCGCCTCCCACCCTCGCGCCCGGAGGAGGCTCACTGCGGTGGCGGCGGAATGCGCGTGGAGTTCGGCCCCGTGCAACTGGCCGGCCAGCGTGCTCGGCGCCCCCAGTTCCTCCAGACGGCGCCCCGCCTCGAGGAGAAACGCGGCCTCGCCACACGAGGGCTCCAGCACGGTGTCGTTCGGCGAGCGCACCGCCCACTCGGTGACATATCGGGCGACGAGCGCGGGCGTGAAGAAGGCCCCGCGCGCCTTGCGCAGCGCGGACGAATCCTGGGGGTGCGGGGCCATGGCCCCATCCTGCCCGAAGGGACCGACATGCCCGGGCCACCATGCGGCAACCCGATCCCACCTGTCCCGCTTTTCCCGCCTGAAGTGCCTAACGTCCAGTTCGCACCCCGAATGTTCAGGCGCGAAGTGCCCCTTTCCCACCCCAAGATGACCGGTGAGCCGCCACCGACACGCACCGGCCGATCCCGTCGCGACCGAGGGGTCGCTCCCCGCGCGAGGGGAACCCCCATATCGCTGCGAGGGGCGTGCTGATTCCGCTGCGAGGAGTGTCCGGATCCCGGACATGGCGGGAGGCCCGATGTTGGCGGCTGGAGACCAGGTCCCCGGCAGGGCGGGACACCTGATCCAGGCGAGACTGGAGACCGGATCGGGTGCTCCGGGAGACCCGATCTCGGGTGCGGCGCGACCCGGTTCTGGGCGGGCATGGTGGGCCGACTTCGGGTGCACCAGGGACCCCGAGTTCTGCGGAAGAGACTTGACATACAACAGAATTACCCTCCTCAAGTGGTTGCCTCCAGGGGTGTACGGGTGTACGATGAAGTATGTCGACAACCACCACCCTTGAACCCCTCACCGGGTTCCGTGCGTGGCTGACCGGGGTCGACGGGGAAGGGCTGACGGACGCGGACCGGTTGGTTCTGATTGGTGCCCTCGAAGAGTTGAAAGCGGTCACCACGGCGGCGCAGGTGCGGGTCACCGAAGCCTTCGATACCTCGCAGCGGTGCGCGCATGTCCAAGCTGGGGGTGACCCAGGGAAGGCGTCTCGGTCGATCGGGTCCCAGTTGGCGTTGGTGTTGCGGTGTTCCCCGTCCCGGGGGGATGCGTTCCGTCACCTGGCGACGGTGTTGACCGATCAGATGCCGCACACCTTGCACGCCCTCACCCAGGGGGTGATTAGCGCGTACCACGCGCAGGTCGCGGTCACCGCAACCACCGGGTTACCGGTGGGGGTGCGTGAACATGTCGATGAGGTGCTCGCCCCGGACCTGCCCTCGTTGACGCCGAAGCAACTCGAGGCAGCATGTCGCCGGGTTGCCGCACAGGTGGATGCGGCGGGGGTGGTCGCCAAAATCAACCAGGCCGTCGGGTCCCGTCGGGTCACGGTGCGTCCTGCGCCGGATGGGTTGGCGTACCTGTCCGTGGTGGGTCCCCTGGCGGAGGTGGTGGGGGCGTATGCGACGTTACGCCGTGACGCGCACACGATCATCGGTGGGCAAGACCCCGGTGGTGAGGGTGCGGGTGGGCGTGGGTTGGGGGCGGTGATGGCGGACTTGGCGTTACGCCGGTTGTCCGGGCGGGGCGTGGGGGAGGGTCAGCCGGTGATGGTGGACCTGGTCATCACCGACCGGTCCCTGCTCGGGGTTGGTGACCCGACCCGGCCTACCAGTGAACCGGCCAATGTGCCCGGGTACGGCCCGATCCCAGTTGAGGCTGCCTGGGCGTGGCTGGGCGACCCGGGCACCCCCGCCAGGATCAGGCGGTTGTTTACGAGTGTGGATGGGCGGGACCTGGTTGCCATGGAATCCCGGGCCCGGGGGTTCACCGGGGCCCTGGCGGGCATGATCCGGTTACGGGACCAGTCGTGTGCCGCACCGTGGTGTGACGCCCCAATCCGGGATATCGACCACACCCACCCGTACCGGGACGGTGGGGCCACCAGTTACGTGAACGGGGAAGGGTTATGCCGGCGGTGCAACGACACCAAAGAACAACCCGGCTGGCACGTCCACACCCACCCCGACACCCAGGCAAATGGCGCACCCCAGTCCTCCACCCCCAACCCCGACCAGACCGGCCACGCCCAGGCCGGAACCACCCGGCGCACCACCTGGACCACCCCCACCGGACACACCCACACCACCAGCCCACCACCCCTACTCGGACCCGGCTGGCACCCACCCCAACCAGCCCCCGCAGACGACAAGGCTGACGGCTTACCCGGCACCCGCAGCCCCGGCCGGCATGCCACCGTCAACCCCGACCAGGGCGAAGAGACCGGCGCCACCCGGAAAACCACCTGGACCACCCCCACCGGACACACCCATGCCACGAGCCCACCGGCCCTGAGCGGACCCGGCTGGCACCCGCCCGCGCCACCAACCGTCGTTGCCGACGACAGGCCCAGCGCTCCCAGTCCCGGCTGGCGCATACCCCCACCATCAACTCGTCGACATCATCTGGACCCCGAACAGCAGCCTAGAAGTCCACCTCGACGCCGCCTGAAACGCCCGTCAGCGGCATACCGCCGACGGATGACCTGTCGTTTGTCACGTCAGGGTGGGCAGCGAGCGACGATCGCGTTGGCCCGCCCGAAGATCACGGGCTGCCGTTCTCCACCTGGTCGCAGTCCAGACTCAAGCGTCGCTTGGAATCTCAAGATGCCCCCGACTGTCGGGCGCCTCAGCGGGCCTGTCGGATGGTGACATGAGCAAGCCCGGCGCCTGAGATCGAGCGGCGGCGAGAATGGGGTCATGGAGACTGGGCGGCATCGGTTCGAGGGGTTCATCGCTGGCGTTGGGTCCACGAGCGGCATCCGGGTCGTCGTCGGGCATTGGCCGACAAGCCCGTTCGGCGCCTTCACCGACGCCATGGTCGAGCGCGCCGACGGGCACCGGGTTCTGCTCGCACCCACCGCCCAGGTCAGGGACTTCGTCGCCGCCACCTACACCTTTGACGACACCCGCATCGAACCCGTCGACGCCACCCTCACCCCCGCCACCTGGCACATCCAAGCGCACTCCCTCGACCTGACCCTGGCCATCGGCAACCGCACCACCCTCGGACGGCTGCTGCACGGCATACCCAAGCGCGTCGCCGTCAGCCCGACCTGGGCCACCCTCGTCGACCCCATCGCACGACTCACCATGCGCGGAGTCCGCACCCGCGGCATCGCACGCCCCGGCCGCCGGGAGTGGTATGCCGCGACCGACCACGCCGCAATCGTCGCGGCGGCGGGCCGCTTCGACGGCACCGACCTCGGGCAACTCGCCCCCGTCGACCCACCGTGCCGCTTCGGCTTCTCCTCGACCCCACGCCGCCCGTCGGTGACGACCGTCGTGACCACGGTCGTCACCGACGGGCACGCGCCAGACAACTAGGGTTCGCGCAGCACCCCGAAGAGCGGGGGCGGGACCACCCCGTCGCGTCCCATCGGGAAGAGGATCCGCGACACCGAGGCTGGCGAGGCGATCGCCGACCCCATGGCGGCGGAGACGTATGCCGCGACGCAGAAGTCGCTGAGGGAGGACACTGCGGACGGCCCGATGAAGACGAGGCCGCCGATGATGGTGATGATGATGATGATGGTGACGGCGAGGATGCCCCGGGGGATGTCACGGTGCGGGTTCGCCCAGGATGTTGACGTGGGCGCTGCCGGCGACCGGGAACTTGCGCGACATGATCCCGAAACTCATGGCGGCGAAGGTCATCTCCCAAGGGGGCGAGACGGTGAAACGCCTGGTGGTCAGGGTGGGGAACTGAAACGAACGATCGGTCAGGCGGGTGAGGTGGCACGGAAGCCGGCGCTCGGCCCGGTCAGCCGGCATCCGGTCGGCCATTGCCTCATTCCGGTATGCCGCCCAGTTGCGGATAACGGACCACCAACCCCGCCACCATGGCCTCGATCCCGAGCGAGAGCGCCCGGGCGGACCGGTCGGGGGCCGCGGCATACGCCTCGGCATACCAAGGAGCGGTCGCCGGGTCCGTTGGAGCCATGTAGTTGGTCGGCGCGCGTTCGTCCATGATCATGCCGACGCAAAAACTCTCGAGTGCGACGATGATGGGCAGTCGCTCATCGACCGGTACGCCACACTCGGCCAACTTCTGGGTGAAGTTCTCGTACATCGCCATGATGAGCGGCTGATCGCCATAGGGCAGCAGAAAAAGGGCCGTCGCGGCCTCCGGGTGCAGGGGCCGGAAGATGTCGACGTATCCGTGGGCCAGGGCAAGCAGCGCCGCGCTCACCGGGTGAATATCCAAAATCGAACTGTCCACCATGGACGCGATTTCGTCGCGCACCAGATTGAGGACGTCCTCCTTGCCGACGACGTGATAGTAGAGCGAGGGGGTGCGGACCCCTAGATCATCGGCGATGTCCTTCATGTGCAGCTCACGCGGGCTCGTGGTCCGCAGCCGCGCATACGCCACCCGCGCTATATCGGCGCGCGTCACGATCGGCTCCGCCGGTCTCCCTGGGCGGCGGGGCCGAGGTCGGGGGCTGGTCGACGGTGGGGTCATCAGAGTGCTCCGAGCAGTGAGGCCACTGCGCTGCCCCCAACAGATATACCGCCGCGCACCGTTCGACAAGGCGCGCGTCGCGTCGAGTTCCCCACATTCCGCGAGCCCGGCTGCCCACCAGGCACAATCGCCGGTATGCCGACCGACCCCCGGGGCCTGCGCACCGACGCTCCGCTCCTCGACGCCTGGCTGCGGTTCCACGAAAGCCCGCCCACGGCATACACGATTCCCGGGCACAAGCAGCGCCGCGACCTCGTCGGGGACGTCATCGCTGGCGACGTGCCGCTCTACGCCGGACTCGACACGATGAAACTCACCCACGGCGTCCTCGCCGAGGCCCAGCGGCGGGCGGCCCGCGCGTGGGGGGCGGATCGGTGCTGGTTCTCGGTCGGCGGGTCGACGCACGCCAACCAGTCGGTCGCGCTCGCCCTCGGGCGGCCGGGCGATCGGGTGGTCGTCTCCCGCACGTCGCACCGCTCGACCATGCTCGCCCTTGTCTTGGCGGACCTGATGCCGGTGTGGTTGCCGCCGTCGGTCGACCCAATGACCGGTATGCCGCGCCCCCCGTCGGCTCGCATCCTCACCGACACCCTCGCGGCCGCCCCAGGGTCGGTCGCGGTGCTCATCGTCGACCCCTCCTACGTCGGAACGACCGCAGTGATCGGTGAGTTGGCCGGCGCCGCACACGATCACGGCATACCCCTCGTCGTCGACGCGGCGTGGGCGGCCCACTACGGGTGGCACCCCGCCCTTCCTCCACACGCGCTGGCGGCCGGCGCCGACGCCCTGGTGACCTCCGCGCACAAGGCGCTGCCGGCCTGGTCGCAGGCGGCGATGCTGCTGGCGCGCGGCGACCGGCTCGACTTCGACCGGCTCGACGCGGGGGTCGAGGCGACGCACACGACGAGTCCGTCCGGGGCGATTCTGGCGAGCATCGACGCCGCCCGGGCGCTCCTCGAGCGAGAGGGCAGCGTCCTCCTCGGTGACACCCTCCGACTCGTCCGCGACCTGCGCGACCGGCTCGCGACGATCCCTGGCCTCGTCGTCCTCGACGGCGCGGGAGTCGACCCGCTCAAGGTGTGCCTCGTGCTGTCGGGCACCGGCGCGGACGGCAACGCGGTCGAGGCCGACCTGCTCGCGGCGGGGATGCCGGTCGAAATGGCCGACCGCGACACGCTCGTCGCCATGGTGACCCTCGCCGATGACGCGGCCGGCCTGGATCGGTTGGCCACCACCATCGAAACCTCGCTGGCCCGACCCACCGGTCCCCCACGCCCGGTCCTGCCGGCCGCGGCCTGGCAGGTCGCTCCCGAACAGGTGCTGAGTCCGCGCGAGGCCTTCTTCGCCGACCGAGTGGCCGTCCCGCTCGCCGCGAGCGTCGGCCGGGTGAGCGCCGAACTCATCGCTCCCTACCCGCCCGGCATCCCGGTCCTCGCTCCCGGCGAACGCATCACCGAGGCGGTCCTCGAGGCCCTCGCGGGCGCCCGGGCCGCCGGTTCCCGGATCGCGTATTCCGCAGACCCCACGCTCACCACCCTGCGGGTCGTGCGGTGAGCCAGCCCTACCCGAGATCGGCGAGGAGCAGGCCGGTTGCCCGCCGGATATCCGATTCGCCGGCGCCAGCGGACAGCAACCCGTTGACCGTCATGGTGAGGACCCCGAACCAGCACCACACGAGCAACCTCACCGCCTGCCGGTCTGCGGGAGTGGGCGTCGACACGCGGGCAGCCTGCAAGATGAGGTCCCCGAACGCTTCGTCGAGCCTGACGACTTCGGCGAATACCTCTCCCCGCGCCGCATTGGTCGCGCTCACCAATGTCATCGCGAAGCGCGGATGCTCCAAGAGGCGCCGCTGCGCCTCGACGAGCAGGTCAGCGGCCGCGCCCGCACCGGTCTGCCCCGGCGCCACCGTCGGGAGGTCACGGGCCAGCACCTTGATCTGGTGCCGCAAGATCGCGACGAACAACTGCGTCTTGCTCGGGAAGTAGCGATACAGGGTGGCCAGCGCAACCTTGGCGGCGCGAGCCACCTCGGTCATGGAGAGTTGGTCGAAGTCGCGGGCGACGGCGAGGTCGGTGGCGGCGTTCAGGATGCGTCGGCGTCGAGCCCGCTGCTCGGGGGACGAAGGGGTCGCCGCGCGCCGCGCTTCGGCCCGTCGCGCCATTCCGTCTCCTTCTCGTCGTCAGTAGTTGAGGGGGTGTAGTGCCTGGGCCCGGGTCCGGCGCACCCCTGGGAAGAGCCCACGGGAAACCTGCAAGGCCGCATCGAGCACCAATGGGCCGATGCGTTCGACTCGCATATCGACCGGCCCCACGAGTGACAGCGCCGCGGTCGGGCCCTCGCGACCCCGGATCGCCGCCGCGACACAGGCGTACTGCGGATGCGTTTGACCACGCTCGGTGGCCAGGCCACGGCGCATCCGGACCTTGTTGAGTTCGGCATGAAAGGCGAGTGACAAGCCGTCCGGGCCGGCGCCGATCAACTCGTCGACGTCCTCGGGTGTCAGCCACGCGAGCATGGCCTTGCCCAACGCGGTCGCGCTCGCTGGGTACCGTCCGCCCACCCGAGACGGCACCCCGAGCGCTGCCCGTCCGCCGATCTTGTCCAGCAGGTAGATATCCGAACCGTCGAGCACGGCCAGGTGGGCGGTCAAGCCGGTGCGCAGGAACAACTCGTGCAGGTGCGGCGCGGCCAGGATCCGGACATCGGTGTGGGTGTGGTCGGTGCCACCGAGCGCAAGGGCGCGAGCTCCGAGCCCGTATCCCAAACTCGAGTGTTCGAGCCAATCCAGGCGCACCAACTGGTCGAGGATCCGATGCGCCGTCGACCGGGGCAGGTGGGTGCGCCGGGCCACCTCCTCCAGGCTCAGGCGCGCCGCGTCGCCGACAAACTGATCGAGGATGAGTGTCAGCCTCTCGACCATCGACGGAGGCAACCGGCTGGAGTTGCTCTCCGACGTGACAACCGACATGGACCACCTCCGGGCAAGGCAACCACTGAAATCAATTCTGGTTACGACGCTACACGTCGTCCCCGGTAAAGCCAAGGATGACCCCGCCTACTTCACGCAGGGAATCCCGGAGCCACTCAGTTGGGTCAGAGCGGTGGGGGGCGGGCCGGCCACACCGCCCCCGGTCGCGTCCACCGGTGCTGCTGACGCGGTCGTGGTCCCCGTGCCGGGCGAACCCCCCGCTCCTGCGCCACCGGCGCCGGTCGACGGCTTGAGGTCGGCTGGGGCTTGGAAGGAGGTCCCCAGCGTCACCTTGAGCCGGTTGACGGTCAGGGCCTTGTCCTCTCGGACCGGCACTCCTCCGAGGTATGCCGCGAGCGCCTGGGCCGCGTCCGCCGCGCCCGCGGCATACGCCACCTCGGACGCCGTGTGCGTGCCCGCATTGCCGAGGCTGCCGCGCGCGTAGCCCTTGGCGGCCAAGCCGTCCTGTACCGCCTTCGCCGCGCCGGGGGTCCCCGACGCATTGACAACATCGACGGTGTACCCGTGGCCGTCGAGAGTCGCGGAAGAGGAGTCCGACGGCGAGGGGCTCGGCGACGCCGGGGAGGGGTTCATGATCTCCTTGACCATCGCCTGGATGGCCGGCAGGTCGACGATATTGACGTCCTGTCCACCGATGTTCTGGAACTCCTTGACCGGCAGCGTGTAGAAACTGAGGTTGCCGCCCTGGACGGCTTGGGCG
>JAKOPT010000068.1 GCA_029778715.1 Actinomycetes bacterium | reverse complement strand
GTGGCCCGCAACGACCGGGACAGCGCGGCGCTGGCGGCCAGGTTCACGGCATACGGTCTGCACCCGATTGTCTTGAAGGGACCGGCGACCCGAGCCGCGCTGGGGGAGGCGTCCGAGCGGACCTCGTCCGATGTCGACCTGCTCGTCGGCCCGGCCGAGTTCAACGCTGCCGAACGGCTGCTGCGCAGCGTCGGCTATCGGCGGGTCAAGGGCGTCCACGCGGACACTTGGCGGGCGCCGGGCCAGCCCGATGTCGATCTGCATTGGACGATTCCGCGGGTCGGTGTCGACGCCCGCCGAGTCTGGGAGGTGCTGGACTCCTGCCGCGTGCCGCTCCTGGTCGGGGACGGCCAGGGTAGCCCGGGCGGCCAGGGCGGTCGGATCGAGGTGCTCGCCCCCGGGCCCCGCCTCGTGCACCTGGCGATCCACGCCACGCTGGACGCCACCGGCCGTCCGCAAGACGACCTGCGCGGCGCGGCGGCGCGGCTCACCCCCACCGACTGGGCGGCCGCCGCGACCGTCGCGCGCGACCTCAACGTCGCCGAATCGGTGGCCTGGGCGCTCGCATCCGTGGGTCTGGACGCCGACGCGGCCCGCTTCGGGCGGCCCCACCTGGAGCCCGCCATGCCGCATGAGGCGGGTTTCCTGGCGTTCGTCCGATCGCGGGTTCACTGGCGGGAGCGGGTACGGCGGCAACAGCGCCTCACCGAGAAATGGGCGACCTGGAATCTCGGCCGTCTCGGCCGGCTCGTGACCGGCCGGGCCCGCCTCAACCAGCGAATTGCCACGCGGCTGCGAGGGCGGCCATGACCGGCGTCCGGCGGGTCGAGGCGTTCGGTGTCCCGTTCGACGTGTCGTGGACCGGCGACGCCCCCGGATGGAGCACTGTGCTCGCCGAATCGTTACCTCCCGGCTCGCGGCCCACCGACCGGGACCCCGTGTGGCGCGCCGAGGTGGAGCTCGGTGCCCGCCGGTGGACGCTGCGCGTTGCGGGGTCTGTCGTGGAGGACTGCGACGACGTCGACGTCTTCGCCCACCGGCTCGAGAGTGAGATCGGCCTGGCCGTGGCCGACCGCTCGCCGAGGGCCGTGTTCGTGCACGCGGGGGTCGTGGGAACCGACCAGGGTGCGATCGTTCTGCCCGGCAGTAGCCACGCGGGCAAGACGACCCTCGTCAAGGCGCTGCTCGAGCGGGGATGCACCTATCTCTCTGACGAATACGCGGTCCTGGACACCCACGGCCAGGTGTCCGCGTATCCGCGGCGGCTGTCGATCAGGCACCCTGGGACGGACCTGCGGCAGCGCCTCTCGGCCGCGCAGTTGGGCGTCGAGGTCTCCGAACGCCAGCCCGTCCGGGCCGTGGTCAACCTGCGCTACGCGCCCGATCAGCCCCCGTCGCTCTCTGGCGCTTCGGAAGGTGACTGCGCGATGTGGCTCGTGGGCAACGCGGTGGCTGCCCAGCGGCGACCGGGGGGCGTGCTCGCCGTCGCCGCCGCCGTCGCCCGCACCTCGCGGTCACTGGTCGGCGTCCGCGGTGAGGCGGGCCCTGCGGCCGACGCTCTGTTAGGGCGGCTGGCGGAAAGCTAAGACGGGCCCTGTATGCCGTCGACGGCGGGTCTGCGCTCCGGCCCACCGCCACCCCATCGCCGGACGACTACCGCTTGCCCTTGTCGTGCCGATTCGACTTGGCGATCGCCTTCCACTCGGCGCGATGGGCCGCCATCTTGAGCGGATCGTTGCGCCGCTCCAGATAGGCCAACTCGCGGCGGATCGCTCGCCAACTGGCCAGCCGCCGCGCCTCGAGCGTCCCCGACTCCACCGCCTCGGTGACTGCGCACCCCGGCTCCGCGTCGTGCCCACAGTCGCGGAACCGGCAGTCCTGCGCCAGCAGCGCGATGTCCGCAAACGTCTCCTGGACAGCGTCGTCGCCGGCCAGCAGGTCCAGCGAGCGGATCCCGGGCAGGTCCAGCAGCACCCCGCCGCCGGCCAGCCGGTAGAGCCGCCGGGTCGTCGTCGTATGCCGTCCGGCCCCGTCCCGGCGCACCTCGCGCGTCGGCTCCACCCGGCCGCCCGGGGCATCCGCGCCCTCCGCGCCGTCGACGCCACCGAACGACCCGAAGGCATTGAGCGCATTGAGCAACGACGTCTTCCCGGCCCCCGACGCGCCCAACATCGTCGCCGTCGTACCCCGGCCGAGTCGGGCCCGCACTCGGTCCAGCCCCCGCCCGTCGACCGAACTCGTGAGGATGACCTCGACACCCGGCGCGAGCCGCTCCGCTTCCGCGACCTCGGCCTCCGGCGCCACGGCCGCATCCGCCTTGGTCAACAGGACCAGCGGCTCGGCGCCGCTGTCCCAGGCCATCACCGACAGTCGCTCGAGGTTCTTCGGATTGAGCCCCCGGTCGATGGGCAGCACGATCAGGACGAGGTCGATATTGGCCGCGAGGACCTGCACGTCCCGTCCGTTAGGGTCCGGCCGCGACAGACAGGTATGCCGTTCACGCACGTCCCGGATCTCGTCACCGGACACGGCCACCCAGTCCCCGGCCACCGGAATGACCCGCAGGTCGTGCCGGAGTTGGAAGCTGCGCTCCACCGGAGCGTCGTCCGGGAACCAGATGACCTCGGCACGTCCGCCGTGGACGATCGACACCCGGCCGGGGCGTTGCCCGGGTGCACAAAAGTCCAGCTCCTGACCCTCCGGCCAGCCGAGATCACCGAGCCCGGCCATCAGCCCGTCCAACCCACCAGTGACCCCGGTCTCGGCACTCACGAGCCCATCCCATCCGGCCGATCCGGCCCGTGGCAACCGGTTTTCCGTCCGGGTCAGCTGCGGTCGACCTCGGTGCTGCCCTCGTAGAGCCCGATGACATTGCCGTCCGGGTCCTCGAAGGTGGCCCACCAACTCGTGTCACTGATCGGCGACTTGCCCATGAGCACGGAGCCGCCGTTGGCCGCCACCGCCACCAGGGTGTCCTCGATCGAGTCGACCTCCACATAGGACCGCGGCTGGGTGAAACCGTCGCCGCGCGGCGCCAACCCGCCGCCGCTGATCTGGTTGGGCGCCTGCCACATCGGGTAGTCCTCGAAACCCGGCGGCGCGGCGATCTGCCACCCGAACAGCGCCGAATAGAACGCCTGGGCCCGCCCCGAATCCGAGACCGGGATGTCGATATGGGTGATGTCACCGTGCGCCATGATTCCCTCCAGCCGGTATGCCGTCCGTCCGGCGACCAGCCGACCGCCGGGGTTCCATCCACGCTAACAACACCCCCGCCAGATCGGAACGGGAGACCTGGCACGGCATACCTGGGCGTTTATCACCGCGCGCTCAACGGGCCGCTCGCACGGGTGACGCTGCCGGAGGTTCTGTGGTACCCATCACGGGTGACCCCAGCACAGTCCGACCGCGGCCAGGATGCCAAGGCTCCTGTCGTGCTGGTTGTCGACGACGACGAGGCGATCCGCACGGTCGTGCGTTGGCAGTTGGACGACGCGGGCTTCCGGGTCATCGAGGCGCCTGACGGGCCGTCGGCGCTGCGGCGGTTACGTCAGGACGCGCCCGCGCTCGTCGTGCTCGACCTGTCGATGCCGGGGATGAGTGGGCTCGACATTCTCCGGCAGGTGCGGGCGGGCCAGACCGGGCGCACCGACCTACCGGTCATCGTCCTGTCCGGTCGCAGCGGTGAGTCCGATCGGATCGTCGGGCTGGACCT
>JAKOPT010000067.1 GCA_029778715.1 Actinomycetes bacterium | reverse complement strand
GTGCCGCTGGAAGTGTCGGTCGGCGTCGGCCGCACCTGGCACGACGCGGCACACTGAGGCAGCTTCAGATACCACGGATCACGGATCACGGACCAGGATTACGCGTCACGGATCACGGTCACGAGCGGCGAGGGGAACGGCATACATGGATCTGCTGCTCATCAGACATGCGCAGTCGGAGAACAACCTCGTGTGGGCGCAAACGGGGGCGGCCGTCGGGCGGGTGCCTGACCCGTTGCTCACTCCGCTCGGGCAACGGCAGGCCGCGGCGGTCGCGCAGGCCCTCGCACAGGGCCGGTATGCCGCCCCGCCCACGGTTCTCTACGCGAGCCTGATGAGTCGGGCGGTCCTCACGGCCGTGCCGATCGCCGACGCGCTCGATCTGGACGTGCAGGGGCATCCCGACCTGTTCGAGGTCGGTGGTCCGTTGGACTGGAGCGGCCATGCCGACGTGCCTCGGCGGCCTCACCGCGGCGCGGGGCGAGCGGCGCTCCGCGAACTGACCCCCCGCCTGGTGCTGCCTGACGACGCCCAACCCGACGGGTGGTGGGACGGCCCGGTGGAGGCCGACGCCGACGCTCCCGAGCGGGCCCGCCGAGTGGTCGACTCGGTGCTCGAACGCCACGGCGGCACCGATGAGGTGGTCGGGCTGGTCACCCACGGGCACTTCAGCCAGTTCCTCATCCGGGCACTGCTGGGCATCCCGTCCATGACGGGGTGGGTGGACATCCTCAACACTTCGGTGTCCCGTTTCTCCAACGTTGACGTGCCGGGGCGGACGTCGGCCACGTGGATCAACCGCGTGGCGCATCTGACCCCCGACGCCGTGACCGACTGAACGTGTGACGCGGGGCCGGCCGGTCTTGCTGGCTTAACTGGGCTTGTCGGCGACCATGACGAGGGTGCCGGGGATGAGCCGGCCACGCAGCGGCGACCAGCCACCCCATTCCTGCTCGTGACCGTCGGGCCATTCCAACTCGACGAGGTCCACGACGCTCAGACCGGCCGCGACAACGTCCCGCACCCGGTCGCCGATGGTTCGGTGGTGCTCGGCGTAGGTCGCCCGCCCCTGCGCGTCCTGCTCGACATAGGGCGTCCGGTCGAAGTAGGAGAACCGCACCGTCAGGCCCGCCTCGTCCGGCTCGTCGGGAAACGCCCACCGGAACGGGTGCGTGCACGAGAAGACGAACCGGCCCCCGGGCCGAAGCACCCGGCATACCTCGCGCAGGACCCGACCGGAGTCGGCGACGAACGGCAGGACTCCGTATGCCGTGAACACGATGTCGAAGCTCGCCTCGGCGAAGGGGAGGGCAAGCCCGTCGCACTGGACCAGCGGGAGGGGAGCCCAGTCGTGGGCCGCATCGATGGCCCGTCCCCGCGACAGCATGCCCAGGGAGAGGTCACTCGACACCACCCGCGCCCCAGCCTGGCGAGCCCAGCGGCCACCTTGTGCTGCGCCGCCGCCGATCTCCAGAACATCGCGCCCGGCGACGTCACCAAGCAACCCCAGGAGTTCTTCGCTCCACCCTTCCGGCCCCCAGACCAGATCGTCGTCGCCCAGGAAGGAACCGTGTTCGACGTAGTAGTCGCTCGCCTCGGCATCCCACCAGGTGCGGTTGGCGACCGCGGTCTCGGCTATGTCGGCATCGCGGCGCAACGCGAGGGAGTCCATGGCGCTCATTCTGGCCGGATCGTCGCGGCGGGACGGCATACTGAACAGCTTTGACCCGGCCACGCGCGGGCGGGTACCCTGACCCAGTGCCCTTCGGGGCGCGGTTCGATGCTGCCTGCCCGCTCCCGGCGAGTCGTCAGACCCGAACACCCAACCATGTCCGCCCCGCAGGCCGACCGGCGTGCGGCTTTACATCCTGTCCACCATCGGAGTTCCTACTACATGAGCATC
>JAKOPT010000066.1 GCA_029778715.1 Actinomycetes bacterium | reverse complement strand
GTTCTGGGGATGGTGATGCCGATCTGGGCGAAGGCGGCGCGGGTGAATCCTGAGCAGTCGTAGGCGTCGGGCCCGTTGGCACCGAACACGTAGGGTTTGCCGATCTGGGCTTTGGCCCACGTCAGCATCGCGGCGACGCGTTCGCCTGTCAGGGGCGGCAGGTTGGGGTTGCCGTTGCCGCCGGGGCCGCAGTCGCTGGGGTCGCCCAAGATAGTTCCGCCGCCGTAGGCCTGGGCGTAGTACAGGACATCGTTCACGTACCAGGTGGCGTGGTTGTAGCCGAAGATCGCGGTGCGGACTCCGGCTTCACCGCCGGTGGAGACCCCCAGTTTGGTGAGGTAGTTCGCGGCGGTGTAGATCGAGTCGGCGTCGTTGGTGATGATGGCGCGTCCGTCGCCGTCGCCGTCGACGCCGTACGTGGCCCAGGTCGCGGGCATGAACTGCATCAGGCCTTGGGCGCCGGCGCTGGAGACTGCCTTGGTGCGGCCGTGTCCGGTCTCTTCCATCCCGATACCGGCTAGCAGCGTCCATGGCAGCTTGTACCGGGCGGCCGCGGCCACGTACAGGGTCTTGATGTTCTCGGGGATGGGCAGGGCGGGGTTGGTCAGCGACGCCCGGCGGTCGGGGCCGGGAGCGGGCAGGGCGAACCCGATCCCGCCTTCGACGTCGGTGGGCACGATACCTGCGCCGGGTGGGGGTGAGGGGGCGACGGCTTGGCCGGTGAGGGGGGCGCCGTGGGCGAGCATGAACGGGATCGGGTCGATCGGGGTGCCGTTCTGCCGCAGCTCGAAGTGCAGGTGGTTGCCCGTCGATGCGCCGGTGGATCCTTCGACCCCCAGAGGTCGGCCCATCCAGGCGGTGGCGCCGACGGCGATGCCGGGGTTGATGCTGGCCATGTGGCCGTACAGGCTTTGGAGGCCCCCGCCGTGGTCGATGATCACGGCGTTGCCGTACCCGCCGAGTGTGCCGGCGTGGCTGATCGTGCCGGCGGCGGCCGCCACGACGGGCCCGGGTCCGGGCAGGGAGGCGAGGTCTTGCCCGGCGTGCAGTTGCCATCGCAGGTAGACCGGGTCGTACCGCTGCCCGAAACCACTGGTCAGGGCGTACGCCTGAGCGAAGGGTGGCCGCCAGGCGCCGGTGGCGGGGATCGCGCCGCTGCTGCATTGCGTGGCGCGGATCTGTTCGGCCACGGCGGGGGTTTGTGCGCTGACCAGGAAGGCTGCTGCGAACAGCGGCACGAACAGCAGCACCAACAGCGGGCCTAGGACGGCGGCAATCTTCTTCATCGCGGTGGCGTCTTCAGGCGGCGGTGGCGATGGCTTCGTTGGTGAAGGTCAGTTCCCGCTCGAGCGGGTGTAGGACGGTTTGGACCTTGTAGGTCTGCTCGCCCACGCACCACAGGGCGCGGCCCTTGGATTGCATGGCCCACCCGGTGATCAGGTCGCGGGCCATCGGACCCAGCCCGAGCATGGTGTCGAGGTCTTCAGCGACGCCAGCGCGTTGCCCGTGCAGGATCTTGATGTCGGCCAGGTGCAGCAGGTCTTTGGCGATGGTGGCCGCCTGGGAGCCGACGTCCCCGGCCGAGAGCAGGTCGGAGGGTTTGTGGGCGACGGCGAACTGGATGTCACCGCCCATCCCGGCGCAGCCACGGGACAGCCGCAGGTCGGCGTCGAAGGACTTGACCGCTTCGGGGCCGAGCCGCAGCTGTTTCCAGGACTCATCTCGCACCACGATGCGCAGGTCGCCGGGTTCGGCCATCTCCCGCATCCCCCGACCCCAACTGTTGAGGCAGGTCAGGGCGATCCCGACGGCGTCATCACCCAGGGGTTCCAGCCGGGACAGGGACAGCGATTGGATCGGGGCGGCCCAGTCCACCTCGATGGTGGTGTAGTCGTCGAACAGGCCAGCCAGAGGCCCGTTCACCAGCTGCCCCAACGCGTCGCGCAGCAACCGGGTTTCGTCCAGGAAGTGCCGCGCCGTGGCGTAGCGGCATTGCTCGATCAGGGATGGGCTGGGGTTGTCCAGCAGGTGCCACAGCTGCGGGATGGTGGTCTCCCGCAGGTGGGTGGCGCCCTGCCCGTACCCGGTGAGGTCTTGCAGACCGGCCATGACGACACGGTCCTCGGTGGGACCGAAGGGGACGTGCACGGTGCCGATCCGCTGAGAGCCGACCAGTCCGCGGACCAGGGTGAGCCAGCGGCCGAAGATGATCGCGGCGCGGCTGGTGGCCTGCTCCGGGGACAGGCCGTCCCAACCTTGGATGAGCGGACCGAACGCCAGGGGGTTGATCCGGGCAGGCATGCCCGGGCCGATCACGAACGGCTCCACGCCCAGCGCACGGGCCAGGCGCTCGTATTCGTCCTTGGGGTCACCCAGGATGAAAGTGCGGTACCCGAAGTCCATCATGCGCAGGCAGAACGCTTTGGTGGTGGCCGACTTACCCGTGCCGGGTTTGCCGAAGGAGAAGATGTTGGGGTTGGTGACCGGCACGTCGTCGCGCAGCACCCACCCAAGCGGGTCGCAGTAGAACGATCCGCCCGAGAGCATGTCGATGCCCATCTGTGCCCCGGTGGGGGGTAGTCCGGGGGTGGCGATGAACGGCCACCACACGGGGGCTTGGTCGGAGGTCATGCGGTAGGTGGCTACCGGGGCGGTCGCGGGGGCCCACCCGGCGTCCACGCGGCGGGGGCCGCCCCGGGGAGCATGGTGGAACGGTTTGGGTTCACGGGCAGCCTTGACCGGTGTGGGGACGGTGGGCAGATCGTGGCCGAAGTCGGCCAGCAACGCCGTGACGTCCCGGCCGCGTCGGGCTGTTCGGGCGGCTCGGCGGTTCATGAGTCGCCCTTGCGGGTCAGGCTGATGCCCAACGGGATCGTCGAGGCCGCGAACGCGCTGTCTTGGGACAGGTCCAAGCGAAGCGGAGCGAACCCGGCGCGCCGGACGGCGGCGTCCAGGCGTCGCCC
>JAKOPT010000065.1 GCA_029778715.1 Actinomycetes bacterium | reverse complement strand
CGGGATCGAACGTCGAGACCGGTGCCGCCACATAGAACGGGATACCGTGGTGCCGGGCGGAGATGGCGTGCATGTATGTCCCGATCTTGTTGAAGACCGCGTCCCGCGTGATCCTGTCTGCACCGACGATGACGGCGTCGATCACCCCTTTCCGCATAAGATAGGTCGCTGCCGAGTCGGTGATGAGGGTCACATCGATCCCGTCCTGTGCGAGTTCCCAGCAGGTCAGGCGTGAACCCTGGTTCAGCGGCCGGGTCTCGCAGGCGATCACCCGCACATCCTTTCCCGCCTCAACCGCCGACCGGACGACCCCAAGCGCCGTCCCCCAGCAGCGGCAGGCAAGCGCCCCCGCGTTGCAGTGGGTGAGCACCGTGCACCTCTCCGGCAGGAGTTCGGCTCCGAACGCGCCGATCCTCCGGCAGGTCACCTCGTCCTCCTCGGCAACGGCGCCCGCCTCGCGGACCGCGGCCTCCTTTGCCGCCTCGACCGACCCTGCCGCATCGGCCGCGCCGAGGACACGGTCGATCCCCCAACCCAGGTTGACCGCGGTAGGCCGGGTGCTCCGGAGAATCTCGGCTGCCCGGTGGAGATCCCTGCTGAACCGCACAGGATCCCTCTCGCCGCTCCGGGCGGCTGCAAGCGCCACACCCATCGCCCCTGCGATCCCTAGCGCCGGGGCGCCGCGGATCGCGAGCCTCCGGATCGCGTCGGCGAGTTCGTCGACGGTTCTGCAGCGGCCAACCTCATACCGCCCTGGGAGAAGGGTCTGGTCGATGTAGACGATGCAGTTGTTCTCCGCATCCCAGGCGATGGTGTAGGTGGTCTCTCCTTTCATCTTCACCCCGCGCGGATCACGTCCAGGTAGGCCCGCATCGCCGCCGCCTCGCCCATCGCGACCGAGTCGGGGATGTCCCTTGGAGCGGTGGCGGTTCCCGCAACATAGATCCCGGGCTTCACCGTCAGCACGGGGCCGAGCTTCTGGTCGGCAACCCCGAAGAACCCCGACTCGTCACGCGGGATCCCGAGCATCCGGGCGATCTCCTCCGCACCACCGGCGGGCTCAAGACCGACGGAGAGCACCACAAGGTCGGGGTGGACGGTCTCCACCTCATCGGTCTCGGTGTTCTCCGCGATCAGCGTCAGCCGATCGTTTTCCTCGAGCACCT
>JAKOPT010000064.1 GCA_029778715.1 Actinomycetes bacterium | reverse complement strand
TGTTGACCGTCGCGTCGGGTGAGGATGAGGGCGTCATGGTCGGTGATGACGTGGAGTGGTGTGTGGAAGGCCCCGCCGGTGGTTTCGGCGGGGCCTTGGTGTTCACGGTGTCGTGGTGGTGGTCAGGGTGTCGTCATTCGGTGGTGACTTCGGTGATGGCGGCGCGGGTGGAGGATTCGTCGACGATGGCTTTGCCGGCGGCGTAGGCGGCGACGAGGGATTGGACGGCGAGGTTGTTGATGGCGCGGGGGATGCCGCGGCCGATTTGGTGGATGAGGGCGATGGCGTCGTCGGAGTAGAGGGTGTCGGAGCGTCCGGCGAGGGCGAGGTGGTGGGCGAGGTAGGTCTTGGTTTCGGTGGGGGTCATGGCGGTCAGGGTGTAGCGCAGGGCGATGCGTTGGTCGAGGGCGGCGAAGGTGCCGAGTTTGATCCGGCGGCGGAGGGTGGGTTGGCCGACGAGGAGGCCGGCGAACGGTGAGTGGGAGTCCATGTCGGCGTTGGTGAGGAGGCGGAGTTCTTCGAGTTGGTCGGTGGTCAGCAGGTGGGCTTCGTCGAGGATGAGGATCACGGTGCGGCCGCGTTCGTGTTCTTCGGCGGCGAGGAGTTCGGCGGTTTGCGGGATGAGGCTGGCTTTGTGGAAGCGGGGGATGCCGCCGAGGGCGGTGACGATCCCGGCGTAGAGGCCGCGGCCGCCGACGGCGGGGTTGCCCAGGTAGATGGTGGTGTGCCGGGAGGGGTCCAGGTTGGCGAGGGCGGCGCGGACGGCGACGGTTTTGCCGGCGCCGACTTCGCCGGTGATGACGCCGAGGGCGCGTTCGTGGATGCACCAGCTGATGCGGGCGACGGCTTCGGCGTGGCTGGTGTGGCGGTGGAGCATGCCGGGGGCCAGGGCGCGGCCGAACGGCATGCGGGTGAAGCCGTAGTGGGCTTGGAGGCGGTCGAGGGTCACGGTTGCTCCTGGGTGTTGAGGTAGTCGGGGTGGGTGGGGTCGAGGAGGTCGAGCAGATCTGTTTGGCGCGGCACGTTCTGACCGACGTCGGCGGCGGGCGGGTCGGGGTGGGAGGCGTTGGCGGCGGCGGGTGGGTCGATGTCGTTGGCGCCGGTGGGGGTGGCGGGGTCGTGCAGGGCGGCGTAGTTCACCCGTTGGGCCAGGGCTGCGGTGTGCCGGTCACGGACCAGGGCGAGGTAGTCGATGCCGGTGGCTGGCGCCGGGCCGGTGGTGTCGGGTTTGGTGGCGGGGTGGACGTGGCGGCCGATCTGGTGGGGGACGGCGGCGCCCATGGGTCTGCCGGCGTAGCGCACGTCGATGTCGGTCAGGTCGAAGGGATCGAAGACCAACTCGACCCGTCGGCCGATCAGTGCGGCGTCGACCTGGTAGGTGTTGCCGTGCAGGGACACGGTGGCAGTCTTGGTCACCAGGCGGTGCTCGGACCACAGGAACGCTTCACGGAGCTGCGCCGGGGTCGGCACCGGTGGTGCCCCAGCGGCCAGGAACCGGGCGATCGGTGTCTGGCCGGTTTCGGTGTGGACGCGCTGGTGGTACACGGTTTCGACCCAGGCGGCGAACAGTTCGTTCAACCCGGCCAGGCTGGTGATGGTGCTGGTGGCGCCGGGGACGGCCAGCTCGATGAGGAACTGGTCGCGGACGGTGCGGAAGAACCGTTCGATCTTGCCTCGGCCTGCGGGTTGACCGGGCCGGGAGTGGGTCAACCGGATCCCGAGGACCGCCAAAGCGCGCAGCAACTGTTTCGACACCATTGCGGCCCCGTTGTCCAGGTACACCACCTGGGGGATGCCGCGGGCGGCCAGTCCGGCCCGCAGCGCCGACGCGAGGTGGAGGGTGTCTTCGCTGTGGCCCCACCGGTAGCCGGTCAACGCCCGGGAGTGGTCGTCGATGAACGCCATCAGATAGGTCTTGCGTCCGCCGATGACCGGCCCGTGCAACGCGTCCCCGGTCCAGCGTTCGTTCACGGTGGCGGCCTCGAACCGGCCGAAACCCTGCGGCGGGCGCCCGTCGGGACGCGTGTTCAACTCCAGGCGGGCGAAGTGGCGTTGCAGGGTCCGCGGCGAGGGCACCACCCCGCCGGTGTGCTCGGCCAGGATCGCGGCGACCTGCGCGGCGGTACGTCCGGGGACCTCCCGCTTCAGGGCGGCCGCCAACTCCAGCACCTGAGCGGGTGTTCGTGGCTCGGCGTGCCGCCCCGAGGGCACCAGGGCGTCGAACCCGCCGGCCCGCCACGCCCGGATCCACCGGTCCAGACTCGCCCGCGACACCTGCACCTTCGTCCCCGAAGGGCCGACGTGCTCGACCGCGGCGAGCTGGCGGACCAGCACCCCGCGCTGGCGGGTCGTTAACGCCGCGTCGGCGGCCTCACGGATCACCGCATACCGGAACAGAGCGACATCCCGCGCCCGCCCGGCCCGCCTGCCCTCCATGTCGCCGGTTCTGTGTACGTGGCCCATCGCTACCCCTTTACGCGTCGTCCGAAACGTGTCCGGTCCGAGCGTGGCGGGCCCGATCAGGCACGCCAAGGGTCAACTCGTGTTGCTCACCACCCCACCCCCGCCGGCGGCGCGAGCAACCGTCCCGCCGACGCTCGGGAGGCGAACTCCCACGGCCCCACCGGCGACAACCTGACCACCACGGCGGCCGCCGCCCGCCCGATCGCCTCCACAGCGTCGGCGACCGGCGAACCCCGCGGAGTCACCGCCGGCGCGACCGGGTCGAGGGCATGCAGCAGGCGCGTGAACTCGACCCGCGCATGCTCGGCCCGGGCAGCGAACCGACGCAACCAGCCCCGCACCGTCGACACCGGGCGGCCCGACGCCATCGCGATTGGCCGATGCCCCTTCCCGGTGGCCTGGCCCTCCAACGCCGCCCCGATCACCACGACCGCGTCCGCCCGGCGTAGCAGCCACAAGGCCGACAACAACACGTGCGTGACCCCGCACGAGGTGCACCGCGCCCGGCGTGGCTGGTGCCGCACCGTCCCCACCGGCCCCCGCGAACACCTCGACCGGGCATACCCCCACGGCCCCAACACCCCCGGACACACCGGACACGACAACTCCCCCGACACCAACAGCCGCTCGACCTCGACCTGGTCGGTACCTACCATCAACATGGGTGCCCTCCAAGCACCAAGTGACGGCCCTCCCGCTCGCCAAAGCATGGGAGGGCCGCCGCGCGTCAACAAGGCATGGTCACGCCCTTGACGCGAACCCTAAACGGACGTTCGTCTGCCCCGTCGCCGAACACGTCCTCGCGTTCGATGGCGCCAACCCACCCACACCTGGTCAGTCACGGTGTCGCTCAACACCTGTACGACACCGTGGTGGCCGTAGACGACGCTCTTGCCTGACATCCTGAGTATTTGACCGGTTGAGCGCCGCTGGGTATCGCGGGTGGGCACCGACGTTATTGGGTTTCAGCGCCGCAGGGTGGCGTCGGTGAGCGCCGTCGTGGTGGTGGCGCTCACCGACGCTGTGTCAGGCCGTGTTGGCGACGTGTTCGCGCATGTTGGTGCCGCCGGTCTCGATCCAGATCGTGTTGTGCACGATAC
>JAKOPT010000063.1 GCA_029778715.1 Actinomycetes bacterium | reverse complement strand
CGAGAGCGGCCAGGTCGGACGTGACGTCCAGCAGGCCCGTCGCGAGGCGTCCGCCGACCACCGCGAGGGGCTCGGCCGGGCCATACGTCGGACGCTTCACGCCCGTATCCCACCATGCACCGGGGTCGCGGGTCTGCCCGGCCGTCAGTCGACGCGTTCACAGCACGTTCACACCCCCACACGGGCGTACGACCGTGCTGTTAACGGCCCCTGAGGCCGCCGCCCAGCGCCGCGGGCCGCGCAGACCCGCGGGGTACCCTGCTTCGGTGACCCAAACTGGCAGGCCGAGGCGGCCGGTGTTCAAGGAGCCCGCGGCCCTGGAAGCCCTCGGCGAGACCTCGGACCCGATCGCGGCCGTCCATGCCGCGCACGAGGCCGCCGCGGTGCTGGTGCGGGCGGGACGCGCGTCCGATGATCCGACCGTCGTGAGCCGGCTGGTCGCGCTCGTCGACGAGATCGGCCTGTCGACGTTGGCCGATCTGTGGTCCGCGCGGCCGGCGCGCTCGCTGCCGGGTGCACTCTGGAGGCTCTACGTGCTACGCGAATGGATGCGCTCCTCCCCGGAGGAGGCCGCCCGCGAGTACGCGTGGGGCATCCCGTTCACCGAGCCGAGCCACGTGGTCGCCGGCGTCGAGCCGCCCGGCCCGGACGAGGTCGCGGCCGTCGCCGACCAGATCCTTCGGGGCGCGTTCACCGGCGACTTCGCCGTAGCGCTGGAGCGGGCGGCGTCCTTCTGCCTGGTCGTCGTGGCCGGTCGCGCCTACGCCACCCACGGCCGCCCCGCCGCCCTGAGCGCCGCCAAGCTGCAGTCCCTCGCCGCGGACCTGCTCGCCTGCGCGCGCCTGTGGCGAGCCGGCTCGCTCGACTGACCTTGGAGTCGCTGGCACGCCCAGGTGCCACCACTGCAGTTGGCGGACGGACGACGGACGCCTATCCTCGTGGACGCGTCGGGCCGCGGTAGCCCCGGGCTCCAACACTCGCCGCCAAGAGCGGCCACGCGCCGAGAGGCGCTCCCGGCCCGACGCACTCATCCCTCGGAATGCTCCGTCGGCTGAGCCTGTCGAAACCCAGGTTCATCCGTCGGCTGAGCCTGTCGAAGTCCCTAGGCCGAACGGGCGACCCGTTGGCCGAGCCTTGGGTCGTGGTCGTCGGGGTCCTGTTCGGCTCGATGATCAACAACGGTCACGCAGCCGCGACGCTGGCCATGGCCGCGCTGATGGCGACCATCTGCTTCGCCCTCTGGCTGGTCGCGCCCGTGATCGCCTACCTGCTACTGCGTTCGGTCCAGCCGGGCGCGCGCTGAGGCGTCCGGCGATCGTCCGGGTCGACCGTAGGCTGGCGGCATGTCTGCAGGCTGGTGGGGCGTGGTGGCCGTCGTGGTGCTCGGGACGGCCCTGGTCGTCTACGGCTGGGCTCATGATCGGCGACGCGTCCGCGCCACCCTGGCGAAGGCCAAGCAGCCGACGCGCAGCATCCCCGGCGTCCCCGAGCACACCGTGCCCGCCTATGTCACCGAGGACGAGCTCACGGGCCCGGCCATCGACCCCAGCGTCACCAGTGAGGAGTCCGACCTCATCGCCCACCGGGACGCGGCCGCGACCCTGCCCGCCGGCGCGGCCGAGGGGGCTTTCCTCAACCGGGCCGACCGCGGCCTCGCCGTGCTCGTCAGGCCGGACGTCCTGGTCCTGGACGCCGACCTCGTTGGCGATCGCGAGGTGACGGCGCTGCTCAGCCTGGCCAAGACCCGGGGGCACCCGCTGGTGATCGTGGCCCCCGACTTCGGGGACCGCGCCCTCGGCGTCCTGCGAGCCAACGTGCGGGCAGGCACGGTCCGGACCCTGCCCATCGCCCTCGCGGACGCCGCGGCGCGGCGTCGGGCGGCGGCGCTCACGGGCGGGCGTCCGATCGACGAGGCGGACCTGCTGTCGGGCTGGCTGCCCGAGACCGCCTGGGGACGCTGCGACGGCTGGATCGCCGACCTGGACGACTCCTGGGTGCTGGTCGAAGGCCGATCGACGACCGCCGGCGGCCGGGAAACCCTCGATTGACCGTCCAGGGTTGCTCCGGTACGCCCGTCGCCCGCGCGGACCTGAAGCCCGGGGACCTGGTGTTCTGG
>JAKOPT010000062.1 GCA_029778715.1 Actinomycetes bacterium | reverse complement strand
TGGCTGATCCGGCGGCCAACTCGAGCACGGCGGTGAGCAGCAGCGCCCACCACGGCAACTGGTCGGCGTCGGTAAGGCGCAGCGACAACGCCGTGACGAGGATGACGACGGGCGCGTCGTTGAAGCCCGACTCGGCTTCGAGCAGCCCGGCCAACCGCCGGGGGAGGGGCACGCTGCGCAACACGGAGAACACGGCAGCGGCGTCGGTCGACGACAGGATGGCGGCGACGAGCAGGGCCACGGGCCAACTGAGGTCGAGCAGCAGGTGCCCGGCTGTCGCAACCGCCCCGACCGACACCAGCACCCCGACGGTCGAGAGCATGGCGGCGGGTGCGACCGACTTGCGGATCCCCGGCCACGAGGTCGTCAGCCCACCTTCGGCGAGGATGAAGACGAGCGCCGAATAGCCCAGGACCTGGGTGAGGCGCGCATCGTCGAAGGCCAGCCCCAGCCCGTCCTCCCCGAGCGCAAACCCGATGGCGAGGTAGAGCAGCATCGTCGGAAGGCCCGATCGCGCCGACACGCGCACCGCGACCAACGCCAGCAGCAAGACCGCCGCCCCGACCAGGAGACTGCGGGTCAAGTCCTCCAGCCCGTATGCCGCGGCCAACCCAGGCACGTCGATGCCCGCGCTCGACGCGAGGCGGGGCGACATCCGTGGTCCTTCCGTTGGTGTGGCTTAGTCTCGCAGGGTGACGCGTGCCAAGGTGGTCCGCCGGACCCTGTTGTGGGTCGGTGCTCTTGTGGTCGTGGCGTTGGTGGCCGCGGGCGGCTTCGGTGCATCGGCCGTGCGGCGTGCCTGGCCGCAGACGAGCGGGACGATCGCCCTCGAGGGGCTGGGCGGGACGGTGTCGGTCGCGCGGGACGAGCGCGGCATACCGACGATCACTGCCGACAACGCGACCGATCTCTTCCGCGCGCAGGGGTTCGTGGCGGCGTCGGACCGGTTCTTCGAAATGGACCTGCGGCGGCACATCGCCTCCGGGCGGCTGGCCGAGCTCGTGGGGTCGGCGGGCCTCGCCCCCGACCAGGCGGTCCGGACGATGGGGTGGCGCAAGGTCGCCGAGGCGGAGCTTCCCACCTTGGCGCCGAGCACCCGGCTCTATCTCGGCGCCTATGCCGACGGAGTCAACGACTACCTCACCAAGGCGGGCGAGCCGGCCAACCTCGCCATCGAATATCCACTGTTGGCAACTCAATTGCCCGAGTACCGGGTCGAGCCGTGGTCGGCCGTCGACTCCCTCGTCTGGCTCAAGGCGATGGCCTACGACCTCAAGGGCAACTTCGCCGACGAACTTGCGCGGGGCCGCCTGACCGGCACGTTGGGGGCGGGCCTCGTCGGGTCGCTCTACCCGGCCTATCCGACGACCGAGCACCCACCGATCCTGTCGACCGACGACTGGTCGCCGGCGACGTCGAGCCTGCGGACGACCCTGCCCAGCGCCCTCACCCTCCCGGCGGCCCAGCCCGCGACTTCAGCCGCGGCCCAGCCCGCGACTTCAGCCGCCCTCGCCCCCGAGCTCGCCGCCGCGCTGACCGACCCCATCGCCGCCGATGCGATGGCGCAGGCCTCCGCCCTGCTGGCGCCCCTCGTCCCGCTCCTCGGCCGGGGTGACGGCGTCGGCTCCAACTCCTGGGTCGTCGGGCCCGAGCTCACCAAGTCCGGCAAGCCGCTGCTGGCCAACGACCCGCACCTCGGCGTCTCGATCCCCAGCATCTGGAGCCAGGTCGGGCTGCGCTGCCGCACCGTGAGCACCGACTGCCCGTTCAACGTCAGCGGCTTCGCCCTCGCCGGCGTCCCCGGCGTGATCATCGGGCACAACGGCTCGATCGCCTGGGGCTTCACCAACC
>JAKOPT010000061.1 GCA_029778715.1 Actinomycetes bacterium | reverse complement strand
TCCTTGTCGGAGAGGGCGTTCAGCTCGTGATCGCCGAGGAAGACGCGTCCGGCGGTGATGCGGTCGAGTCCGGCGAGGCAGTGCATGAGCGTCGACTTGCCCGAGCCCGAGGGGCCCATGATCGCGGTGAACGTGCCGCGTCCGAACTCGACGGTGACGTGGTCGAGCGCGACGACCCGCGTCTTGTCGGAGCCGTAGACCTTCACCAGGTCGAGGGCGGCCGCAACGGGTCGGGTGGGGGCGGGTCCGGGGGTGGGCAGGGCGGGCATGGTCGCCGTCATGGGTGGGATTCCTTCACGGATCGGGACAACGGGGTGGGCTGCTGTCTCGAACCTATCGAGGCGGGCGGTGACCCGGCATCATCCCGAGGGCTGGTCAGGCACCCTCTTGAGGAGGAGATTCGCTAGCCGATGGTCGCTCCCGGGGTCAGGCAGGCAGCTCCGCGACTTGAAGGGCTCTCGCGGATGGGCGCGTGACAGAGGTGGTGTCCGGCCAGGAGGGCGCGGACTGTCGGCCGTGGGAACGGGCTCACCCGCGCCGCGCCGGGGAAGTCCTACAGGACGTCGCCCGGCGTATAGGACGCCCCCACCGGGAACTCGGCCGCCAACGCGGCGACGCGCGCGGCGATGCGGTCCACTTGATCCCCGGACGCCCCGGCGAGTTCGAGCGGATCGGCCAGTGAGGCGTCCAACTGATCGCGGCCGACACCCAGACGGGTGTCCGCGGCGAGGCGATCCAGCAGGTCGTTCTCGCGCTGCCCTTGGCGCATCGCGAGAGCCACGGCGACGGCGTGCTCTTTGATGACTTCGTGCGCGATCTCGCGTCCGACGCCGGCGCGCACCGCGGCCATCAGCACCTTCGTCGTGGTCAGGAAGGGCAGGTAGCGCTGCAGCTCGGCCTCGATGACGGCGGGGAAGGCTCCGAACTCGGCCAGCACGGTGAGGAACGTCTCGAAGAGGCCGTCGAGAGCGTAAAAGGCGTCCGGCAATGCCACGCGGCGCACCACCGAGCACGACAC
>JAKOPT010000060.1 GCA_029778715.1 Actinomycetes bacterium | reverse complement strand
CGATCTGCGCGCGCGTCCGGGATGAGGTGTGGCCCCTGATCTCGTCGGGCCAGATTCGCCTGGCCGGTGAGACCCGCTTCCCGATCGAGCGGGTCCGCGAGGCGCACGAGTGGCTGGCGTCCGGCGAGAACGTGGGCAAGATCGTCCTGACCTTCTGAGGCTTCGACAAGCTCAGCCAACGGGACCCGAGGAAGGCCTCACCCCCTGAGACGCAGCCGGTCCCTGAGCTTGTCGTAGGGCTATTCGCCGACCCACTTCCAGACCGCGGACGCCGCACGCGACGGGCGTCCGGTGCGCGCCTCGGACGCGTCCGCCCTCGTCATCACGGCCGTCACCCCGTTGACGCCCAGCCATCTGAACGGCTCCGGCTCCCACGAAGGGCTGCGGTGGTTCGCGATCGGCAGCGAGCCCAGGGCGTCCGGATCGTCGCCGGTCATGAGCGCCGCCAGCGTGCGTCCGGCCAGTGCCGACGTCGACACGCCATCCCCCACGTAGCCGCCGGCGAAGCCGAGCCCGGTCCTCGGGTCGAAGGTCGCGGTCGGGAACCAGTCCCGCGGCACGCCCAGGTTGCCGCCCCAGGTGTGCGTGAACGACACGTCGCGGAGCGCCGGGAACAGCTCACGAAGGGTCCCCTGCAGCATCGCGTGGACGCCCGGGTTCTGGTCGAACGCCCGGCTCACCCGCGACCCGAAGTGGTACGGGGCACCGCGCCCGCCGAACGCGATGCGTCCGTCCGCGGTGCGTTGGCCGTAGACCACCAAGTGCCGCCCGTCGTTGAACGTCGGACGCCCCGCGAGACCGATCTCGCTCCACACCGACTCGGGCAGCGGCTCGGTCGCGGTCATCAGCGAGTAGATGGGCGCGATGCGACGCTGCTGCCCGGCCAGCGCCGCGGTGTATCCCTCGGTCGCCAGGATCACCCGCTCGGCCCGGACGAGCCCGCGATCGGTGACGACCAGTCCCGGACCGAAGCCTTGCACCGTCGTCTGCTCGTAGATCGTTGCCCCGCGCCCCTCGACCGCCCGCGCCAGCCCACGGACCAGCCGCGCCGGATCGAGGGCCGCACAGTGCGGCGTCCAGGTTCCGCCGAGCGCACCCGCAACGCGCGCGTGGCGCTCGACGCCGGACGCGTCCAGTAGCTCGTGGTCGTCGCCGAAGCCCCAGTCGGACGCCTCCGCGACCTCGGCGCGGGCGCGGGCGAGTTGAGCCGGGTTGCGCGCCACGCTCAGGTAGCCGCCCTGGACGAACGAGCAGTCGATCCCCTCGGACGCCGCGATGCGCCCGATGTCGGGGACGAGGTCGTGGAGCGTCCGCTGCAATCGTTTCGCCGCTTCGCGGCCGTCGGACGCCCCGGCGCGCGTCGCCACCCGCGCGACCTTGGCCAGGGAGGCGGGGAAGATCGCCGAGCACCAGCCGCCGTTGCGGCCGGACGCGCCGAAGCCGGCGATCTCGGACTCCAGGAGCACCACTCGCAGGGTG
>JAKOPT010000059.1 GCA_029778715.1 Actinomycetes bacterium | reverse complement strand
GGATTGAGGCGGGGATCGAGGGCGTAGGCGTCCATGCCGACCTCCTCGCCGGGGGGTCCCTCAGCGAGCAGTTGGGCCACCGCGGCCTCCCCGTCGCCGTCGAGGGGCGGCAGGGTGGCGATGAGGGCGAGGACCCCGTCCAGCCAGGCCGAGCCCTTGTCGGTCAGGGCCAGACGCAGCAGTTCGATGCCGGCGCGGTGCTCGGTGAGCAGCTTCCAGGCGATGTCGGTCGCCCCGGACGCCCCCGCCTCGCACACGACGCTCAGGTGGTCAGGCAGCTCGTCGTCGCCGATCTCGAGCCCTGCGGCGCGGTAGGCCTGCTTGAACCGCACCAGCGCCACGCCCCGCTTGCGGGTGTCGCCGAAGGCGTAGTAGGTCAGGTGTAGGGCGCACTTGCGGGTGTGGTCGAAGGTGGCCACGTACTGCGCCTGCAGCGTCGCCAGGTTTGACGCCGCCACGTGCGTCGCGAGCCGCACCAGCGGCGTCCGGATGGGCTCTGGCAGTCGAGCGGACGCCGCGATGATCACCGGCGCCGCGGCGACGGTCGCTTCGGTCGGGTAGCCCAGCAGCACCGAGACCGACTGCCAGGCCGTCGCCAGGTCGGACGCCGACAGCGCCGGCTTCGACTTCTTCCGCAGGCCGAGGACGCCGCCGACGAACGAGCCGAAGCCGGATTTGCCGGCGACGTCGCCGGACCGCGCTTGCGAACCAGCCAGAAGGGCGGTTTCTGCTCGGTCGGGAGACGCCACCGTCAGATCACGCTTGGCCCGGCTCATCGCTCGCCCTGATCCGGACGCGGGTCGACGACGCCGGGGACGCCGGGCTCCTCCTCGCCGGCATGGACCAGGCTCGGGCCCGTCACCGGTCGCTCGGACTCGGCACCAGGAATGCCGCTCCGGTCGGCCACATCGTCCGGGGTGGCCTTGCCGGGCATGCCCTTGCCGTCCCAGGTGAGGTAGGACACCGATCCCGGCACCTGGCTCATCTCGTCGGCCTGCATGCGGGCCTTGGTCTCGCGCAAGGTCTGGATCGCGACCGGCACCGGCCCACCAGAGCCCGAGCCGAACGCCCCACCCGAGCCGCCGCCGCCCACCGGGCAGTCGGTGGCCAGCTCTTCGAGGGCGTGCGCCTGCTCGCGGTG
>JAKOPT010000058.1 GCA_029778715.1 Actinomycetes bacterium | reverse complement strand
CTGACCGTTGCGAACGAACTTCGCGTAGCCCGGACCCTTCGCCTCTTGGAGAACGCCATTGGCGAAGCCGTCGAACTTCACACCGTTGACCCTGTAGACCGAACCCGCAGCCCGACCTGTGATCTGCGACTGGTAGGCCGCCGCTCGACCAGACATCGCCTCCGCTGCTGAACCCCAAGCCCCCGGTCCGGCTTTTGCGGCCACACCAACGGACGGAATCAAGACGTGGTCGCCCGCAGCCACGAAGTCCCGCGGCCCTCCCCGTAGAGCGGATTCGACGACGCCGCGCGTGGGCGGTGTAGCCAGGCCGTACACGTAGAGGGACCGGTCGTAGGTGTACGCCCCCTGGGCTGAGGTCGTGCTCGCTTGCGGCCCTCGTTGGGAATCGTGCTCGCTGACCTGCTTCGCCACCCAACCGACATAGTCGTATGTGGTGTGCACCGATAGAGGAACGGTCGCAGCCATGGCCGCGGGAGGCGTCAACACAGCACCGACGATCAGAGCGGCCAGCCAAAGCCAAACCACTCGGAGCCGCCCCTTCACGGGGAGTTCACCACATCGGCCAGCAGCGCCCGGAGGCTCTCGGTTGTGACCAGAGGCTTCCTCCGTAGAGCCCACTGATCAACCACATCAAGCGCGTCCCGGACGAGGCTGAGCAGGTGCGCCCTCGGATCTGCGGGAGGCTGCTCCGGGAGTGCCACCTGCACCTTGATGAGCGCTTCTGACTTCCTAAAGGCGCCTGTCCGGACCCCCTCGAACTCCGGCTGAAGGAGGTTGCCGGGCACATGGAACACAATGTTCACGTTGATGTCGGATTTGACGCCATCTCGATGAGCCGCGATCTCACGAGTCAATGAGCGGATCGAATCCGGCCAGCCGCGGTTGGCCAGCGTCCTGCCGCCGATCACGCTCGCGAGCGATAGGACCTTCATTGGTTCGTCCAGGCCCTTCATGGGACGTCCCACGACACGCTGCGCGCCCATGGCTCCCGGTTCAACCTCAATTACCTCCGTCTCGTCTACAAGAACTCATGACATTGGGGCTCGTACTCTCGCAACGAGTCAGGGTCAGAAGTGGCCCTTGGGCAATTCGAGGTCGGGCTTGGCCAGTTCCTCGACGTTGACGTCCTTGAACGTCACCACCCGCACCCGTTTGGCGAACCGCGCCGGCCGGTAGATATCCCACACCCACGCGTCGGTCATCGTCACGTCGAAATAGACCTCACCGCCGTCGTTGCGGACTTTGACGTCGACGCTGTTGCACAGGTAGAAGCGGCGCTCGGTCTCGACGACGTGCGTAAACAGGCCCACGACGTCGCGGTACTCGCGATAGAGCGCGAGTTCCATCTCGCTCTCGTACTGCTCGAGATCCTCAGCGCTCATCGTGCCCACCCTCGGCCGTCGTCGCGGCGGTCGCCGCCATCGTCGTCATGACAGCATCTTGGGCCATGACCCCCGGCAAGCGCCACGACCGGCGATGCAACGCACACGGGCCCAGCCGGGCGAGCGCGTCGAGGTGCTCGGGCGCGGCATACCCCTTGTTGTCGGCCCACCCGTATGCCGGGTGCTCACCCGCGTGGGCAACCATGAGCCGGTCCCGCGCCACCTTGGCCAACACGCTCGCCGCCGCCACCGACGAGCACCGCAGGTCGGCCTTGATCATTGTCGTCACCGGCGGCGTCGCAGGCCCGGCCCCCGCGAACGCAAACAGCCCGGTCTCCTCGGGGGCGGTCAACCAGTCGTGGTTGCCGTCCAGGAGCACCAGGTCCGGCGCCACCCCCGCCCGCTCGAGGGCCCGGATGCCGGCCAGGCGCAGGGCTGCCATGATGCCGAGCGCGTCGATCTCCTCGGCGGTGGCATGCCCCACCCCGAACGCCAACGCCCACCGCTCGATCCGCGGCACCAAACCCTGACGGGCCGCGGGCGTGAGCAGTTTGGAATCCCGCACCCCCGCCGGTGCGGACCCCATCCCCTCCTCGACGAGCACCACCCCCACGCTGACCGGCCCGGCGAGCGCCCCCCGGCCGACCTCGTCCATCCCCGCGACCAGGCGATGCCCCTGCCGGTGCAAGGACCGTTCGACCCGCAACGTCGGCCGCACCGCAGGACGGGCGCCGACCGCCACCGAGCGCCGCTTCGCGCGGGGCGCCTGCGCGGTCATGGGGTCGGGCTGGCCGTGGACGTCCGAGATGCCGACGGCTCGGGCACGGTCGCAAACGTCTCGGCCGGCCGGGACAGCCACCCCACATCGGCGAGCGGCCAGACGATGGCCACGGCCCGCCCGGTCACCTTGGTGATCGGCACCGACCCTTGGCTGCCGTCCCCCGCCGGGTCGTGGAACCGCGAATCCTCCGAGTTGCTCCGGTGATCACCCATGACCCAGATCCGGCCGGCGGGAACGGTGATCGAGAACGCCATCGAACTCGGCACATCCCCCGGTTTGAGGTAGGGCTCGGTGATCGGTATGCCGTTGACGACCAGTCGGTTTTGCGGGTCGCAGCAGGTGACGTGGTCGCCGGGCAGGCCGATGACGCGCTTGATGAGGTGGTCTTCGGAGGCGCTGGGCATCAGGCCCACGAACTCCAGGGCGCGCTGGACCGCGCCGAGCACCGGCCCGGAGGAGGTGGTCGTCGTCGACGGCGGCAACCACTGGCCCGGGTCCTCGAAGACGACGACGTCTCCGCGCTGGAGGGGGACGACGCCAGGGACGAGTTTGTTGACGATGACCCGGTCGCCGCGCACGAGAGTGTCTTCCATCGACCCCGACGGGATGTAAAACGCCTGGACCAGCCAGGTCTTGACGACGAGCGAGAGCACGAGCGCCAAGGCGACGACGATGACCGTCTCGCGGATCGCGGCATACACCCGATGCCCGAGGCTGCGATGGGTGGTCACCGGCCCCTCGAACGCGTCCTCGTCGGTGTCGGCCATGGGGGTATCGGCCGGGCCGGGTGCGTGGTGGCTCACGACGTCGACGCTCCGATCCCGCCCCATCGCGACAACGGCCAGAAGCGCCCCACGACCCGACCGGCGATCGCTTCGGTGGGGACCACACCGTGGCCGGGCTGCGCGGCATACTCCCGGGAGTCGATGGCGACGTCGGGACGGGTGCCGAGCACCCACACCGAACCGGTCGGCACCGTGAAACTGAAGGGCGCCGTGTCACCCGCTGGACCCACGGGCCGCTCCCCCACCGTCACCTGGCCGGCGGTGCAGCACCCCACCGTGTCGCCCTCGACGGCGACCACCTGGGCGACCACGGCGCGGGAGTCCCCGCCCACCCCGAGCCCGCCGGACACCCGCGCCAGGGTGCGGCCGATGAACCCGCCGGAAACGTAGGGCTCGCGGGTCGGGCCCGGGAAGACCCCGGCCAGGTCCACGACGACGACGTCCCCACGCGCGACCGTGCCGGGTTTGACGAGCACCACCCGATCCCCGGGCTCAAGAGTGGGCGCCATCGACGCGTCGGGCACGAACCAACTCTCGACCGCCCACGCCTTGACCCCCACGGCGAGCACGAGTGCAACCACCACCACGACCACCCACCGCCACGACGACGACCCGGCCGACACGTGGGTGTCGACCGGGTCGAGGGTCTGGGTGGGGGTCATCACCGGCCAGGGTAGTCGGCCAGGCTGACACCGCGCTGGACGCCGCGCCCACCCGGGGCGGCGGTCGGGGTCAGCGCTTGACGGGGGTGTCGCGCTTCTCCTTGATCTTGGCGGCCTTGCCGCGCAGGTTGCGCAGGTAGTAGAGCTTGGCGCGACGCACGTCACCGCGGGTGACGACCTCGATCTTGTCGATGATCGGCGTGTGCAGCGGGAAGGTGCGCTCGACACCCACGCCGAAGGAGACCTTGCGGACCGTGAAGGTCTCGGTGACGCCGCTGCCGTGGCGGCGGATGACGACACCCTGGAAGACCTGGATCCGGGACCGGTTGCCTTCGACGACCTTGACGTGGACCTTGACGGTGTCCCCGGCCCGGAAGGCGGGGATGTCGTCCTTCATCGACGCGCGGTCGAGTTCGTCGAAACGCTGCATGATGCTTCGCTTTCTTCGCCGGTGCCACGGGTCACGAGCGGGATCGGTGGTGCTGCTGTCTGGGGTGTGGCTTCGGCACCGGCCGCGCGGCCCGACCGGTGGTCGGACTCGCTCCCCCCGTGGCAGGGGCGTCTGTGGCGTCGAAGACAACACTCCATGGTGCCAGAGGGCCGCCGCGATCGAGAAATCCACGACCTCGAAGCGGGCGTCGGGCGCTTGTCGGTGCCCCCACTTATCGTGGGCCCACCGGATCACAGGAAGGGGCCGACCATGGCCACGATCGTTCTCTACCACCACGTCCTTGGCCTGACGACCGGGGTGCGGGCGCTCGCCGATGCGCTCCGGGCCGGCGGCCACACGGTCCACACCCCCGATCTCTTCGACGGCGCGATCTTCGGCTCGATCGAGGAGGGGATCGCCTTCGTTCGGGCGCACGGGGAGGATTCGCTCACCGCGGCGGGTCTGGCCGCGCTTCCCACGGGGCCGGCCGGTGCTGCGGGCTGCGTCGTCGCGGGCATCTCCTTCGGGGCCGCCGTCGCCGCGGCAGCGGCCCGGCGCGACGACGTGCTCGCGGTCCTCTCCTACGAGTCCTTCGTCGACCCGAAGTGGATCGGCGGGTGGCCGCGGCCGGTGCCGCTGCAGATTCACGCGATGGCGCACGACCCGTTCTTCGTCGAGGACGAGCCGTCCGCGCGCGCTTGGCTGGCCGGACACCCGGAGGCCGAGCTGTTCTCCTATCCGGGCGACCGCCACCTGTTCACCGATTCCAGCACGCCGGGTTACGACGCCGCGGCCACCACGGTGGTGGTCGAGCGCAGCCTCGCCTTCGTCGAGCAGGTGACCCGGTGAGCGGCGGGCAGCCCCACGCGCCGCCGGCGCCATGAGGTGGGAGCGACGCGGGGGCGGACGGCATACCGGCCCGGCATCGTGACGAGCCCGAGCGGCACCGGCGCGGACGGCATACGGTGACGGGGTGAGTATCGAACCGGGGTGGCCGGTCGCCCTTGCCTGCCTTCTCCTGTTGTCGTTGACGCTGACGACGTATGCCGTGAGCGGACTGCCGAAGCCGGGCGCGACGGCGTTCGCGGCGGCCCGGGCGGTCATCCAACTGGGGCTCGCGGCTCTGGTCATCGCCTCGGTCGTGCGCTCGCTGCCCCTGTCGCTGCTCCTGCTCGCCTTCATGTTCACCGTGGCGATCGTGACGACGGTGCGCCGGGTGGGGGCACCGCGCGCCTGGCCGTGGGCGACGCTGGCGCTGCTCGCCGGCCTGGTCCCGGCGCTGGCGATCATCCTGCTCACCCGCACGATCCCGTTCACCGGGGTCGCGCTGATCCCGGTTGCGGGGATCCTCACCGGAAACACGATGAACGGTCACACGCTCACCTGCCGACGTGCGTTCGCCGCGCTGCGGGAGGAACACGGGCAATACGAAGCGGGCCTGGCGATCGGGCTGCCGCGTGCCCAGTCGATCCGGGAGGTCATCCACCGGCGCATCCCCGAAGCCCTCGTGCCAGGGCTGGACCAGGTGCGCACCGCGGGCGTTGTCTCGTTGCCGGGCGCATTCATCGGGGTGCTCCTCGGCGGCGGCACACCCGCGCAGGCCGCAGCGGCTCAGGTGCTCGTGCTGCTCGGGATCATGGCGGCCCAGACGGTGACGGCCGTGGTGGCCGAACGCTTCATCATGGCCGCCCGGCTGCTGCCGCCGGACCTCTGCGGCGCCCTACGCCCCTGAACTGATCGGCGCGGAAACGCGTGGACCCCCGGCCGAAACCGGGCCCCGGGTCCGAGCCCAGGCGAACCGTCAACTGCCGTCGCCGACCGGCCAGCCCCAAGGCAGACACCCGCCGAGTCCCAAGGACTGCTGGGCCATGATGGGGGAGCGTTGCCCGTTGCCTCGACATTCCAGGTGACCATGCCCGAGGGAGTGGCCGACCTCGTGGTTGACGACGTAGTGCCGGTAGAGCTCGATGTCGCCCCCGAACCAGGGCACCGCCGTCAGCCACCGCCGCGCATTGATAACGACGCGACCGTTGTTGTGACAGGAGACCTCGCCGCCCGTTTCCAGCGGCGCGCATAACTGGTCGGTGAACGTGGGGCTGGCCAGGACAACGGTGAGGTCGACCCGGTCCCCTCTGGCCTCCTGAGCGGGCGTGACGAACCGGAACCGGACACCGTCACGTTCCTGCCAACCTCGGGCATCGGTGAGGGTCGCGGCGACGGTCCTCGCGAATTCGGCGCTGTCAGCCCCCGTGCCGCCCTCGGCACCGATGGCGACGCGGACGAGTCGACCACTGGCCGCCTCTGACCAGGTGGCGTCATTGGGTAACTCAATGAGCGTGATGGCCCCGCTGCCGCTGACCGGCACGGACGGGGTCGGGCTGGGTGTCGCGGTACCCGCAACGGACGACGTCGCTTGGAGGGACGCAGCCGCGGGCACTCCTTCTGCGGCGTTCGTCGGCGTGGTCGATGTCGGTACCGGCGAGGGCGCCTGCGGCGCCGAACTGGCTGGGACCGCCGCAGCCGCCTGGGTCGATGACGGGTCACCACCTCGGATCAGTTCGACGGTCGTGACAATCACCATGAAGAGCAGCAAGGTCACGGCGAGCGTGCGCCGCAACCGGACCTTCCGGCTCGGGCCTGAATGCCGCGCCCCTGACGCGGGGCGGCGATGCTCCCCTGGAGGTGGCACGCGATGGGCCCGCAGAGGCGCCGAATGCCGCGCACCCTCCGGGGCGCGCACATCCAGACTCCGACGTGGACCTGCGGCGCGCACGTCAAGTGGCTCGCCGCGCGCCGCACGCACTCCGCCGCGCGCCGAACGGTCAACTCCGGGGACCCGACCAGAGGATGCCTCGTCCACTGTCGGTCCCACCGATGGTCGTGACGTCGCGCTCGCCCGGACCGGGCGGGAGGTCGGCGGCGGCAAGGAGCGCGGGCTCATCGGTCCACCGTGCCAAGGTCGGCGCGTCCGGGCAACCTCCGTCGCCGTGACCTTGCGGACTTTGCGAACTCGACCGTACCCGGGTAGGTCGGCGGCCCGGGGAGGAGACGGTATCCGGCCTTCTTGTACATCCGCTGGTTGCGCACGCTGTGCTCACCGGTGTTGAGCCACAGCGACATCGTGTCTTGAGGTGCCGCGCTCTCGACGAACGTGAGCAGTTCGCGGCCCAGGCCTCGGCCTTGCAGGTCCGGGGCCACCATGAGCCGGCCCAACTCCCAAATCGTGGGGTCGTTCGGGGAAGGCCGACCCCGGCCCGACACGACGAGCCGGCCGCCACTGCGCCACACCCAGGTCCGCCACTCCGACAGGCCGGACACCACGTCCTCGAGGGTTTCGGCGAGCGGCGGAATGGTCCAGGCGTCAGCAATGCGCCCCTCGGCGAGCCAGCAGGCCCGTTGCAGCACCAAGAGTTCGGGCGCATCGGCGGGGGTCGCCATCGCCGCCTCGAGGTCGGCCAGGGCCCCGGTCGCCGCCACGGCGCCCAGCAGGTCGGGGCGCCGGCTCACCGTGCGCTGCACCCGTTGGGTATGCCGCCACGCGGCAATCGCCCCATGGTTGCCGGAGAGCAGCACGTCGGGGACGGCCCGCTCGACTCCGTCGTCGTCCCATACCGCCGGTTTGGTGTAGACGGGGTATTCGAGGAGGCCGTCTTCGTGGGACTCCTCGACGAGCGAGTCGGGGTTGCCGATGACTCCGGGCAACAGCCGGCCGATGGCCTCGACCATGACGAGCACCGCCACCTCCCCCCCGTTGAGGACGTAGTCGCCGAGGCTGACGACCGTGACGGGCATCCGGTCGGCCGCGTGCTCGTAGACCCGCTCGTCGATTCCCTCGTAGCGCCCGCAGGCGAACACCAGCCACGGCTCCTGCGCCAACTGGCGGGCCAGGGCTTGCGTCAACGGTATGCCGCCTGGTCCGGGCACGATGAGGTGCGGGCGCGGCATACCGGCCTGCGCACCGGCAGCGGTGACGTGCGCGAGGGCCCGCGCCCATGGTTCGGGTTTCATGACCATCCCGGCCCCGCCCCCGAACGGGGTGTCATCGACGGTGCGATGCCGGTCGTGGGTGAAGTCGCGCAGGTTGTGGACGTGCACGTCGAGCAGTCCGGCGCGGCGGGCCTTGCCGATGAGCGAAAGGTCGAGGGGGGCGAGGTAGTCGGGGAAGAGGGTGACGATGTCGAGGCGCATGGCGACCCTAATCGGCGAGGTCGAAGAGACCGGGCGGGGCGTCGACGACGACCCGCTGCCCGGCGATATCAACGACCGGGACGATCGCCTCGACGAAGGGCACGAGCCCGACCCGCCCGTCGGTCAGCCGCACCTCGAGCAGGTCCTGGGCCGTGCCGAGAATGAGAGCAGTCACGGTCCCGATCGCCTCGCCGGCGGGGGTGTCGATGCGCAACCCGAGCAGTTCCTCCTCGTAGTACCCCTCCTCCTCGTCGCGCTTCGCGCCTTCAGCCGGCTCCTCGTCCTCTCGCGTGGTCTCGTGCCCCTGCGGCTGCGCGTCCGGTGTCACTAATCGACCAATAGGTGGGTTGTGTACGGAGGACGGCTCCCCATTCACCGCCGCGTCCCCATGCGGCTGCGCGGCCGGTGTCACCAATCGACCAATTGGTGGGTTGTGTACGGAGGGCAACGCCCCAGCCCCGGCCGGCGGGTCGGGGAGCAGCAACCGGGTGCCCCGCAACCCCTCGGCGCCGGTGCGATCGGGCACCTCGGCGAACCCGAGCAACCAGATTTCGCGATGCTTGCGCGCACGCGCAATGGTGAGGACGCGCGGCACCCCACTGCCTGCTGGCGCCTCCGTCGCGTATGCCGTGCCCGGCACGAACCGCCCCGCCGGGTCGTCGGTGTGGACCTGCACGGTCACCTCGCCGCGGATGCCGTGCGGCTTGCCGATCCGGGCGATCAGCCGCCCGCTCACGAGGGCCACCCAAGGAGGGCGACGAGGAAGTCGCTGCCCGCGGCATACGGGTGCAACTCCCACGTCGAGTGGAGCGAGTGCGCGGCGAGGCCGGCGGCCGCGGCGTCGGCAAGGAAGTCGGCGACCGGATAGTCCCGGTCGGTGCCGAACCCCACGGCGACTCGACCCGTGGGCGCCAGGTGGGCCGCGAACCGCCGCAACACCTGCGCGCGGGTGCTCGGCGCGAGGAACGTCATGACGTTGCCAGCGCACAGGATGACGTCGAACGGCTCGGTAATGCCCACCGCCGGGAGGTCGAGATCGGCGAGGTTGCCGACCAGCCACGTCGGGCCGGGATGGTCCTCGCGGGCAGCGGCGATGAGTTCGGCGTCACCGTCGACCCCGACCACGGTGTGGCCCTGCCGGTGCAGCCACCCGCCGTGGCGTCCGGGTCCGCACCCGGCGTCGAGGATGTGCGCTCCCCGGGGCGCCATCGCGTCGGCGAGCCGGGCCTCCCCCACGAGGTCGCGGCCGGCGGCGGCCATTTCCCGGAAACGCTGGATATACCACTGGCTATGCGCCGGGTTCTCCTGGAGTTTGCGGTCCCACAGGCTCGGTTCGTGACTCACGCCCCTATCCTCCCCCACGTCCGACGCGCCCTGGGCACGCACAACGGCGGGGTATGCCGCGCACCCGGGTGCGCGGCATACCCCGCCGGTGGTGTCGTCCGGTGTGCTCAGCGCACCCGGTCGGTGTCGACGATGTCGATGCGGACCTGTCGGCCCCCGGCGAGGGCCGACAGCACGGTGCGCAGGGCGCTTGCGGTGCGGCCGCTGCGGCCGATGACCCGGCCGAGGTCGTCGGGGTGGACCCGCACCTGCAAGACCTCGCCGCGGCGAAGTTCCTTGCGGCGCACGGCCACATCATCCTTGTGGTCGACGATGCCCGTGACGAGGTGTTCGAGGGCCTCTTCGAGCATGGTCAGGCCTTGGCCTCGTCGGCAGTGGCGTCGGCAGCCTCGTCACCGGCCTCAGCCTTGGCGGCCTTCTTCTTCGGGGTGGTCGCTCCGGAGGAGTCAGCTCCCGCGCCCTTGCTGGCGGCGGCGACGGCAGCTTCGTAGAGGGACTTCTTGCTCGGCTTGGGCGCCTTGACCTGCACGACACCCTCTTCGTACTTCTTGAGCAAGGCGGCGACGGCCTCGGTCGGCTGCGCACCGTTGGCAAGCCAGTAGGTCGCCCGCTCCATGTCGATGTCGATGAGCGAGGGCTCCTCGGTGGGGTGGTACTTCCCGATCTCCTCGATCGCCCGGCCATCACGCTTGGTGCGGGAGTCCATGACGACGACGCGGTAGAAGGGGGCGCGGATCTTGCCCATCCGCTTGAGACGAATCTTGACGGCCACGAGGGTCGTCCTCCATTTCTGTGGTGGTGGACACGGCGAGACCGCGGGGAACATGTCGCGGGGTACCGATGCCCGTGGGTAGGCATCCGGGGTGAGGGAGAGGGCCCGCCCCGAAAGGTGTACGTCGGGCCATTCTGCCAGAGACGGTGCTCAACCCCCGCATCTGCGTCGCGGACGAGGCGCCGATGGGGTTGAACGTACAGGGGCACCAGTGAGTTGACGACACGCCACTTGCGGGGGGCTCGGGGATGCCGCAGCCGCTGCCGCGTCGGTCGTGGCACCAGTGAGTTGACGACACGTCACACTCGCGGGGGGCTCGGGGATGCCGCAGCCGCTGCCGCGTCGGTCGTGGCACCAGTGAGTTGACGACACGCCACACTCGCGGGGATCCCCTCCTGGGTCAGACGCCCCATCTGACTCACGAACACCTCCTGCCCAACCCAACGCGTCAAACCGATCTCGGGCGCTCAACCCTCCCCGTCAAACTCGCCACACTGCCCCCATCCACCCCAACAGCCCCACCCCTCGCCACGCGCCCGCCACCCACTGCGCCCTACCCTGCAAAAGGTGGGGTGATCACAACACCCCACGCAGGGAAGCCCGCACGAGACGCACCCGACAACCCGCCCAGTACACACGGCAACCCCACAGGACAGACGAGAGCCCGCACAGGACAGGCAGCTGACCCCTCAGCGGCGCCTCACTAACCACACTGCCCCCATCCGACCCAACAGCCCCACCCCTCGCCACGCGCCCGCCACCCACTGCGCCCTACCCTGCACAAAGCGTCGCGATCACCCCCTCTCTCGCACGGTAGCCCGCGGGAGAACGCCTCAGGATGGCGACTGGCCGCTTGGCTGAAGTGGGGTGGTCGTCCCGACAACCATCAGGCTGCAGCCAAGGCCCGAATACCGCCTCCAGGTGCACACTGACCCGTGGCAGCCCGGCCAGGGCGCCCGGCAGTCCGCTCATGACTCACAGCCACCCCTCCAACACACCTCACTAACCACACTGGCCCCATCCAGCCCAACAGTCCCACTCCTCGCCACACGCCCGCCACCCGCTGCGCCCTAGCCTGCAAGAAGTGGGGTGATCACAACACCTCACGCAGGGAAGCCCGCACGGGGTCGGCGAGCGGGCGCATGCGCGGGTGCCGTGAGCCGTGCGGGAGCACGAGCGCGGCGCGGGAGACCTGACATCCGTGCTCCCGTGCCGCGCGGGAGGACGCACCCCGCGCGGTATCCATGGCGCGCGGCGAGCCTGGCGCGCGAAGCCCCTCTGCGCCAGGGCCCAACATGCCAGCGCCCCGACATGCCAGGACCCCCACATGCGAGAGCCCGACGCGCCAGGGCCCCGACGTGCCTGGGCCCGTCATGCGAGCACCCCGACATGCCAGGACCCCCACGTGCGAGCACCCCATCACGCGGGTCGAGACGAGGCGCCTGGTGTCTCGCCGAGACTGACTGTCAGCCCCACGGCATACCGTCTGGGCATGGCATTCGATCCGGAGGTGGCCACCGCGGCCCTGGGCGCCCTCGTGGGTCGCGACGACGTGGGCTTCCGCGACGGGCAACTCGAGGCGATCGAGGCGCTCGTCGCGCGGCGGGCCCGAGTGCTGGTCGTCCAACGCACCGGGTGGGGCAAGTCGGCGGTCTATTTCGTGGCCACCGCGCTGCGGAGAGCCGAAGGAGCCGGGCCGACGCTCATCGTCAGTCCCCTTCTAGCCCTGATGCGCGACCAGGTTACGGCCGCGTCCCGAGCCGGGCTGCGCGCGGTGACCATGAACTCGGCCAACGCCCAGGATTGGGCCGACATCGGGGAGGCCCTGACCCGCGACGATGTCGACCTGCTGCTCGTCTCGCCCGAGCGCCTCAACAATCCCCGGTTCCGCGCCGAGCAATTGCCCGAACTCGCACGTCGCTGCGGGCTCCTCGTCATCGACGAAGCGCATTGCATCAGCGACTGGGGACACGATTTCCGCCCCGACTACCGGCGCATCAAGGACCTCTTGGCGGGGTTGGCGCCCGACGTGCCGGTGCTGGCGACGACCGCGACCGCCAACGAGCGCGTGGTCGCCGATGTCGTCGAGCAACTGAACGTCCCAGGAGCCACCACGTCCGCTGGCGCCCCGAACGCCCGGGCGGCGGCGTCCGCCCCCCAATCGGCCGCCCCCCAATCGGCCGCCCCCCAATCGGCCGCCCCTCCGGCACTCACCCCTCCGGCCGAAGCCCCTCGGATGCCCCAGGAGGTGCGGACCATCCGCGGCGGCCTGGCCCGGGAGTCGCTACGCCTTGGCGTCACTCCTGTCACGGGGCCCGAGCGCCGCCTCGGGTGGCTACTCGCGCACCTCGACGCGTTGCCGGGCAGCGGCATCATCTACACCCTGACCGTCGCCGGCGCCGAGGACGTCGCCGCAGCCCTGGCCGAGGCCGGGCACCGGGTCGCCGCCTACACCGGCCGCACCGATCCCGCCGACCGCGAACGCTGGGAACACGCGCTGCGCGACAACGACCTCAAGGCCCTTGTCGCCACCTCTGCGCTGGGCATGGGGTTCGACAAACCCGACCTGGGGTTCGTCGTCCATCTCGGCGCCCCGAGTTCACCCGTGGCCTACTACCAGCAGGTGGGCCGGGCAGGTCGCGCCACCGAGCGAGCCGACGTGCTCCTCATGCCCGGCCCGGAGGACCGCGACATCTGGACCTACTTCGCCTCGGTTTCCATGCCGCGCGAAGACCAGGCCGCGGCCGTCCTCCAAGCCCTCACCGGCGCCGCGCGCCCACTGTCGACGGCGACGCTGGAAACGGTGGTCGACGTGCGGCATACCCGCCTGGAACTGCTCCTCAAGGTCCTCGACGTCGACGGGGCGGTCGAGCGAGTCGCCGGCGGATGGGTCGCGACCGGGCGAGCGTGGACCTACGACCGGGAGCGCTATGCCCGGGTGGCCGCGAACCGGCTCGCCGAGCAGCAACTGATGCTCGCCTACGAGGCGAGCGCGCCTGGTGAGTGCCGGATGGCGTTCCTCCAGCGGAGCCTCGACGACCCGACCGCCGAGCCGTGTGGGCGCTGCGACGGGTGCGCGGGCCGGTGGTTCCCGATGGAGGTGCCCGACGACGACGTCAGTTCGGCGCGCGCACGCCTGGAACGGGTGGGTGTCGCCGTGCCGGCCCGCTCCCTCTGGCCGCCAGGGATGGACCGGCTCGGGGTGCCGGTCAAGGGTCGGATCGCTGCCGAGGAGGCGGTGAGCGAGGGCCGGGCGCTGGCCCGCTTCTCCGATCTCGGCTGGGGGTCGCGGCTGCGCGAACTGCTTCGCCAGGATGCACCGGCGTCCGAGGAGTTGCTTCGGGCCGTCGTTCCGGTGTTGGCGCAGTGGAGTTGGCGCTCTCGCCCGGTCGGGGTCGTCGGTATGCCGTCCAGCCGCCATCCGCAGCTCGTCGGCTCCCTCGCCGCGGGGCTGGCCCGCATCGGCCGGCTCCCGCTCTTGGGCACCCTCGATCTGGCGCACGGCGGGCCAGCGGGAGAGCCCGGCGGCAACTCGGCCTTCCGGCTGGCCTCGGTGTGGGAACGGTTCGTCGTCGGCCCCGAGTTGTCGGCTGCCCTCGCCGCGCATCCGGGGCCGGTGCTGCTCGTCGACGACGTGGTGAGTTCGCGGTGGAGCCTGACCGTCGCCGGCCGCGCCCTGCGCCGCGCCGGTGCCGAGGAGGTGCTGCCGTTGGTGTTGGCGATCGACGGGTAGGTCACGCGCGCCCCGGAGAGCGGGCGAGGGCAACGGTCAACGCCTGCGCCCTCGCGATGTCCGCACCCCGGGTCAGCGCAGATACCGACAGGGCAGCCTCACCGCCGCGTCGGTCGGCACAATGGTGACGTCGACGTATGCCGCGCCGGTGCGGCATACCGGAGTCGCCTTGGCGATCTCCGCACCCCAATAGGTGCCCGATCGCGACGTGGGGAGCACAAAACTGGCAGTTTGCACGACGAGAAGACCGACGAGCAGCACGCGTGTCGCGCGGGCCTCGACACCGCCTCGCTCGATCAGCGGGGCGGCCACAAGAGGCACGGTCGCGAGCAGCAGGAGGGCGGGCGCCGTCCCCCACCGGACCAGTTTGAACGGGCCGTCGACGAAATCCACGGCGGCGAAGTTGCTGTATATGTGCGCCATCGCCCACGTCCCGATCGACGCGGCCACGATCAGCAGAGCGAGGACGAGCCGGCGAGGGTGAGCGCGCAGCGCCAACACGAGCAGGATGATCCAGCCCACGAACACGGCGGCGAGGAGCCACCACGTCCCCACCGTGACGACCGTGCGAGCGATCCCGACCCGTCCGACAAGGCTTCCCAGCACTCCGTCGAAAAGGTAGCCGCGAGCCACGGCCACGGCCGGGGGCACCGCACTGTCCCGTGAACGCCCAGTGGAGAGGAAGGCGGCGGCTTGCGCGGCCAGCCCCAGTAGTAGGGCGCCGACGGTCGGCCAGCGACAGCGCGTATGCCACGTGAGGAGGACCAGCGCAGCGGGCACGATCACGATGGCCTGAATCTCGGTCGCGGCGAAGAGGAACACCACCAGTGCCAGCACGACCCGGACCCACCGTCGCCGAGGCCGAGCCGCGATCCCGAAGAGCGCTCCGTAGGCGAGGTAACTGTGGGTGTTGCCCGTGTTGGCGATCGACTCGATCCCGGCAACGGGCACCAGCACTGGTGCGGCCGCCGCGACGACGCCGAGCAGGCGACCGCCGCCGAGATGGCGAGTCACGGCATACGCAAGGGCAGCGACCAACCCGACGACCAGGGCCGCACCGACGGCCATTCCCCACGCCCAGGCGCGCACCGGGAGGGCACCGGTGACGACGGAGGCGACGATCCGGGGCAGGACGTGCAGGTAGCCGGCGTAGGGCGTTCCCCACCAGGCGGTGCCGTCGACGGCCCCCTGGACGAAGGTGAACCCGTCCTCGGCGTACATCGTGTCCCAGGCCACCCGCGGCAGCCGTCCCAGGTGCGCCACGCTCGCCACCAGGCCGACCGTGGCTAGGGCGTTGAGGCTTGCGCGGGGTCCCACGCGCCCCATCATGGCGACGGTAGCGCCCGAACGCCAGGATCTGGGGCCGCTAGGGCTGGGCCGCCAGGGCTGGGGCCGCCCGCAGGTCGACAGCCGCCGTATGCCGTGATTGCGGTGGGTCCCGCGGTCCGTGAGGTGGCGCGGCATGTACCGGGGTGGCCGTAGAGTGGACGGGCGCGCGAGTGGCGGAATTGGCAGACGCGCCAGATTTAGGTTCTGGTGCCTTCGGGTGTGCGGGTTCAAGTCCCGCCTCGCGCACGTCAGTGCGCGAGGGGGGACGCTGGGAGGGAGTGCAGGCACCGAGGGACGAGGTGGCTGCACCCACGGTTCCCGCCTCGCGCACGTCAGTGCGCGAGGGGGGACGCTGGGAGGGAGTGCAGGCACCGTCCATGAGGGCGCTCCACCCGTCATTAACCCACCTATTGGTCGATTGTTTACCTCCGACCAACCCACCTATTGGTCGATTGTTTACCTCCGAGCGGCGGCCGACGAACCGCGCACGCCGTTTAGGGTGGATGCGTGTCCGACGCTCGACCCACGCCCATCGCCAACCTGCTGGCCACCCTCGACCTCGAGGAGGTGGGCGCTGTTGAGGTCAGTCTGCGCCCGCGCCGCCCGCAGGGCCAGGAGGGCCCCTCGGACCTGCCGTCGCTGTTCAACGAGGACGTCACGGTCTTCCTCGGGCAGAGTCAGAAGATGCCGCACGGCCGGGTTTTCGGGGGGCAGGTTCTCGCCCAGTGCGTCATGGCCGCCGGGCGGACGGTCGGGGCGGAGGGCGATGCCACCACACGGCCCATTCACTCCCTGCATGCCTACTTCATGCGGCCCGGGGACGACACCGCCCCGATCCATTTCACTGTCGAACGGATGCGGGACGGGGCCTCGTTCTCGACCCGCCGAGTCCACGCCATCCAGCACGGAGCGACGATCCTTGCGGCGAGTGCCTCGTTCCAGGCGCCCGCCGGCGGCCTCGATCACCAGGAACCGATGCCGGCCGTCCCCGCCCCCGAGGAGTTGCCCTCGCTGACCGAGGTCGTCGACCGGTATGCCGACCCCACGGCGGGGGCGATCGCGCGGCGCCGCCCGGTGGACTTGCGGCACGTTGACGGGGCCCTGTTCTACTCCGTCCCCGAACAAAGTGCCCGTCAAAGCGTGTGGATGCGCACCATCGGGGCGCTGCCCGACGACCCCCTGATCCAGGCCGCCACGCTGGCCTACTGCTCTGACTACACCCTGCTCGAACCCATCCTGCGCCGCCACAGCCTGCCGTGGAGTGATCGACGGCTGCGAATGGCCTCCCTCGACCATGCCATGTGGTTCCACCGCCCCGGACGGGTCGACGACTGGGTGCTCTACGACCAGTGCACCCCGTCGGCCCGCTCGGGCCGGGGCTTGGGCGTGGGCAAGATGTTCACCCGCGACGGCACCCTCATCGCGACCGTCGCTCAAGAAGGCATGGTCCGCGTCAAGGGCTTGTAGCCGGCGACGCCTGCCCGCGGCATACGAACGGCCCCACCCCATATGCCGCGCCGGCCCGTATGCCGCGCACCCCCTTCTCGGCGCCGGCCAGGCCCTCAAGCCTTCTCGGCGGTGCTCCCACTGTGGCCGTTCGTCGGGACCGTGGTGCGCACGCTGCGGAGGACGAGCGCGGAGCGCCCACCCACGGCCACAGAGCCTCCCGACAGCGGTTCGACCACGCCATCGCCGTCCGCGTCGGTGTCGACCTCGGTGAACCACGGGCCGCCCCAGGCGGCACCGGGCAGGGTGAACGTCGCATCCTCCGCGCCGGCGTTGAAGACGACGAGGAAGTTGTCGTCGACGATTCGCCGCCCGCGGTGGTCGGGCTCGCGGATCGCCGAACCGTTGAGCCACATGCCGACAAAGCGCGCTTCACCGTTGGTCCAGTCCGCCTCGGTCATCTGCTCACCGCTGGGCTTGAGCCAGGCGATGTCACCGAGTTCGGACTCGCCCCCATGGTCGGCGCTGCCCGCGAAGAAGCGTCGGCGGCGGAACACCGGATGTTTGCGGCGCAACGCGACGATCCCTTGGGTGAAGGCCAACAGCGCCTCTTGGTCGGGGCCAAGGTCCCAGTCCAACCACGACAGGCCATTGTCCTGGCAATAGACGTTGTTGTTGCCCTGCTGCGTGCGACCGACCTCGTCGCCGTGGCTGATCATTGGCACGCCCTGGCTGAGCAGCAGGGTCGTCAAGAAGTTGCGTTGCTGGCGCAACCGCAGCGCATCGATCTCGGCGTCATCGGCCGGCCCCTCGACGCCGCAGTTCCACGACCGGTTGTGGCTCTCCCCGTCGCGGTTGCCCTCAAGGTTGGCCTCGTTGTGTTTCTCGTTGTACGACACCAGGTCACGCATGGTGAAGCCGTCGTGGGCGGTGATGAAGTTGATCGATGCGATCGGCTTGCGGCCGCTATGGCCGTAGAGGTCGCTGCTGCCGGTGATCCGGGACGCGAACTCGCCCAGCGTCGAGGGCTCGCCCCGCCAGAAGTCGCGCACCGTGTCGCGGAACTTGCCGTTCCACTCGGTCCACAGGGGCGGGAAATTGCCGACCTGATAGCCCCCGTCCCCCACATCCCAGGGTTCGGCGATCAACTTGACCTGCGAAATCACCGGGTCTTGCTGGATCAGGTCGAAGAACGCGGACAACTTGTCGACCTCGTGGAACGGGCGCGCCAGGGTCGCCGCCAGGTCGAACCGGAACCCGTCGACGTGCATCTCGGTCACCCAGTAGCGCAGGCTGTCCATGATGAGTTGCAACACGTGCGGATTGCGCATGAGCAGGCTGTTGCCGGTGCCGGTTGTGTCGTAGTAGTGCTCCTTGGACCGGTCGACCAGCCGGTAGTAACTTGCGTTGTCCAGCCCACGGAAGCACAGGGTCGGGCCCCACTCGTTGCCCTCGGCCGTGTGGTTGTAGACGACGTCGAGGATCACCTCGATGTCGGCCTCGTGGAGAGCCTTGACCATCGCTTTGAACTCGGTGACTTGCTGACCGAGGCTGCCCGCGGCATACGCGTTGTGCGGCGCGAGGAAACCGATCGTGTTGTAGCCCCAATAGTTGATGAGGCCCTTGGCCTGCAGGCCGGTGTCTTGGACGAACTGGTGCACCGGCATGAGTTCGATCGCGGTCACGCCGAGCGCGGTGAGGTGGTCGATGATCACCGGGTGGGCCACCGCGGCATACGTGCCACGGATCGCCTCGGGGATATCGGGGTGGGTCATCGTCAGGCCCTTGACGTGCGCCTCGTAAACCACGGTTTCGTGGTAGCCGTGCCGTGGGGGGCGGTCGTGGCCCCAGTCGAAGTAGGGGTTGACGACGACGCTGTGCATGGTGGCGTCAAGAGAGTCCTCGGTGTTGCGCACCTGAGGGTCCTCGAAGTCGTAGGAGAACAGCGACGCGTGATCGACGATCTGGCCGTCGATGGCCTTGGCGTAGGGGTCGAGGAGCAGTTTCGAGGGGTCGCAGCGATGCCCCTTCGCCGGGGCGTAGGGGCCGTGGACGCGGAAGCCGTAGCGCTGACCCGGTTGCACTCCCGGCACGTAGCAGTGCCAGACGAACCCGTCGACCTCGGGCAGATCGACCCGCCGCTCGACGAGCCCGCCCGTGTCGTCCTCGTCGATGAGGCACACCTCGACCCGCTTGGCGACCTCGGAGAAGACCGCGAAGTTGACCCCGCTCCCGTCGTACGTGGCCCCCAGGGGGTATGCCGATCCCGGCCAAGTCTCCACGGCGATCCTTCCGTCGGTGGCTCACGGGGGCTACGCCCCGATGTGGGGCGCGTCGCAGACGCCGAACGCAGCACTGAGTAGGGTCGGATGCGAGACAAACCACGTTACCGAATCGAATCGGAGGACCCAACGTGTCTACCCCCCGTGTTGCCGTCGTCACTGGCGCGGCCCGTGGCATTGGAGCCGCCACGGCCCACTGGCTTGCCGCCCGCGGTGATGCGGTGGCCGTCGTCGACCTCGACGAGGCCGCCTGCGCCGTCGTCGCCGACGAGATCACCGCCGCCGGCGGCAAGGCCCTGGCCGTCGGCTGCGACGTCACCCAGGCCGACCAGGTCGAGGCCGGCATCGCCCGGATCGCCGACGAACTCGGCCCGCCCGTCATCCTCGTCAACAACGCCGGCATCATCCGCGACAACCTCATCTTCAAGATGACCGAGGCGGATTGGGACGCTGTCATGGCCGTCCACCTCAAGGGTGCGTTCCTCATGACCAAGGCCTGTCAGGCCTACATGACGAAGGAGAAGTACGGCCGGATCGTCAACCTCTCCTCCTCGTCGGCGCAGGGCAACCGCGGCCAGGCGAACTACTCGGCCGCCAAGGCCGGGCTCCAGGGCTTCACCAAGACCCTCGCCATCGAGTTGGGCAAGTTCGGAGTCACGGCCAACGCCGTCGCCCCCGGCTTCATCCAGACGGAGATGACGGCCGCTACCGCCGAGCGCATCGGTATGCCGTTCGCCGACTTCATCACGTTCTCGGCCTCCCAGATCCCGGTCCAACGCGTCGGGCAGCCCGCGGACATCGCGGCAACTATCGCCTTCCTGACCTCCGAAGACGCCGGGTTTGTCTCCGGCCAGGTGATCTACGTCGCTGGTGGCCCTCTCGACTAGCCGATCGGCCGCGCCATCGATCGTTACGTCCCGCCCCAAGTCGGGATGTGACGATCGATGGCGCCCAGGGCGTGGCCATCGTCTTGATCGTCCTCAGCCCTGTCCGGTGTGGCGTCGCCGTTCCGGCATCGTCGAGCAATCCGCGGTGTCCTTCGCCGAACGCGACTAGGACCTCTACCTCGGGCGCCGGTTTGTCATGCTGTCCTGGGTCTCCTCGCGACGGTCTTCGCGGTGGTCACCCGCCCCTGGGGCGGCGAACCGCGGTGGGCCGGGTTGGTCCTCGCCCTCGCGTGGCTGGTCTCGCCCCAAACAACGGCGAGGGTATGCCGCCCCCTCTGGTGAGCGGCATACCCTCGCGTGATCGTCCGGCGACGGTGCGGTCAGAGACCGAGGTCGCGGCCGATGAGTTCCTTCATGATTTCGTTGGTGCCGGCCCAGATCATGTGGACGCGGGCGTCCTTCCAGGCCCGAGCCACCCGGTACTCGTTCATGAAGCCGTAGCCGCCGTGCAACTGGACGCACTCGTCGAGAACGTCGCATTGCACCTGGCTGCTCCACCACTTGGCCTTGGCGGCGTCGACCGCGCTCAAGGTGCCCGCGGCGTGCGCGACGACGCAGTCGTCGATGTAGGCCTCGGCGACCTCGATGGACGTGACCATCTCGGCGATCTTGAACTTGTTGTGCTGGAAGGTGCCGATCGGGAACCCGAAGGCCTTGCGGTCCTTGGCGTACTGGATGGTCTCGGCGAGGATCTGCTTGGCGTTGGCGATGTTGCTCACCGCGGCCCCGAGGCGCTCCTGCGGCAACTTCTGCATCATCATGATGAAGCCCATGCCCTCGGCACCGACGAGGTTGTTGGCCGGGACCCGGACGTTCTCGAAGAACAACTCGGAGGTGTCGGACTCCGGCTGGCCCACCTTGTCGAGCGGCTGACCCTTGGTGAAGCCCGGCATACCGGCTTCCATCATGAGCAGCGAAATGCCCTTGGCGCCCTTGCTGGGGTCGGTCCGCACCGCGACGAGCGCGAGGTCGCACTGGTGGCCGTTGGTGATGAACGTCTTGGAGCCGTTGACGATCCAGTCCCCGGAGCCGTCGTCGGCCTTGACGGCGGTCGTCTTGAGCGCGGCCAGGTCGGAGCCGCCACCGGGCTCGGTCATCCCGATGGCCATGATCTTCTCGCCGGTCGCGGCGCCGGGCAGCCAGCGTTCCTTCTGCTCCGGGGTGCCCCAGGTGACGACGTAGGGCGCGGTGATGTCACTGTGGATGCCGAAGCAGGAAGCGGTCGCCGCGTTGAACTTGGCGAGTTCCTCGGCGAGCATCGCGTTGAAGAGGTAGTCGTTGACCCCGCCCCCGCCGTACTCCTCGGGAATGTTGAGGCCGAAGTAGCCCTGCTCGCCGGCCTCGAGCCAGATGTCCCGCGCGATGACGTGGTCGCGGATCATGTCCTCGGCGCGCGGTTTCAAGGTGCGCTCGACGAACTCCCTCACGCTGGCGCCAAAAGCCTCATGGTCCTCGTCGTAAATGTTGCGGGGCATGCTCACTCCTCAAGTCGCGGTGCAGGGCTGTTGGCGACTCTACTCGCGGGGTGCACGCCGTTGATCGGGCATGTGACCGGTCCGGCACGGGTACCCTGAGCCGGGTGAGTTCCACGCCTGGGCACGGTGGTTCCCCCTCCCATGCGGTGGAGGGCTACTGGTGGTATGTCGCCCGCTCCGAACTCCTGGAGACCGCCTTGTCCCGGTATGCCGCGGGCGCCGGACTCGCGCTCGACATCGGGTCCGCGGACGGGCCGAGCGCGGGCTGGGTTGCGCACGCCGCCGGTCACGTCGCCTCGGTCGATATCGATCCTCGGGGGTTGGGCACGACGGGCGTGTGCGCGTCGGCGATGGTGCTGCCCTTCGCCGACGCCACCTTCGACCTGGTCACCGCCTTCGACGTCGTCGAACATCTTGACCCCGAAGCGGATGCGCTCGCCGAGATCGTGCGGGTGTTGCGCCCCGATGGCGTGCTGCTGATGGCCGTGCCGGCCTATCAGTGGGCGTGGAGCGATCACGATGTCGCCAATGGCCATCACCGGCGCTACACCCGCCGGCGCGCGGTGACCGCCGTCGAGGCGGCCGGCCTGCACCTCGAACGCGCCACCCACGCCTTCGCCAGCGTCTTTCCACTCTTCGCCGCCGAACGGCTGGCCCGGCGACGATTCGGACACCGCACCCAGGCCCAGGACATCGCGACCATCCCCCAACTCCCGCCCGCGCTCAACCGGGGTTTGCTCCGCTTGGCCCGGCTCGACGCGGCATACCTGCGCCGTCGCGACCTGCCGTTCGGGTCCTCGGTGTTCCTCGCCGCCCGCAAACCCCGCTGAGTTCCGTCGGGTATGCCGCGGGGCCCTGATCTGCGCGGACGGTCGACTCAGTCGCGGGTGAGTTTGCGGTAGGTCACCCGGTGCGGGCGGGCGGCTTCCTCGCCGAGCCGCTCGATCTTGTTGGCCTCGTAGGACTCGAAGTTGCCCTCGAACCAGTACCACTTCGCGGGGTCCTGATCGTCACCCTCGTAGGCGAGGATGTGGGTCGCCACCCGGTCGAGGAACCATCGGTCGTGGCTGATGACGACCGCGCAGCCGGGAAAGTCGAGGAGAGCGTTTTCGAGAGATCCGAGGGTTTCGACGTCGAGGTCGTTCGTCGGTTCGTCGAGGAGGAGCAGGTTGCCACCCTCTTTGAGGGTCAGGGCGAGGTTGAGCCGGTTGCGTTCGCCACCGGAGAGCACACCCGCCTTCTTCTGCTGGTCCGGTCCCTTGAACCCGAACTGGCTCACGTAGGCGCGCGAGGGGATTTCGACGTGGCCGACGTTGATGTAGTCGTGCCCGCCGGAGACGACCTCCCAGAGGCTGAGGTCGGGGTCGATGCCGCCACGGCTCTGGTCGACGTAGGAGATGCGAACCGTATCGCCGATGTCGACGGTGCCGGCGTCGGGGGCTTCGAGGCCGACGATGGTCTTGAAGAGGGTGGTCTTGCCGACCCCGTTGGGTCCGATGACCCCGACAATTCCGTTGCGCGGCAACGTGAAGGACAGCCCGTCGATGAGGACCCGGTCGCCGAACCCCTTGCGGAGCTTCTTGACCTCGATGACCTTGCTCCCCAGGCGCGGGCCCGGTGGGATCTGGATTTCCTCGAAGTCGAGTTTGCGGGTGCGCTCGGCCTCGGCGGCCATCTCCTCGTAGCGCTGCAACCGCGCCTTCGACTTGGTCTGGCGGGCCTTGGCATTCAAGCGCACCCACTGGAGTTCCTCTTCCAAGCGGCGCGCCAACTTGGCGTCCTTCTTGCCCTGGACCTCGAGGCGAGCGGCCTTCTTCTCCAGGTAGGTCGAGTAGTTGCCCTCGTAGGGGTAGGCCCGCCCCCGGTCCAGTTCCAGGATCCACCCGGCGACGTTGTCCATGAAGTACCGGTCGTGGGTGACCGCGACCACGGCGCCGGGGTACTTGGCCAGGTGCTGCTCCAACCACAGCACGGACTCGGCGTCGAGATGGTTGGTCGGTTCGTCGAGCAGGAGCAGGTCGGGCTTTTGGAGGAGCAGCTTGCACAGTGCGACCCGGCGCCGCTCGCCCCCGGACAAGGTCGTGACGTCGGCGTCCGGTGGTGGGCACCGCAGGGCGTCCATCGCCTGCTCCAGTTGGGAGTCGAGGTCCCACGCGTCGGCGTGGTCGATTTCCTCCTGGAGGGCGCCCATCTCGGCGAGCAAGGCGTCGAAGTCGGCGTCCGGCTCGGCCATCTCGGCGCTGATCTGGTGATAACGGTCGAGTTTGGCCTTGATCTCACCCGCGCCTTCCTCGACGTTGCCGAGCACGGTCTTGTCCTCGTTGAGGACCGGCTCCTGCATGAGGATGCCCACGGTGTAGCCGGGCGTCAGCCGCGCCTCCCCGTTCGAGGGGTGGTCCAGGCCCGCCATGATCTTGAGCACCGAGGACTTGCCGGCGCCGTTGGGACCGACAACGCCGATCTTGGCTCCAGGCAGGAACGACAACGTCACGTCGTCGAGGATGACCTTGTCGCCGTGCGCCTTGCGGGCGCGCGCCAGCACGTAGATGAATTCGGGCATGCGGCAAGGCTAGGCGATTCCTCGCCGCATCCCCGAATCCCGTTCCCGCGCTCGCGCCGGTCACGCGCCGGTGCCTTTGGGGCGTCCGGTATGCCGCGCCCCCGCCGGCGATCACTGGCTCAGGCGGCCGAGCGGGCCCGCTCGAGGATCTCGCCGGTGCGCTGGTCGACCGTGACCCCGCCGTCCGACACGACGTCATAGTCGACGGTGTCCGGGTCCGGCACTCCCTCGCTGAGCACGTCCAGGGCCGCGGCCGTGGCCGCCTGCAGGTGCGGGTCGTTGGCGATGGTTTCGCTCACCGCTCCGCCGCGGCTCACCTTGCGCAGGTAGCCCAGGCCCCAGTTGAGGTCATGGCCCACGGACCGGGCAACGATGTCACCTCCCGAGCCGCGCGTGCCGTCCTGGCGGTCGAACTGGGCGATTTCGAGGGTGCCGTGCACGATCACCGGTTCACCGCGGTGCAGGCAGGTGGCCAGGTTGGCCCCCAAGGCCCGGAAGGCGGCGACGTTGAAATAGCTCGTCGGCCCGTCCTCGTATTCGCCGGGAACCCCGGGCTTGGGGCGACGGGAGTTGGTGGCGATCCGGAAGGTTGTCATGGGTGCCCCGGTCGCTGTCGTGCGCAGGGTGGGTTCGGCCACGAGGCGGCCGACGACGGTGATGGGGATGTCGTTCATGGATGTGGTCCTCTCCTGGCCCCGGCGGGGCCTGCACATCGCAGCCTGGCGTCGATCGGGCCCCCGGGCGAGCCCTGCCCGCCGCCTGTGGACGACACACCTTGACCACCCGTGCCTGTGGACAAGCGGTCCCGTCGGACGGCTCGACGCGCCGCCCACGACGGTCGGCCCCGGCCTGGTCCAATGCAACGGGCAGCGCCCCCAGACCCTCCTGACCTCAGAGCGCAGCAGCGGCCCGTTCGAGTTCCTCCCGGGTCTCCCGGTGACGTGAAATCACCTCGGCAACCGGCGCGATCACCCGTTCTTGGGCTACTTCCGCCACGGCTTGCCGCAAATCGGCCTCCACCCGGGCCGCCCGTCGACGAGCTCCGACGCGCGCCATGGTCCGTGACAACAGCGCGAGCAGCAACCCGCAGACCAACCCACCGACCACCATGAGCAGCGGCAGGGGCACCAGCTGCGCCAGGCGCGGCGGAGCCGCGACCGGGAAGGCGAGCAACCCGAGGACCCACCGCACGGCATACCACAACACTCCCCCGAGCGCGGTGAGCGCCAACCCGATCTGGAGCGCGCCGAAAAGCCGCCACCACAGGGGCACCCTGACCCGCAGCGGAGTCGCGAGGACCGCCTGGTCGAGAGCATCGGCGAGATCGCCGCGTGGGGCGAAACTCGCCGCGTCGACCGCTTCGGCCCAGCGCTCCGGCAACTCGGCCCGCGCGCGCTCCCCCACCCGACGGGTGGCCAAGGCAACCTCGGCCTGCGCTGCCGGGGTGGGTGGCGGGATCGAGGAGCGCCCGAGCACCGCGCGCATGTCCTGCTCACGGATGGTGATGGGGTCGTCGTCGAGCCAGAGCTTGCGCAGCGGCTTGGCCCGGAACATCTGGAGCCACCGGGTGAGGGGCCATCCGGTGCGCGAGACGGCCTGTCGACGGTAGTCCCTGGCCGCCGCCTTGGCGACCATGCTCACCCCGGCCGAACGGGCGAGGGCATCCATGAGGTCGTGCTGGTCCTCGGCACGCATTGTGGGTTCGGTGGGCGCCACCGCGGTCCGCAACCCGTCAAGGGCCACGCGCAGGTCGGCGGCGAGCCGGTCGCGCGCTGCGCGTTGCCCGATGAGGATGTTGACGAGTCGCTGCCGCAGCAGGCTGATGCCCTGACCGGTGACCGCCGACACCGGAATGACGGATGCGTCGGGAACTCCGTCGCGACGCAGGAGCCGACGCAGATCCGCCAGACAATCGCCGGTCTCGACGGGAGTGAGCAGGTCGATCTGGTTGAGTACAACGAGCATGACGCTGTCGTGGGTCGCCAGGGCCGTCAGATAGTCGTCGTGGAGGCGGGAATCGGCATACTTCTGCGGATCGGTCACCCACACGAACAGATCGACCATGCCGAGGATGCGCTCGGCCTCGGCGCGGTTGCTGGCCACCCGGGAGTCGAAATCGGGCAGGTCGAGGAGCACCAACCCGTCAAGGTTCTCGGCCACGTGCTTGGCGAAGAGCGCCCGCGCGGGATCATCGCCGTCGACCTGGTGGCGCCGGGGAACGGCGAGCCAATCGAGCAACTCGGCGGCCGGGTCAGCGCCCCACGTGGCCGCAGTCGTTGCGCTCGTCGTGGGGCGGCGCGCCCCGATCGTCGCGACCTCGTCCCCCACGAGCGCGTTGAAGAGCGACGACTTGCCGCTGCCGGTGGCGCCGGCGAGAGCAACGATGGTGTGCCCCCCGACGAGGGCAGTCCGCCGCCGAGCCTTCTCGACGAGCGTGGCCGCCGCTTCTGCCGGCTCCGGTGGCAACTCCTCCCCACCGATGCGCAACGCCCGTTCGACACTGGCCACCGCAGTTTCGAGAGCCTCAGCGGAGACGTCTCGGAGCTGGGCGCGGCCAGGACGCAGCGGCGTCATCGGGCGGCCTCCTCGACGGCGCGTGCTGCGGCCCGTAGGTGCTCGCTCTGACCTTCGACCGCACCCACCGAGGCAATGGCGTGGGTGAAGCGGGCCTGCTCGGCGGCATACAACTCCTCGACCCGCACGAAGAGGGCGCGCCGGGCTTGCGTTGCCATCCGACGCACGGCCTGGTCGCCGAAGATCGCCTCGAGCACCCGCTGAGCCAAGACCGACGTGCCCCCGGCAATTCCGAATTCCACCCCGCTCAACCCACCGGTGTGCGCAAACGCCACGAGCATCATGAGCAACCCCACCCCGTTGACTCCGTATGCCGCGAGCCGGGCGTTGGTGCGCCGGTGGCCTCCCTCGGCGCGAACCATGGCGAAGATCTCGCCCTGCCAGTCGCGGATCAGTCGCTCGACGCGTGGCCGGAAGCCCGGAGAGAGCTGCGGCAGGTCGGGGGCGATGTCGAGGACCGTCGATCCACCCTCAAGGCGCCGCAAGTCCCGCAGCGAATCCGAGACCGCACCCTCTCCGTGTGCCGTGACCAACGCCGCGACCCCGGTCTGCAGCGCTTCCCCGATGTCGTCAGGAGTGAGCGGGGTGCCCTTGATGGCGGCGGTGAGCCGGTCGCGCCAACGAGCCACCTTCGACTCGACCTGCCGGAAGAACTCACCGGTGCCCACAAACTCCTGCCAGCGAGCGAGCACCTCGCCGCGGAGCAGCCGTCCGTCGGTCATCCCGGCCTCGACCTGCGCCAGCGCGTCGGCGAAGTGCCCATCGACGGCCGCCTGCAGGGCGAGTTGGGCCTCGCGCTGGGCTTGAGCGGCGCCGGCGAGATCGTCGGTGCGGGTGCGGAGCGAGTCGACCACCCCCCTCAGAGTCTGGCCGACCACGATCTCCCGGGCCCGAGCATCGCGGGACAGGGCAGTCAACCAGCCCTTGAGCCGCGCAAATGACTGTTCCGGGAGGAACCCGGCGGGGGTGAGCGGGGATTCGACCACGGAAAACACCGGGGCCGTGGCCAACTCCTGTTCGCGCAGCATGGCGACCAGGTGCGGGCGGATCTCCTCGACGGACGACGGTGCGACCCGGTTGAGGATGACGGCAACCGAGGCGCCCCGCTGGGACGCGAGCCGGAGCAACTCCCACGGCGCCGCGTCGGCATACCGGGCGGCCGTCGTGACGAACAGCCAAAGATCGGCCGCGGCCAGCAACTCGCCGGCAAGGGCCCGATTGGCCTCGACCACGGAGTCGATGTCGGGGGCGTCGAGCAGGGCCAAACCCGGCTCCAACGCCGTCGAGCGAACGAGCCGCACCGTGCCCGGCTGGGCGTGGTCGGACTCGGCACCGGTCACTCGCGACAGCCTGGGGAGGATGCGGGTGTCAGTGAACCAATGCGCGTCGTCGGGGTGGTGGACGAGCACGGGCCGGGTCGTCGTCGGCCGGATCACCCCCGACCGGGACACCTGGGCGTTGATCAGGGAATTGACGAGAGTCGATTTGCCGGAACCGGTGGAACCTCCGACGACGGCAAGCAGGGGTGCGTCCAGGGCCCGTAGCCGAGGCAAGGCATAGTCGTCGAGTTGGTGCAGCAGCCCGGCTCGCTCGGCGAGCGCCGCTTCCCGTCCCGGCAGGGCGAACGGCAGGACCGCACCGGCAATGGCCCCCCGCAACTGCGTAACGGCATCAAGCAGCCGCGTACCGTCAGAGGCAGTCCCGTTCACGACCCCCACCCTAGTGTTCCCGACGCGTCGAGGACGGAGTCCTAGGGTTGTGTCATGAGTGCCGTTGCCGATGCGCCCGCCCCTGACCTCATCGATCTGCGCCGAACCCTGCACGCGATCCCCGAGATCGGACTCCATCTGCCTCGCACGCAGGCGGTCGTGCTCGACGCGCTCGCGGGGCTCGACATCGAGATCACGCGTGGACGGGCTTTGTCGTCCGTCGTGGGCGTCGTCCGCGGCAGTGCCCCCAGCCCCGACCCTCGACCCGTGGTGTTGCTGCGCGCCGACATGGATGCCCTTCCCGTCCACGAAGAAGTGGCGGCGCCCTGGATCTCCACGCATGACGGCGTCATGCATGCCTGCGGCCATGACCTCCACACCGCCGCCCTTGTCGGTGCCGCCCACCAACTGTGCGCTCGGCGTGACGAACTCGCCGGTGATGTCATCCTCATGTTCCAGCCTGGTGAAGAAGGCCCCGGTGGGGCGGCTCCCATGGTTGAGGAGGGGCTGTTGGAAGCGGCGGGACGCCCGGTTGACGCCGCGTATGCCGTCCACGTCTTCTCCGCCGAACACCCCCTCGGCGTGTGGTTCGGTCGGCCGGGTTCACTCATGGCCGCCTCGGACGAACTCACGGTGACCGTCGTCGGCGACGGCGGGCACGGCGCCGCGCCCCACCGCACCTTGGATCCGGTCCCGGTGGCGTGCGAGATCGTTCTGGCCCTGCAGACACTGGTGACGCGCAAGTTCTCCATCTTCGACCCGGTGGTCGTCACCGTCGGCCGAATCACCGCCGGCACCAAGAACAACATCATCGGTGACCGGGCCGTGATCGACATGACGGTGCGCACGTTCGCTCCCGCCACGCGAGAGAAGGCCCTCGCCGTCATCGAACGAGCGGCGCGGGGCATCTGCGCCGCGCACGGGCTCGGCGTCGAGATCGAACGGCATACCGGATATCCGGCAACCATCAACGACCCGGACGAACAGGCCTTCGCCGAGGCGACCATCCGTGACCTGTTCGGGGCCCAGCGCTGGGTGGACCAACCGTTCCCGGAGGCCGGCGCGGAGGACATGTCCGTCGTCATGGAGTTGGTTCCGGGCGCCTACGTCAACATCAGCGCCTGTCCCCTCGGCGTCGACCCCGCGACCGCCCCGGACAACCATTCCCCGCGCGCCGAGTTCGACGACTCGGTCGTGCCGGATATGGCGCTCTTCCTCACCGAAATCGCCCTGCGGCGATGCGCCGCACTCGCCCATGAGCGCTCGGGCGGCGTGCCAGCCTGAGCAACTCAGGATTGGTGGACGGCCACCGGCACCGTGGCGAGCACGGCAAGGCTGGCCCGGTGGTGATCGTCGTCGAGGGGTACGTCGACCAGGGCGACCGCGGGCGGCTCCGGTTGGGCACCGCGCCACTCCACGAGCGCGGCCGTGTCGTTCCACCCGGCGACGACCACCTGTGTCGGGTCGACGACCAATCCGTACCCGGTGGCCTTGAGGATCGCCTCCTTGCGCGCCCACAGCCGGGCTCGAGCGCTCAACAGGTCATGGCCGCGTAGCGGGGACAGCGCCGTTTGCTCGCAGGCGGCCAGGGTCACCATGTCGAAGCCGTCGAAGTCGGTCGCTTCCACCCCCTCGACATCGACACCGACCGGGCCCACCGCTGTAAGGGCGACCACGACCTTGTCCGGGCTGTAGGACAGGGAGACCCAGATGTCCGGGTGGTCGGCGACGAAGGGCCGACCGTGTCGGTCACTGTCGCACGACGGACAACGCCGACCGACGACGACCTTCCGCGGATCGATATCGACGTGCTCGGCCACCAATTGGTGCAGGGCCGCGTGTGCGGTGACGAACGGCGCCTGCGCGATCCGGCGGCTGGCGCGTTCCCGTTCGGTGTCGGCAAGCACTGCCCAGTCGCCCTCTTGCACACCGTGGACGGTGCGCACCCGGACATGGACGGTAGACACGGCGACATCATGGCAGGTCAGCCGCCTGCGCGCGCACCGAACGCCCGGCGGTGCCCCCAGCGGTGCCCCCGGCAGGACTCGAACCTGCGACCTCGAGATTAGAAGGCTCTTGCTCTATCCAACTGAGCTACGGGGGCGTGGACCTGACCCGGAGTTCGGCGCCCATCGGCCGCCCGAGCCGGGTCAAGTTTAGGCCCCGGGCCAGCCTCGGGCCGACTGACCCGGGCCGGCGAGGAAGACCTGCCGCGCCGACGCGATGGTGGCGAGCAACCGCTGCTCATAGGCCTGCGCGGACATGGTCGGGGGTGAGATCTCCCGGCGCTGCCGCAACAGCGCCAACTCGCTGGCAGCCTCCTGGAAACGCACCATCGCCGCAGCCCCTGCTGGTCCGCCGCGCCGCCGGGCCCAGCGCCGGGCGGTATGCCGTTGGCCCACCGTGGCGAGCATGACGACGTCCTCGGCACCGAGCCAGCCGGCGGCGGCATACGGCTGGAGAGCCGCGGCGATCAGGCGCCCCTCACGGCGCCGGGCCCAGGCGATGAGGGCCACCCACGCGACGAAGACCGGCACCCCGACCACGACGTAGGCGGTGAGGAAACCGCTGGCACCGGCAGCGGAGGAGAAGTTCCACAGGGAGTGCAGGACGACGGCCCCGAGATAGCCCGCGACGGGGGCGCTCAGTTTCAGCCAGGTCGAGCGGGTCGAGGCGGCGACCCCGACGCCAATGCCGGTGAGGACGGTGAACATGGGGTGCGCGAAGGGCGACAGCACGGCACGACCGATGACGGTCACGGTGAAGGCCTCCCGGCCACCGCTGGTCCACGCCTGCGCGAAGTACTGGATGTTCTCGGTGAACGCGAACCCGGCGGCGACCACCCCGGCATACACCATCCCGTCGACGAGTCCGTCGAATTCCCGCCGAGCCAGCCACCAGAACAAAAGGACACCCATCCCCTTGGCCGCTTCCTCGACAAAGGGGGCCACAAGGACCGCGGTCACCACGGTGGCGCCGTCGGCGCTCACCGACTGGCGCAGGACGAGGATGGCCGAGGTGTTGAGGGTGCCGGCGATGATGACGGCGACCAAGGCCCCCCAGGCGAAGGCCGCCAGCAGGTAGCGCGTCGGTTCGGCTTCCAAGCGATCCAGCCACACGAAGGTAGGGATGACGACGGTGAGCGGCAGGAGCGCCACCAGCGTGCCGAGGAGGAGCGCCTGCACCCCGAAGGCCGCCCGCAAGTACGCGGTCACCACCAAGGCGGCGAGCACGAACCCGAAGAGCACCGCGCCGGTGATCGCCCAGGCCCGCAGTCGTCGCCTGCGTAGCCCCACCACGGGCCCGCGGGCGGGCGATCCGGGGGCCGGCGCCGTAGGAAGGGAGGTCATGGTGCCCCAAGGTAGCCCGTGGCATGGACTTGGCGCCGAGCCCTCCTATCGTTGAGCCATGTCGCATCAGCCCCAGGACCGCGCCCACACCGACCGGATCGTCTGGATCGACTGTGAGATGACCGGCTTGTCCCTGGTGGACGACGCGTTGATCGAGGTCGCGGCGCTGGTCACGGACTTCGAGCTCAACCAACTCGGCGACGGTGTCGACGTGGTCATCCGCCCGGACGAGGCGGCGCTCGCCCAAATGAGCGATTACGTCCGCGACATGCACACCACCTCGGGGCTGCTCGCCGAGTTGCCCTCCGGCACGACCCTCGCCGACGCCGAGCGGCAGGTCCTCGACTATGTCCGCACGTGGGTGCCCGAGCCGCGCAAGGCACCCCTCGGCGGCAACACCGTCGGCACCGACCGCGGGTTCCTCGCCCGCGACCTGCCCACCCTGGAGGCCCACCTCCACTACCGGGTCATTGACGTCAGTTCGATCAAGGAACTGGCTCGGCGCTGGTATCCGCGGGCCTTCTTCGCCGCCCCGGCCAAGTCGGGTGGGCACCGGGCCCTGGCGGACATCCGCGAGTCCATTGCCGAGTTGCGCTACTACCGGGAGGCGGTCTTCCGCGACCCGCCCGGGCGCACGTCCGCGGAGTTGCGCGCCTTGGCCGCCCCGCACGTGGTCGTCCACGACTCGTCCGGGTCGGGTGCCGTCGACTCCGAGGTTGTCGGGGCCAGCCCTGAAGACGGGGTACGATAGTCGCCGCTGCCGTCGCGGCCCGTCGTTTCGGGTATGCCGTCGGCTCGCCATGGTGGGCGTAGCTCAGCTGGTAGAGCACTTGGTTGTGGTCCAAGATGTCGCGGGTTCGAGCCCCGTCGCTCACCCCACTCGTCGGCCCCTCGCCTCGCGCGACGGGGCCGACGCCGTTTCGTGCTGGGAGTGTGCCGATGCCTGGTCGTCGTTTATTTGCTGCCGTGGTGCTGCTGGCCGTCTCGCTAGGCCTTGCGGGGGCACTGGCGCCCGCGGCGCAGGCGCATTCGGAGGTGCTCTCGATCGTGCCCGCCGACGGCTCGGTCCTGGCCGACCCGCCCCCCTCGGTGGTGCTCACGTTCACTGCTGACGTCCTCGGGGACTTCTCGCAAGTGGCGTTGGCGTGTGACGGGAAGGCTCTCGACCTCCCCGCCCCTGTCTCCTCGGCGAATGTCGTGACTCAGCCGCTGGCGTCGGTCCCCGGTGTCGCGGGCACCTGTGAACTCACCTACCGGATCGTCAGCGCCGACTCGCACCCCATCGCCGGGAAGACCACCTTCACCGTTCACCGCCTCCAAGCGACCCTGCCGCCGACCGCTGGTTCGTCAGCGGCACCGTCACCGTCCGGCACTGCCTCGGCCACCGGGTCGCCGAGCCCTGCGGCCTCTGCTTCGAGTGCGACGGCGACCTCCTCGACCTCCGGGGTGTCCTGGGGGCGGATCGCGATGCTCGGCGTGGTGGTCGTGGTGTTGGCCGGGGCGCTGGTCTGGTTCTGGCGCTCGCGGCGGGACCCGGCGCGGAGCTGAGGCGCGCCGACGCTGCCTCGGCGCCCTGTCGGCCTGGCTGTCCACGCTCGGATTTCACTTCGAGGCGCGTCCCTGATAGCGTCCTTTCTCGCGCGCCATTAGCTCAATTGGCAGAGCAGCTGACTCTTAATCAGCGGGTTCGGGGTTCGAGTCCCTGATGGCGCACCACCACGGGCCTTTGACCTGCACCCGCAGGCCAGGGGCCCTTTGTGGTTTCCGATGCCGTCCCAGCATCGGACCCGCGCGCCTCCCTGGCCTACAGGTAGAGGCCGGTGCCGCCCTCGCCTTTCGGGGCCCGAGCGGCCACGGCATGCAGGTCGCGTTCCCGCAGCAGGACGTAGCCCTTGCTCTGGATTTCGACTTCGGCGCGTTCCTCCGGGTCGAAGAGGACCCGGTCTTCGAGGTCGACCTGCCGCACATTGGGCCCGATGGCGACGACGCGGGCCCAGGAGAGGCGTTTGCCGACGCTCGCGGTGGCCGGGATGAGGATTCCGCCCCCCGAGGTCCGCTCGCCGGCCTCGCCGTCGACCGAGACCAACACCCGGTCGTGGAGCATCCGGATCGGCAGGTAGCCCTTGGCGCGCCGAGTCTCGCGCTCAGCCACGGCGGCGGGCTCGCCGGCGCCCACCCCAGATGCGTAGGGCGACGGCCACGACCAACACGCCGCCGACGATGGCGATCCGGTCCACCCGCAACTGCCCGTCAGGGGTGTAAACCACGCCGAGGGCCTTGGCCTTCACCGTGTCGGTGGCCTGCTGGACCAGGGCCTGAGGGGCAACCCGGGCCGCCAGTTCGTCGACGGTGCCAGCCAACTGATGGCGGCGTGCGATGACATCGGCCTGGAGGGCGTCGATGGAGGGGCTCATGGGTTCATCCTCACTGCAGTCCGAGGTCACGGCGGATCTTGGCGACGTGACCGGTCGCCCTCACGTTGTACCACGCTCGCTCGATCGTGCCGCCCTCCCCCACGACAAACGTGCTGCGGATGACCCCGGTCACCTTCTTGCCGTACATCGTCTTCTCGCCGAAGGCCCCCCAGGCGGTCATCACCGCCTTGTCCGGGTCGGACAGCAGCGTGATCGTCAAGGCATCGCGGGACCGGAACTTCGCCAACTTCGCGGGCTGGTCCGGGGAGATGCCGACCACGGCATACCCGTCTGCGGTCAAACTCACCAACGATTCGCTGAAGTCGCAGGCCTGGGTCGTGCAACCCGGCGTCATCGCCGCCGGGTAGAAGTAGACGATGACCTTGCGGCCCTGGTAGTCGGAAAGCGAGACCTGCGCGCCGGTGTCGTCGCTCAACGTGAAGTCGGGAGCCTTGTCTCCTGGCTGAAGCCGATCCGCCATGGCTTGTCCTCTCGGTGCGTTCTCGGTGTCGGGTCTCAACCTACCGAGCGCCGCTGTCAGAGGCCCAACGCGTCGACCACGGTCGCGGTGAACCTCTCGGCCCCGTACTCGGACTGGGCCCACTCCCGTGCGGCCGCCGCGCGCGCGGCATACGGGGCGGGGCCGGTGAGAACCCCGACGAGGCCATCGGCCACCCCCGCCGGATCGTCCCGCACCGCCGCAAACAACTCCGGCGGCCCCACCCCCTCGGCCCCGACGCTGGTCGTGACGACCGGTATGCCGCGCACGAGCGCCTCGACCGTCTTGAACTTCAGGCCCGCCCCGGTCCGCAACGGGACGACGACGACGTGGGCCGCGGCATACACCGGGTCGAGGTCGTCGACGAAACCCAGGAGGTGCACCGAGTCAACGCTGGCGACCAACTCCGTCAACTCCGTGGGTGCCCCGGCCCCGGCGAGGTGGAGGCGGGCGTCGGGTACCCGGTCCAGCACGGCGGGCCACGTCGCGCGGAGCAGCCAGCGAACCCCGTCGACGTTCTCCGGGCGAGCCAGGTGGGACACGAAGAGCACGGTCGGCGGGCCGGGCGGGGTCGTATGCCGCGCCTGCGCAGACGTCGCCAGCGGCGGCCGGATCACCCGGCCGTGCGCCGGGTCGCCGAGCAGGTGCAGGTCCTTGTCGCCGAAGGCGAGGACGACGTCGAGCCGGTCGAGGGCGCGCCGTTCGGCCCGGCGTGAGCGGGCCGCCATCGCCTGCCAATAGGAGGCCCGTCCCGGATCGACGACGATCTCCCGCTCGAACAACTGCGATTGCACGTCGTGAAAGGTGCCGATCATCCGGGCCCGGGGATTGAGCCGGCGCAGAAGGGGCGCGAGGCGGATCGCCTCGGACCATTGCAGGTCGAGCACGTCGGCCCCGGCGACCAGGCGGCGCAGCCGCGGGTCACGCACGAGTTCCCACGCCAGGTCGAGCGAGGGCAGGCCGGGATCGCGGGGGCGCAGCCACCGGTCCAGATGCGTCGCGGCATACCCGCCGGCCCGACCCACCCAACTGGCGCGACCGAGCCCGGCGATCAGCGAGCGGCGGGGAGCGCCCGGTTGGAGTACGGCATACCGAGCGGCGGGGGTGTTGGCGACGACCACGGCCACATCGGCACGCCCTTCCAGAGCGCGAGTAAGCGCACTGAGGTAGCGTCCACCGGCGTGCGGCACGGCGTCGAACGGCAGGAGGTTCGACACCACGACGACGCGAGGTTTGCCCACATCAAGCATTATCCCCTCAGGGCGCTACCGCACCGGTTACCGTCGAGACGTGACGATCCGCTTCATGGCCCCCGATCTGCCCTCCCCCAGCGGCGGGATCAAGGTCATCTACAACTTCGTGGCCCACCTCGTCGCCCTCGGCTACGACGCGCGGGTCTGGCACGGCACCCCCGGTTTTCGGTATGCCGACTGGGACAGCCCCGCCCCCGTCGATACCGGGCGCACGGTGACGGCGGCCCCCGGCGACCTCCTGGTCATGCCCGAGACGGGCGGCGGCAAGTGGAGTTTCCTCAACCCCGCGGTGCCGCACGTCATGCTCTGCCAGGGCATGGACTTCGTCTTTATGGATGCCGAGTTCACTCGGGACGTGCCCGGGGCGTATCCGGGGTGGCCGCAGGCGGTGGCGACGATCGGGATTTCGGACGCGATCGTCACGTTCTTGGAGCGCGCGTGTGTGCCCGGGTTCCCGATCCACGCGGTGCCGGTGGAGATCGAGTCGTACTTCGTCCCCTTGGAGAAGGAACGGCGCATTGCGTTGATGCCGCGCCGGCGCCGGGAGGACTTGCTGGGGGCGGTGCAGTTGGTGCGCCGCTCGGGAGGCCTGCGGCGCCCCGACGGTGACTGGGAGATCGTGCTCATCGACGGCATGACCCAGGCGCAGGTGGCGCAGGAGTTGGGGCGCAGCGCGATCTTCCTCTTCGGCGCCGAGCGCGAGGGGATCGGCTTGCCCGGAGCGGAGGCGATGGCGGCGGGGTGCTACGTCGTGGGGTTCACCGGCGATGGCGCCAAGGAGTACCTCACTCCCGACGTAGCCTCGGTCATCCTCGACTCCGACGTCGTCGGGATGTGCGACGCGACCCTGGCGGCGATGGCGGCCTTCGAGACCGACCGGGCGGCGTGGCAGGGACGGGTCGACTTGGGCCGTGCCCGGGTGCTCGAAAAGCACTCGTCGACGGCCGTGCGGGCGGCCTTGGAGGCGACCTTCGCCCAGTTGGACGCCCCGGGCTCACCGGCGCGACTGGCGGCGCCGGCGACGGTGCAGCACTACATGGCCCACGGCCCGCGCGGCGGACGGGCGGGCGCGGCATACGTCCAGGCCCGGAAACTGGCTCGCCGCTCCCTCGATCGCTTCACCACGCACGAGCAGGCCGTGTAGTCGGCGGTCTCACGGGTGTGGACCTGGGACGGTGGCGTACGACCCCCCTTCGGCTGACCAATATGCCTGACGAAGCCCTCAAGAAGACCCACCCGTCAGCACATTTCGAAAACGGACCACTAGTGTGCGCTTGAGCGGCTCGACCCATAGCCCATTGGGTGCTTCACTTCGCGTCCGCTGAGCACGAGCATGGCCAGGACCACTTGCACCGCCACCCGCGCCGCTATCGCCAGCAGGTAGACTTTGTCGATCCCCTGAACATGCCAGTTATCGACCCGCACGATATAGTGCCACACTGCCACGAAGTATGCTGATTCCGCCATTGACCAGAGGGCTATCCAACTCGCCGAGAAATAGACGACGACGAGCGGCAACAGCCAGAGGCTGTACTGCGGGGAATAGACCTTGTTGAGGGCGAGCATGCCCACCAGCACAACCAGCGAGAGGCCCTCGACCGAAACGCCCCCTCGGGCCTTCGCCGCGTAAACTACCACGCCTAGGCATACCAAGAGCAGTCCGAGTCCATAGACGAGATTCATAGTTGACGTCGGGGTGCCCAAGCCGATGATCCGTAGGGCCACCCACACCGAACCAAAGTCGGCTCGGCGCTCGATGTTGAGCTTCCAGAAAACCAGCCACTGATCTCCGTGCACCAACGCCAGGGCCAGGTTTGACGCGACCCAGGCCGCCAGGGCACTGCCGAGTGGGATCAGGGCCATCCGCCAACTCCGCCCACGGACCGCCAATCCCACAGATGCGACCAGCATCACTCCTGGATACAACTTCAGCGCGATGCCCAGCCCCACGGCGATACCGAAAAGTGCAAGTCTCTTATGGCGCCAGGCAAGCAAGGCGACCACCACGCAGAACAACGGCAGGGCGTCCCAGTTGACCGTGGATTCGAGAACGAGTACCGGCGCCACAAGAAGCGCGCTGATCGTCCATGTTTCGCGAGCGACAAGGCGTCCCAGAAAAAGCGCCGAGAGCAGCATCACGATCGAGAGAGTAACGCCGCTAACCAGATAGTAGATTAGCGCCTCATTTTCGGAGCCCCGGCGACCGGAGAAACTCGCAATGACGTGTGTCAACCTTGCCATCAAACCAATGAACTGACCCGTCAATGGCGGGTACTCGATCGCCGCAAATCCACGTGCAATGCCCCCGAACCAGTCGGGCGATTGCGACAGGCCGTGACCCACGTAGTACACCGGAATGTCTGAATAGCACTGCCGAGCAAACAGTGCCGGAGTGTCGACCTTGCCACCCAAGCAAGGAACGCCGCGAAAGATTCCTGCAATGAGGGCTGTCGTGAGAATCGCCAAGGCTGTCCAGCCGCTCGACAGCACCGGCCGCCACCTCACCCGCATGGCGCGACTCTCCCATACCGCACCCCACCCGGGAACGCCCTCCTTCGAAGTGAACTAGTCTTCATCGGAGCCTATTAACCGCCGCGTGGGCTCAGATGTGGAGGACGGGTCCCCGGGCGTTCATGGCTTCGATGGCGTCGGTCCAGCAGCGACACGTGCGCATCGACGTCGTTGTCCAGGAAAGAAATGAACTGCTCCCCTACGGTGTGCGATGACGGCGCGTTGTCGATCAGGCCCAGGTCCTTGACGATGGCCCCCCACCTTTTCTTGATGAACGTATTGGAACGTACCACGGATCCGGCGCACGATGCGGATTCGAGCGAACGCGGCAGGGACGACGGCGCGAAGATCGACTCAAGGGTGACCCCGGTCCCTGAGCACCTCGTCCCGACCTGGCCGACATAGCCGGTCAACTCGGCTTCGCGCGGGGAACCCTTCTTGCAGTTCTCGCGCCGACAGGCCCCTCGACCGCCAGCGTGTGGCACCCGACAATCGGCCTCTGGGCGAGGGAACGATCCATGAGCCGTTCGACAACCACGCCGGCCGCTTTGTCCACAAATGGAGTCACTACCCCGATGTCTCCGACCGTCTGCTCGCTCCCCACCGGACCGGATTCCCACCCCCAACGGAATCCGCCCGCTCCGCTTCCTCGAGATCGGCGTCGCCGAGGGCGGCTCGCTGAGGGTCTGGCGCCGCTTCTTCGGGTCCGAGGCCACCGTGTGCGGGGTCGACAGCGACCCGACGTGCGCAGGTCCGGTCTGCGCCGATGTCGCCCAGATTCGGGACAATTCTTCGGCGCGTGCGTCAATGCCGGCGACGGATGAGCCGGCGCACCTTGGCAGCGGCGGGCCACAAGGCCACCGGTACGAATCGCTTCCACGGGTGGCGCGGCACCTGCCAGGAGGGCACGGCGTGAATTCGCAGGAGTTGGTGGCCGCTGACACTCTGCCATTCGGCGGTCCACAAGGGTTCCCCCTCGACCCAAGCGCGCAAGGCCTCCTGATAGGTGCCGACCTCACCCCAGGTCCCATAGAACTTGTGCGGACTCACAGCGACGGGACGCAAACCCTCGGTCAGCACCGCCTGCCACACGGCGGCAGCGACACCGGGCGTGTGCTCGGCCCGGAAATCGTCGAACACGACAATCCCGTCGGGCTTGAGCAACGCCCGAGCGGCCCGAACGTCGCCCACCACGTGCTCGTAGAGGTGCGATGCATCCACATGAACGAAGCGATGGCTGCCCAGCCGGGCATGCTCGACAATCGTCGAACTGTAATCCTCGATAATCGTCGGCAACTCGCCCACGACTCGCATCATGTTCGCCTCGAAGGCTGCACGGGTGAGCCCCGCATAACTCGACTCGTTCTCCGCGGCATTGGAGTCGTCGGAACTCTCCTTCCCAAAGAGATCCACGACGGTGAATACCTCCCCCTCTTGGCGGGCGGCGCCCACGAGCGCGGCGCTCGCGCCGTAGAGCACGCCCAACTCGGCCAGGTCTCCGCCCAGCCCTCTGGTTGCGTCGAGGAGGGTTCGGAACATATCCCGATCCGGTGCGAAGAATGCTCCGACGATGGAGTCGATGTCCGCGTCTGTGACCGGCCGAGGTGGCATCTCACCCTCACGTTCCATTCTGTGCTCGTGCCGCGACGACCTCCATCGGGTCGTCGTAGTCCATGAACACGGTGACGATCGAGTCACCGGTCGTCTTCAGGTGGTCCGACCAGACGAGTTCGATGCCGAGGTCGTCGAACCGGCGCTGCCCCTCGTCCTTGATGTAGTCGCGCGCGCCGGTGCCCGAGAGGTAGGACGTCGCGCCCACCGCCTGGAGCACCTCGAGCACTCGTTCCAACCCTGCGTGTTCGGGCGGGTCGGGGACGATGAGGCGGGTGGTGATCCCCAGCATGTCGCGCACGTGCTCGATCAGGGCGATGTTGATCTGCGCGAGATTGGAGCCCTGCACCGAAGAGATTCGGTCGAGGATCTCGCCGCCCCGAGCCTTCCAGTGCCGCGCCCCGACATACCGCCCCCGGATCGAGTCGACCAGGTGGTCTTGCCAGCCGTCCTTGACCTCGACGGTGTTGATCGGCACCAGGTGCGGTTTGCCGACCAGTGGGAGGGTCACCCAGGTCTCGCGCATCATCACCCGCCGCTGCACCCAGTGCTTCTGCAACTGGTCGTGAACCGCGAGCACGAAGGCGTCGCTGTTGACCATCTTGAACCAGAACCCCGACCACGGCAGCAAGTCCGGTTGGTGAATGGCGACCCTCATCGCCGCACCTGCCGCACGAGGGCGTACTGCTCGGCATACGCCATCAAGCGCACCAAACCGGCGGCGGCGGCGAGTTGTTTGACCGAGTTGATCGGGTGGATCTCGCTGGGGATTTCGGATTGGTATGCCGTGCACGCCAGCGCCTTCTTCGTCACCTGTTCCTCGGTGAGGGACTCGAAGACATTCCAGCGCAGGTCCGTGGGGTAGAGGTTGACGTCGTACGCGGCGATGTCGTAAACGAACACGCTCGGCGGGAAGTGGTGATCGGCCGACATCGACACTCGCGCCGAGCGCATCCCGGCTTCGTAGACGGCGATGTGGTCCTGGTGGAGGGAGGGGAAGGGCAGGTACAACTCGTCGGGGCGGACCTCGCCGAGAACAGCGTCGATGGCCCGCACGAGGTCGGTCATGTGCTGGTCGGTGACACCGTCCTCGAAGCCGAGGTTGCGGGTGTCGGAGATGCCGAGGATGTCCATGGCGCGGGCGTGTTCGGCCGCGCGCGTGGCGCCGCTGTCGGTGACGGTGACGACGACGCACTCGTCGGGGAACTTGGCCATGAGGCCACCGCACCCCATGGACTCGTCGTCCATGTGAGGCGCGAGGATCAGTCGTCGCACGAAAACCTCCATCACCGGTGAACGACCCCCTATCTTCCCATCCCGAACCCGCTGCTGCCTCATCTGGACGACAAGCCAATGTCCACCGTCTTTGCTCGGAACCTCAGTCTGCCGTCTATGACACCTGACGCTGGCCTGTTCTGGGAGCCTCCCAGCCGACATTCGGCCGCCGCGCCTTGATAGACGCCGCCGTGCGCGTCGGCTTCGCGGCCTCTCCTCCAGATGGTGAGCCTGGGCCCGAGTAGGGGGCGGGGCGTGAACGAAACGCTCGGCGTTGCAAACCGAGCGGTATGACAGAGTGCCGCCTGGACGGTACGCGGCGTCACGGCGGTAGCGACAACCCGCCCCCACAGGCCAGTTATGCGGATGTCGGCGGCGCCCGTGGTGGCGACCCGTCGCGTCGATAACGATCAAGAACACCTCAGCCGCGGGCCCGACGGAAGTCCCGCGCCGGCTCGGTCTTTCAGGTGAGGTTCACGGCGCGGGTACCCCGAGCGTGCGGGCCTCGCGCAATTTGCCGGATTCAAAAGCCAGCACACAGGCCCAGGCGCGTCGCGCGTCCGGCCCGCCGCGCCAGGGAAAGCCGGCGAGTAGCCGCGCCTCATGGCGCAACCGCCGGTGCCATGACTTGGGAGTGACCTCGGCGGGCCGGAACTTGGCGTAGAGCGTGGCCGTGCCACGGCCCGAGTTGAATTGCTGACGCATCACCCCCCGCAGGTCGGTGCGGATCCGGTAGTGAAGCAACGCCTCCGGCACGTATGCCGCGTGGTAGCCCAGGTCGGCGGCGCGCCAGGCGAAATCGATCTCCTCAGCCCCTGCCGGATAGGTTTCGTCGTATCCCCCGACCCGGTCGAAGACCTCGCGCCACATACCCGTGTTGCCGCCGAAGGGGTAGGGCCGGTCCTGCCAGGTGCGCGGCAACTCGCTGGAGCGGGCCTCGACCGGCACCCAGGCCGCCGACGGGCCGGACAACTCGACGGTCTCCACCGCGCCACCGACGAAGGGGTTGGCATCCAGGGCACCCATGAGCGCCGCCACCCAGCCGTCGGACACGACGTCGTCCGCATCGCAAATGAGGATGCGATCGGACGACGCCGCGGCGATCCCGACATTGCGCGCCACCGAGACCCCCCGGTCCCGGGAGGCATCGACGCGGCGGAGCAACGGCAGCCGGGCTCGCCACGGGTCGAGAGCCTGCTCGAGACGGTCTGTGGAGCCGTTGTCAGCGACCACGACCTCGAACGGCGCGGCATACGACTGGCGGGCCAATGCCGCGAGTTGCCCGCCGATGACGCCAGCAGCGTTGTAGGTGGGGATCACCACGCTGCAGGCGCTCGTCATGAGGCCCAGCGTAGGGGCCGCCGTGCGGCTCGGGCCGCCGCGCGGCACCTGGCTGAGAAGCGGGATCGGTGGACCAAGGTGTCGCGAAGTACCGTTGTGCTGGCCCTCCTGTATGTCACTTCTTCTGCCCGAAAGCGCCTTGATGCCCCGCCCCAGCCCGCCCCTGTCGTTCGTCGACGCTGTCGAGGGCTCGGTGTCGTTGCGGATGGCCGGCGAGGTGTTCCTCGACCGGCTGGGTGGCGAAACCTCGGTCGATTCGCGGGTGGTCGCCGGCCCACCCACACGGCTGGAGAGTGAGTGGCGCCGCCTCGCCGCTCACCGGATCGGCGGCGCTGCGCCCATCGTCCTGTCCTACCTGGCCAACTACCTGGGCAGGGCCGTGTTTCTCGCTCCGGAGGTGCGCTCGCCCCGGCTGCGGGCCCTGTTCGTCGGATGGGAACTGGAGCAATTGACGACCTCGCTTCACGCCGAGCTGAACTGCGCCGACGTGATCGTCGCCTTCTCCGACTATGTCGCCGGTGTCTACCGTCGCCACTTCCCTGGCACCCCCGTCGTCGCTGCCCCCATCTGCCCACCGCTGCCGGACGGCATACCCGTCGATCGCGCCCGGTGGCGGCTGCCCGAGGACGCCACGGTGTTCGTCACCGTCTTCGACCCCGTCTCGGGGTTCGACCGGAAGAACCCGCACGATGCCTACCGAGCCTTTGCCGCAGCCTTCCCCGGCCGCGAGGATGTGCGACTGGTGGTCAAGGCACACGGCCGGGTGGACCGATCCGACGCCACCGCCACCGATGGCGAACGGGCCCGGGCAGCCAGTTTCCGCGCCGCGTGTGCGGCCGACCCTCGCGTCCTTCTCGTCGACGACTACCTCACCTATACCGATGTCCTCTCCTTGATCGCCAGCTGCGACGCCTACGTCTCCCTCGCCCGCGCGGAGGGGATCGGGCTCCCCGTCCTCGAGGCGATGAGCCTCGGCGTGCCCTCCATCTGTTCGGCCTACGCCGCCCACCTCGACTTCACCACCGCCGACAGCGCGCTGCATGTCCCCGTCACTCTCGTCGACATCCCGTCGGACGCCAGCGGTCACTACGACCCCGCCCGGTATGCCGTCCCGCCCCGTTGGGCTCAACCGGACCTTGAGGCGGCGGCAGCGGCGATGAGGACGCTCGCCGACGACCCCGCGGCCCGGGCCCGATGGGGTGCCCGCGCGAGCGCGCAGGCGCGGGCCTACGCGCTGGCGTGTGCGCAGCGCCCCTGGCCCGGGGAGTTGCTGACCGCGCTCGCCAGCCGCGAGGTGGCTGCCAACCACCCAGCCCGAGAGACCGCGCTACGGAGGTTCGCGGCCGGTGAAGTAGCTCCCTGGGCCGACCACGAGTACCACGTTCGCCGGGCCCGTCGATCCTTGGCCTGGCGCACCCGGCTGGGCCGATTCAAGCGAATGCTGATCGGTCGCTCTCGCGGTCGCAAGGCAACCGGCCCCACGTCCCCTGATCCGGCGCAGCCAACCGAAGGGACGGGCTCGTGATCAACACCCTGCTACTCACCGAGCACGACCTCGCCCAGTGGTCCCGCCGCTACCGCCGCGGCGAGGTACCCGCTCCGATGCCGTACGGGGTCGACGCCCTTGGCTCCCTCGGCTTCGGCCTGCGCGGCCCTGGGCGCTCGACGTACCCCCTCGCGGTCAAGGCCCGCGACATGGTCGACCACCGCCTCGGCTACCCCGTCGAGGGGGCATTGCGCGGAATCCCGGCGACGGCCCGCGCAGGACTGGTCCTGGCGCTGCTCGAACGACAAGGAATGGCGGCGGCGGTACTCAAACGGCGACGCATCCCGCCCTACCGGCGAACCCCGCTGGTCATCTGGTCCTGCTGGCTCGCCGACGACCTGCGCACCGCGTCCCCGGAGACCCGCCGGGCGCTCGTGCGCCGCGTCGCCGCGGCCGACCTCATCACTCACCTCTCCCGCCACGAGAGCGACATCTTCGCCGGTGTGGGCATCCACCCCGACCGCCTCTTTCCTGTCACCTACGGGGTCTCCCACCGGTTCTACACCCCCGACCCGACGGTCGCCCGCGACATCGGCATCCTCGCGGTCGGCCAGGACCGCGGCCGCGACTACCAGACGCTGGTCGACGCGGTGCGCGGCACCGACCTCACCCTTGACATCGTCACCCGCCCGGACAACCTCGCCGGAATCGACCTGCCCCCCAACGTGCGCGCCCACGGAACCGTCTCGCTGCCGGAGTATCGACGCCTTCTGCGTCGTGCCCAGGTGGTCGCCGTTCCTACCCGGGACTTGGCCTATCCCACAGGTTCGAGCGTGGCCCTGGAAGCCGCTTCGAGCGGGTGCGCCGTCGCCGTCACGGGCACGCGCGCGATGAGGGACTACTTCAGCGACGACGTCGACGCGGTCCTCGTCGGCGAGGGCGACGTCGAGGGCTGGCGCACCGTGCTGCGCGAGCTGCGCGACGACCCCGACCGCCGCGCCCGCCTCGGGTCGGCAGCCCGGCTCAACGTCGAACACACCCACAACGCCGACCACATGTGGCGCGAACTGGCGGAAGTCCTGCGGGCGCGGGGGGTGGTGTGAGACCCGCCGTCCGTTCCTTGGCCGACCGACTGCTCACACCGGTGCGCAGCCGGGGGCGCCTGATCGTCTGGACCCCCGACTACATGGGGTTCGGCAACGTCCTCTACGTCCTGCACTGGGTGTCCACCGCCCGCTCCCGGGGCTATGCCCTGTGGGCCCTGGAGACACCGGCCCTGCGGCCCTGGCTCTCGACCTTCCCCGAACTAGCCGACCTTGTCGTGACCCCAGAACAGGTCCGGTTCTCCGATGCCCGCCTCATGCCGTTCAGTCCGGCCGGCCGGGAGCGACTCCCCGGGGGGATGTATGCCGCGGTCAAGCCGCTCGACCCGGCCCGGCCGTTCGCCGACTTCCTGAACAGGTACCTCCTGCCCGGGCTCGAACGGCATACCCCGTTCACGCTGCGCCCCGACGACCGGACGCACCTGTGGGTGAACGTCCGCCGAGGTGACTACTACTCGCATCCGCGGCATCGCCAGGAGTACGGCTTCGACGTCGCGAGTTACGTGCGGGTGGCGCTCGCCGGCACGCTCGCCCAGGACGGACCGGTCGAGGCGATCACCGTGGTGTCGGACGGGATCGACTGGTGCCAGGCTCACTTGAGTTTCCTCGACGACGTGGCGCCGGTGACGTTCGCGCCCACGAGCGACGGGCCGGTGCGCAACTTCGTCGACATCGCCCACGCCCGGCGGCTCATCCTCACCAACTCGACGTTCTCCTACTGGGCCGCGATGATCGGCAACGTCCTCCGCGGCGACAACCACGCCGAAGTGTGGGCGCCCCGCTTCTTCGACCGCACGACCAACGAAGGGCGTTCGACCCTCGTCGACGAGCGCTGGAGCATCGTCGAGGACATCCCCGGCGGGTGGGATTCGATCCTGAGCCGGTGAGCCCGGGCACTCTCGTCTCCCGAGGGGTTCCTCGCGTCGTGGGAGAATCTGGCAGTGCATCCCCTCCACGGCCGAACGACGCAACTGGCCAGTCGCGCCCTGGGCTTTCCCCCCGGGACCGGCGAACTCATCGACGTGCCCACCAGGGCCCGGTTCGTCGTCTCCCTGTTCGGGAGCCTGGCTCTGGCCGGCCTGGAGTTACTCGGCGTGCTCGCCATCCTGCCCCTCATGCAGTACATCGCCGGCGTCTCGACCTCCACCGGAGCGGTCGGGGTGGTGCGCCGACTCTTCGGCAACCCGGATGAGCAACACGTCCTGCCGCTCCTCGCGGTCATCGTCATCAGTGCCTTCGTCGTCAAGGACATCGCCTCACTGGTGTTCCGGCGCTGGCAACTGCGCTTCATGGCGGCCCAAGAAGTCGCCATGTCCACCTCGGTGCTGCGCGGCTACCTCACCGGTCCCTATGCCTGGCAGTTGGAGAAGAACACCGGCGACAAGGTCTTCACCATCGAAGGCGCCGTCGCGATCGGCTACACGAGCGGTCTGGCCGCAGCCCTCAGCGTCGTCACCGAGGTGGTCACCATCGTGTTGATCGTCATCGGTTTGGCGGTCGTCTCTCCGGTCGTGACCGCTGCCGCCTGCGTCTATTTCGCCGTCGCCGGGGTTCTCATCCAGCGGTTCATCCGGCCGCGGATCATGGCTGCCAGCGCCAGGTCGACGCAGGCGAACTTGGCGACGTCGAACGCCTCACTGCGAGCCCTGAGCGCGGCCAAGGAAATCAAACTACGCCGAGCCGAGAAGCCCTTCGTCGAGCAGTATCACCGCGGACGCACCCTGGGCGCCCAGGCCCGCTCGACCGCCGCCATCCTCTCCGAGATCCCGAAGTACGTCCTCGAGGTCATGTTCGTGTCCGCGATCGGGCTGATCGCCATCGGTTCGAGCCTCTGGGGACAGCCGGGGAACCTCCTCATCCTTCTTGGGGTGTTCGTTGCCGCGGGCACCCGCATCTTGCCCAGCGCCGTGCGGTTGATCGCGGCCCTCAGCGGCATCAAGTTCGCCCGTGACCCCCTCGCCCATCTCGTCCAGGTCGTGCGGATGCAGCGCGATGCCTTGACCCGGGAGCAGGCGCAGGTGCGAACCGACGAGGTGCCGACCGGCGACATCGCGATCAGAGACGTCACCTTCGCCTACCCGCTACGTCCCGACACCCTCGTGCTCACGGGGGTGACGTTGGATATCCGTCACGGCCAGAGCGTCGCCCTCGTCGGAACAAGCGGGGCCGGCAAGAGCACCCTGGTCGACCTTCTCCTCGGACTGCATGACCCCACCGGCGGCACCGTCACCGCCGGCGGGGTCGACATCCGCGACAACCTCCCAGCCTGGCAACGACAACTCGCGGTCGTGCCCCAGGACGTCGTCCTCCTCGACGCGTCGCTGGCGACCAACATCGCCTTCGAATTGGACGTGGACCCCATCCGGCTCGATGACGTCGTCCGACGCGCGCAACTTGCCGATCTCATCGCCTCCCTCCCCGAGGGACTCGACACCCAGGTGGGCGAGCGCGGTGCCCGTTTGTCCGGCGGCCAACGACAGCGGCTCGGGATTGCCCGCGCGCTCTACCGGCAGCCCAGCGTGCTCTTCCTCGACGAGGCGACCAGCGCCCTCGACAATGAGACCGAACGCCGTCTCACCGACACCATTCGCGAGTTGCAGGGCACCATGACGATCGTCATCGTGGCGCATCGGCTCTCGACGGTGCGGCATTGCGATCAACTCATCTTCATGAGCGACGGCGCCGTGGCCTCCGTCGGCACCTTCGACCAGGTGGCGGCGACCAACTCCGAGTTTGCCCATCTGGTCGACCTCGGCTCACTCTCATCCCCCTGACGGGGCCCTTTCCGGGGCGGGACGCAGGTCGCGTGGGACTGTGCGTGGGACTGTGTACTAGGCCCACCGCGGGTCGAGCAGGAAATCGGGAAGGTCCGTCGCGTTGGCCTGCTCCAGCGGGTGCCCGAGCGCGCTCGCTGGCTGATCCTGGCGCATCCGGTCCCGACGAATCCAGGTGGTTTCGACGACCGGGTGCAATCGGAACCCGAGGTAGTCGACCGGGAACTCGTAGTTGTTGGGGTGCACGTGGACGAGCGCGAAACTCCTTTGTAGACGCGCGAACGCCTCCTCGCACCGGCGCATCCCGCACGTCGTTGCGAGCAGGTGCAGATCGTGGAGTTCGATGACCAGGATCCGGAATCTGTTCAGCGTCGCATCATCGGTTCCGGCCAAGACCTCCCATTCCCATCCCTCGATGTCCATCTGGAGGACGAGGTCGCCGGTCGCCGGCCCGGCCTGACCGACCCAGCTTGCCAGCGTCGTCCACCCGGGTCGCGCCACCCCGCCGAGAAACAGCGGCGAGAAGGAGAGAAGTGGGTGTTCAAACGGAGGCCCGGTCACCGAGGCGTCGAGCAGGTGGCATGGTATGCCGCGCTCGACCAGGGCGGCCTCGAAACTCGCCCGGTCGTCCACCCCTGGTGAAAAGCAGGCCACGATGTCCTCGAGATCATCGGGCACGAGGTATCCGCCATCTCGGTCGCCCCCTACCCGAATCAGCGGGATACCTGGGTCACGGACGGAAAGCGAGTCGAAGCACGCAGCCAACTGGGCGCGGGGGACGACATCGGGTGTCCAATGGAGGGCCCGCAGCGCACGCGACCTCGCCAACGCCAACTCCACCCGAAGATCGTGTGCCTCAGCCGACTCGGGCGATGGCGAACGGCCATAGAAGGCGCGCGCTGCACGTGTTGTGCGGCGCTCGGCGCGCCATCGACGTAAGACCGCCTTGATGTCCACTGCGGTTGCCGCCCTTCTCGCGCATGCCCTGCTCGGCGTTGCCCGGCCTGGTCTGGCCGCTGCGACGCGGCGTTGCCTAGCGGCACTTTAGACTGATTAGACAAGCCTGTCCGCCCCACTAGTCCAGGGAATCGATGCCTCTATGACGTCTGCATCGGTGCTCGTGCCCCACTACGGGGCGCCCGAGCCGACAAGGGCGCTGGTCGCCGGGCTCGTGGCGCAAAGGGGCCGGGCGGCCATTGCCGAGGTCATCGTTGTCGACGATGCCTCCCCTGACCCGCTCTCCGACGTCGCCGGCGCCACCATCATCCGGCGTCCGGTCAACGGCGGGTTCGGGGCGGCGGTCAACACCGGCGCCCGCGCCGCCACTGGTGACCTGCTCCTCAGCCTCAACTCGGACCTCCAGGTGTCTCCCACCTTCGTCGCCGACCTCGTCGGTGCCAGCGCCCCCTGGCAGCCCGCTGTCACCGGGCCAGCGATCCGTGATCTCGGTGGGCACCCGGCATACACGGCCCGGCACTTCCCGACGGCCACCCAGCAGGTCACCGAATGGCTCACCCCCCTGGCCCGCTTCCGCGACCGCAGACTCCTCCACGAAGCTGTCGGGCACGACACTCGGGCGGTGCCCGGGGCTACGGTGACGGTCGACTGGCTCGTGGGCGCCGCGCTGCTCGTGCCTCGAGAGGCCTTTCTCGCTGTCGGCGGGTTCGACGAGAGTTATCACATGAACTCCGAGGAGATCGACCTCCAGCGCCGGCTACGCGAGCGCGGCATTCCGTCCGTATTCCTCGGCACCGTCGAGGCGCTCCACGAGGGGGGTGGCAGTTCGGACCCCGCCCAGCGACGCCGATGGCTGGTGGATTCGCGGTTTAGGTATGCCGCGAAGTGGGGCGGGCGCCGCCGCCTCCGGGCCGGGCTGCAGGCCGCCACCGCGATCAACCTGGCCGCGAACACCACCCGGCGCGCTCTGGGAAACCGCGCCGTGCACCCGTTCGTGACCGCCCGCAGCGAGTGGCGCCTCATCACGGGGGACCACCGGTGAGCCTGGCCCGACGGCTCACCGAGGCCGGTCCGAGCCTGCGCTGGCGCGTCGGCGCCTTGCGCTCACGCACTCTCTATGCCCGGGCCTTCGGTGGTTTCGGCACCGGCAGCGTCATCGTCTCCCCGCGGCAACTGCGCGGCGTGGACCGCATCCACATCGGAGCCGGTGTCGCGATGTACGGCGGCGCCTGGCTCCAAGTCGAGGCGGGCGGCGGCCCGCTCATCATCGGCGATCGCACCTACCTCGGTCACGATGTCCACCTGCACGCCGACGACCCCGTGACGATCGGGGCCCGGTGCGTCCTTGCCGACGGGGTGTTCGTGGCGAGTACCGACCATGCCCGGGGGGATCGATCCCGGACCCAGGGCACCGGGGCCATCACCATCGGCGACGACGTGTTCCTCGGCCAGCGCGCCGTAGTCCTCGGCGGGGTCACCATCGGGTCCGGGGCCACCATCGGCGCGCACGCCGTCGTCACCCACGACGTCGCACCCGGCGAGGTCGTCGCCGGCGTCCCCGCCCGTCCGCTCACCCCCGCGCGCCGGCTCCCCCTTCCCCTGCAGAAAGACCACGCATGACCGTCCTCATCACTGGCGGAGCCGGCTTCATCGGGCAGCACCTCGCCCGCCGCCTGGTCGCCGACGGCCACTCGGTGCTTGCCCTCGACACTCTCCTCGGCCAGGTCCACGTCGACCCGCAGGCGAGTGTCGCCGCTTTCCCCGGCCCCGTCATCGTCGGCGATGTCGCCGACGCCTCCGCCTGGACCGACCTGCCTCAGGTCAACGCCGTGGTCCACCTGGCCGCCGAGACCGGCACCGGGCAGTCCATGTACGAAGTCGAGCGCTACCACCGTGTCAATGTCGAGGGCACGGCGCGGGCCGGCGCGTTTGCCGCCGACCGCGGCATACCACTCGTCGCCCTCTCCTCCCGGGCCGTCTACGGCGAAGGCCGCCACGGTTGCCTCATCCACGGGGTGGCCTTCGGCGCGCCGTGCTGCGCGCACACCGCACCCGAGGCGAGCCGCGAAGCGGACCCTCACCATCCGGTGTCCGTCTACGGCGAGACCAAATCCGAGGGGGAAGCGGCGCTCGGACCGGTCGGCGCCGCCGTTCCCGTCACGATCATTCGGCCGCAGAACGTCATCGGCCCGGGGCAAGCCCTCCACAACCCCTACACCGGGGTGCTCGCCGCGTTCCTCGCCATGCTCAAGGAAGGCAAGCCACTCACTCTCTACGGCGCGGGCACCCAGACCCGTGACTTCCTCCACGTCGAGGACCTGGCAGCGCTCATCGCCTGGGCCCTGGCGACGCCGCCCCAGCCCGGCCGGCCCCGGGTCCTCAATGCCGGCTCGGGGGTCCGCACGACCCTCCTCGAGTTGGCGAGGTATGCCGCGGCCGGCGCCCCGGTGCCCACCTATGGCATCACCCATCTCGACATCCACCGCGCCGGGGACATCGACCACGCCTGCGCCGATCTCACCCTCGTGCGCGCCGTTGGCGCGCCGCTCCCCCGCTGGACCACCGCCGACGCGGTCGCTGACTTCGTCGCCGCGTCGTGGGACAAGACCGGCGCCCCCGCCTCGGCCTGGGACGGTGCCCTTGGCGAACTGCGAGAACGCGGCCTCACCTCGTGAGCACCCCCCGCCTCCTGCTCGTCTCGCCCGCCTTCCATGGGTACTGGCGGGCGATTCAGGGGGCCCTCGAACGCCGTGGGTATGCCGTGACGACCCATCTCTACGATGTGCGGACGCCGCTGGCCCGGGCGCGACACAAACTCACCCGTGAGGTCCTTCCCCGCCTAGGGGCGACCGACCGCGGGGCCAGCGACGGCGACGCAGCGGTCGCCGCGATCAGGATGACCGACCCGCACGTGCTCCTCGTCGTCAAGGGCGACACCTTGGGTGAGGTGTTCTGGGACCGCGCCCAGCAGGTGCCACGGCGGGCGCTGTGGCTGTACGACGAGATCCGGAGAACACGGCATACGACGGCCTCGCTGGCGGCGGCGGGACCGATCGCGAGCTACAGCCCAAAGGACGTGGCGACCCTCACCGCCCAGGGCTTGCCGGCGATCCACGTGCCGCTGGCGTTCGACGCCAGGACGCAGGTTCCACCGCGCGCCCGCGCGGACGAAGTCACGTTCGTCGGCGCCCGCTACCCCAACCGGGAGGCGCTGCTCACGGCCCTGGCCGCGGCCGGGCTGCCCGTGCGTGCCTACGGCCGCGATTGGTCGGGTCACCCGTGGGATCGCCTGCGCACCCTGCGACTGCGCACGCCCGCCCTGCCGGCGGGGCGCGACCTCAACCGCCCGCAGGCGTATGCCGTGTTCGCCGCCTCCGCGGCCTCGATCAACATCCATGGCGACCAGGACGGCTTCACCATGCGCACCTTCGAGGTGCCCGGGGTCGGTGGCGTCCACCTGGTCGACAGGGCGGATGTCGACTCGTTCTACGACCCCGAGCGCGAGGTTGCCGTGTTCGGCGACGCCGAGGAGGCGATCGAGGTCGCGCGCCGGGTGCGGCGCGACCTCGCCTGGGCCGAGGCCATCCGGCGGGCCGGGCAGGCCCGCACCCTGGCCGAGCACACCTTCGATCACCGCGCCGCCGCACTGGAGGGGTTATGGGCCTGACCCACCCGGCCGACCTGACGGCCTGGCGTCGCTGGCAGGAGCGGCACCGGCCGCTCACGGCCCGCGCCAAAGGGCTCCTCGGCGGGCTTCGCGACTCACCTGTCGACGCCGTCGTCGCGCTGGGAGGATCGCACCCTCGCCTGCTCGTCGTCCTCGACGCGGTCAAGGCCACGACCCGCCTGGCCCAACTGGCCCCGCTTCGCCATCTCGACCTCGAGGATGTCGGCGTGCTGGCACCGGTCTCGGTCCGGCCACTGCTCCCCAACCATTCCTGGACCGAGAACACCGGCCCCGCCGCGCAGTTGCTGCGTGAAACGCTGCGCGCGCGAACCCTCGTCCTGTCGACGGGTCACTACCTGCCCCTCGGAGCCCTCGCCCGCAGTCTGGTTGCCGATCCGCGGCGGTTCATCACCATCCAGCACGGGCTCCTCACGCCCCAAGCCCCACCCCTCGCCCCGGAGACGGCCCTGCTGTCCTGGACCGCGTCCGATGGGGACTTCTGGCGTTCGGGTCGCAGCGACGTACAAGGCGTCGCGGTCGGCTCGCAGTTGCTGTGGGAGGCAGCCGGGAGCGACCCCGACCAGCCGGCACGGGGGGAGGACGGGCTCGACTCCGAGGTCCCCGTCTATCTTGGCCAACTCCATGGGGCCGAACTGCCGACCGACCTCCTGGCGCGGGCGGCATACGACTTCTGCTGGGAGACCGGGGCGACCTACCGGCCGCATCCCAGCGAAACGGACCATCGCTCACTGGCCACCCATGCGGCGTGGGAGCGGGCCGGGATCTCCATCGACCGCTCGGGCACCCCCCTGACCGAGATTCGCCGCCCCGTCGTCAGCGTCTATTCGACCGGTGTCCTCGAAGCAGCCGCCCGCGGCCTGCCCGCGTGGGTGGACCTCCCCGACGCGCCGCCCTGGCTGGAAGAGTTCTGGCACCGCAACGGCATGCACCGGTGGGGTCAAGACCCCACGCCGGCACCGCGGCAGCCCGCGGTCGAGCCCTCCATCGCGGTGGCCCACGTCCTTCGGGAGATGATGGACGGATGAGCGACGTCCTCTGTGTCATTCCGGCGCGCGGGGGGTCCAAGGGCATCCCGCGCAAGAACCTGCTGTCAGTGGCCGGTCGCCCGCTCATCACCTGGACCATCGCCCAGGCGTTGGCTGCCCGCCCCGGGCTCGACGTGCTCGTGTCCACGGACGACGACGAGATCGCCGAGGTGGCCCGCGCCGCCGGGGCGATCGTGCCCTTCGTCCGCCCGGCGCACCTGGCCCAAGACACGACCGCCACCGAACCCGTCGTGCGGCACGCCCTCGCCTGGTGGCGAGAGCACCACGGCGAGCCGGACGCGGTCCTGCTTCTGCAAGCGACCTCTCCGATCCGCCTCCCGGGCACCATCGACCGGGCGCTGGCCGAGTTCGCCGACGGCGGTGCCGATTCGATGGTCGGGGTGGTCCCCCAGGCGCCAGTCCTCTGGTGGGCCGGTGACCCGCCCCGGGCCGACTACGACGTCAACGCCCGCCCCCGCCGTCAGGACCTCACCGCCGGCCAGTTGCGCTACCGCGAAACGGGCTCCCTCTACCTCACCAAACCCGCGATCTACGACGACCACGACAACCGCCTCGGCGGGCGGATCGCCCTGTTCATCATGGACGAGATCGAGGGTGTCGACATCGACACCGACGTCGACCTCGCCCTCACCTCCGCGACCCTGCGCGACCTGGAGTCCCACCCCACATGATCATCGAACGCACCCTCACCCCCTTCGTCGTCTACGGCGAAGACCCGATTCTGCGTGCCCTGGAGAAGATCACCGCCAACAAGGCCCGGATCATCTTCGTCGTCTCCGAGCACGGTCACCTGGTCGGCTCCCTCACCGACGGCGACTTCCGGCGCTGGGTGGCCCGCCAGAGTGACGTGGACCTGTCCCGACCGTGCCGCGAGGTCGCTCACACCACCCCGCGCTCCCTCGCTGCCGATGCCACCCCCGATCAGATAAGCAGCGCCTTCACCGGGCCCATCGACCATCTCCCGCTCCTCGATGCCCGCGGCCATCTCGTCGCCATCGCGGTGAACCGCAGCGACACCCTCCGCATTGGGCGCCACGAGGTCGGCCCGGGCCACCCGAGCCTGCTCATCGCCGAAATCGGGATCAACCACAACGGCTCGGTCGACCTGGCCAAGCACCTCGTCGACCTGGCCCAAGAGGCCGGCGCCGACGTCGTCAAGTTCCAGTTGCGCGACCTCGACGCGCTCTACCGCGGTGCCGGCGGCTCCTCCGCCGGTGAGGATCTCGGTCCGCAGTACACCCTTGACCTGCTCACCCGCTTCAACCTCACCGCACCCCAGCTCTTCGAGGTCTTCGACCATGCCCGCGCCCGCGACATCGACGTCATGTGCACCCCGTGGGATATCCCGAGTGTCGACGCCCTCGTCGAGTACGGCATCCCGGCCCTGAAGTTCGCCTCCGCCGACCTGACCAACCACGACCTCCTTCGGTATGCCGCCCGCTCCGGCACCCCGATGGTCCTCTCGACCGGGATGTCGACCGAGGGTGAGATCGCCGAGACCGTCGCCCTGCTCAAGGCCAGCGGCACGGCATACGCCCTCCTGCACTGCCAGTCGACGTACCCTGCGCCGTTCAAAGACGTCAACCTGCGCTACCTCACCCGGCTCGCCGAACTCGGCGACTGCCCGATCGGCTACAGCGGCCACGAACGCGGCTTCCACGTCCCCATCGCCGCGATTGGCCTCGGGGCGAGCATCATTGAAAAGCACTTCACGATCGACCGGGGGATGGAGGGCAACGACCACAAGGTCTCGCTGTTGCCCGCGGAGTTCGCCGCAATGGTGACCCAGATCCGTGAGGTCGAGGCGGCGCTGGGCACCGCCGCCGCCAGGGGGGTCTCCACCGGCGAGATGATGAACCGGGTCAACCTCGCCAAGTCGCTCGTCGCCGCCACCGACATCGCGGCCGGCGAGACGATCACCGCCGACAAGGTCGACGTCAAAAGCCCCGGGCGCGGGCTCCAACCCAACGCCCTGCCCCGGCTCGTGGGACGACGGGCCAATCGCGCCCTGGCCGCCGGCGACTTCTTCTACGCCACCGACCTCACCGACGACGTCGCCCGCGGGCGGGCCTACTCGTTCCGCCGGCCCTGGGGGCTGCCGGTCCGCTACCACGACATCGCCGCGATGACCGAGCACGCGACACCGGACTTTCTCGAGTTCCATTTCTCCTACAAGGATCTCGAGATCGACCCGGCGACGATCTTCGCCGAGCGCCTGCCGATGGGCTACGCCTGCCACGCGCCCGACCTGTTCAGCGGCGACTTCATCCTCAACATGGCCAGCGAGGACGACGCCCACTGGCAGCGTTCCATCGAGGAGTTGCAGGGCGTCATCGACCTGACCCGCTCGCTGCGGCGCTGGTTCACCACCGACGTCGACCCGGTGGTCATCTCCAGCCTCGGCGGCTTCACCCACGACCGGCACGTCCCCCCCGACGAACTCCCCGACATGTATGCCCGGGTCGAGGCCGGGCTGCGCCAGGTCGACGACTCCGGGGTCCGCCTGTGCGCGCAGACGCTGCCACCGTTCCCCTGGTACATGGGGGGGCAACTCTTCTGCAACCTGTTCGTCGGGGCACGCGACACCGCGGAGTGGGCCGCGAACACCGGGCGCCGCCTCTGCTTGGACGTCTCGCACTCCAAACTCGCCGCCAACTTCGCCGGCGCCTCGTTCGCCGACTATGTCGAGTTGCTCGCCCCACACGCCGATCACCTCCACCTCGTCGACGCCACCGGGGTCGACGGGGAAGGCGTGCAGGTCGGCGAGGGCGACATCGACTGGCCGCTCCTCGCGCGGCAACTCGACGCCTTGGCGCCGGGCGTGAGTTTCATTCCCGAGATCTGGCAGGGCCACGTCAACAACGGCGAAGGCTTCTGGGTCGCCCTCGACCGACTCGAGCAGTGGTTCTGAGCCCCGGGTGCCGATGACGATGTCGTATGCCGTCCGTTCCGATGGAGCGGGCGCCCCGCTGTCTGCGCCGACCGCCCTCTGGGTCATCCCGGTGAGTGAGTATGCCGGCGTCGGCCGGCACGTACTCGACGTGGCCCGCCACGGCATACCCGGCTGGAGGCTGGTGTTTCTCTGCCCGCCAGGCGAATTGGCGAATCTCCTCACTGCGGCCGGAGCAGCGGTCCTGACGGCGGCCGTCGACCCCGGGAGCGGCATCGCCCGTGCGGCCCACGAGATTCGCCGGGTGGTGCAGAGCCTCCGGCCCCGGATCGTCCACTCACACCTGGCCTTTGCTGACCTCTGTCTGACCCTCGCAATCCCCGGGATGCCGGTCGCGGTCGTGACGACCGAGCACGGGATCGCCGGAGACGACCTCGTCTACCACGGCAGCGCGTGGCGCTCGCGACTGCGGGCCCTGGCCCACGCCGGGCGGTTGCGCCGGGCCGATGCCCTGATCGCCGTGTCCGCCTCGACGGCCGAAGTGGTGCGCCGGAAGTGGCATCCCGGGGCCGGTGTGCGCATCGAGGTGATCCCGAACGGGATCGACCCCGTCCCCCACTCGCGCGCGCGTCACCCCGGCCTGCATATCGTCTCCCTCGCCCGATTGGCGCCGGAGAAGGGCCTCGATCACCTGGTTCGCGCCTTCGCCGTCCTCGCGGCCGGTGAGCCGAGCGCACGCCTCACCCTCGCCGGCACCGGGCCACTCGCCTCGGAGATGACCCGTCTCGTGTCGCGGCTGGGCTTGGCGGAGCGGGTGAGGTTGCCCGGTTTCGTGCCCGCGGACGAGGTGCTCGCGACCGGTGATGTCCTGGCGCAGCTCTCGCGGTGGGAGAACTGCTCGTACTCCCTCCTCGATGCCCAAACTCACGGGCTGGGAGTGGTGGCCACCGCCGTTGGCGGCAACCCCGAACTCCTTCCCGCGCAGTGCCTCGTGCCGGCCACCGATCACAGTGCGGTGGCGCGGCGGCTGCGCGAACAGGGGCTCGACCCGGGCGTGCGGCCCACGCTGCCCGTGTCCTGGCCCACAATTGACGACATGTGCGCCCGTATCGCCGACCTCTACCGGGAGGTGACCGTTCGATGACGACCGTGGCGAGCGCCTACGACCATCTGCGCACCAAGGAACTGGAGGGGTCACGGATCCCCGACTTCGTCCTCGGGGCGTTGCTTCCCATCCCGATGGTGGTCGGGCCCTTCTCCGTCAACATGTACGCCCTCATGGGTTGCCTCGCCCTCGCCACCCTGCGGAAGCCTCCGGCCGGCGACCGGCTGCCGTGGTGGTACCCCACGATCCTCGTGGTGATGAGCGGCTGGATGGCGCTCTCCATGCTCTACAACGGGCTGCGCACCTACCAGGAACTCGGGTACTTCTCCCTGTGGGCGTTGACCACCCTCGTGATCGCCACGGGCCGACTCGACCGACTGAGCCTGTCTCGCGGTGTCGGCGTTGGCGTCGTCCTCGGCTGCCTCGCCGGTTTGGCGAGTTACTACCTCGACATCGGGGACAACAATTATCCCGGACGCCTCACCGGCTACATCTGGCCCGACCCCAACCAGGCGGGCTACTTCATCTCGGTCATGGGCGCCATCGCGCTCGTGGGCGTACGCAGCGGTTGGCCCCGCCGCCTCCTCCTTGCGCTCCTCACCCTCTGCCTTGTCCTCACCTGGTCGCGAACGTCGATCATGGCCATGTCGGTGGGCGCGGTCTGGTTTGCCGTGCGACGCCGAGCCTCACCGACGATGTCGGTCGCCATCGTTGCCTTGGCCGCGTACCTGTTCCAGGACTGGCTCGATCGACTCAAGAGTTGGGGGCCCTTCGCCGAGCGCGCCGGCAGCGACGCCCTGCGGCAACGCATTGATGCGGCTGCCCAACAGTTGGTTGATATGCATCCGTGGATCGGTCGTGGGCCAGGCACTGCCCAGGTCAAGGTCCAAGAGCGCCTCTTCTACTTCCACAACGCCTACCTCGCCGTCCGCAACAACGGCGGCTGGGTCCTCCTCGGCCTCCTCCTGGTTCTTCTCGCCCTCGTCATCATGTGGATGCTTCGTCTCCCCCCAGCAGATCATCACCCTTGGCACGAGGCCGCGCTCATCGCCCTGCTCATCTGCGCCACGGGGCTCGGAGAGGCGTTCCTCCGGGCACCGGGGGCCGTGGCCGTCGGGCTGGCCATGCGCCATGCCATCAATCCGCGTGAACTGGTGCGAGGCATCGGTGAGAAATCAACCGACCGTGTCTTCTAGCGCTGCTGCGCCAGGCGGCATACCGGTGACGTTCGCCGCCAACAACGGGGACGTGGGCGGGGGTGAGGTCATGCTGCTCGCCATGGCGCGCGCCGCGGCGCAGGCGGGGTATGCCGTGACCGTCGTTGCTCCCGCGCACCCTGGCGGGGTCGTGGCCAAGGCCGAGGCGCTCGGCGTGGACACCGTGGTCTTGGCGCCGGACCGGCGTTCCTACGTGGCCGATCTGCGGCGTTGGGACCGCCGTCGTCGGGGTCTGCTCTGGGCCAACGGGCTGGTCCCCACCGTGGCGACGACGGGGCACACGGGGCGCGTCGTTCACCTGCACCGGGGTCCGCAAGGACTGCTGCAACACAGCGCTGCGGTGCTCGGTCGGCGCGGGGCCCTCGCCACGGTTGTGCCCTCGCGGTCTCTGCAGCGCCGGGCCGGGGGCGCCATCGTGCTGCCCAACTGGCACGCACCGGTCCGCCGCACTCGCGCGACGGAACCGCCAGCCGCCGGGGCGACGTTCGGTTTCATCGGCAGGCTCGCCCCGGAAAAGGGCATCGTCGTTCTCCTCGACGCCATCGAGGCGCTCGTCGGCCAGGGGGCGGGGGTGCGCCTGCTCGTGGCCGGAGAGTCGCGCTTCGTCACCCCCGAGCAGCGTCGGCAACTGGAGGCAGCACTCGACCGGCTGGGCCCGTCGGTCGAGCGACTGGGGTGGATCAGCCCCGAGGTGTTGTTCGACCTCGTCGACGTCCTCGTGGTGCCCTCGACGGTGGCCGAGTCCTTCGGACTGGTGGCGGCAGAGGCCATGTCGGCCCGGGTGCCTGTCGTCGTCTCCGACGCCGGGGCACTGCCCGAGGTGGTCGGCCCGGATCACCCCTGGGTGGCCCGGGCCGGCGACGTCGACTCCCTCGTCGCGGCCTTGCGTTCCTTCCTCGGCACCACTGCCAGCGAACGTGAGGACATCGCCGCGGCGGCCTACGACCGGTGGGTCACTCACTACTCCCCAGCCGTGGGGGAGGCGGCCTTCCTGCGGTTGCTTCACGGGTGCGTCGCCCGCGCCGGACAAGGATCGTGCCGATGACCTCCGCCTCCCTCATCATCCCCAGCCGCGGTGGGGCGACTCGCCTTCCCGTTCTTCTCGGCGCCCTCGCCCAGCAAACCCATGCCGATCTCGAAGTCGTCGTCGTCCTCGACGGTGACATCGACAACTCCCGGGCCGCCGCGACCGCCTGGACCGCCCACCTCGACCTCACCATCGTCGAATTCCCGGACAACCGGGGGCGCTCGGCCGCGCTCAACGCCGGATTCGAGACGGCCCGTGGCGACATCCTCATTCGCTGCGACGACGACCTCGAACCCCGACCCGAGCACGTCGCCCGCCATGTGGCCCAGCATGCTGCCGGCCCGGTCGGTGTGATCGGGCTCTGCCCCAACGTGCTGCCCGACACCCCCTACGCCCGGGTCTACGGCGCGACGCGCGACGCGATGTTTCGCCGGCAGGCCTACGCGATGCCCCCGGATCAGCGCTGGCGGCTCTGGGGCGCCAACGTCTCCGTGCGCGCCGACACCTACCGCCGCATCGGACCCTACGATCTGGCCTATCGCGCCTACGGCTTCGAGGACGTCGACTGGGGCTACCGGCTCCACCGGGACGGCATACCGATCCTCCTCGACTCCGCTCTCGAGGCGCCCCACCATGGGGCAGCAACAACCACCGCGATCCGTGCCCGGCGGGCCTATCACTCGGGAGCGGCACGGCATACCTTCGAAACCCTCCACGGCAGCGCCCCGCTCGGCGCGGCGGGCCCCCCGACCGGACTGTGGGGGCGCACCGTGGCCGCCACCGGGACTCGGCTCGGTCCGCGCGGCATCGAACGGCTGGCCCGGCTCGCCGACGCTCTGGCCGACCCGCTCCCCCGGTATGCCGCGGAGAAACTCGTCGCGTTCACCGTCGAGTCCGCAGCGGTCGCGGGTCGGCACCATCCCGACGAGACCGACAGCGGCTTCTGACCTGGCCGACCGCGGTTGCCGCACCCCTTACCCTAGATCGGTGGGTGATTCGCCGATCGGGATTTTCGACTCCGGGTACGGCGGGCTCACCGTCGCCCGGGCGATCCTCGACCAACTCCCCCATGAATCCGTCGCCTACTTCGGCGACACCGCCCGGGCGCCCTACGGCCCGCGCCCGATCGCCCAAACCCGCGCCTTCGCTCTGGAGTGTCTCGACCGGCTTGTCGATCACGGCGTGAAGATCCTCGTCATCGCGTGCAACACCGCGAGCGCTGCCGTTCTCCACGATGCCCGGGAACGGTATGCCGTGCCCGTCGTCGAGGTCATCCGCCCGGCCGTGCGGCGGGCCGTGGCCGCGACCCGCAACGGCAAGGTGGGCGTGATCTCGACGGTCGGCACCCACCAGTCGGGGGCCTACCCCGACGCGTTCGCCGCCGCACCCCACCTCGATCTGGTGAGCGCACCGTGCCCGCGGTTTGTCGAGTTCGTCGAGCAAGGGGTCACCGGTGGCGCCGAACTCGTCGGGGTCGCCCACGACTACCTCGACCCGATCCGCTCCCGCGGGGTCGACACCCTCGTCCTCGGCTGCACCCACTACCCGCTGCTCACCGGGGTCATTCAGTACGTGATGGGTGAGTCGGTGACTCTCGTCTCCTCGGCCGAGGAGACCGCCAAGGACGTCTACCGGGTGCTCGCCGACGGCGGGCTGCTGCGTCCCGACGGGTTGGCGGCCCCGAGCCACGGGTTCACCACGACGGGCGATCCCGAGGAGTTCCGGCGGTTGGCGGCCCGGTTCCTCGGGGTGGGGGCCCATCTCGGCGAGGTCTACGTCTCCGCCCCGCGCGTGGGCAGCTGAACCGCGCGACCGCCGGCGGCGAGCGACCCCGCGGCCTACATCTGCGACAATTCGAGAACCCAACGCCGAAGGATCACCCCTATGAAGCGCGCCCTCATCACGGGCATTACCGGCCAGGACGGCCTCTACCTGTCCGAGTTGCTCCTCGGCAAGGGGTACGAGGTTCACGGCATCATCCGGGGGCAGAACAACCCCAAGCGCGCCCTCGTCGAATCCATCGTTCCCGAGGTCCACCTCCACACCGGGGACCTCACCGACCTCTCCAGCCTGCTGCGCGCCCTCAACGCCAGCGCCCCCGACGAGGTCTACAACCTCGGCGCCGTCTCGTTCGTCGCCTACTCGTGGCAGAACGCCCACGTCACCACCGAGGTGACCGGCAACGGCGTGCTCAACTTGCTCGAGGCCGTCCGGCTGCACTCCGCGGGCGACCCGGGCCGGGTCCGCTTCTACCAGGCGAGCAGTTCGGAGATGTTCGGCAAGGTTCAGGCCGTCCCCCAGAACGAGCAGACCCTGCTCTGGCCCCGCTCGCCCTACGGCGTGGCCAAGGTATTCGGCCACTACATGACGATCAATTACCGAGAGTCCTACGGCATGCACGCGAGCAGCGGCATCCTTTTCAACCACGAGTCGCCACGCCGGGGCCCGGAGTTCGTCACCCGCAAAGTCACCATGGCCGTCGCCGAGTTCGCCCGGGGCCGCACCGCGCCGCTGCCGATGGGCAACCTCGACGCCCAGCGGGACTGGGGGTATGCCGGGGACTACGTCGAGGGCATGTGGCGGATGCTCCAGCAGCCGACGGCCGGGGACTACGTCCTGGCGACCGGTCGCACCCACTCGATCCGCGACCTGCTCGACGTCGCGTTCCGGCACGTCGGCATCGAGGACTGGGAGCGCCACATCGTCGAAGACCCGCGCTTCATGCGCCCCGCCGAGGTCGACCTCCTCATCGGGGACGCGAGCCGCGCCCGGGACGTCCTCGGCTGGGCGCCCACCGTCACCTTCGAGGAGTTGATCGCCATGATGGTCGTCTCCGATCTCGCCGCCCTCGACGCCCGCCGGGGCTGACCGTGCCCGTAGCGCTGGTCACCGGTGCTGCCGGACAGGACGGCAGCTATCTGGTCGAGCGCTTGCTCGCCGACGGGTATGCCGTGCACGCGCTGGTGCGCCCGGGCTCGGCTCCCCGGGAAGAACCCCCCGAGGATCCCTCGGCCGCGTTGAACCACCACCAGGTGGACGTGACCGACCACGCGCGGCTCGGACGTCTCATCGACGAGATCGAACCCGACGAGATCTACAACCTGGCCGGTGTGAGTTCGGTGGCACAGTCATGGGCCGCGCCAGTGCTCACCGCTGAGGTGAGCGGTGTCGCACCCGTCGCGCTGCTCGATCGGGCGCTGCGGCTCCAGCGCCGGGTGGGCCGGCCCGTTCGCGTCGTCCAGGCCGGCAGCGCCGAGGTGTTCGGCCAACCCTCGACCGCTCCCCAGGACGAAATGACGCCGCTGCGCCCGCTGTCCCCCTACGGGGTCGCCAAGGCGATGGCCCACCAGGCCGTCGAGGTGTTCCGGTGCCAGGGCCTCTTCGCCGTGTCAGCCATTTTGTATAACCACGAGTCGCCCCGTCGACCTGCGACGTTCGTCACCCGCAAGATCACCAGCGCAGTCGCCCAGATTGCCGAGACCGGCGCCGGGCATCTCGCCCTGGGCAACCTGGCCGCTCGCCGCGACTGGGGCTGGGCACCCGACTACGTCGACGCGCTCATCCGGGCCGCGCGGCATACCGAGGCCGCTGACTACGTCGTGGCCACCGGGCGCGCGCACTCGGTCGAGGACTTTGTACGGGCAGCCTTTGCGCACGTCGGCATCGACAAGTGGCGGGCACACGTCACCATCGATCCGGCGTTGTTCCGGCCCGCCGATCCCGCCGTTCTCGTCGGGAACGCGAGCAAGGCCCGGGCCGCCATCGGCTGGCGCCCCAGCGTCGATTTCGAGGGGATCGTCGCCCGCATGGTCGATCACGACCGGGAGTTGCTGAGACGCCCCTGAGACCGGGGACCAGGATGAGGGAGTTGATTCGTCAAGAAGTGGCTAGTCCTGCCGCCGGGGCGGCATACTGTAAAGAAATGGTAAAGAAACGGCCCCCGGTGGACTAGCGCATCCATGATCATCAACGATTTGACTATGAGCAACATGCGTCGCACTTGGCGACGCCGCCGCACGGCACCCTCGGTCGCCGCATTGCTCCTCGACATCGTGGTGGTCGTCACCAGCATCTACCTCGCTTGGCAAGGCCGGGCCGGCCTCGACTGGTTCAACGAGGCCAAGGACGTCGACCTCATCGCCCGCACCGCGATCCTTCCCATGGCCCTGCTGTGGCTCACTTTCCTGGCCGTCTCGGGAGCCTATGGACCCAACGGCATGGGAGCTGGGACCTCGGAGTATCGCAAGGTGCTCACTGCCAGCCTCCTCGCCGCCAGCGCCCTCGGGGTGGCGTGCTACCTGTTGCGGTTCCCCTTGTCGCGAGGCCTGTACTTCCTCACCTTCCTCATTGGTATCCCCCTCCTCCTTCTCGGGCGCTACTCCTTGCGGCGCGTGATCCATCGCGTCCACGAACGAGGTCGACTGCGACAGAACGTTATTCTCGTGGGTTCTCCTCGTCAGATCGACGAAGTGGCCGGGGTGCTCGTGCGAGAGAGCTGGCTTGGCTACGAAGTCGTCGGCGCCATCGTTCCTCCCGCCGATGCGATGCCCGTGACTCCGCGCGGCATACCCGTCCTCGGCACGACTGCCCGAGCCGAGGCACTCGCCCGCGAGTGGGAGGCCGATGTCGTCCTTTTCGCTGGCGGGGCGGTGGAATCGGCTCAAGAGATGCGTCGAGTGGCGTGGAGCCTGGAGCCCACCGGTGCCCGGATCATGCTGGTGCCCAGTTTGACCGAGGTGGCCAGTGAGCGCATCCGAGTCCGCCCCTCCGCGGGGCTGCCGCTCATGGAGATCGACGGCCCCTCGACGCGGCATGCCAGCCGCGTGCTCAAACGCGCCTTCGATCTCGCGGGTGCCAGCCTGCTGCTCGTCCTCACCGCGCCCCTGCTCGCCGTAGCGGCCCTCGCCGTCAAGTTGTTCGACGGTGGACCGGTGATCTACCGCCAGATCCGCACCGGTCGTGAGGGTGAGCCCTTCGCGTGCCTGAAACTACGCACCATGGTCGTTGACGCCGAGCGTCTCCTCGATCAGGTGCCCAACGGCTACGACGACGACCACGTGCTCTTCAAGGCCAAGGAGGACCCGCGCATCACCCGCCCCGGCCGGTTCCTGCGTCGCTACTCGATCGATGAGTTGCCCCAGTTGTTCAACGTCCTCGGGGGCTCGATGAGCCTCGTTGGACCGCGCCCACCACTGCCCGTGGAGGTGGCCCGCTACACCCCCGATGTCTTCCGCCGCCTCGCCGTGCGGCCGGGTATCACCGGGCTGTGGCAGGTGTCGGGCCGCTCCGATTTGTCGTGGGAGGACACCGTGCGCCTCGACCTCTACTACGTCGACAACTGGTCGATCTTGCGGGACCTGGCGATCATTGGGCGCACCGCGCACGCCGTCCTGGCCAGCCGCGGCGCCTACTGACCCCGGTCCGGCTGACCGGCCGGCGAACCTCCGCTGCGACTCAAAGCACCGCCGTCCTGGAGCCAGGCGGCGGTTCACTCATCCGCGCGAACCGCGCTACTTGCCTGCGCGGCGGAACAGGCCCCGCTTGTTCTTGCGGCGAGCTCCTGAATACGAGTATTCGTACTGCTTGTTGCGGTAGTAGCCGTACCCGCGACCGTAATAGCCGCTGCCGTAGGCCACCGACCCGATGCCGCGAGCGGGCGCAAGGTTGAGGACGGCGCCCAGGACGGTGCCACCCACCTGATCGAGGATCTTCGCGCTGAAGGCCACCTGTTCCTTGTGGGTCTTGCCCACGGCAAAGACCAGCAGGGTGCCGTCGCTGATGCCGCTGAGGAGGCCGGCGTCGGTGACCGGCAGCAGCGGCGGGGCATCCATGATGACGAGATAGTCGCGAGAGAGATCCTCGATGAGCGACTTCATCCGCTGCGACCCCAGGAGTTCGCTGGGGTTGGGCGGGGTACGCCCGGCCGAAATGAGGCGGAGGTTGGCCTGGTCGGTTTCGTGCAGGGCATCGTCGACACTGACTTGACCGCTGAGGATCTGGCTCAGCCCCACGGAGCCGTCGCGTTCGAAGATCGTGGACAAGGTCGGGCGGCGCAGGTCGGCGTCGATGATGACCGTTGGCTGGCCGGCCTCACCGAGCACCCGGGCCAGGGTCGCGGCGACGGTCGACTTGCCCTCGCTCGGGTTGGCGCTGGTGACGACGATGCTGCGCGGCGGGTTGTCCACGCTGACGAAGCGCAGGTTGGTTCGCAACTGCCGGAATCCCTCGGCGGCCGCCCCCAACCGCCCGATCCGTCCCCGGCCGGCGGTCGTTCGCAACTCAGGGGCCTGCGGGATGATCCCCAGGCTCGTCGTGTTGGCCAATTCCTCGACATCCTTGACGGTCCGCAACCGGGTGTCGAGCAGGCGACGACCGAAGATGAACAGGTAGGCAAGCCCGAGTCCGCCCGCAGCTCCGAGCATCGCGTAGCGGTTCATGTTGGGTGAGAACGGCCCCCCGGGCAGCAAGGCATCTTCGACCGGGATGATGCGCACGAGCGGCTTGGTGCCTGCGGGAGGATCCACACCTCCGAATTCGAGCCGGTTGGCTACCTCCGCGGTGGCCTGGATCGTCGCGTCGGCCACGTCGCGTGCCTGTTCGGGTGTCGGCCCCACAGCGGAGACCCGCAGGATCACCGATCCGGGATCGACCGATCCGGTGACCCGGCTGCTCACATCCGTGGCCGACGCGCGAAGTCCCAGTTTTTGAACGACCTTGGCCCCGACTGCTCGGCTCATGACCAGCGGCACGTACGACTCGGCCTTGTTGCCCGCGATCGCGTTCCCCTGGATGACCGCACTGGTCGTCTGGTCGCCACCACCGGCGACGACGTAGCCGCTGGCATTGGACGCGTACACCTTGGGTAGGGTCAAGGCGTAGCCGTACGCCGCGACCCCGCCGATGAGCACCGCGAGAATGAGGCGCCAGAGATTGGCCCGAGTCAGACGGACGAAGTCGATAAGGGTCAAAGGAATGCCGTTTCGCGACGCAGGGAGGGGCAGGCGGCGCCCCCAGGTCAATACGTCAGTTTACCGCGACGACCCGTAGGCTCGGCCCATGAGTGCCCCTCAGGTTCCGCTCAGGGCGCGAGTGGAGTTGGCACACGCCGCCGTCCAGGCGCTCGCGGACTCGTTGGGCATTCGGGTGCTCCATATCAAGGGCCCGGCCGCGGATCCCACGCTTCGAGCCGGCACGTCGTCCGGTAGCGACGTCGACGTCATCGTCGATCCACAGGGGGTCCCCGGACTACTTACTGCGCTACGGGACGCCGGCTGGACCGCCATCACCGACTTCACCACGGGGTCGGCATTCGATCATGCCGCCAATCTCTACCACCGGGACTGGGGCCTCCTCGATGTCCACCAGACCTACCCCGGACTCGACCGCGACCCGGCGCGAACCTTCTCGCGGTTGTGGGAACAGCACCAGTCCCGAGAGTTGGCGCACTACCCGTGCCCGGTGCCCGACCGGATCGGTCAGGCCCTCATCGTGTTGCTCCATGCCGCCCGATCCCCCCATGTCCAGGGTCAATTGCACCCCGACACCGGTCCCGCCTGGTTCGACCTGTCGGCCGCCGACCGCGGCGCGATCTCCCGGTTGGCCGACGAGTTGGGGGCCCAGGTGGCGCTCGCCGCAGCAATCGGTCGATTCGACGAGGTCCCCGTGACCGGCGAGGGCGCCTTGTGGGCCTGGTTCGCTCATGGCGGAAGCCGGCTCGAGGAGTGGCAGGCCCGGTTGCGGGCCGCCCCGACGTGGCGGGCTCGCGCCTCGATCCTCCGGCGCGCCTTTCGCGTCAACGAGTACTACCTGGCCCAACGTTTGGGCCACGACCCATCCCGAGCCGAGGTCCGCCGGGAGGCGGTCCGCCGTCTCGGCCACGCCGCCAAAGACGCCTGGCACTCCCTGGCGGGTGGCGCCCGCGGGGCTTGGGCGCGCCGGCGCGCGCCGCGCCGAGGACCCGCTCAGGGTGGCCCGCCGTGACAGCCGAACACCAAGCCGGCCCCCTGGCACCGGACTCGCCACCGGCCACGGTGCGGATCGCGCCCGCCGTGGCATGGGTGGACATCGATCCGGCCCGAGACCCCGGGGCACCCGATACCGTCGTGCTCGCCCGTGTTCCTCAGGGGCCCCCCATGGTTCTCAGCGGGTCAGCGGCCCAGATCTGGCGCGCCGTGCTCACCCATGAACTTGTCCGCGACGTGCTCGCGGAGGTCCGAGACGCTGTCACCGACAGCCCCGACGACCTTGACGGCCTCGTCCTCGCCTTCCTCGGCGAGTTGCAGACGGCCGGGCTGGTCGTCCTTACGCCGTGTCCGTCTCCCGCCTGAGACAGGCCCGTCGCTGAAGCCAGCGATCCGTCACCGCACCGAGTGCAACACCGAGCAGCGCGCCACTGACATTGGCTGCGATATCGCCCCACTCGAACACCCGATGCGCCGAAAACACCGCCTGCGCACTCTCGGCTCCCACCCCGCCGAGCAGCCCCACCGCGACGATCCACGGCCACCGGCGTCGCCCGAGGAGCACCATGAGCGCCCATGTGCCAGGGAGGAGGAGCAGCACGTTGGCGACCGCGGCATACCAGTCCGGGGTCACCGACGGCGGCACGCCGAGGTCGTAGAGACCGAACAGGTAGACGCGCAGGAGCAGATGCCTCACCGATTCCCCGTTGGGCCACAACACGAGGGTGAGGGCCGCCGCGAGGTATGCCGCGCACGCCGCCCAGGCGACCCCCCGCCAGACCCGCTGACTCACGAGTTCGACGTCCCGGAGAGGAGCGCCCCGGCGAGGGTTTCCTGCAACCAGGTCAGGAAGTCGTAGACGAGGAGCGCGTGGACGAGGGGGTGTTCCTCGGGGAGCCGGTCCGCGGCCCGCTCCAACCGCTCGATGTCGTCGTCATCCCGCAACGAGAGCCGCTCCCCCAGCACCAGTCGGACATCCGTCAAGGCGACGAGGAAGGCCTGGGCGTCCTGCTCTTCGACCTCCAAGGTCGTGCCGGGGCGACGCAAGGCGATCAGCGCCCGAGTGAGGTTGTCGACCTTGCGGGCCCGCAACCCGTCCTCGGTGAGCCGGCGGAACTCGGCGGCCGCCTGCTCGTCGACCCGGTTACCCGACGGCAGCAACCGCTGCAGGGCCGGGTCACGGTCGCCGAACGAGCGGGCATCCTCGGGGATCGGCCGCTCCGCCGCGTCGCCGGCGAGGTCGCCGAGACCGGCCACGATGTCCTCGAAGGTGTCCGGCGTCGGGTCTCCCGGGGCGCACACGCGGGTCGACGAGCGAGCCGAGGCCGAGCCGTTCTCGCGGAGCACCCGGTCCGGGTCGAGCAGGTCGAGCACCTGGGTCAACAACCCGACGAGCACCGAGCGTTCGAGGCCGTCCAGACGCGCGGCATACCGGACCTCACCACGTCTGGCCCGGCGCCGAAACCCCCGCGCCATCAGGTGTCCTTCTGGAAGGTCGCCCACAACCCATAGCCCTGGAGGGCTTCGGTGTCGATCTCCATTTTTTCGCGGGGACCGGTCGAGACCACGGCCCGGCCCTTGGTGTGGACGTCGAGCATGAGCCGCTCGGACTTCTCGCGCGAGTAGCCGAAGTAGGAGGAGAAGACGTAGGTGACGTAGGACATGAGGTTGACCGGGTCGTTCCACACCAGGGTGATCCAGGGGGTGTCGGGGTCGACGACGCCGCCGGTTTCGACGACTTCCTCGATGACGGGTGCGAGCGACACCCCGCCAGGATAAGACCCTGCCGGAGCATCCTCAGCCGGTGCCGTCCGCCCCTGCCCCGGTGTCGCGGGCTGCCCCGCCCCAGGACCACTGGTAAACGCCGTCGTCGCAGGCCCGCCCGGCCTCACCGAGTTCGAGCGGGCGGAAGGTGTCGACCATGACCGCGGTCTCGTCGAAGACCTCCAAGCCGATCGAGGCCTGCGCCGCCCCTGGCTGCGGCCCGTGAGCGTGCCCGCCGGGGTGGAGCGACACCGACCCCTTGCCGATGCCCGAGCCCTTGCGCGCCTCGTAGTCGCCGTCGACGTAGAACATGACCTCGTCGCTGTCGACGTTCGAGTGGTAGTACGGCACCGGGATGGCCAGCGGGTGGTAGTCGACCTTGCGGGGGACGAAGTTGCAGACGACGAAGCCGGCGCCCTCGAACACCTGGTGCACCGGCGGCGGTTGGTGAACCCGCCCGGTGATCGGCTCGAAGTCGGCGATATTGAAGACATAGGGGTAGAGACACCCGTCCCAGCCCACGACATCGAGCGGGTGGAACGGCACGGTGTGGACGGTGCCGACGATCCCACCACTGCTCGCCGGCCCGCCGCCGCGATGCTTGAGGTAGACGTTGGTCACCTGGGCGGGATCTTCCCCGATGTCCTCGGCGAGCAGCGGGCCAAGGGGCAGGCGCAGGTCACGCTCGCAGTAGGGGCTGTGCTCGAGGAACTGCCCTCGGCTCGACAGGTACCGACGTGGCGGCGTGATGTGGCTGTTGGCCTCGATGACGATGAGCCGCAGCGGGTCCTTGCGGGAGCGGTTGGGCAGCCAGCGATGGGTGACGGCGCGCGGGATGACGACATAATCGCCCTCCCCGACCTCGAAGGACCCGAACACCGTCTCGACGCGCGCCCTGCCCCGCTCGATGTAGATGCACTCGTCGCCGATGGCGTTGCGGTACCACGGGGAGTCCGTGCCGCACACGGCATACGACAACCGGACGTCCCCGTTGGCGAGCAGCAGTCGCCGCCCGGTGACGGCGTCGGTCCCACGGACCGTCGACTCGCTGCCGAACAGGTCGTGGGGACGCAGGTGCCGGGCGAGCAGCGGATGATTCGGCGTCGTCGTCAAGTCGCCGACGGCCCACTCGCGGACCCCGACGACGGCGGACGGAATGTTGCGGTGGTAGAGCAGCGAAGAGTCGGAGGAGAAGCCCTCCTCGCCCATGAGTTCTTCGTAGTAGAGCTCGCCGGTGCCGGTCCCCGTCCCGCCGGTGTGGCTGGCCCCCTGGGGCCGGCGATGCTGGGTATGCCGTTTGCGTGGGATGCTGCCCAGGGCCAGGTAGTGCGCCATCAACTCACCTCGTCGTGTCGTTGGGTTCGATGCAGGGTATGCCGTGGGTCGGCCTTCGCGACAGCGTCAGGGCCGCGATGGGGTCACATTGGTCATCCTGCCCACCTATCACGGGCCCTTACTGAACAGGCTGCCCAGTGGGACGGGCGCTAGGCGACAAACCACGGTCGCTCGGTAGGCTTGCGGCATGCCTGCGACGCCGCCGGAGTTGTTCGCGACGCTGATTGACGACGCCGCGGTCTTTCCGCCGGGCCGGGCTCCCCTGCCGCTGGCGCTCACCCGGCATACCCGCCACCGCGGCGCCCCGTATGCCGCGACCATCGGCCCGCTGCTGTTGCCCACCGACCTGATCGAGCCGCTCACCGGGCTCGTCCCGCGCGCCGGCGTCCGGCCGGTGCGGGTCGGCCTCATTGCCCGTCCGGGCACCGACCCGGCGGCAGTGACTGCGGCGATGACCCTCGCTGGCAGCCATCCGGGCACCGAGATCGTCAGCGTCGACATCGGTTGGCAGCCCGGCTGGCAGGACCTCTCCTTGGGGGTGCCGATGGCCGTCGAGATCCCGCGCGGGGACGACCAGCAGCGGGCTTTCGACGAGGTCGCGGCGGCCGCGGCTCGTGGCGCCGGCGTCGTCGGGAAGTTCCGCACCGGCCCCACCCCTGAATGGTCGTGGCCCGACGAGGCCGAGTTGGCCGCCGTCATCCTCGGCTTCGTGCGCCGCGAGACCCCGTTCAAGTTGACGGGGGGCCTCCATCACGCCATCCGCGGCACCTATTCACCCGAGGGCACTCCCGAGGAGAACCACGGGGTCGTCAATGTCCTCCTGGCCGTCGACTGCGCCCTCCACGCCAAGGGCGCGGCGTTACTCCGGGCCGTCCTGGCCGACCGCGACTCGCGCGCGCTTTCCGACGCGGTGAGCAACTGGGGCGCCCCCCGGGCCGCCAAGGTGCGCCGCGCGTTGACCTCGTTCGGTTGCTGCGATGTGACCGATCCCCTGACCGAGTTGACCCACCTCGGGCTCCTGCCCTCCGACCACCGCCCCAAGGACGCGCGATGACCACCGCCTTTGATCTGCCCGCCGATCACCCCTTCGGTCCGCACAACCTGCCCTATGGCGTCTTCGACCACGATGGGCGAACCCGGGTGGGAGTGCGCGTCGGCGATCACGTCCTCGACGTGTGCTCGGTGCCCGGCGCACCCTTCGCCGACGCCTGGGCAGCGCCCTCCCTCGATCCGTTCTTGGCGCTTGGCCGGCCCGCCTGGCAGGCGGCCCGGACCTGGCTGACCGCCCTGATCGTCGACAAGTCCGAACACGACATGCTCGCCCTGCACTTGGTCCCCCTCGCCGCGGTGACCATGCGGCTCCCGTTCACCGTCGGGGACTATGTCGACTTCTACGCCAGCGAGCAGCACGCGACCAACGTGGGCCGCATCTTCCGCCCGGACGCGGAGGCGCTCACCCCCAACTGGAAGCACCTGCCCATTGGCTACCACGGGCGCTCGGGCACGATCGTGCTCTCCGGCACTGACATCGTCCGCCCCTGCGGCCAGCGCAAGCCCCCGACCGAGCCCGCCCCGGTCTTCGGCCCGTCGACCCGCCTCGACATCGAGGCCGAACTCGGCTTCGTCATCGGCGGCGCACCGAGCGCGCTCGGCCACCCGGTGCCCATCGATGCCGCCGATGAGCACCTCTTCGGGGTCGTGCTCCTCAACGACTGGAGTGCGCGCGACCTGCAGGCCTGGGAGTACGTCCCGCTCGGGCCGTTCCTCGGCAAGTCGTTCGCCACCACGATCGGGGCCTGGGTCGTCACCATGGATGCCCTCCGCGAGGCCCGGGTGCCGTTGCCGGGGCAGGACCCCGAGCCGCTGCCCTACCTGCGGGGCGCGGCCGACGAGGGAGGTGAGCCCGCGGCATACGGGCTCGACATCTCCTATGAGATCGACTGGAACGGCACGGTCGTCTCGCGGCCGGAATACCGCGACATGTACTGGTCACCGACCCAGATGCTCGCCCACATGACGGTCAACGGGGCGACGATCCGCCCGGGCGACTTCTTCGGGTCGGGCACGATCTCGGGCGCGCGACGCGACCAGCGCGGGTCGTTCCTGGAGTTGTCCTGGGCCGGCGCGGAGCCGGTGGTTCTGGCCGACGGCAGCGTGCGGACCTTCCTGGAGGACGGCGACACGGTGACGCTGCGGGCGAGCGCCCCGGGTCCGGACGGCTCGGTCATCGGTCTCGGCGAATGCGTTGGCACGATCCGCGCAGCCCTCGCATCCTGACCTGGCGGCCGGCGATCCGGTCAGTGCTGCCGTTGTTGGCGGCCCACGACCACGACCGTGTGGGCAACCTTGTCGTGGAGCGCCTGACGCCCGGAGTCACGCAACGGCCACAGGAGGTCAGCAGCGCGCACGAGGGTCGCCAACGTCCCGATCAGGGGCAGGTTGCCCAGGGCCGAGAGCATGAGGACGAAGCTGACTCGGCGGGTGGCAGCGGCAAGATCGAGCACGCCGGCCTGCTCGACCCGGCGCACGCTGATGTTGCAGAGCAGTTTCCCTGGCGTGGCACTCCACCTGACGAGAAATAGCAGGTGGTACAGGAACGTCACCGCCAAGGAGATGGCCGTGTAGAGCCCGAAGGCGCGCATGTCGATGCTGTTGATGGCGGCATTGAGGCCCGTGGTCTGCCCCGAGGTCAGGGCGGCGTCGATGGCGTCCTGCAGGGGGCCGATGACCTGGCTGAGGAAGGGCCACCCGGCCGCCCCCGAGAGCAGAGCCACCGCGACAGAATCGACGATGAAAGCCAGAACCCGCATCCCGTACGAGGCCAGCGGCACGCCGTCACTGGTCCTCGGCCCGGTGCGGTAGGTGGCGTAGGCACCCGGCAACGGCGGGGCGGCATACGGGCTGCCCAGACGGGGCGCGTCCTGGCCCACCGACCCCTGTCCCGACGATGCCGCAGGCGCGGGCGACTCCCGCTGGGTGCGGCGCGGGGTCACGTGATCGGTCCACAAGATCCCGTCGAAGTAGCGCAACTGCTCGGGATCGTCCGGGTCGTCGAACCAGCCGGCCCGCTCGGGATTCGCCATGCCCCGATGGTGTCACGCCACCCAGAGCGGCACCCAATCCCGTCGGCGGAGCGGCCGAGCCGCGGTCGACTACAGGTTGCCGCGGCGGTCCTGTTCGCGCTCGATGCTTTCGAAGAGGGCCTTGAAGTTGCCCTTGCCGAAACCGAGAGACCCGTGCCGCTCGATGACTTCGAAGAAGACCGTCGGCCGGTCGCCGAGGGGTTTGGTGAAGATCTGGAGCAGGTAGCCGTCCTCGTCCCGGTCGACGAGGATGCGGCGCTTCTTCAACTCCTCGATGGGCACGCGGACCTCGCCGATGCGGGCTCGCAGTTCGGGGTCGTCGTAGTAGGCGTCGGGGGTGTCGAGGAACTCCACACCCTCTTGGCGCAGCAGGTCGACGGTGCGGATGATGTCGCCGGTGGCGAGCGCGAGGTGCTGGGCGCCGGGGCCGCTGTAGAAGTCGAGGTACTCGTCGATCTGGCTGCGCTTCTTGGCGATCGCCGGTTCGTTGAGGGGGAACTTGACGCGGTGGTTGCCGTTGGCGACGACCTTGGACATGAGCGCGGAGTAGTCGGTGGCGATGTCGTCGCCGACGAACTCGGCCATGTTCACAAAGCCCATGACGTTGTTGTAGAACGCGACCCAGTCGTCCATTGTGCCCATCTCGACGTTGCCGACGACGTGGTCGAGGGCCTGGAAGAGGCGCTTGGGGGCGCCGTCGCGTTTGACGAACGTGCTGCGCGCGGGGACGTACCCGGGGACGTGGGGGCCGGCATACGCCACCCCGTCGACGACCCGCTGGACGAGGGTATGCCGCGTGTCGCCGTAGGTGGCGATGCTCGCCAGGCGCACGGTGCCGAACTCGTCGCTGATGTTGTGCGGTTCTTCGAGGATGGTGGCGCCGGTGCGGCGGGCGTGGGCGATGCACTGGTCGACGTCGGGCACTTCGAGGCCGATGTCGATGACGCCGTCGCCGTGCTTGGCGTGGTGAGCGACGAGTGGGCTGTCGGGGCTGACCGCGCCCTTGACGACGAACTTGATGGACCCGGACTTCAGGACGAAGGCTTTGTGGTCGCGGTTGCCGTGTTCGGGTCCGTCGTAGGCGATGACCTCCATGCCCCAGACGCTCTCGTAGTAGTGCGCGGCCTGGGTGGCGTTGCCGACGATGAAGACGATGGCGTCCCAGCCGGTGACGGGGAAGGGGTCGGCGGTCGAGTCGTAGTCGACGAGGCCGACGAGTTCGCGCAGTTCGTCGAACTGCAGGCCGGCGTCGCGTTCCTGATCGGTGAGGTCGATGTGGGCCGGGGACGCCATTGTCGTGTCGGTCATGGACTGAGGGTGAGGCCCGGGAGGCAGAGTGCGCAACGGTATGCCGCGCTGCTAGGCACTCTGCCTATCCACTTGCGCTCAGGGTGGGTTGATCTCGACAATGTGCGTATGCCCCCTGGACATCGCGTCGACGACCTGGACGCGCGCTTGATCGCGCTTTTCACCGAGGATCCCCACGTCGGGGTGCTCGGCGCCAGTCGTCGCCTGGGAGTGGCGCGCGGCACGGTGCAGGCCCGTCTGGACCGCCTGATCGAGCGCGGGGTCATCAAGAGTTTCGCTCCGCACATCGACGCGCGGGCCCTCGGCTACCCCGTGACCGCTTTCTGCACGCTGGAGATTCGCCAGCGGCAGGGTCATGCGTCGGTAGTCGCCCACCTGGCCGCGATTCCCGAGGTGCTCGAAATCCACTCGATCACCGGGGTCGGCGACCTCATCGTGCGGGTGGTCGCCCGCAACAACGCCGACTTGGGCCGGGTCATCGACCAGATGATCGACGACGTCCACGTGATCCGGGCCAACACGTCAATGTGCCTGGTGTCCCATCTGGACTATCGCACCGGCCCGCTCGTGGAGTCCGCCGCGGTCGCCAACCAGCAACCGTCCTAGCGGTCCCGGGCTACCCGGTCAGCGGTAGAGGTACGGGTTGTCGATCAGGATGAACAGCGGAATCGACCCCAAGAGCAGGACGGCGCTCAGCACGGCCAGCAAGACGGCACCTGGACGGTCGCCCTTGCTCTCGGCGACAGCGACCCCGGCGCCCGCTGCCGCCCCGAGGAGCGCGACGATCGCGCCCACGACGTTGCCCAGAAGGTGGTAAGTGCGCTCGGTCCATGCCTGGCTCACAAAGAACATGACGAGGACCAGGCCCAGGGCCAGAAGCACGCCGGCAAGGCAACTCCCCCCACCGGCCCGCTCGGTAGCCTGCGAGTCCGCGGCGGTTTTCGTCGGGCGCTTCCGGGTGCGCTTGGGATGGCTGGCGGCTTGCTGGGGCTGACGTGGCTCGCGGCCGACGTGCGTGCGGTGGGTCCGAATCGGGGGAACCGTGTCCGTGCCGTCGCTGGACACCTCCGAGATGGTCGGCCACGTCGTCTCCGCAGCCCGGGACGGGGCGGCGGAGGGCTCGCCTATCGCCGCAGGCTCGGGGTCGCTGGTCGGATCACTCCACGACCGGCCCCACCGTTGGCCTTCAGGTTCCTCACTGACCATGACGTGAGTCTCTCAAATCCGCTGACGCCGAACCCGAGCGCCCAAACCCGGACCGCCGCCCGGCGACCCCGTCGTCGTCGCGCGCGCCTCAGCGGCGGCCGACGAACCAGCGCCGGATCCGCTCGATCCGCTCCCCCACCTGCTCGCTGCTCGCCTGCGCCAGTTCCGGGCCGCCACAAGCGCGCCGCAGGGCCATGTGCACATTGGCATGGGGTTCCCCCGTCTTGCGCGCCCAGGCCGCGACGAGGGAATTGAGTTCCTTGCGTTGGGCGGCCAGCGCCCGATGGGCCGATACCGGCGGGGTATGCCGCCCCGCTCCCCGCGCGCTCGCCCCTCGGCTCTGCTTGGCCTGCCGCTCGTGGAGCAGCACGGCGACCTGGTCGGGTTCGAGCAGCCCGGGCAACCCGAGATAGTCCTGTTCCTCGGCCGACCCCACGGCCGCGTGCAACCCGAATTGCTGGGCGTCGAAGAGCACGTGGTCGAAGTGCGCGTCGGACTCGAGCGCCTCGAAACTCGCCGCATCCCCACCCACCGTGGGTTCGGCGCGGTTGGCGGCCTCGACAAGGCCGTCCTCGAGCCACACCTCCTCCCCTTCGGCCGCGACCGGTCGCCCGAGCGCATGGTCGCGCTCGACCTCCAAGGCGGAGGCGTGCTCCAGGATCACGGGCACACTCGGGAGGAACACCGAGGCGGTCTCGCCGCGCCGACGCGCCCGGACGAACCGCCCGACCGCCTGCGCGAAAAACAGCGGCGTCGACGTCGACGTGGCATAGACGCCCACGCACAACCGCGGCACGTCGACGCCCTCGGAGACCATGCGCACGGCGACCATCCAGCGCGAGCGGCCCGCGGCATACTCCTCGATCCGGGCACTCGCCCCGGCGTCGTCCGAGAGCACAACCGTCGCCTTCTCCCCCGCGATCCCCTCGAGAAGGCGGGCATAGGCCCGGGCCTGGGTCTGATTCGAGGCGATGACGAGGCCACCGGCGTCGGGCACGTGCCGCCGCACCTCGGTGAGCCGGGTATCGGCCGCGCTCAGCACCGACGGGATCCAGTCGCCCTTGGGGTCGAGCGCGGTGCGCCATGCCTGCGCGGTGAGGTCCTTGGTCAGCGGCTCCCCGAGCCGGGCGGCCACCTCGTCGCCGGCCTTAGTCCGCCAGCGCATCGCCCCGCCGTAGGCGAGGAAGAGCACCGGCCGCACGACCCCGTCGCGCAAGGCATCGGCATACCCGTAGGTGTAATCCGCGGCCGAGCGCAGGACTCCGTCGCGGTCCATCTCGTAGCGGACGAACGGGATCGGGCTGGTGTCCGAGCGGAACGGCGTCCCGGTCAGTGCCAGGCGGCGGGTCGCCGGCTCGAACGCCTCGCGGATCGCCTCACCCCAACTCTTGGCATCCCCGCCGTGGTGGATTTCGTCGAGGATGACAAGCGTGGGCGCAGCGAGCGTGCGACGACGATGGAGGTCGGGGCGGCTGGCGACCTGCGCGTAGGTGAGCGCGACGCCGCCGTAGTCGCGGCTGTGGGCGGCGACCGAGTTGGCGAAGGCCGGGTTGAGGTGAATGCCGACCCGGGCCGCGGCGTCGGCCCACTGGTGTTTGAGGTGCTCGGTGGGCGCGACGACCGTGATGTCGGTGACGATGCCGCGGGCGAGCAGCTCGGTGGCCACCTGGAGGGCGTAGGTCGTCTTCCCCGCGCCCGGCGTCGCCACCGCGAGGAAGTCCCGCTGCCCGGCGAGGCTTCCGCTGAGGTATGCCGCGAGCCCGGCTTCCTGCCAGGCGCGCAACTTGGGAACGGTGCCCCAGGCGGCCCGCTCGGGGAAGGCGGGCGAGAGGTGGTGGGCGGCTGTCGTACTCATGAGCCCGGCCACGATAGCCCGGATCGCCCGCCGACATGCCCGGGGCGGGCGGGTCCGCCCGATGCCGCATGCCGCGTGCTAATGGAGATGGGTCGCCGCCGCATTCTCGTCCAGACCCCGTCTGTTGAGGTCCATCGAGTGAGGAGTTCTTGTCGCCGCGATTGGTTCGAGGCGACAAGAACTCCTCACTCGACAGTCTGGGGCGGCCCAGCCGCCTCACTCCTCGCCGTCGGCGGGGGGTCGCAGGCCGTCGTAGATCTCCTTGCACATGGGGCACACGGGGAACCGGTTGGGGTCGCGCCCAGGCACCCAGACCTTGCCGCACAGGGCCACGACGGGCTCGCCGGACAGGGCGCTTTCGAGGATCTTCTCCTTGCGGACGTAGTGGCTGAATCGCTCGTGGTCCCCGGGCTCGTGCAACTCGGGGACGACCTCGGTGCGTTCGAGAACCGCGGTCGAGGTGGCCGGCTGGGTCAGGGGCGTGCCCGGTTCGTCCAAGGCGGCGGTGGCGTCGTTCATGGTCCAAGTGTGACAGCAGCGGGGACGCCGGACCCAAGACCAGCGGACTCGGGCGTTGCCCCCGGCCGGGGCCAGAGACGAACCACTGCCCCTTGGTCAGTTGACCGACGGGTCCTCGGGTAGGAACGCCACCCACGACAGCGGTCCGCGTTGGCGCCGAAGCACATCGGCCCAGAGCCGTTCGGGTTCGTAACTGAAGACGTCCCACGGATCGGCATCCACGGCATACCAACTCCCGGTGCGCAACTCGCCCTCGAGTTGCCCGGCCGACCACCCGGCATACCCGACGAAAATCCGCACCGCACCGACCCGGCGCCCGATCGGGGCGGGGTCGGCGTCGAGGTCGACCACGCCCACGCCGTCGACGATGGGGCGCACGCCGGGCACCCGGGTGACCGAGATGCGGGCCAACCCGAGCGCGGAATCGAGTTGCACCGGTCCGCCCTGGAACAGCGTGCTCGACCCGCCCGTCGACCGGCCCCAACCCGGCAGCACGGCCTCGACCTCGGCGAGGAGTGGCTTGTTGAGGACCACCCCCTGGGCGCCCTCGTCATCGTGGTGGAGGACGAGGATCACCGCGCGGTGGAATATCCCCTCCTCGATCAGCGGGGTCGCGACGAGGAGCTGCCCGGTCAGCCGTTCAGCGCTCACCCCGCCATTGTGCCCGGCCCCGGTCGCGGTCGGTATGCCGCGCGCCACGCCGTTCGCCGCGGTCGCGCCGATCGAAGCCGCTGCGCGCGCGAGGAGGGCCGGAGCGGCGGGCCCGCGGTTCGCCCTCGAGGATGGGGCGCCACTGCTCCTCGGGAACCGCCGTACCCGAAGGCGCCGACCCGCCCACCGCGATAACCGCGGCATCTCCGGGATGAGTGCGTTGAGGTTCGGCATCGACGCCGGCGGACTCCAGCAGTCGGGTCATCATCTTCTTCTGGTGCGGCAGCGCCAGGGTGACAACCGCCCCCTCCTCGCCGGCCCGCGCCGTGCGACCGGCCCGGTGGAGGTAGTCCTTGTGGTCACGCGGCGGGTCGACCTGGAGGACGAGCCCGACGTCGTCGACGTGGATGCCCCGGGCTGCGACATCGGTCGCGACGAGCACCGGCATCCGGCCGTCACGGAAGGCACCGAGGACTCGGTTGCGGACGGCCTGGGAGAGCCCGCCGTGGAGGGAGGCAGCGAGGACACCGCGCTCGCGCAACTCGCGGGCGACCCGGTCGGCGCCGAGCTGGGTACGCACGAACGCAATGGTGCGCCCGTCGCGGTGGGCCAACTCGGCCGTCATCGCCTTCTTCTGCTGCGGGTCGATGAGGAAGACGTGGTGGCTCATCGTCGTCACGGCCGCCTGCGCCTCGTCGGTCGAGTGCGTCACCGGGTCGGTGAGGTAGCGCTCGACAAGGGTGTCGATGCCATGGTCGAGGGTTGCCGAGAAGAGCAGCCGCTGACCGCCCTCGGGGACCTGGTCGAGAATTGCGGTCACCTCGGGCAGGAACCCCATGTCGGCCATGTGGTCCGCCTCGTCGAGGACGGCGATGGACACGTCCCCGAGTTCGACGGCGCCCCGGTCGAGGAGGTCCTGGAGGCGTCCGGGGGTGGCGACGAGGATGTCGACACCCCGGGCGAGCCCGCTGATCTGCTTGTCGTAGGACAGGCCACCGGCGACGAGCCGATGGCGCAGGCCGGTGACGTGGACGAGGGGTTCGAGGGCGTCGCTGACCTGCATCGCGAGTTCGCGGGTGGGGACGAGGATGAGGGCGCGGGGGCGTTTGGGCTGGGGAGTGGCGCCGGCATCGACGAGGCGGGTGATGAGGGGCAACCCGAACGCCAGGGTCTTTCCTGAACCGGTGCGGCCGCGGCCGAGCACGTCACGACCCGCGAGGGCATCGGGAATGGTCGCCGTCTGGATGGGGAACGGTTCGGTGATGCCGTCGCGCGCCAACCGTTCGACGAGCCGGTCGGGCAGCCCGAGCGCGGCGAACCCGTTGTCCTGGGTGACCTCGACAGGGCCGGAGGCCTTGGCCGAGGTGTAGTGGGTCCAGGTGTCGGCCTCGGCGCGTTCGGCTTCGGCTTCCTCGAAGGTGCGGGGCCGGTCCAGATCGGGGGTCATGGCGGGTTCGCGGCGGTCCCGACGGCGAGGGTCCGCGACCCGGTGCCAGCCACCGCGTTCGCCCCGGTCGGTATGCCGCGGCCGCTCGTCCCGATCGAAGCGGCGCGACCGGTCATCACGCTCGAAGCCGCGCGGCCGGTCGTCACGCTCGAACCGGCGCGGCCGATCATCACGCTCGAACCGAGCGGGACGCTCGTCACTCTCGAACCGGCGCGGCCGGTCATCACGCTCGAAGCGGCGGGGCCGGTCATCACGCTCGAAACGGCGCGGCGGCCGCTCGTCCCGATCGTCGCGACGCGGGCGGTCGTCGCGCTCGTCGCGACGCGGGCGGTCATCCCGGTCGAACCTGCGCGGCCGATCGTCCCGCTCGAAGCGGCGGGGCCGGTCATCACGCTCGAACCGACGCGGGCGGTCATCGCGCTCATCACGGCGGGGCCGGTCGCCCCGATCGTCGCGACGGGCGCGGTCATCCTGCTCGAAGCGACGCGGTCGGTCATCCCGGTCGAAACGACGCGGCTGATCGTCCCGGTCGAACCGCGCGGGGCGCTCGTCTCGGTCGAAACGACGCGGCCGGTCGTCGCGGCGCGGGCGGTCACTGCGTCCGTCGGCGCGCACCTGCGTGGGGCGTTCGGCGGACTGTCCGCGATGGGGCTTCTTCGCTGCGCTCGCGCGCAACTTCTTCTTGGCCGCCTTTTGGGCGGGGGTCCAGCGGGCCTTCTTGGCTCCGGGCACGGCCTTCTTGGGCACGGGAGATCAACTCGTCTCAGTCTCGGTGGCGACAATGCGCGTCTCGAGCCTCATGAGTGCACGGGGGTTCGCTCGAGTTGAATGGGCAGCGCTTCCATGCGCCGCTGCGCGATAACCTGCCAAGTCTACCAGCGCTCCGCCCACGGCCTGGCCGTTGTGAAAGCGATTCGGATCGCGAACGCGCGCCGGACCTCCCGATCCACTCCCGAGTGGTATTTTCTCCGGTATGATCGATGTAAGAAATTCCGATGAGGTGTTGTCCCTCTTGGGCCAGCCCAGCTTCGAGGCCATCGGGCAGTCTGTGGCTCGCACTCGCGACGACCTTGATGAGTACCGACGCGCCGTTCCTCGTCTTGCTGCGCGGCAGACTCAACGCGGCATCCTCAACTGGATTCACGATCAGCTGTTCGCCAACGTCCGTGACCTTTTCGAGGCTCACGTGTCCTCCGTTCAGGTCCGGGACGTGGAGCCGCGGCGTGAGATCTACGTTACTGATTTGTTCCGCCTGCGGTTCAAGAAGCACGGACCTGCCGACTTGGTGTCGTCCTACCCGACGGAAGCTTTCAAGGACTTCATCGTTCAAGACCCACCGCAACTGCTGCAAGAGATTCGGCTCATCGGGGGTTTCCGCTGGGACGCCGAAGCCCGCCTCATTGGTCCGGCGGTGCTGTCGGCTCGCGACGGAAACCACAACGTGCTGTGGGTCATCGAACTGGTCGCAGAGACCGGCGGCACCACGGTGCTCACTCCGGTACCGAGCACCCCCAGCCCTGGCCCTTCGCTGCCGGTAGTGGCTTTTGATGGCAAACTCCTCATCAAGGGCGGCACCGCCAAGGCGACATCGTGAACAACCTCGGCATCCTCATCGAGACCGCACGCCAGGCCCAGGGCATGACTCAGGTCGAACTCGCACAGCGGCTCGGCGTGCAGCAAGCATCGATCCACCGTTACGAGAAGGGCACGCGTTCTCCCGACACCGAGACTCTGACGCGGATCGGTGAGGTGTTCGGGTGGAGCAGCCGCTTCGTTGCGTCGGCATCCAGGCCCGAAGCGGCCATAGCCGTGGATGCGCATTTGCGTCGCCGCGCCACTGCGCGGCCCACCGTCTGGAGGCAACTCGAGGCCACGTTAAACATGCACCGCCTCCACGCGGAGTTCCTTGCCGAGGCCGTGTCGGTCCAGTCCTCACGGACCATCCCCTCCCTTGACCCGGTGGATGCGACCCCGCAAGAGGCCGCCCGTGTCACGCGTATGCAATGGCGGATCCCCATCGGGCCGGTCCGCGACCTCGTTGGCTGGCTTGAGAGCGCGGGCTGTCCAGTGATCGGCCAAGATATGGGGACCAGTCGAGCGGATGGACTCTCGCAATGGTCTGCAGACCTGCCACTGGTCATGTACAACACCTCCGCTCCCGTCGACCGTGTCCGATGGACCCTCGCCCATGAACTTGGGCATCTCGTGCTTCACCGTCGCGAAGTCCCCGTGGAGGTTGAAGACCAGGCCAATGCCTTCGCCGCGGAGTTCCTGATGCCCGAAGCGGTCATCCGGCCACAGTTGCGCAACTTCACCCTCGGCTCAGCTCTTGACCTGAAGCAGGAGTGGGGAGTTTCAGTGCAGGCGCTGGTGCTGCGGGCCCACGACCTCGGCGTCATCGATCACGCTCAACGGACTCGGCTCTACAAACAGATCAGTTATCGGCAGTGGCGGATCCGCGAACCAGGCAGCGACTCGCTCGCTCCCGAAACGCCCCGATTGCTCCGGGCAATCCGGGAGCAAATGAGCGACCTGGGGTTGACCGATGATGAGATCGCTGAGGCCGCCGGCTTCCTCGGCTCATCGCGCAACACCCTGATGCCCGCGCCGGCGCGGCGGCTGCACAGCATTTGACGAATTGGACGCCACCGAGTCACGGGCCGGCGCGACGACTCAGGAGGCGGCCGAAGGCCCAGGCCGCGGCCACGCCGAGGAGCACGCCCGCGACATCCGCCGCCACATCGCCGGCACTCCCGGAGCGATCGGGCAGGAACACGCGCTGAATCACCTCACTCACCGGGGCATGCACCGAGAAGAGGCCGACAACCAGCCAAGGGGTGAGGTCGAGGAGCAGCCCCAAGAACACCGGCGCCGCGAAGATCAGCGCATGGACCACCTTGTCGGCCTGCGGAAATGGCAGTGTCCCAGGCATCTTCGGCACGTAGAGCACATACGCCTGCACTCCCACCGCGATGCCGAACCCGAGGAGGAGCAGGCGACGGAGCAACGCGGCACGGGCGGGAGCGGACGGCATACCGCCTATTGACGCACGCCCGAGGCGGCGAACCCCGCATCCGACGTACGCTTTGCCCTCATGTCATGGCTCGACGCGTTCGGCTGGTTCGGTTCCGCTTTCGTCATCTACTCCCTCCTGCAAGCCCGCATGCTTCGCTTCCGGGTGCTCAACTCGGTGGCCTGCTCGCTGTTGGCGCTCTACAACGGGCTGCTCGCGGTGTGGCCGATGGTCGCGATGAACCTCGCCCTGGTCGCCATCAACACGTACTTCATCGTCGGTTTGATCCGTGACCGCCGCAATGCCAATGCGTATGCCGTGCTCTCGGTCGCGGGGAACGATGCCTTCCTGCGCCATTTCCTCACCGTCGAGGCGGACGACATCACCCGCTTCTTTCCGGGGTTCCAGGGGATGGACGCGGCCGGGGAGCGGACGGCGTACCTCATCCTCAAGGGCTACGAAACGGCCGGGGTGGTCATCGTCAAGGACGCCGGAGCGGGCCTTGCCATCGTTGAAGTCGACTATGTCACACCCAAATACCGCGACTTCACGCCCGGCGAGTTCGTCTATCGGCGCTCGGGATTGTTCGTCGAGCGCGGGTTCACCAGGATCCACACCCTGGCGGGCGTGGATGGCGACTACTACGGCCGCCTAGGGTTCGCACGTGTCGCAGATCACTGGGAGGCTACCGTTCCGTAACCAGGTGATGGCGGTCACGTTGGTCTGCCGCACGCACTACGGTTGGACCTGAACCCTTTTTCCGAACCCTGGGAGGTCCCCGCATGGCCCCGTTTGTGCATGACTTCGAGGAAGGTAACCGCGACGCCAAGGATCTTCTCGGCGGCAAGGGAGCCAACCTCGCCGAGATGACCAACCTTGGCATCCCCGTGCCGCCTGGTTTCACCATCGACACCAATGCGTGTCGCGCCTACCTCGCCGCCAAGGCGATGCCCGACGGGCTCGCAGACGAGGTCGCCGCGCACATCCACACCCTCGAGGGCAAGATCGGCCGCACCCTCGGCGACGCGAACGACCCCCTCCTGGTGTCTGTGCGTTCCGGTGCGAAGTTCTCCATGCCCGGCATGATGGAAACCGTCCTCAACGTCGGCCTCAACGACGGCTCGGTCGTCGGCCTCGCTGCCCAGACCGGCAACGAGCGGTTCGCCTGGGACTCCTACCGCCGCCTGCTCCAGATGTACGGCAAGACCGTCCTCGACCTCAACGGTGAGCGTTTCGAGGACGCGATGGACGAGATCAAGGCCGCCAAGGGCGTGACCGGTGACCTCGACCTCGACGCCGACGACCTCAAGAAGCTCGTCGCGGCATACAAGGTGATCATCCGCGAAGACTCCGGCTCCGACTTCCCGCAGGACGCCACGGCCCAGTTGCTCGGCGCCGTCGAAGCGGTCTTCAACTCGTGGAACTCCGAGCGCGCCATCCTCTACCGCCGCCGCGAGCGCATTCCTGCCGACCTCGGCACCGCCGTCAACGTCCAGGCGATGGCCTTCGGCAACCGCGGCATGGACTCCGGCTCGGGTGTCGCGTTCACCCGCGACCCGGCCACGGGTGCCGTCGGCGTCTACGGCGACTACCTCCAAAACGCCCAGGGCGAAGATGTCGTCGCGGGCATCCGCAACACCTTGACCCTGGCCGACATGGAGGCCATCGACAAGAAGAGCTACGACGAGCTCATCGCGATCATGGACCGGCTGGAGAAGCACTACCGCGACATGTGCGACATCGAGTTCACCGTCGAGGACGGCAAGCTCTTCATGCTCCAGACCCGCGTGGGCAAGCGCACCGCCGAGGCGGCCTTCCGGATCGCCACCGACCTGCTCGACGAGGGCCTCATCGACGAGGACGAGGCGCTCCAGCGGGTCACCGGTGACCAGCTCGCCCAGTTGATGTTCCCCCACTTCGACCACGGCAGCGCCAAGGACCTGCTCGCCAAGGGCATGAGCGCCTCCCCCGGCGCCGCGGTCGGCAAGGCCGTGTTCGACTCCGCGACCGCCGTCGCCTGGGCCGAGGAAGGCACCCCCGTCATCCTCGTCCGCCGCGAGACCAACCCCGACGACCTCGCCGGCATGGTCGCCGCCCAGGGCATCCTCACCTCCCGTGGCGGCAAGACCTCGCACGCCGCCGTGGTTGCCCGCGGTATGGGCCGCACCTGTGTCTGCGGCGCCGAGGCCCTCGACGTCGACACCAAGACCAAGCAGTTCACCACCCCCGACGGCACGGTCATCCACGAAGGCGACGTCATCTCCATCGACGGCTCGACCGGTGAGATCTTCGTCGGCGAGGTGCCCGTCACCGCCTCCCCGGTCGTCCAGTACTTCGAGGGCACGATCGCCGCCGCCGAGGGTGGCCCGCTCGTCGCCGCGGTCGACCGGCTCATGGCCATCGCCGACGACCGTCGCCGCCTGCGGGTGCGCGCCAACGCCGACAACGCCGAGGACGCCGCGCGCGCCCGCCGGTTCGGCGCCGAAGGGATCGGCCTGTGCCGCACCGAGCACATGTTCCTCGGCGACCGGCGCGAACTGGTCGAGCGGCTCATCCTTGCCGAGACCGATGAGGCCCGCCAGCAGGTGTTCACCGAGTTGCTCCCGCTCCAGCGCGGCGACTTCGTCGAGCTCTTCCGGGCCATGGACAGCCTCCCGGTGACCATCCGCCTCCTCGACCCGCCGTTGCACGAGTTCCTTCCCGACCTCACCGAGTTGTCGGTCAAGGTGGCTGTGGCCGAGGCGACCGGGCACGCCGTCGACAAGGACACCAAGCTCCTCGCCGCCGTGCACCGCCTCCACGAGCAGAACCCCATGCTCGGTCTGCGCGGGGTCCGGCTCGGCATCGCCATCCCGGGCCTGTTCGAGATGCAGTCCCAGGCGATCCTCGAGGCCGCTGCGATCGTCACCGAAGAAGGTGGTTCGGCGCACCCGGAGATCATGGTTCCGCTCGTCGGTGCCGTCGAGGAACTCCGCAACATCAAGGAAGAGATCGCCGAGGCCGCCCACGAGGCACGGGTCAAGCACTCGGTCCACCTCGACCACCTCGTCGGCACGATGATCGAGTTGCCCCGCGCGGCCCTCACCGCCGGTGACATCGCCGAGGCGGCCGACTTCTTCTCGTTCGGCACCAACGACCTCACCCAGACGACGTGGGGCTTCTCGCGCGACGACGTCGAGTCGAGCTTCTTCAGCCGCTACATGGAGGCCGGGATTCTCGGCGTGTCCCCGTTCGAGACGATCGACACCGTCGGCGTCGGGCGCCTCGTGCGCATCGGCACCGACGAGGGCCGGCGCACCAAGCCCAACCTCAAGGTCGGCGTCTGTGGTGAGCACGGTGGCGACCCGGAGTCGGTGCACTTCTTCGAGGAGCGTGGCCTCAACTACGTCTCCTGCTCGCCGTTCCGCGTCCCCGTCGCCCGCCTCGAGGCCGGCCGGGCCGTCGGCGGTGGCGGCAGCGACACCCGCTGAGCCCAACCGTCACGAAGGGGCGTCACCACACCGGTGGCGCCCCTTCGCTATGCCGCGCCGCGGGGTGAGCGGGGTGCGGCTCGGGCCCGGCGCAGGGTGAGGACGAGCCGGTGGAGGGTGACGACACCGAGCACCCAGGCCAGCCCGAGGAGCCAGCCGGCGATGACATCGGTGAGCCAGTGGTGGCCGAGCCACACCCGCGACAGGCCCATGGCCACGGCATACGTGGCCGACACGGCCAGCCCCAGCGCACCCACCCAGGCGCGGCGGGCCACGATCAGGATGAGGTATGCCGTGAGCCCGGCGAGCACGGTCGCGTTGAGGGTGTGCCCGCTGGGAAAGGAAGCGCTCACCTCGTAGGGCGGCACCGCCAGAGACCGGGGTGGGCGAGCCCGCCCGGTCAGGTCCTTGCCGACCCCGGTGAGGACGACGGCGCCGAGCAACGCGGGGGCGAGCACCCACAGCGGGGTCCAGCGGCGCCACCAGAGAAGAAGGACGGCCAGGACGGCAACGGCGAGGATGGCGCCCCCGACCGGCCCGCCCACGTCGGTGAACGCGGTGACGGCCGCGTCGCGCCGTGGGGTGCGAGTCGTCACCGCCCAGGTGAGAAGGGGTTCGTCGAGCGCGGCCAGCCCACTGTGGGCGACGACCTGCTCGTACACCTCGGCGGCGGTGTGCGCCACGCCGATGGCGAGCCCCCCACCGACGACAACGATGAGCACCAGGGTGACAGCAAGGCTCCAGCGCGGCCAGCGCGCGTCGAGGACGGCGGTGGCCCGGTCCGCGGACGCCACCAGTCGCTGGCCCAGGTGCGAACGCCACTGCGCGAGGTCACGCTCACCGATGGTCTCCTCGAAGGCGGGGGCCACGGCAGCGTGTCGGGTTGCCCCGGGAGGCGGCGCGGAGAGACGGTCGGGAGCGGGCGGCATACCTCGCATTGGATCACGACCCGCCTTGACACAATGGCGACATGCCGCTGCCGTCGCTGCCCACCTGGTCCAGCCTGCTCTCCAGCGCCGCCGGAATCCGCCGGACGATCCGGTTGTGGCCTCCGTACGCCGCGACTGGGATCCACCTCGTGGAGTTGGCCGACGACTTCTCGACGGCCGTGACCGAGTTGAAGTTGCGACCGTGGACGGCCAATTTCGTCGGCACCCAGTTCGGCGGCTCGCTGTTTTCGATGGTCGACCCGTGGTGGATGATCCTCATGATGCGGCGCCTCGGGCCCGACTACGTTGTCTGGGACAAGGCCGGCACCATCGAGTTCGTCGCGCCGGGCCGCGGCGATGTGCGGGCGCGTTTCGACCTCACCGACGCCATGGTCGCCGAGGTGCGTGACGCGGCGGCCGACGGGGAGAAGGTGTTGCGCTGGTATGCCGTGGACATCGCCACCGCCGACGGCACCGTCATCGCCCGGGTCCGCAAGCAGCTCTACATCCGCCGCAAGCCGGCGAGCACGTGAGGTAGGCGGACTTGACCCCCGTTCCAGGCGTCCGGTCCATGACGGCCCGACAATTCGGGCGACTGTTGGAGCGTGAGTTGGGCTACGCCGCGGTGCCCGGCCGGGGAAAGGGCTCGCACGAAGTACTGTCGGCACCGGGAAGGCCGCAGCTCATCTGGGCGTTCCATCGGAACCGAGAACTCTCCCCGATCGAGATCAGGTCCATACGTGTCAAGCAGGTGCACTTGTCATTGAGAGAAGCCCAGGAGGTGACTGACCGTGCCTGACGTCCACGTCATCTTGTCCGATTATGGCGCGGAGTTTGGGATCGGCGTCACCTCACCTCAGGTTCCCGGGCTCGTCGGGTCGATCGATCCGGATGGCGACGCCAACGCGCAGGTTGTTCTCCTTCTCAGTGAGTGCGGGCTCGCACCGACTACCATCTCGAATTGCACGTCGAGCGCTACTTCGTCACCGAGGGTCGCGAGTGGAGCCTGCGCGTCAGCGAGGCGGGCCTGGGCAGGCAGCGTCGGTACCAATTGGCCAGCCGTTGGATGCGCTATGTGGAGGAGAACCCGGCCACCCTCGACCGGTTGCAGGCGGACTCCGTCGGCTCGCGTTTGTGCATCCTCACTCTCGCGACCGACACCCTCGGCTGGATGATCGATCAGTTGGACGCCGACGGTGGTCTCACGGCGGTCATCACCGGGGGCGAGACCTATGGTCTCGCGCTCCCCATCCGTCGAGTCAGCGCGGGGGAACATGGGATTGACCGGGCGACGACGTTCGCGCAGATCGTCGCGGAACTCGAACCCGCCACCTCCGCATCCGAATTTGCCCCGCGCGAACTGCTCACTGTCTAGCAGCACAACGCGCGCAAACACATCGTCCTTGACCTGCGGATCCGCGGGTCAAGGACGATGTGTGGTGGGGCCACGAACGTGGAG
>JAKOPT010000057.1 GCA_029778715.1 Actinomycetes bacterium | reverse complement strand
CCGGCGGCGCGTCCGAAGCCCCGTTGGTCACCTCCGGCACCGACCTCGAGCCGGTCGTCCACCTCATCGGTGCGAGCGACGGTCCGGGCTACGGTGCGGCCGACGCCGTCGCGCACCTGCTGTCGCGCATCAGTTGAGCGGTTCTCCGGTTAGCGTTGCGGCATGCGCGTCAGCACGTATGCCGCTCCGCCTGGACCGTGGGCACCGGGCCGCCCGGCCGTCGTCGGGCATCGCGGTGCCCGAGGGCTGATCCCTGAGAACACTGTGGCCAGCATGCGTGCGGCCATCGACGTCGGCGTTCCGGCCATCGAGTTGGACGTCCTGCTCACCGCCGACGACCAGGTCGTCGTGTGGCACGACCCGGTGCTGCATCCCGCCAAGTGCCGGCCGACCGGCGCCGACTACCTCGGGGCCCGGGTGGACGAGCTCACCCTGACCCAACTGCGCACCGTCGACGCCGGCTCCGCGACGCTCCCCAGTTTTCCCCGGCAACGGGCGGTGCCGGGGGAGCGGATCCCCACGCTCGCCGAGGTGTTCGCCGCCACCACCGGTGCACCCATCTGGTGGGTCATCGAGGTCAAGATCGACGTGACCGACCCGCGCGACCGGGCCGCCCGGCATACCCTCCTCAACGGTGTGCTCGAGGCGGTGACGGACGCGGGGGTGCGCGACCGGGTCTTCATCCATTCCTTTGACTGGGCCGTCCTGCAGCGGGCCCGCGTCCTTGACCCGCACCTGCCGGTTTCGGCGCTGGCGGTCGTGGGCGAGACCTTCGCGCCGAGGAGCAAGTGGCTGGGGACGGTGCAGTGGGATGACCATCCCGACGACCTCGCGGGGGCCGCAGCGGAGCTCGGAGCGTCCGTCGTGTCGCCCGACTTTCATTCCTGCACAGCCGAGTTGGTCGAGCAAGCCCACGCCCGAGGGATGGCCGTGCTGCCCTGGACCGTCAACGACCCGGTCATCTTCGGAGACCTCGCAGACATCGGCGCCGACGGCGTGGTGACCGACCTGCCGGACGAGATGCTGGCGCTCTAACCGGCGCCACCGGACAATGTCGGCCATG
>JAKOPT010000056.1 GCA_029778715.1 Actinomycetes bacterium | reverse complement strand
GCTGGCGAGGAATACCTCGGCAGCGTGACTCACCGCAACGGCACGACGGTCGTCGGCCGGACCGTGGTGGCCGTCACCGGATAGCCAGCGGCTTCGACCATGCTCGGGCTCGGGTCCGGCGTCGATGACTCCGTGTCGTCGACGTCGGGCCCGCGCCCGACGGGTCAGACGCTCGCGCGCTGGCACGCGGCATACGAACCAGCCGCGGTAACCACGATGAGAACCGCGCCGACCGCGACGCCCGCCCACGCCCCCCAGCCGTCCACGAGCGGCCCCAGCGAACCCCACTTGCCGACAATGACGGCGATGGCGACGAACAGCAGCACCACGCAGGCGACGCCGAGGAGGGCGGTCGTCTTCGCCCCGAACGCCCGGTAGACCGTGCCGAACATCGCTCCGGCGGTCATCGCGACGAGCGCCACGACAAACACGACCCCGAGGGTCTGGGCCACGTTGCCGTTACCGAGGGCCGCGACGTCCAGTGCATAGGCGCCGACGAACCAGTGGCCGGTGAGCCGCTCGAGCCCGAGCGCCACCACCGCGCCGACGCCGGTGACCGCCGCAGTGAGGACGAACCCCGCCATCGTGCCGAGCCAGAAGTGCCGCCGGGTGCTGCCAAATGCGAGCGCCATGGCGAAGTTGCGAGTCGCGGCCATGATCCCGACGGTGGCCAAGAAGCCGGGCAGCGCCCAGATGGTGCCGGAGCTGGCGCGGAAGCCGTCCTGAACCGACACCGACAGCGGGAAGCCGGTCGCGATTCCGATGACGATCGAGACGAGGACGCTGAGCAACACGAGCGCCGCAAGTGTGTAGAGCGGCACGGCGAGAACGTCTTGGCGGTTGGCCAGATAGAGCCGCAGCGATCTGCGGGAGTAGGTGATCACTGGACCGGGCTCGATTCGGTGGCGTAGTGGGGAGCGGGCTGATCGGACTCGCCGTGTTGGCCGATCGCCGCGACGAGTTCCTGCAGCGTGGTGGGCTCGATCGACACGCGCGCCTCCGTGGCGCAGCGCCGGTCATCGACGCTGAGGTCCCCCCGAATGGTTGCTGTGAGGATGCCGCCCAGCCGCCGGGTCGAGAGCACCTCGCGTCCGACCGCGAGCGCCAGGACGTCGGCCTCGAAACCGCGCGCGAGAAACGCCGTGCGGCGCGCGTCGTCGACATCCGCCTGCAGGACGATCCGCCCGCCCTCGAGGACGAGGACCTCCTCGATCAACTCGGCCGCCTCGTCGATGAGGTGCGTCGACATGACGAAGGTGCGCGGCGCGGAGGCGCCGGATGCCGCCTGCTCGTGGCTCGCGGCATACGCGGCGAGCAGTTCGTCGTAGAAGATTCCGCGCGCGGTCGCGTCCAGTCCGAGATACGGCTCGTCCAGGAAGGTGTATGCCGCGCCGCTGGCGAGCGCGAGCGTGATCGCCAGGGCGGAGCGCTGGCCACGCGAGAGTTTGCGCGACCTGGTGCGCCGCGGGATCCGGAAGCGACGCACGAGCCGGGTCGCGGTGTCTGGATCCCAATCGGGGTAGAACGCCGGCATG
>JAKOPT010000009.1 GCA_029778715.1 Actinomycetes bacterium | reverse complement strand
AGCCCGGATCCACCGATGGGGTGGGGGTTGTGGGCGTGGCGTGAAGCGCGAATGCCCTTGTGACTGAGAGATTTGGGACTTATCTAGGGTTCCGAATCGGTCGTCACGAAGGGCATCCGTCAGGTGAAACTCTCTCACAGCGTGCAGGCGACGCGGGTCGTCTTTGATGATCCGAATCTGGTGTCGTCGGCAGGGTTGGTGCCGATCATGGCGCTGGCCGAGACGGCCGGGTTGCGCGACTTGGCCGATCAGCACCTCAGCGTGCCCAGCGACAAGGGCGCTAACGCCGGGTTGAAGGTGGCCTCACTGATCGCCGGCATGGTCGCCGGTGCGGACAGCATCGACGACATGGCGTTGTTGCGGCATGGCGGGATGGGCCGGCTGTTCAGCGCTGCGTATGCACCCTCGACGCTGGGCTCGTTCCTGCGATCGTTCACCTTCGGTCACGTACGCCAACTCGACGCGGTCGCATCCAGGTTCCTGGCCGGGCTCGCGGCGCGGGCACCCTTGCTGCCGGCCGTGGCCGGGCCCGCGGGCACGGTGGCCGGCTGGGCGGTGCTGGATGTGGACGACACCGTGGTCGAGGTTCACGGCTACGCCAAGCAGGGTGCCGGGTTCGGCTACAACCGCATCCGGGGCCTGAACGCGCTGATCGCCACCCTCGCCACCGCGACCAGCGCTCCGGTGATCGTGGCTCAACGGCTCCGGAGGGGCTCCACCTCGTCCCCGCGGGGCGCGAAGCGGCTGGTCGCGGACGCTGCCCGGACCGCCAGCCGGCTCCTGCCCGCCGGTGCCCCAGTGCTGCTGCGGGCCGACTCGGCGTTCTATGGCCGTCCCACCGTCGGCGCGGCGTTGGCCGGCGGCGCCCAGGTTTCGGTCACGGTCCGGCTCGACCCTCGGGTAAGGACTGCGATCACCAGCATCCCGGCCGATGCCTGGACCCCGATCCAGTACCCGCACCCGGTGTGGGAGGAGGCGAGCGGCGAGTGGATCTCCCGCGCCGAGGTCGCCGAAACCCGATTCACCGCGTTCACCTCGAAACCGAAAGCCGAGCAGGTGAACGGCCGGCTGGTCGTGCGCCGGATCCCCGACCTCAACCCCGCCAACAAGGCCGGGCAGGGCACCCTGTTCGACACCTGGCGGTTCCACGCCTTCTTCACCACCACCGACCCCGACGTGTTCGACACCGTCACCGCCGACAAGACCCACCGTGGCCACGCTGTCATCGAACAAGTCCACGCCGACCTGAAGAACTCCGCCCTTGCCCACCTGCCCTCCGGAGTGTTCACCGCGAACGCCGCCTGGCTGGTGTGCGCGGTAATCGCGTTCAACCTCACCCGCGCCGCCGCCACCATCGCCGGTACCGGGCTCGCGAAAGCCACCAGCCCGACCGTTCGCCGCAAGCTGGTCACCGTCCCGGCCCGGATCGCTCACAGCGCCCGCCGTATCACGCTCCACCTACCCACAAGCTGGCCCTGGCACGCCGGCTGGACCCGACTGTTCAACAACGCCGCCAGCCCACCAACAACCGTCCCCGCCTGAACCACCGCCGCCCAACGGCACGACCAGGACATCCCAGTGGCGAACCCGGATGAGACGCCGGGCGGCGAACCGCGCTCTCGCCCAATTCAGCCGGGCGACCACCAGCACCACCCCGACCACTCACCCTCAACCAAGCGCCTCGGTGGATCCGGGCT
>JAKOPT010000008.1 GCA_029778715.1 Actinomycetes bacterium | reverse complement strand
GGATCTACCATGACCGGATCGGACCGGTCCTCAGCCCCGCGGACGTGGCGGAGATGGCTGCAACCGTGCGGCAGATCCGGATCGATGAGTCGGTCATGGCCTACATACGCGACCTTGTCACCGCCACACGGCTGCACAGCGATATACGGCTTGGCGTAAGTTCCCGGGCCTCGATCGCCTTTGTCCGGGGGTCGAGGGTCCTGGCTGCATTAAACGGCCGGGATTATGTCATCCCGGACGATGTCAGGGAACTCGCCCACCCGGTCTTCAGGCACCGCCTCCTCCTCACCCGCGAGGCGACGATCACCGGCCTGGCGGTGGACGCGGTCATCGACGAGATCCTGGAGAGCGTCGAGGTGTCCTGAGGCATGATCCGGCCGACCCGGACGGCTGAGGGCGCTGCGGCCCTGGCCCTGGCGCTCACCGTTGTCGCGATACTGGTCTCCAGCCCCGCCTCGGCCCTGGCCGCCGGTTCCCTGGCCATCTTCCTCCTCTGGCGGGGCTGGCGTTTTGAGCGGGATATCGCGATCGTCGTCAACACTCTCTCGGTCGAGCGGACTGCCGGGCGGACGATCCTCCGGCAGGGGGCGGCCGTGAGAGTCTGCGTGCGGGCCGACTGCACGATTCCGCCGGGGATGGAGGTCAGCGTCCGCGACGTCCCGCCGCCGGTTGCTGCTGCGGAACCCCCGCTATCTCCACCCGGGCAGACGTCAACCTACACCCTCCGGGTCATGGCGCCGGGGGAGACGTCGTTTGGGGGGGTTGCGGTCTCTGCCAGCGACACCTTCTTCTCCCGCGACCTCGTCGTCCGGGGTTTCCGCGCCCCCCATCTCCGGGTCTTCCCGGCGGTGATGAGATCCGCTGACGGCGGCGGCAATGGGGCCGGCGGCGGAGAGGTTGAGGTCGACCGCCGGACGAGGCTTACAGGACAGAGCGTCAGGGGGTTCCGGCCCTACGTCGTGGGTGACGACCCCGGGCAGATCGACTGGAAGGTGACCGCCAGGCGCGGCACATACTACGTGCGGCAGCTGACCGGGCTTGAGGGCGGGGCGCCGCTGATACTGGTCGACCTTCCGGCCAGGGCAGATGACCGGGAGTCTTTTGCCAGGTTAATGGCGGCCGTCTCGGGGGCGGTCGAGGGTGCGATCAGATTACGTGATGGCTGTTCCATCCTGGTGATTGCCGGCCCGGAGATTGTCAGGTTCATCCCGCGAACGGAGGAGGTGAGGGATGCGTTCTCTGTCCTTGCCGGGCTTGAGCCCGTCGAGCCCCGGATCTCGCTGTACCGGGCGCCGGGTCCGGCCGTCCTTGCGGCCCGCGCCCGGAGTATCAGCAGGGAGGCGGCCTGCGGGGGGAGGCCAGGCGCCGTCCTGGCGGCGTTTGCGCGGGAGAGCGGGTCGCCGTTTGCGGCAGTTGTGCGGGAGGCGCTCGGCCGGGCGGACGCTTCGGAACTCCGGGTCTATTCACTCTTTCTTCCCGGGGATAGGAGCCACCTTGTCCAGGTCGTCGGCGAGGCAAAGGCCCGGGGGATGAGGGTTGTGGTCTTTGCCCCGGCCGGCATGGCTTCTGGAATCCCGGGCGTAGACGCCGTGGAGGTGATCTGATGGAGTTTGACCGGCGGTTTTTGCTCCTCTGCGCCGGCGAGGTTCTGGTGGTTGCCGCCGGCAGCGTCGTTGCCGCATTCATCATACAGGTCGTTGTTCTGGCGCTGTATCTTGAGGACCGGCGGGGCTACCCTGTCTATGCGGTTGCCGCCGCCCTTTTTGCCGCGGCTGTTGTTGCCGGTGGCGTGGCCTCTCTCCTGGTTCTGGCGGCGGCGCTCGTCTGCGGCTACCTTGCGCTCAGCCTCTATGATTACCGGCTAAGCCTCCGGGCGCGGGGTGAGGCATGAACTGGAACAATCCCTACCTGGGAGGTTTTCTCCTCATCATCGCGGCTGCCGCCCTCCTGATCGTTGCAACCATCGCCGGCCGGGGGGATATCACCACGGCAACCCTGGTGCTGGCGGGCACCGGGTGTTTCATCGCGGGTGTATTCCTTCTTGCGCTCTACAAGGGCGAGCCGCTGGACCCCGGGCTCTCTGCCCTGCTGGCGGCACAGGGGACGGTCAACATAGCGACCCTCTGCGCCGACCTCGGGGTTCAGGGCGACGGCCGGTTCGTCCCGCGTGAGGATGGGTCGGTTGTCCAGGTCATCCCTGTTGGTGAGAGTCTCCCGGCG
>JAKOPT010000007.1 GCA_029778715.1 Actinomycetes bacterium | reverse complement strand
CCTTCGGGCTGGGGTGAGGGCGCTGCGCGCCCTTTCCCCACCGGACGGCCCGGCAAGCCGGCCCGGCTCGGAAGTGGTCGGCGCTGCGCGCCTCTGGGCAGGGGGCCGGGCAACGCCCGGCCCCCTGCCCCGGAACCCTTCGAGGGTCAGCGAGTGAGCCGGATACCGAGGTCCACTGCACGGGCGAGCAGGGCTGCGAGGCGGTAGCCCGGGTCGATGGACAGTGCGCGGTCGAGGGCGAGCCGGGCGATGGTCCCGTCACCGCGCCACCATGCGTAGTTGGCCACCACGGTCAGGACGGGGACCGCGTGGGCGTCCGGCAGGCTTGCTGCGGTCTGGATGAGCCTGTCGAGGGTGACGGCGGGAGGTTGGTCCGGGTCGATGCTCACGCTCTCCCGGATCGCCTGCACCGTGTGCTGGTCGAGCAGGTCAGAGGGCATGGTGTCCGTGCACAGGTGGGACAGCAGCGCGTCCCTGAACTCCGTCACGGTGTTGCGTGTCAGGGCCACAGCCGCGAGAGCGAGGACGTGAGCGGGTAGGTCCGTGATGGGAGTGCTGGCCGTGAGGACCCGGCTCCACGCGAGGGCGGCAGCGGTGACGTCCTCGGCCTGCTCGGGGGTGATGCGGTCGCACTCGGCACCGACCGTCTCGGCATGAGGGGTGGGGGTGAGGCGCTGCGCGAGGTCGTCTCGACAGAGGGCGGGAGCGGAGCCGGTGGCGGCGCTCAGCTCCAGTCCCACGGGGTGCTCGGCGGCGGGCAGCGGGTGGCCCCCGGTGGGGCAGCAGGTGCAGTCCAGGTGCCGCCACCCGGTCGGCGTCACGAGCACCGGAGCGGGCACGTCCACACCCGCAGCAGCGAGCGCCGAGGCCAGCGCTTCGACGGCCTCAACGGCCTGTCCTGTGACCGTTTCGTAACCGATGACGAGGACGGCGGTCGGGCGCTCGCGGAGCATCGGGGGGACGGTGGCGGCGAGCAGGGCGTCGATCTGGTCGATGGGCGGGGTGTCGATCCGCTCGACCATGCCGAGGCGGCGGTCGTGCAGGGCGATGCCGAGCACCGAGTCGGTGGGCTGGTAGCCGAGCAGGTGCGGGAGGGCGGAGAGCAGGGACTCGGGGCCGGTGATGCGGATGGTGGGGGTGCTGGACATTGGGGTCGTCTCCTCGCGGAGTCAGGAGCCGATGGTCAGTCGGCTCGGGTGGTTGGTGTCTTCGACGCTACCGCCCACCACCGACACTCGACCCCGGTTTCGACGCCGGGCTCCCCCACCGT
>JAKOPT010000055.1 GCA_029778715.1 Actinomycetes bacterium | reverse complement strand
CGGTGTCGGCCTATCGCCCCGGCAAGCCGAGACGGCGCCCCTGACGCGGGGGCCGATCGACATCAGCGCAGGATCGCGTGCAGCGTGCGGCGCATGACATCGGCCAGCGGATGCCGCCGCGGCGTGTAATAGATGACGCCGGCCACCGCCTGTTGCAGGGCGTAGCCGCGTGCCCGCAGCCACGAGTCATCGTCCGCTGCAACGCCGTCCCGGAAGCGCTCGCGCCCCTGCGGACCGAGAACAGCCCAGGCAGGGACGAGATCGAGCGCGGGGTCGCCCGCCCCCGCACCGCCCCAGTCGATCACCGCGGTGAGCCGATTGCCTTGCACGAGAAGGTTGCCCGGGATCAGATCGCCGTGGCAGAGGACGGCGTCACCGTCCCACTCCCGCGCGGACAACGACTCCTGCCACGACGCGCGGACGCCGCGCTCGTCGACGAGGCCGTGCGCCTCACCCAACCACTCGTCGATGTCCTCGGTCAGCGGGGCGAGCCCGCCGCCACGTCGCCCAGGGGGGCGGACCTCGACGATGTCCCCGTATGCCGCCCGCGGCACCTTCCCGACGGCGTCCACCACTGCCGCGAGGTCCTCCGCAAGCCGGAAGCCGTGTGGATCGTCAAGCGTTGCCCGATCGGCCCAGGCGTCCCGTCCGGGCAACCATCGCAGCACCGCCCAGGGGTGGGGGTAGCGCGCGCTCGCGGAACCGAGGTGGACCAGTTCGGGAAGTGCGACTGGGAGCCGCCCAGCAAGGTGGGGGAGCAGCCGCGTTTCGGTGCGCAGGCTCGCGGCGGCTGACGGGGTGCGAGGCAGTCGCACAACCAACTCCGTTCCGAGCCGATACAGCACGTTGTCCGACCCGGTGTTGCCGGCGGTGCCGGTCATTCGCGCGAGGGAGAGCGCCGCCAGGTGGGGCGCCTGGCTTCGGAGCAGGTCGAGCACGACCTCCAAGCCCGTGTCGGCTTCGTCGTCGTGCAGCGGTTCCATCGGCTCATCCCACCAGTCGGTGGTTCCCGACGCCAGCGCGTTTCCTTTGGTCTGCAGGTCTGCAGGTCTGCAGGTCTGCGGGTCTGCAGCCGGCGCGCGGCGCGCCTTAGTCTCGAGTGGTGAACCCGATGCGCGCCCTGGCGATCCGGCTCGGCGCCCAGCCCTGGTTGCCGCGCCTCGCCCCGGTGGTGCTGGGGCTCGACAAGGCGTTGTTCGCCGCCACCCATGGGCGAGCCGGCGTGCTGTCGATGTCTGGGCTGCCGTGGATCACGCTCACCGTCGTCGGCCGGCGCACCGGGCTCGTCAGGAGGGTGCCG
>JAKOPT010000054.1 GCA_029778715.1 Actinomycetes bacterium | reverse complement strand
CTGCAGGGCGCGGCCCCGAGGCCCGCGCAGCCACCCGACGAGGGCCACCACAGCCACGAGCGCTGAGCCGGCGGCCACGGCGACGTAGACGCGGTTCTGCAGCGATGGGTCGTGACCGGCCGCCCACAGCGCATCGGCCAGCGCGAGACCGCAAAAGGCCGTGAAGGCCCACACCGAGGTCCGCTTGACCACTTCCAGGCGCGGCGCGGACATGACTAGGCGCCGCGCGGCGGCATACCCCTGGGCGATCCAGGACCGCGACGGACGCTGAGGGGGCAGGCCGTCAACCAGCGCCAGCAGTGGCGCGACCAGCAGGTCGGCGGGATCCGCGGCGCGCAGCAGGGCGATCAACCGGGCCCGCTCGACGTCGTCGAGGTCGTGCGCCGCCGAGTCCTTGAGCAGTTCCACGGCGTTGATGAGTTGTTCGCGGGGCGTGAGGGGGGTCCGGCTGACGACGAGGCGCACGATGAGGAAGATGACGACGAACGTCGCATAGATGATCGCCGCGACCGGCTCGAAGAAGTAGTCGTTGTCCCCCGTGACGAACTTGCCGACCTCATCGATGAACAACCCGAACCCGACCCCACCGATGACGGCAGCCACCGTGCGCGCCGTGCGACTGATGAACAGCATCGTCACGAGGATGGCGATCACCATGCCGAGACCACCCCACAACAAGTGGGCGAGGTGCAGACCGCCGTCGATCGACCCGCCGCCCAACTGCGGGTAGCCCGTGAGGACGAGGAAGGCGCGGGTCACTGCGATCGACGCGACCGCGCTGACGAGGAACGCCTGGAACCGGTCGGCTCCCTCGGCGTCCCGCAGCGGCAGGTGCGGCCGGATTCCCGGCACGACGGGCCTACGCATCAGGAATGGTGGCCCGCTGAGCGATCGTGCCGTGGTTGCGAATGACCTCGGCGATGATGAACCCCAGGAACTTCTCGGCGAAGACCGGGTCCAGGCCCGCCTCGGCGGCAAGTTCGCGCAGCCGCGACATCTGCTGCTCCTCGCGAGCCGGGTCGGACGGCGGCAGCCCCACCGTCGCCTTGAGGACCCCCACCTGCTGCGTGCAGCGGAAGCGCTCGGCCAGCAGGTGGACCAGGGCAGCGTCGAGGTTGTCGATGCTCGCGCGCAGTCGGGTCAGCTCGGCCGGGATCTCGGGGGTGGTGCTCACCAGGTGAGGGTATGCCGTGTGGTCACCTCCGCGGGATCCGGTGCCCACGTGCTGGGCGCCAGCTGCCGGGCCGCCGCGGCGCGCCGGGACGGCATACCGGGTCAGCGTTCCTTGAAACCCACGAGACCGGCGATGGGCTGGGCGTATTGCGCGACCACACCGGAGACCCGACCGGGTCGTCGGACGGACGACGGCTGCTCCGACAGCAGGCGCACCATCGCGTCGATGCCCTCGGTTGGCCCCTGGGCGAGCACTTCGACCCGGCCGTCATCGAGGTTGCGGGCGTAGCCGACCAGCCCGAGTTCCAACGCGCGGGCGCGCGCCCACCAGCGGAACCCGACCCCTTGGACGTGCCCCCGCACGAAAACCGTCACCCGCTCGTCAGGCATGACTGCTCACGTGCCTGGCTGCTACTCCGCCAGCCAGGCGG
>JAKOPT010000006.1 GCA_029778715.1 Actinomycetes bacterium | reverse complement strand
TCTCCACTGGTGGTGGCCAGGTGGGTGCCGTCGGGGTGGTAGGCGACCCCGGTCACCCGGCCTTTGTGGCCGGTGAGGGTGGCCAGGTGGTCCCCGGTGGTGGCGTCCCAGATGCGGGCGGTCCCGTCCCAACTGGTGGTGGCCAGGTGGGTGCCGTCGGGGTGGTAAGCGACCCCGGTCACCCGGCCTTTGTGGCCGGTGAGGGTGGCCAGGGGGTCCCCGGTGGTGGCGTCCCAGATGCGGGCCGTCCCGTCGTCACTGGTGGTGGCCAGGCGGATGCCGTCGGGGTGGTAAGCGACCCCGGTCACCCAATCGGTGTGGCCGGTGAGGGTGGCCAGGGGGTCCCCGGTGGTGGCGTCCCAGATGCGGGCGGTCCCGTCTCCACTGGTGGTGGCCAGGTGGGTGCCGTCGGGGTGGTAGGCGACCCCGGTCACCGTGCCGGTGTGGCCGGCATCGACGGCGGGCTGAAAGTCACTCGTATTGGCGGGTCGCATCCCCGCGCAGACTCCTGGATAGCGTTCGGCGAATGCACTCGGCTGCGCGAACGGCCAGGTGGGGCAGAAGGCGCGATGGGTCGACCTGGGAGTGCCTCGAAGATGGGCCCCGCTGCCGGCGTGTACGACGACACCGTCGAGCACGGCACGTGCGAAGGAGACACCATCGACGGTGCACCGGTCGAAGGTCGCACAGGTGAGGTCGCTGCCGGCGAAGTCGACGCCGCTCAGGTCGAGACCGACCCACTCGCTCTGGCGGAGTCGGCATTCGTGAAACTCAGCCCCACTGAGACTGAGGAGACCTTTGCGACGACTTAGGACGATCCCGTCCAAGTGCGCGCCGGAGAGTCGGGTCATCGACAGGTCGTGGTGCGGGAGACTGGCTCCTGCTATGTGCACGGCATACCGGAAGACGTTCTCCGCCGTGGATGACCGTTGCGAGAGGTCGCCTAGACGGGCGAGTCGTGGGGCGCGGTCTTCTGGGGGTGGGCCGGCGAGCACCTGGCCCACGAAGTCGAGGGTCTCCCTGCTCGGCAACTTCCCGGACCAGGCGGTCTCGGCAATTCCGATGTCCTCGGCACCGAGGACGGCGACGAGATGGCGGGCGTGAAAGTACTCCCGGATCGACGTGTGCGCGAAGGCGAACTCGTCGTCGCGGCGGACGACGAAGGTCGCCGTGCGCAAATCCTCGCGCCACAGGTCCGGCAGCCGCGTGCCGTACTCCAACTCCCAGTCGGGCTCGGCCGCCATCTCGCGGAGCAGCCATCGCTCCATCCGCAGACCGTCCCACGAGGAGTCTCCGGCAGCCCATAGCGCGGCGGCGAGCCGCTCCATGAGGACGGTCTTGTGCTCGGGACGGATCGAGTGCTTCGGCTCGTCGCGTAGGAGCCATTCCTCGACGAGGCCGTCGTAGATGTCGACGGCCCGAACCGTGTGGCCGCTCAGGGCAGCCTCCTCGATGCGGCCCAATTGCCGCGAGAGCATTCGCAGCAGGAGCGGGCGAGACGCCAGATCGGTAAGGTCGTGGATACGCCCGAGGAGATCGATGACGGCATCGACGTCGACACCCGGGACGTTGCGCCGCAGGTATTCGCGAATCTGCTCTTCATCGAAGGGCAGCATGGCGAAGGCGACGTAATCGGCCTCGGTGACGCCCTCACGCGATTGCCCAGTGAAGAAGCTCACCTGCTGGGCCAGCGTTCGGAAGTAGTGGGTCCGGCAGGTGAGGAGGAGTTTGCTCGGGGCGCGCGCCTCCGATGAAGGTTGAGCCCCTGGAAGGTCGGTCAGCGCGCGCCAAATCAGGGCCGCGAACCGGGTGCGCCGGTCGCCCTCCATCTTGACGATGACCTCGTCGAGGCCGTCGAAGATGAGAACGCATCCGCCCTCGTGCACCGCTGCGAGGACCTCAGGCGCGGTCGGCTTGCTGCCCATCGAGTCGAGGGACTTGAGGAGCAGGGCCACCACATCTTCGAGGTTGGCCCCGGCAGGGAGCGCCTGGTGGTCGAGGTCGCGCAGGTCGAAAAGGATCGGCAGCGGTATTGCCGGGTCGTCCCTGCGGCGCTGCAGGAGATCTTGGGTGAGCAGTTTCGTCGTCGTCGTCTTGCCCATCCCCAGGTCGCCGAGGAGCGCACACATCCGAGGAGCAGTGGGGTCGCTGGCCCAGGCTTGCAATCGGGGGACGGCATCGACGCGTTCGCCGGAAGGCTCGTCGTGACCCCCAATCGTCCGGAAGTCGATTCGCGCTATCGATCCCGTGACCTTCTCGTCGTCGAGCTCGCCGAGGTGCTTGGCATGCGAGGCGTAGAGAGCCCACTCGTCGAGTTCCACCGATCCGTTGCTGGCGCGAGCGTGTCTCTCACACGGGGGCTGGGTGCGCTCGCCCAGTTGGGCCACGACCGCGCGCACTATCTGCTCGCGCCCCTTGCTCGAGGCATGCAAATAGGCGCCGTCCTGCGGCAGTGTCCAGGTGCCGGAGTCGACGCCCGTGGACGCGCCCTCGCTGATCGGGGTCAACCAGACCCGCAGGCGATGACAGGAGCACCCGATCGTCGACTCCGGCGAATCGGCGTAATAGGTCGCCGACCCCAAGACGATGATGTGGACGGAGGGGGTGCCGGCGGGGGAGGGCTCGTCGTGCCTACTGCCGATCGGGCGATTTCCGCTGTCCGACAGGGCGTATACCGTCGAGTCAATCGTCTTGAGATGAGCACGGAGCCGCTCAAGGAAGTCCTCGATCGCTTTGCGTTCGGCGGCACTGCGCGCCAGGTGCGAGACATAGACCCGTACAGGTGGTTTCGTCGGCGACCCCGTTCTCGGGTCCAGGGACACCGCGGTGGGCGCGAGCAATGCCTCCCGGGAATCGTGGCGCGCCTCCGCCTTGCTCAGCTCGGCGAGGTCGGCACGGGTGGCCGACTCGCCCTCGACCCAGCACCGGCGCGCCGCGGTTCCTGCCTTCTTGTTGCCGTCGACCTTCACGGCGAAATCGACACCTGCGAGACTCGCGGCTTCATCGACGACGGCACGGAACTTGCGGAAGTTCGTGAGCCGCGCCTCGCCCGTCTCGCCCGCCGAGGCCACCTCAAGGGCGCGCGCGAGCGAAGTTTCGCCGCTCTCGTCGAGGATTGTGAGCAGGGCTTCGAGGCGCGTGCCGTAGGCGCTCCCGAGTTCGGCGCGCACGCGCGCCGCAACCGAGGTCGCCTGGCTCCGGGTGAGTTGCTGGCGGGTCACAGCGCTCGCCATTCGCTCTCGCCGGTGAGGCGGCGCTGGATGGCGTCGGCCAACTCGAGCGCGAACCGCTCGCGCCCGGCTGACCTCAACTCGGAGAAGAACAACCCGTCGAGGAGAAACACCTGGTGTTCGTCGATGCCATGGGTCGTCCGCAGGCTCGCCGTCAGCGGCACGCGTTTCAACCCAACCGGTAGAGCCAACTTCACGGCCGTAGGGCCAATGAAGGGCGGGATCTCGACGTCGCGAATGAAATCGCTGGCGAGGAACTCGGGGCCGATCAACTGCACCGCCGCGTCACACTCGTCGATCCGCCGGAGGATGTCCTGGCGGAATCGCTCCCCCGTCTGAATGTGGCTCATCTCCCACCACTCCACCTGCACCCGAGACAGCGTCTTGAGGTGGGGCCTGAGCAAGCCGATCAAGGCGTCCATGAGCCGCTTATCCCGACTCGCCCAACTGAGAAACAGCCGCTTCGGCTGCCGCGAGTCGATCGCCGTTCGGGTGGGGGTCTGACCAGCCATACTCCACCGTAGCACGATAGGCACGATTGAGGAACGATTAAAACCGACGCGGTGGACGGCATACTCCTCAGTCATGACAGAGCCCTCGATCGCCCCCCGTCCCCGGGTGATTCACACTTCCCAGGCGCTTGTCGACGAGGTCGTCGAAATCCCCGGCCTGCCCGCCCGCGGCCAGAACGCGATGGCCACCACCTTCACCCGGTATGCCGCGTCCGCCGTCAACATCCTGCTCGCCGCCGCCCGCCAGGGGGCGCGGTGCGTCCACGCCGGCGCCGTGGGCACCGGGCCCAACGGTGACCTCATCCGCGCCGCGCTCGCCACCGAGGGCGTCCGTATCTCCGCCCCGCCGGTCCCCGACCAGGACACCGGCATCTGCTTCGTCATGGTCGAACCCTCCGCCGAGCGCACCTTCGTCACCACCCTCGGCGCCGAACGCCACCCGACAGTGGCCTCGCTCGCCACGAGCGACCCCCGGCCCGGCGACCTCGTCTGCGTCTCCGGGTACAGCCTCGTCGGCACCACGCGCGACCCGCTCCTCACCTGGCTCGACACCCTCCCGGGCGGCGTCGAGGTCGTCTTCGACCCCGGCGCTATCTTCGCCGCCCTCCCGGCACCGCTGCGCGACCGGATGCTCGCCCGCGCCACCGTCTGGACCTCCAACGCCGAGGAAGCCACCCAACTCACCGGCTGGACCGGCATGACCGACAGTGCGTATGCCGTCGCCTCCCGGCTGCGCCCCGACGCCGTCGTCATCGTCCGCGACGGTCGACACGGGTGCGTGGTCCACGAGGACGACCACACGGCATACATCCCCGGGTATCCGCAAACCCCGGTCGACACCAACGGCGCCGGCGACGCCCACACCGGCATCCTCGTCGCCGGGCGGGCGGCCGGGCTCACCTGGGGGGCGGCGGCGCGGCGCGCCAACGCCGGAGCCGCGCTCAAGGTGACCCGCCGCGGCCCCAACACCGCCCCCACCGCTGCCGAAATCGACGCCTTTCTCGCGGCCCAACCGCCCGCCGATTCGAGGTAATAACGCCGTGTTATCCGTGCGTTAATACCTCGACTCGGGGGCGGCCGGTCGCGCTTTTCGTAAGGCACACCTTCCCGATTGGCGGCCAAAGCCGGTTTGTACGCTGGTGGCATGATCTCCCGTTCGAAGGTGAGATCCGGGTTGCGGTATGCCGTTGGGCTCGCCGCCGCCCTTGGTCTCGTGGTGGTCTCGTCCGGTTGCATCTATGTGCCCGCTCCACGTTCGAGCCCTTCACCCACGGCGACGGTGGCCCCCGCGCCCGTCCCGTCGCCGACAGTGCGTCCCACGGTGCGTCCACCGACAGTTCCGACACCTCCGGCCGCGCCGACTGCGCCGAGTTGGTCGCAGACCATTCCGACCGATGCGCAGGCCCGCACCGAGGCAGGCGCCGCGGCGTTCGTCCGGTTCTACGTCGAGGCGGTCAATGCCGCCTGGTCGGCACCGGATGACGAAGTCCTGGCGCAACTGGGCACCGCAGAGTGTTCGTCGTGTGACGACTACCTCGAACAGTCGCGCTTCCTCATGAACAACGGGCAGCACAACAACGGGCCAACCATGGAGGTGCTGTCGCAATCGATCAGCAGTTTCACCTCCGCGCGTGCGGTGCTGAGCGTGCAGCTGGAGGGGCTGGCCGTCGAGACCGTGGACGCGCAGGGTCACGTGCTGAGCACCGCCGAATCAGAGGTTTTCAACTGCACCGTTTCGGTGGTGTGGAGGGACGGACGATGGTTCCTCGATTCCCTGGTCGGCGAGTCCTGAGCGGCCCGCTCCTTTGCCCATTCGAGGTAAAAACGCCGCTGGATCCGCGCGTTATTACCTCGAATCGGCGGCGAGGGCCAGCGAAGGTGAGTGAACCGTCACCGCAGCCGGGCCAAGTCCTCCCGGCACGTGTGCTCGAAAACCGTCAACTCGGCGAGCGCCTCTTCCAAGTCGCGCCGGCGCCGCTCCAGGTCGGCGCGGCGCTCGTCGATCTGCGCGAGCACGTATTCGAGTTGGCTGCGCTTGCCCCGCGGCGCGTCGTACAGGTCGATGATCGTGCGGATCTCCTCCAGCGGGAACCCGAGCCGCTTGCCCCGCAGGATCAGGGCCAGCCGGGTCCGGTCACGCCGGTGGTAGACCCGGGTCGTGCCGCGCCGCTCGGGCGTGATGAGCCCCAACTCCTCGTAATGCCGCACCGTCCGGTGGGTCACCGCGAACTCTTCGGCCACCTGCGCGATCGTCCACGTCGGCGCCGATCCGGCCGTCCCCTCGGTCGTCCCCTCGGCGGTCGCGTCGGCCGTCCCCGCGGCGGGCTCCACGGCAGGACCCCCCGTCGGCGGCGTGCCGGACGTGGTGCGCGACACAGGGTTTGCCATGCCCGCCAGTATTGCTTTACGTTTACGTCAACGTCAACATTGACGGTATGCCGCGCGCTCGCCTTCGCGTGCGGCCCCCCACGCCCGGCAGCGGTCGCCGGATCAACCAACCTCCACCTCACCTAAGGGGCGAAAAGTAGTGTTCGAGCTCAGCCAGGACCACGAGGATTTCCGCGCGCTCGTCAAGGAGTTCGCTGCCGGCGAGGTGGCCCCGCACGTGGCCGCCTGGGACCAAGCACACCACTTCCCCACCGACCTCGTCCCCAAGATGGGCGACCTCGGTCTGTTCGGGCTCGTCGTGCCCGAGGAGTTCGGCGGCAGCCTCGAGCACTCCGACGGCGGCGCGTTCACCAGTTTGTGCATCGCCATCGAGGAACTCGGCTACGTCGACCAGTCGATCGGTATCACCCTCTCGGCCGGCGTCGGCCTGGGCATCAACCCGATCCTCACCTACGGCACCCCGGAGCAGAAGGCCCGCTTCCTCCCCGACCTGGTCGCCGGTCGCGCGCTCGCCGGCTTCGGCCTCACCGAGCCTGACGCCGGCTCGGACGCTGGCGCCACCCGCACCAAGGCCGCCCTCGTTGACGGCCAGTGGGTCGTCAACGGCGCGAAGGCCTTCATCACCAACTCGGGCACCGACATCACCTCGGTCGTCACCGTCACCGCCCGCACGGGCGAGACCGCGAATGGCCGCGCCGAGATCAGCGCCATCATGATCCCCTCGGGCACGCCGGGCTTCACCGCCGAACCGGGCTACAACAAGCTCGGCTGGCACATCTCCGACACCCACGGCCTCACCTTCGAGGACTGCCGGGTCCCCGCCGAAAACCTGCTCGGCGCGCAAGGCAACGGTTTCAAGCAGTTCCTCAAGACCCTCGACGACGGCCGGATCGCCATCTCGGCCCTGGCCCTGGGCATGATCGAGCGGATGCTCGCCGAGACCATCGCCTACTCCAAGACCCGGATGGCCTTCGGGCGCCCCATCGGAGTCAACCAGGGCGTGTCCTTCCCCATCGCCGACCTCGCGGTCATGGCCGACGCCGCCCGCCAGCTCACCTACAAGGCCGCCTGGCTCAAGGACGAGCACGACGCCGGTCGCCGCAGCGTCGCCGAGGTCAAGCGCGCAGCCGCGATCGCCAAGCTCTACTCGACCGAAGCGGCCGTGGCCTCTACCCGGATCGCCACCCAGATCTTCGGCGGCAACGGCTTCATGGAGGACTACCCCGTGGCCCGCTTCTACCGTGACGCCAAGATCCTCGAGATCGGCGAAGGCACCTCCGAGGTCCAGAAGATGGTCATCGGACGCCACCTCGGTCTGCCGCAGGCGTGAGTGGGAGGCTGGAGACCATGAGCAGTATGCCGGTGAGTTCGCCAGGTGCCCCCCGTCCCGACAGCGACCCGAGAGTCGGTGACGTCCGGGCCCGGCTCGAGGCGGCATACGCGGCCTCGGCGAGCGCCCCGGAGCGGGCCGCGGCCAAGCTGGCCGAGCAAGGCAAGTTGTATGTCCGCGACCGGCTTGCCCTGCTCCTGGACGAGGGCACGTTCGTCGAGGACGGGCGTTACGCCAACGCGATGGTGCCCGGGCTGCCGGCCGACGGGGTCGTGACCGGCCGCGGGTGCGTCGAGGGGCGGCCGGTCGTCGTCATCGCCAACGACCCGACGGTCAAGGCCGGCTCGTGGGGTTCACGCACGGTCGAGAAGATCGTGCGCGCCACCGAGACCGCGCTGCGCGAGGAACTCCCCGTCTTCTGGCTCGTCGACAGCGCCGGGGCGCGGATCACCGACCAGGTCGAGATGTTCCCCGGGCGGCGCGGCGCGGGCCGGATCTTCCACAACCAGGTCGCGTTGTCGGGCAAGGTGCCGCAGATCTGCTGCCTCTTCGGGCCGTCCGCGGCCGGCGGGGCCTACATTCCGAGTTTCTGCGACATCATCATCATGGTCGAAGGCAACGCCTCCATGTATCTCGGCAGCCCGCGCATGGCCGAAATGGTCGTCGGGGAAAAGGTCTCCCTCGAGGAAATGGGTGGGGCGCGCATGCACTGCACCGTTTCCGGCGTGGGCGACCTGCTGGCTCACGACGATGTCGAAGCCATCGAGTTGGCCAAACTCTTCTTCTCCTACCTGCCGGTCAGTTGCCATTCGCCGCTGCCGAACTACCACCCGGAGGAGCCGGAGTTCGCGCTGACCCGCGACACCGTGCCCGAGCGCGAATCCCAGCCGTTCGACATGCACGACGTCATTCACGGACTCGTCGACGAGCACTCGTTCTTCGAGATCAAGCCCCTCTATGCCGGTGAGCTCATCGTCGGTTTCGGGCGGCTCCTGGGTGACACCGTCGGGATCGTCGCCAACAACTCGGCGGTCAAGGGCGGGGTGCTCTTCACCGATTCGGCGGACAAGGCGGCGCGCTTCATCTGGATGTGCGACGCCTACTCGATCCCGCTCATCTACCTCGCCGACGTGCCGGGGTTCATGATCGGCTCGGAGGTCGAGCGCGGCGGCATTATCCGCCACGGCGCCAAGATGGTCTCGGCGGTGTCGTCGGCGACCGTGCCGCAGGTCTGTGTCATCGTCCGCAAGGCCTATGGCGCCGGGCTGTACGCCATGGGCGGCCCGGGGTTCGGGCCGGATGCGACGATCGCGCTGCCGACCGCCCGGATCGCCGTCATGGGTCCCGAGGCGGCGGTCAACGCCGTCTACGCCAACAAGATCGCCGAGGTCGAGGCCAAGGAGGGCGCCGCCGCTCGCGACGCCTTCGTCGAGGCCCGGCGGGCGGAGTACCTCGAGGATGTCGACCTCGAGCGGCTCGCCGCCGACCTCGTCGTCGACCAGGTCATCGAGGCCGAGGACTTGCGCGCCGAGTTGCTGCTCCGGTTGCGGTATGCCGCGCACCGGGACCGCCACTTCTCCACCAGGCGCCGCGGCATACCTCCCGTCTGATCGTCGTCTGGCCGCGTAAACAATCGACCAATAGGTGGATTGTTTACGCGGCCTGCGTCGGGCACCGGAAGTAGCGGCGCCAGTTGTCGAGGAGGATCGCGGGAACCGGTATGCCGTGAACCAGCAGGGCGTTCCGAAGCCGGTGAAGTAGTTCTTCGGTGTGGTCGTAGAGGTCATCGGCGGTGATGATCTCGAATGCCCAGCCGAGTTCCTCCGTCAGTTGGGCGCGACGAGCCACATCGTGGGCACGCTGCTCCGGGGTGTCGTGCCAACGCCCGTCGTACTCGATGGCAAGGCGCGCCCGCGGGAAGCCGAGTTCGATCCGAAAACGGACCGTCCCATCCGGATGTGAGATGTGGATGTCGAGTTCAGGCTCGGGCAGCCCAGCGAGCACCATGAGCAACCGGACCGCGGTCTCCGGGGCCGAGTCGACCCCGCGGCGGACCAACCTGGCCGCCAGGACGGCCTCTCGACGGCATTGGCCCTGCCATTGTCCGGCGTAGGTGACCAGATCATCGGGTTCGAATCGGTTCTTGCGCACCAGGCTGTCTCCCAAGGTGACCAACTCCAAGAAGCTGGCTGACCGAGCCAACTGGCAGAAGGTCTGCATGGGAGTGGTCAGCAACAGCCCGTGGCGTCGAGCGGTCTCGATGCGGTGTCGGTGCCGGTGGTGGCGGATGCCGTCAACCCGAAACTGCAGGTCGCGCATGAGGCTGAAATGCACCCAGGGATCGGGAGGACTCCACCCGCCCCACAACTTCGCCGCGGTCCAGTGGCTGATGATGGCCCCCTCGGGCGCCAGGAGGAGCGCTGCTCGGGCACGGACGACAATCGTGTCGGGCACATCGGCGCGAATCGCCACCCCACGGAAGACCTGACGGAACGTGCCGCCCCTGAGATCACGACGTGAGAGGCCCAGAGCGAGGAGGTCGCGGGACCCGGTGAGAAACGGATAGGGATCGATGTTGGCTGAACTCATGTCACCACTGTGACGACTTGTCGACGAGTATGCCGCGGGTTATCCACAGGCCGCGATGGTTGCCGAGGTGTCCCAGTGAGGGGCTGGCGGTGCACGAGCCGGTTCACAACCCACCTATTGGTCGATTGTTGACGGCGACCGGGCTGGGAGGGTGGCCGGTCCGGTTCACAACCCACCTATTGGTCGATTGTTGACGGGGGCGGGGCCGGGAGGGTGGCCGGTTCGGTTCACAACCCACCTATTGGTCGATTGTTGACGGGGGCGGGGCCGGGAGGGTGGCCGGTCCGGTTCACAACCCACCTATTGGTCGATTGTTGACGACGGCGGGGGTGGGAGGGTCGTGGGGGAGGCGATGTCGCGCAGGGCGGCGAGGTGGGCGGCATACGCCTGGCGACCGGTCTTGGTCAGGGAGAGCCAGGTGCGCGGCCGCTTGCCGACGTACCCCTTCTTGACGTGGACGTAGCGGTGGCTCTCCAGCAGTGACACCTGCCGGCTGAGCACCGAGTCCGACACCTCGACGGCATCGCGCACGGCGGCGAACTCGGCCTCGTCGACCTGGGCGAGAGCGGCCATGATGCTGAACCGCACCGGGGCGTGGATCACCTCGTCGAGGCGGTGCCGGGCATGCCCGGTGGCCAGGTCACTCACGGCCGCTCACGTCGATTCGGTATGCCGCGATCACCAGGGGGGCGGCAACGGCCAGTCCGACGCCCACCGCGATCGGCCAGGGGAGGGGACCTTGACCGTGGACGAGGCGGGCGATGAGGAGCGCGCCGAAGAGGACGGGAATGGTGAGGGCCAACCCGATCCAGCCGATGCGTTTGGCGCCGAGGGGAATCGCTCGCGCCGCCCGCCGTTGCCAGATCGCGACGGACGAGATGAGAACGACATAGAAGAGCACGCTCGGTTCGTACCAGCCGTTCGTGCGGTCGATGGCCTGGATGAAGGCGAGATAGCCGCCGAGGAAGATGCCCGACAGGGCGGTGCCCACGGCATACACCCGCCGATCGCGGGGGCTGGCGGGGCGCGGGGTGCGGGCGGCCGACGCCAACGCCGCAGCTGCGGCTTCGGGGGTCATCTCGGTCTCGGGGGTGTTCATGGCGGTTCCTTTCGTGGCGGATACTCGCACACTAGCAAGTACTTTCCAAAAAGGAAAGTACTTGGCGGAAGATCCGCTCGGGTGTGGTGCATACGACACAACGGCACCGAGCCGACTAGGGTCTGACAGTGCATCCCGGACGAACCCCCACGGGGTGTCGTCGCGCCACAAGGAGGACCCCTTGACGGAACGTCACCAGGACGTCGCCCCACTCTCCGCACTCGGGTCGGGTCGACACCGCTCGGGCCCGGTGCGGGTCGTGCGCCCGGTCTATGTCGACCTGCTCCCGCCGTGCAACGCCGGCTGCCCCGCCGGGGAGAACATTCAGGCCTGGCTCGCGCACGCCATGAAGGGCGACCACGAGGCCGCCTGGCGGCAGTTGACGCGCGACAACCCGTTCCCCGCGATCCACGGCCGGGTGTGCTACCACCCGTGCGAAAGCGCTTGCAACCGAGGTCAACTCGACGGTTCCGTCTCCATCCATGCGGTCGAGCGGTTCCTCGGCGACCTCGCCATCGACCGCGACTGGCAGTTCGACCAATCGCGCACCCACTCGGGCAAGCGGGTTCTCGTCGTCGGCAGCGGTCCCAGCGGGCTGTCCGCGGCATACCATCTGCGCCGGCTCGGCCACGATGTCGTATGCCGTGACAACTCACCGCTCGCCGGCGGGATGATGCGCTACGGCATCCCGTCCTACCGGCTGCCGCGCCGGGTCCTCGATGCCGAGATCCGGCGCCTGCACCACCTCGGGGTCGTCTTCGAGCAGGACCACACCGTCGTCGACCTCAACGCCGAAATGGCCGACGGCGGCTTCGACGCGGCGTTCGTCGCGGTCGGGGCCCACCTGAGCAAGCGGGTCGACATCCCCAACCAGGACGCCTCTCGGGTGCTCGATGCGGTGAGCTTCCTGCGCGACGTCGAAACCGGTGAGGTCGACCCGGACCTGGGCCGGGTCGCGGTCTACGGCGGCGGCAACACCGCCATGGATGCGGCGCGGGTGGCCCGCCGGCTCGGCGCCGAGGACACCGTCATCGTCTACCGGCGCAACCGCGACCAGATGCCGGCCCACGAGGACGAGGCCGCCGACGCCGAGGACGAGGGGGTGCGCATCAACTGGTTGCGGACCATCGCCTCGATGGGTGAGCACGACCTCACCGTGGAGATCCAGGAACTCGACGAGAAGGGCCGGCCCCGCGGCACCGGGCGCTTCGAGACCCTCGCAGCGGACACCGTCATCCTCGCCCTCGGCCAGGAGAGCGACACCCGGTTCCTCGCCAACGTCCCCGGGGTCGAGTTCGACGGCGACGTCGTGCGGGTCGACCCGCGCTCCCTCATGACCGGCGCACCCGGCATCTTCGCTGGTGGGGACGCCGTTCCGAGCGAGCGCACGGTCACCGTCGGCGTGGGCCACGGCAAGAAGGCCGCCTTCAGCATCGACGCCTTCCTCGGCCGCGGCGCCTACGCGAGCGGCACCCAGCACCCCATCGCCGACCTCGACAAACTCCACCTCTGGTACTTCGGCGACCACGACCAACGCCAGCAGGACGCCCTCGACCCCCAGGTGCGGGTCGCCGCGTTCGACGAGGTCGTCGCCGGTCTCGAACCCGACGAGGCCGTCTTCGAAGCCGGGCGCTGCCTGTCCTGCGGCAACTGTTTCGAGTGCGACGGCTGCCTGGGCGCCTGCCCCGAGGATGCCGTCATCAAACTCGGCGTTGGCCACCGCTACCGCTTCGACTATGAGCGCTGCACCGGGTGCTCGACCTGCGCCCGCCAGTGCCCAGTCCATGCCATCGAGATGATCGGGGAGCACGATCCGATGCCCGACAACGTCTTCCTGCCGCCACCCGCGGGAGGTCTGCGATGACCGCGCGCCGCGTCACCATCGACGGCAACGAGGCCGCCGTCGACGTCGCCTATCGCCTCAGCGAACTCTGCGCTATTTACCCGATCACCCCGAGTTCGACCATGGCCGAACTCGCCGACGAATGGGCCAGCCGCGACCGCACCAACGTCTGGGGCACCATCCCGACCGTCGTCGAAATGCAGTCCGAGGGCGGGGCGGCCGGCACCCTGCACGGCGCCCTCCAAGGCGGTCTGCTCTCGACGACCTTCACCGCCTCCCAGGGTCTGCTCCTCATGATCCCCAACATGTACAAGATCGCCGGGGAACTCACTTCGAGCGTGCTGCACGTCGCGGCCCGCTCGCTCGCTGCCCAGGGCCTGTCCATTTTCGGGGACCACCAAGACGTGATGGCGGTGCGCCAGACCGGGTTTGCGCTGCTCTCCTCGGGTTCGGTGCAGGAGGCGCACGACTTCGCGCTTATCGCACACGCGGCGACGCTGCGCTCACGGGTGCCCTTCGTCCACTTCTTCGACGGGTTCCGCACCTCGCACGAACTCTCGACCATCGACACCATCGATGACGCGACGTTGCGGGCGATCGTCCCCGAGGAATTGGTTCGCGCCCACCGCGAGCGCTCCCTCTCCCCGGAGCGGCCGTTCGTGCGCGGCACCGCCCAAAACCCCGACGTCTACTTCCAGGCCCGCGAGTCGGTCAACCCGCACTATGCCGCGGTCCCCGGCATCGTCGAAGCCGTCATGGACGAGGTGGCCGCCGGTTGCGGCCGCCGCTACCACTTGGTCGACTACTCCGGTCATCCCGAGGCCGAGCGGGTCGTCGTCATCATGGGTTCCGGTGGGGAAACGGTCGCCGAGACCGTCGACCATCTCGTCGCCGCCGGCGAAAAGGTCGGCGTCCTGCGGGTGCGCCTCTACCGCCCGTTCCCCGCCGCCGCGCTCGTCGCCGCCCTGCCCGCCTCCACCAAGGTCATCGGGGTCCTCGACCGCACCAAGGAGCCCGGCTCCCAGGGTGAACCCCTCTACCTCGACGTCGTTGCCGCCCTCACCTCGGCTTATGCCGCGGGCGAGATCGAGGCCATGCCGCGGATCGTCGGCGGCCGGTACGGCTTGTCGAGCAAGGAGTTCACTCCCGGGATGGTCGCCGGGGTGTATGCCGCGCTCGCGGCACCGCGACCACCCACCGGTTTCACCGTGGGCATCACCGACGACGTGTCCGGCACCTCCTTGGACTATGACGCCGGCCTCGACATCCTCGACGACGAGACCCTGAGCGCGGTCTTCTTCGGGCTCGGCTCCGACGGCACGGTCGGGGCGAACAAGAACACGATCAAGATCCTCGGGGCCGACCCGACCGTGTTCGCCCAGGGCTACTTCGTCTACGACTCCAAGAAGTCCGGCGGCACGACCATTTCGCACCTGCGCTTCGGGCCGCACCCGATCCGGGCGCCCTACCAGGTGACGTCCGCTGGCTTCGTCGGGGTTCACCACGCCGGTCTCCTCGAATCCCTCGACCCGCTCGCCGTCGCCGCGGATGGCGGCGTGCTCCTCCTCAACTCCAACCAGCCGACCGAGGCCGTCTGGGATTCGCTGCCGCGCCGGGTCCAGGAGCAGATCATCGCCAAGGGGCTGCGCCTGTTCGCCATCGACGCCGGGGCCGTGGCCCGCGACGCCGGGCTGCCCGGGCGCACCAACACCGTCCTGCAGACCTGCTTCTTTGCCATCTCGGGGGTGCTGCCCGCCGAGACCGCCATCGAGGCCGTCAAGGGAGCGATCCGCAAGACCTACGCCAAGCGGGGCGCCGAGGTCGTCGAGCGCAACGAGCGCGCCGTCGATGCGACCTTGGCTCACCTCCACGAGATCGCGGTGCCCACCGCGCCCACCACCGATCGGGTGCCGGCCCCGGTCGTCGCCCCCGACGCGCCCGGGTTCGTCCAGGACGTCACCGCGATGATGATGTCCGGGCGCGGCGACGACCTGCCCGTCTCGGCGCTTCCGGTGGACGGCACCTACCCCAGCGGCACCACGGCATACGAAAAGCGGCGGATCAGCGACAAGGTGGCCCTCTGGGACCCCAAGGGCTGCATCCAGTGCGGCAACTGTGTCTTCGTCTGCCCGCACGCGGTGCTCCGCTCGAAGTTCTACGACGGCGGCGAACTCGCCGAGGCGCCCGAGGGTTTCGAGTCGGCCCGCCTCAACGCCGCCGGTCTCCCCGGCGCTCGCTACACCCTCCAGGTGTATGCCGAGGACTGCACCGGGTGCGGTTTGTGCGTCGAGGCATGCCCGGTCTCGACCGTGCCGGGCACGGCCAAGAAGGCGATCAACCTCGCCCCGGCCGCTCCGCTCCACGAGACCTCGGCGCAGCGGGTCGCGTTCTTCGAGTCCATCTCGGTCAACGACCGGGCCAGCGTCGACTTCGGCACCGTGCGCGGCGCCCAATTCCTCGAACCCCTCTTCGAGTTCTCCGGAGCCTGCACCGGGTGCGGTGAGACGCCCTACCTCAAGCTGCTCAGTCAGCTCTTCGGGGACCGGCTCACCGTCGCCAACGCCACCGGTTGCTCCTCGATCTACGGCGGCAACCTGCCGACCACCCCGTGGGCCGCCAACGCCCAAGGGCGCGGGCCGGCCTGGTCGAACAGCCTCTTCGAGGACAACGCGGAGTTCGGCCTGGGGCTGCAGTTGGCCGCCGAACTCCATGCCCGGCTCGCCCGCGAGCGCGTCGAGGGACTGCGCGAGCACATCGGTGCCGACCTCGCCGACGCACTCGTCAAGGCCCCGCAAATCCGCGAGTCCGAGTTCGGCGCCCAGCGTCGACGGCTCGACGAGTTGCGCCGTCGCCTCGACGCGATCACCGATCCGGCGCTGGCGGCCCAGGTCGCCGACCTGCGCAGCGTCGCCGACCACCTCGTGCGGCGCAGCGTGTGGATCGTCGGCGGCGACGGCTGGGCCTACGACATCGGCTCCGGTGGCCTTGACCACGTCCTCGCCAGCGGTCGCAACGTCAACATCCTCGTCATGGACACCGAGGTTTACTCCAACACCGGCGGCCAGTCCTCCAAGTCGACCCCCCTGGCGGCGGTCGCCAAGTTCGCCAGCGCGGGCAAGGCCGTGGCCAAGAAGGACCTGGCGCTGCAAGCGGTCGCCTACGGCTCGGTCTACGTCGCCCGGGTGGCCTTCGGGGCCGACCCGCAGCAGACGCTGCGGGCCTTCCGGGAGGCCGAGGCCTACGACGGGCCGAGCCTGATCATCGGGTACAGCCACTGCATCGCCCACGGCATCGACATGACCAAGGGTCTGAACCAGCAGCAGCGGGCCGTCAACTCCGGGCACTGGCCGCTCATGCGGTTCGACCCGACGCTGCGGGCGCATGGCCTCAACCCGTTCATGCTCGACAGCCCACGCCCGACGATCCCGCTGTCGGACTACGTGTACAAGGAGTTGCGCTACCGGATGTTGCGCAACTCCGCCCCGGCCGAGGCCGAGCGGCTGCTCGCCCTGGCCCAAGAGGCCGTCAACCAACGGTGGGCGACCTATGAGGAGATGGCCACCCGGCCCGCGTCCGCCTTCCACCCCGACCCCCGCCGGAGCCACGCATGGACCTGAGCACCACCTACCTCGGCCTGACGCTGCGCAGCCCGATCGTCGCCTCGGCCTCGCCGGTGTCCCAGCGGGTCGAGGACGTCAAGACCCTCGCCGAGTCCGGCGTCGGCGCCGTCGTCCTCTACTCGCTGTTCGAGGAGCAAATCCGCAGCCAGCAAGTCGAGGACTATGTCATCACCGACATGGCCGAAGACCTCTACAGCGAGGCCTCCTCCTACCTCCCGGAGCCGGCGACCACGGCATACGGGGGAGCGGTTCCCTACCTGGAGCACCTCGAACGTTGCGTCGACGCGGTCGACATCCCGGTCATCGCCAGCCTCAACGGGTCGACCCCGGGCGGCTGGACGGCGATGGCCCGCTCCCTGGAGAGCGCCGGCGCGGCCGCGATCGAACTCAACGTGTATGCCGTGCCCGGCGACACCCGGCTCACCGGTGCGGAGGTCGAGGAGCGGCACCTGGAGATCGTCTCGCTCGTCAAGGCGGCGGTCACGGTGCCGGTGGCGGTCAAGTTGAGCCCGTTCTTCTCCGCGACCGGAGCGATGGTGCTCGCGCTGCAGCAGGCCGGCGCCGACGGGGTCGTGCTCTTCAACCGCTTCCTCCAACCCGACGTCGACATCGAACGGTTCACCGTGGCCCCGGCCGCGAGCCTGTCGGTGCGCGGCGAGGCGCGGCTGCCGCGCACCTGGATCGCCATGCTGTCGCGCCGCGTCCAGCTCTCGCTCGCGGCGACCACCGGGGTCGAGCTGCCCGAGGATGTCGTGGCGTACCTGCTGTGCGGTGCCGACGTGGTCATGACCGCCTCCGCGCTCCTGCGGCACGGCCCGGCGTATGCCGCGCAGCTCCAGGCGGGCCTGGAGGAGTGGCTGGCGCGCAAGGGCTTCACCTCGGTGGCCGACGCGCGGGGACTGCTCGCCGTGCCCGAGGATGTCGACGCCTCCGGCTACGAGCGCGCGGGCTATGTCGCGGCGCTGCAGAACGCCCGGGCGGTCTACGGCTCGCTCACCTGGTAGGGGGGCGCCGGGTCAGGTTGAACCACGACAGGCCGAGGTCGCGCACGAGGTCACGCAGCAGCGGCAGCGAGACTCCGATGACGTTGCTCGGGTCGCCCTCGATGCCGGCGACGAACGGGCCGCCGAGCCCGTCGAGGGTGAACGCCCCGGCCACGTGAAGGGGTTCGCCGGTGGCGACGTAGGCGGCGATTTCGTCGTCGTCGAGGTCGGCGAAGTGGACGAGCGTCGACGCCGTCGCCCCGACCAGGCCGGCGGTGCCCCCGGCGTCGGGGTCGCGGGCGTCGATGAGCCAGTGCCCGGTGTGGAGGATGCCGCTGCGCCCGCGCATCCGGTGCCAGCGGGCGATCGCTTCGGCGGGGTCGCCCGGTTTGCCATGAATCTCGCCGTCGAGGTCGAGGACCGAGTCGCACCCGAGGATGAGCGAAGCCGGCTCACGGGAGCGGAACGCATACACGGCCTCGGCCTTGGCGCGGGCCAGGAGGAGGGCGACGTCGGCGGGAGCCAAGGGTCCGTGGAGTCTTTCGGCGGCGGCGAGGGCATCCTGTTCGTCGACGTCACTGACCTGGACGAGCGGGTCGAGACCGGCGCCGCGCAGGGTGGCCAGCCGGGCTGGCGACGCCGAGGCGAGGACGAGGTCGACGCGGCGGTGCGGCACGGGCTCAGTCCCTTGCCGCGGGGGTGCCGAGCACCGCGTCGCGCAAGGTGTCGAGCCCGACCGAGCCGACGTCGAGCGCCCGCCGGTGGAAGTCCTTGAGCGAGAACGCCGATCCTTCGCGGCGGCGGGTTTCCTCGCGCAGGTCCAGCCATAGGCGTTCGCCGATCTTGTAACTGGGCGCCTGCCCCGGCCAGCCGAGGTAGCGCATCAGCTCGAAGCGCAGCATCCCCTCGGACTCGAAGGCGTGGGCGGTGAGGAAGGCCCAGGCCTTGTCGTAGTCCCAGGCGCCGCCGCCGACCTCGGCGGGAGCGGGCAGTTCGCAGTGGACGCCGATGTCGAGGACGACCCGCGCGGCGCGCAGCGACTGCATGCAGAGCATGCCCATCCGGTGACCGGGGTCGTCGAGGTGACCGAACTCGGCCATGAGGCGCTCGGCATACAAGGCCCAACCCTCGCCGTGACCGGAGACCCAGCACATCATCCGGCGCCACTTGTTGAGCAGTTCCCTCCGGTAGACGGTCTGACCGACCTGGAGGTGGTGGCCGGGAACGCCCTCGTGGTAGACGGTCGAGAGTTCGCTCCACGTGCCGAACTGCGTCTCGCCCTTGGGCACCGACCACCACATCCGGCCGGGACGGGTGAAGTCGTCGCTCGGGCCGGTGTAGTAGATGCCGCCGGTCTGGGTGGGCGCGATGAGGCATTCGATGCGGCGGACCGGCTCGGGGATGTCGAAGTGGGTGCCGTCGAGGAGCGCGATGGCCTCGTCGGCGCGTTCTTGCATCCACGCCTGGAGGGCGGCGGTGCCATGGAGTTGGTAGGAGGGGTCGTTGCGCAGCGCGGCAATCGCCTCGGCGACCGAGGCGCCGGGGCGGATCGCTTGCGCGGTCTGGGTCATCTCGGCGGTGATCCGGGCGAGTTCGTCCTGGCCCCAGGCGTAGGTTTCGTCGAGGTCGACGGTGGCGCCGAGGAAGTCGCGGCTGGCCAGGGCGTAGCGCTCGCGGCCGACCGCGTCCTTCGCGGGGGCGAGGGGGAGGAGCCGCTCGCGCAGGGCCGCACCCATGTGCCGGTATGCCGTCGCGGCGCCTTCGACGGCCCCGCGCAGCTCGGCGGCCAGCGCTTCGGGGAGTTCGCGGGCCGCACTCCGGCCGAGTTCGGACGCAAAGACGTCCCCCTGGGGGGCGAGGTCGCGCAGCCGCGCCTGGCTCAGGAGGGTGGCGAAGTAGCCGTCAGGAGCGGTGAGGTCGGCGCATTGGGTGATGCACTCCTCCACCTGCCGCCGGGCCGCAACCTGCCCCTTGGCTGCGGACTCGGCGAGGGTGTCGGCGAACTGCCCCAACGCCCGCGGCACTTGCCGCAGCCGGGCCGCGATCGTCTCCCAGTCCTGCTCGGTATCGGTGGGCATGAGGTCGAAGACGTCCCGGCACGCCTGCAGCGGGGAGGCCAAGTTATTGAGGGCGGCTCGGTCCCAGCCCGACTCGGCGACCTCGACCTGCAAGCCGAGGCGTTCCCGCAGGGCCGCGATGCTCACCCGATCCACCTCGTCCACGGGTCTGACCTGCTCGAGCGCGGCGAGGGTGCGGCGGGCAGCGTGCTCGTGCGCGGCATACCCCTCGGTGGAGAAGTCGTCCATCTCGGTGTCGTGCCCGGGGATGCCCAGGTAGGTCGCCTGGAGCGGGGAGAGGGCGATGACGGCGTCGAAATGCGCGTCGGCGACGGCATCGACGGCGGTGGGGGTGCGGGGCGCGGGAGTGGTCATGCCCCGACGCTACCCGCGGCCTCGGACACCCGCACCCGCGTTGGGCCTACGATCGTCGCCATGGCCCATGTGCACAGCGTCAACGTCGGCGCGGTCGTGCCCTCGCGGCATACCTCGGCCGGTGGCACCGCGATCGACAAGCGCCCCGTCGCCCGGATCGAGGTCCGCGCGCCCGGCGCCCGGGCGAACGGGCTGGGGAGCGGAGTCGTCGGTGACGGCATCGGCGACCGGCGCCACCACGGCGGGGACCGGCAGGCCGTGTATGCCGTGGCGCGCGAGGAGTTGGACTGGTGGGCGGGGGAGTTGGGGCGGGAACTGGGGGATGGGATGTTCGGGGAGAACCTCACCACCGCGGGCCTCGAGGTCGACGCCTCGGTCGTGGGCACCCGCTGGACCATCGGCGAGGCCGTCCTCGAAGTGACCGGGCCGCGGGTGCCGTGCCGGACCTTCGCCGGGCATCTGGGGGAGCGGGGCTGGGTCAAGCGGTTCAGCGCCCGCGGGCGCACCGGCGCCTACCTCGCCGTCGTGGCGCCCGGGGTCATCGAGCCGGGGATGCCGATCGTGGCCGGACCTTCGCCGGCGCACGGGATTACCGTGCCGGACGTTTTCCGGGCCCTCATGGGAGACCGGGCGCTGGCCCGGCGGGTCGTCGACGCGGGAGTGCTCGGCGAACCCCAGCACGCTGAGTTGGCCGCCAAACTGCGCGGCTGAGCCCACAAGGAAGCCCCGGCCGGGAGCGGCCGGGGCTTCCTTGTGGCTGTCGACGGTTGGCGGGCTAACCGGCGCGGCGGGCGCGGGCGTTGCGGCGTTTGAGGGCGCGGCGTTCATCCTCGGACAAACCGCCCCAGACGCCGGCGTCCTGCCCGGATTCGATGGCCCACTTGAGGCAGATGTCGATCACCTCACAACGCCGACACACGGCCTTGGCGTCCTCGATCTGCTGGATCGCCGGGCCGGTGTTCCCGATCGGGAAAAACAACTCCGGGTCCTCATCGAGGCAGGCAGCGCGGTCGCGCCAGTCCATGGGGTGAACTCCTTGTCGCATTGAGGATCAGGGGTGACGGCAGGCTCCGACAGAGGTGACGGAGCCTGGTGCTCCGTTGCACTCAGATCGGATGCTGGCACACACGCATCCGCATGAAATTTTACACCTTGAGACCCAAACGCGCCAGGGAAACGGCCCTGATACTCGACGTGCGAGCCATGTTGCCGTGCCGTTGCTTGCTGCGGCAAGGGGTCGTTCTGCGATGTGGCACGGCCCATACCAGAGGCTGGGATCCGGGGTGTCGGGGGACAACCTGGGTGGTAACGCCGCACGGTGCGCCGATGTTCCCGGGTGTCGGCCTCGCGAAGCGATGCTGCCGCGGCGGTGGCCCGGGCTGCCCAGGGGCGGGGCCGTCCGGGGCAGGTCCTAGGCTCGTCGGTATGCCGCCCACGTCCCCTCCCGCTGTCCCCAAGGCGTGGGCCCGCGCTGTCGCCGCCCTCGTGTGTGGCCTGCAAGGTGTGGTCCTGCTGGGGTTTTGCGGGTTCTACCTCTACGAACTCGTCCAGGGCGAGGGGGATGACCCGGCTCGGGTCGTCATGTCGGTCGTCCTGATGGGCCTGTTCGCGGTCGGCCTGCTGGCTGCGGCCCGGGCCTGGCCGCGGGGCGCCGGGTGGCCGCGAATGGCGACGATCGTCTGGAACCTGCTGCTCCTGCCGGTCGCGTGGAGTATGCGCGACGCCGGTTTCTGGGCGGCCGCTCCGGTAGCGCTCACATCCTTGATCGCGATCGTGGTGGCACTGCTCGCCCGGGGCCCGGACCGGGAGTTCTCGGGGTCCTGAGCGGCTGACTTGGCCTGAGAGCGCGCTGAGCCAGCGGCGGAGTCAGGCGACGACGACGGGGCTCTTGCGCTCGGCGAGCAGGTCGGCGGTGTCCTCGTCGTACCACTCGAGGTCGTAGTCGGTCTGGGCGGTGAGCGCGTCGTAGACCGCAGCGGCGAGCCCCGTCCGCTCGGGGTCGTAAACACCGATGTCGGTGCATTCATCGACATCGTTCCATTCGGCCCACAGGGTGGCCTCGCCGATGGCGAGCATCCGCGGGTGTTCGCTGGCGCCCGGAATGGACTTGAGGACGCTGTAGACACACTCGGTTGGTCCGTAGGCCGTCAGCATGCCGAAATTGGCCATGGCTATTCCCTCCTTCGGCCATATGCGCCGGCCTCGTCGATGAGGAGCACCGCTTCGAGTCGAGGATACCGTCGGAAAGCGACGTCAACTTGGGTCAGCGCGTCCATCATGGTGAGTTGGGTGCGGCACGTGTCGATGACGACCCGAGGGCACTGGGCGCGGCGAAGCATCTGAATGATCGTCGCGGCGCCCGCCCCGGTCGGTGATTTCAGTTCCCACGTCCGCCCGTTCACCAGCCAATCGGGGGTGCGTCGGCCCTGGCCCGGTGAGCACGGGAGGAAGACCACGTGGTAGCTCAAGTCGGCCATCCGCTCGGCGGCGTCGAGTTCATGTTGCTGGACGTGGCGGACCCGGTTGCGGTCCACGCTGCCGGGTGCGGGTGGCGCTTGCCCGTCGCTCGGGCCGGGCTCGTCGGGTGCGGGAGGGTCGGTCATCGTGGGTCAAGTGGCTTTGGGGTATGCCGCGCCGCACCCGGGTCCGTTGCGGCGGCGACCTGGATCTCGACGGTTCGGCCGCGAATGAGGAGCAGGCCACGACCGGGGCAGGCGGTGGCGGGGGGTTCGATGCGGCTGCCGAACGGTTCGCCGTCGTGCGGGGAGGTCGGCCCGAGGAGCAACCCGGTCCCGCGGCCGGCCAGGGTCGGCGCCAGCCCGCGGAAGGCAGTGCTCAGGGTGTGTTGGCGCAGCGCGACCGTGAGCAGACTGGCGCGATCGTCGAGACGCTCGAGAAGCATGGAGATCTCCGCCTCCAGGGCCGGGGCGAGATGGTCGGCGTCGTCCACGAGGAGCAGGACCGGCCCCTCGGCCGTGAGCGCGCTCGCGTCCATCCCACCTCCAGGCGTCATCGGGCGGGGCAGGGTCACGACCTTGAACCCGGCGCGCTCGCCCTGGGCGGCCAGGGTCTGCAGGGCGGTTGTCCGCCCGGTGCCCGAGCCGCCGGCGATGAGCAGGCTGCGGCCCCACGACCTCGGGTCCCACTCGCACGGTCCCTCGTCGCCCACGCCGAGGACCAACTGGCCACCGGGCTCCCCGAGAAGGGCGGCCAGGGGAACCTCGCGGGGAAGATCGAGAATGGGGTGAGGCCGGCGGCGACTGGCCACCCGTGGTGTGGGCCGCGCATCGGGCACGGCGATCTGGGCCTCGACCTGGTCCGCCACCCGCACCGTCCTCCCCGGTGGCCACGGTGAGGGCATCTGACCAGCGCGGATGCCGTGGACGAGGAGGTCGCCGGGGTCGAGCCCGCCGAGACAGAGCAGTTGTCCCGAGCCGAGCAGCCGCGTCATCCCGAGCGCCCGCCCGCCCGCGGCGATAACCGTGAGGCCGCCGGCCCCGGCCGCCGCCATCGCGGTCACCACCGGTTCGAGCAGCCCGGTCGCGGGCGAACCGGTCACCAGCACCTGGTCCCAGTCATCGACGACGAGCACGAGGTCCGGCCCGGTCTCCCCGTTCCGTCGCCGGCCCAATTCCTCCTCGAGGAAGCGCACCAGCCGGCGCAACCGCCCGAGCTCGTCAACGCCGATGACGGCCCCGACGTGCGGCAGGTCGGCCAACGGGAGCAACCCACGGCCGGCGGCCACGGCATACACCTGGAACTCCTCCGGGGTGAAGCGCGCGACCGCCTCGGTGACCACGGTGACCAGTGCGGTCGTCCGCCCGCTGCCGCGCCCGCCGACGAACCGCCACGGCGCATCGACCGGCGACCAGGTGAGGGCCCGTTGGGTCTGCTCGTCGGGGTGGTCGCTGCGCCCGAGCGGCACCCGGCCCGGGCCGGCGCTCGACCGCACGTCGGCGATGTCGAGATGGTCGGGCAGCGGGGTCTGCCACGGGGTGCGCGGTGCCGGGCGGCCGGAGCGGGCGTGGGCGGCGAGGAGCACGTCGACGATCCGGGTCTCGACCGAGATCGGTATGCCGTCCGGCCTGCCCTCCTCGCGCGGCCCGCCCGGTGCCGGGGTTGCGGCCGCTCCGATGACGCGGACCGCCGGTTCCAGGGACTCGACCAGGGCCGTGCCCGTGACGTGCAGCGCGCGAAACCGGCGGAGCACCCCGTCACCGGAGCGCGCCAGCCCGACGCCCGGAGTGCGCGGGTTGAGGTCGGCCGCGTCGGGAGCACCGATGACCTGTTCGGAGTCGTGGCGGTCCCGCATTCGCAGCGCGATCCGCAGGTTGACGTTGGCCTGGATGTCGGGCGTGATCGCACCGGCCGGACGCTGGGTGGCGAGGATGAGGTGAATGCCCATCGAACGGCCGACTGCGGCCAGACGCACCAGCCCGTCGAGGAACGAAGGGTGTTCCTGGGCGAGAACCCGGAACTCGTCGATGACGACGACCAGCCGCGGGAGGCGTTCGACCCCGGTATGCCGCGCATAGTCGGCGAGGTCCGCGGCCCCCACGCTCGCCAGCATCTCCTCGCGGCGGCGCACCTCGGCGCGCAGCGAACGCAACGCCCGGTCGGCCAGGTGCGGGTCCAGGTCGCTGACGACCCCGACGGTGTGGGGCAGGCGCCGGGCCTGGGTGAAGGTCGAGCCGCCCTTGTAGTCGACGACGAGGAAGGTGATCTGCTCGGGCGGGGCGCCGGCGGCCAACCCCAAGAGCAGGGCGCGGATGACCTCGGACTTGCCCGAGCCGGTCGTCCCACCGATGAGCAGGTGCGGTCCGTCGACGTCGAGGTCGACGATCCAGGGGCCCTGCGCGCCGGAGCCGACGAGGGCGCGGGCCGGGGCCAGCCCCACCGCAGGGGGTGCCGGGCCCGCGGCATACCCCCAACGGGCAAGGGTGCGACCGACCAGACGTTCGTCGGGCCCGGGACCTGGGGGAGGGCCGGCCGCTACGCCGCCACCGTGCCCACCATCGAGAAGCGACCAGGCCGTCAGGGCACCGGTCCCGGAGCGAGGTCGCGCGGGGCGCAGCGGCGCGAGCGCGCGGGCCAGTCGTTCGGCCCACCACGGTCCGACCCCGTCGGCGACCACTGACGTGGGCGCCTCGGTCACAAGGACATCGGCGTCGTCCCCGAGCCGCAGCCTCGCCCCACCGACCCCGTCGCGCGCCGATCCGCTGAGCACCGTGATGGACGCGTCCTCGGCGGCGTGCCGCCACGCGGCCATGCGCACCTCGTCGCGCACGTCATCGTCGGGCACCACGATGAGGAGCCGGCCGCTCTCCGGCCGGTATGCCGCGATCGCGGCGTCGAGGTCGCTGGGCCGCTCGACGGGGACGGGCCGCCCGTCCTCGACGCACGCGTGCGGCAGCCATCGGGTCCACGCCCACGGGGTGCCGCCGACGACGAGCACGCGCAGGTGATCGGGCGAGTGGGCGACCGCCAACTGACCGATGAGGCAGCGCAGCACCGACGCCACCCGGGGCGGGTCGCCCACGACGCTCAGGCCCGATGACGCGACGAGGTCGAGCACCACGGGTGCCTGAGCATGCCTGGGGTGCTCACGGCGGTCCCCGGATCGAGGGTCGCGGACCTGCACGCTCACGAGCGCGCTCTCGGGTTCGCCAAGGCCGATCCGCACTCGCAGTTCGTCCGCGCCGGGTGCTCGCCACACGGCGCCACAGGGGTCTGCGGCGGCGTCGAGCACGGCCACCGGGTCGGGGCAGCGGATCGCCCAGGCCGCGGCCTCGACGGCGAGGGCCTGCTCGGTGGCCCGGTCGTGGGCGGCGAGCGCCGCGGCATACTCCCGCTGCTCGGCCCGGGAGCGGCGGCCACCGGACCGCCGTTCGTGGAGCCAGGTCGCGCCCATGGTGACCGGGCCGAGGAGGGCGAAGAGGAGGAACTGCGGCCCGAAGAATGCGGCGAGCACGGCGGCGATCGGCAGCGGCACGACCATCGCGACCCAGGGCAGGCCGGCCCGGGTCGCGGGCGTCGGAGCCGGTGGGGTCGTCAGGGTGACCGGGGGTATCTCGGGGTATGCCGTTGGGACGCTGGTGATCTCGACGAAGGGGGAGTCGTGCGTCGGCTCGTGGGTCGAGGTGGCGAGCGGGCGGCGCAGGCGGATCGTGCTGCGGCCGGCGCGGACCGTCGAGGACCGGTCGATCCGGATCCCACCCTCCCCGACCGGTATGCCGTCGACGCTGGCGCCGTTGGTCGAGCCGAGGTCCGTGAGCCACACCCCGTCGGCCGCGGGACGCACCTGGGCGTGTCGGCGGCTCAGGCCGCTGTCGGCCAGGGTGAGGTCGGCAAGACCGCCGCGCCCGATGATCAGGCCCGCGGGTTCGAGGGGACGCCGGTGACCGCAGTCCGGCCCCGAGGTGACGGCGAGGTCGAAAACGGCGGCCCGGGAGGTCGTGGGGAGCGCTCGCGGGGGATCGGCGGGCCGAAGGCGCGTTGGGTCGGGGCGGGGCCGGCTCGACACGTCGAGGCAGGCGCCGTGTCGAAGTGGCGCCTGACCACACCGCAAGTCCGCGGGCAGGGAGGTGCCTTGCCATGCCAGGGTGGCGCGCGGCATACCGAGGGCGGACGCCACCAAGGGCTCCAATTCGGCGACCGTGACCGGCCGCCCGGCCGTGACCCGCAGGTCGACCCCGGACGCCGCCGTGGCCGATCCGGCCGCGCCCGTGGCCCAGAGGGTGACGACGAAGTCCATGGCCGGACCGTAGGCCGAGCGGGCGATCGCCTGCAGGAGTTATCCACAGGCTTGGCGGGGGCGGTCCCACCCCGGCGGAGCGATCACGGACGGGTCCCGGGGCCCGTCAAGGTAAAGGGGGAGTAAAGGTCCGAGCGGGCCTGTGGATGACGGTCGGCGCGTTCGCGCGGAGTTTGCTTTCATGGAGGTACTGACGGGCGGCGCATGAGATGGGAGGTGGCGCGAATGGATGCCCTACGCACGGTGCGGGACGAGGTCGAGGAGCTCATCCGACGCTCCGGCCTCGACCCGGCGCGTGACCCGGTGGCGGTGCGGGCGATGGTCCGGGAGGCGGTCGCCGACTACGACGAACGGGCGCTCCACGGTGGGCTGCCCTTCCTCGGTGATGTCGATACCGCGGCCCAAGCGTTGTGGGACACGGTCGCGGGGCTCGGGCCGCTGCAGCGCTACCTCGATGACCCCGAGATCGAGGAAATCTGGATCAACCAGCCAAGCCGGGTGTTTGTGGCCCGGGGTGGGGTGGCGGAGTTGACGAGCACCGTGCTGACCCGCGACGAGGTGCGTGACCTTGTCGAACGGATGCTGCGCTCCTCGGGGCGCCGGGTCGACCTGTCCTCGCCATTCGTCGATGCCACATTGCCCGACGGGTCGCGGCTGCACGTCGTCATCCCGGACATCACCCGTGAAGACTGGCTCGTCAACATCCGCAAGTTCGTCGTGCGCGCCGACCGCCTCGAGGATCTCGTCCGGCTCGGCACCCTGACCCCCGCCGCGGCCCGGTTCCTTGACGCGTCGGTCGCCGCCGGGCTCAACATCCTCGTCGCCGGCGGCACCCAGGCCGGCAAGACGACCCTCCTCAACTGCCTCGCGGCCGCCATTCCCCCGCGCGAGCGCGTGGTCACCGTCGAAGAGGTCTTCGAACTCAAGATCCCCCTCCGCGATGTCGCGAGCATGCAATGCCGCCAACCCTCGCTCGAGGGCACCGGCGAGGTGCCGCTGCGGCGCCTGGTCAAGGAGGCACTGCGGATGCGGCCATCGCGGATCATCGTCGGCGAGGTCCGTCAGGCCGAAAGCCTCGACCTGCTCATCGCCCTCAACAGTGGTCTGCCCGGCATGGCGAGCCTGCACGCCAACAGCGCCC
>JAKOPT010000053.1 GCA_029778715.1 Actinomycetes bacterium | reverse complement strand
TTTCCGACTCAGTGCCTGGCGTCAGCTAGGAAACTCACCGCGCCGTCATGTCGGGGGGCGGCGTGGGACATCTACTCGACTGGGCCTGTCAGGGAACGCGTGCGCGCGAGCCCTGGGGCCGAGAAACTCCATAGCGCACTGCGCCCGGAGAAGTCCTGGGATCACGTCATCGGACGCGGGTTCGATTCCCGCCACCTCCACCCAATGTTCGTCGTTCAAACCCACGACGGACGATGTTTGAGTTCCCGACTCGTCCTCTGCCTTCGGGCGGAGGGCGAGTCGTTGCACGTCCGGGTTGAAGAGGATGTTGAAGGGCTCGCCGGGTTGGCCGTCGATCTGGTCGTCGGTGGTGACGTAGAGCTTGTCGAAGAAGGCCTGATTGGCGGTTCGCCTCAGCGAGTCGTCGATGCTCAGGTACAGCGCGTGGCAGTCTCCGGCGAGGGCCAGGCAGTCGTCCAGGTGTGCCTTGGCCCGGTCGTATTCGATGTCTCCGGCGTCGATCTGTGCTTCCAGGAACCCCAGGCGGCGAGCGATGCGGTCCTGTTCAGTCTTGAGCAGGTCGATGGGCACGGCGCCGGCGTAGTGGGCTTGCAGCAGTTTGGTCCGTTCTTGGGCTAGGTCGTCGTGTTCGGCTTGATATGCCTGGCGTTCCCTTCGTGCGATGTCGTGGAGATGGTCGAAGTGGTTGCCGATGAGGTCGCGGAGGGCGTCGACGACGTGAGGCTCGATCTGGATGGTGCGGTAGTAGTCCTCGACGGCGGCTTCGATGTCGGGAACGTACATGGCTTTGCGTTGGCAGTCGGTGCGCTTGGTGTGTCGGCCTGAGCACAGGAAGTAGGGGTAGATCACGTCCTTGCTGCCGCGTGCGTTGGACAGGATCAGGCGTGAGCCGCACGCGCCGCAGAAGATGCTGCCTTTGAGGTAGTGGTCGTGGGCTTGGGTCTTCTCCCCGGAGAGGTGATGGTCGCCCAGGATGGCTTGAACGCGGTACCAGATTTCGCTGGACACCAGCGGTTCGTGGATGCCGTCGTAGGTCGCTCCCCGGAAGGTGACCTGTCCCTTGTAGTAGGGGTTGGTCAGCATCCGGTGGATGCTCGACAGGGCGGGGCCTTTGGCGGGGCGCTTGGGCGTGGGCATCGTGGTCAGGCCGCGGTCGATCAGTTCTTCGCGCAGCGTGATGGTCGAGTACGTACCGGTGGCGTAGGCCTCGAAGGCCCATTTGACCAGCGGTGCCCGCTCGGGGTCGGGCTCGACGATGCGCATCTCTCGTCCCAGCTCGTCGCGCTTGCGGACGTTGAGGTAGCCGATGGGGGCTTTGCCGCTGGTGCCGCCGGTGATCGCCTTCTGTGTCATGCCCTTGGCGACCTCGTTGGCGAGGTTGCGGGAGTAGAACTCGGCGATGGTGGACATGATGCCGTGCAGCAGCATCCCGGAAGGGGTCTCGTCGATGTTCTCGGTGGCGGAGACGAGCATGACCCCGGCTTCCTGCAAGGCCAGATGGATCGCCACATCGTCGGCTCGGTTGCGGGCAAGCCGGTCGACCTTGTGGACGATGCAGTAGGTGATGTCATGGGTCTTGACGTACTCGATCATCCGCATCAGATCGGGACGATCGGCCTTGCGGGCGGACTCGCCGGCATCGACGAACTCTTCGGTGATGATCGCGTCGAGTTCGCGCGCCTTGCGGAGGTTGGCCTCGCGCTGGGCGGGGATGGAGAAGCCCTCGTCTCGGCCGCCGCGTTCGGCTTGCTCCTTGGTGGAGACACGAAGGTAGGACACTGCGAGCACGGTGGTTTCGCGGGCACGCTGGCGACCGGTCGAGGGTGGTTGGGTGATGGTCATGCGTCGTTGTTCCTTCCCGGACGAGTGGTGCCGACGCGAGCGGCGTTAGCTGCTCGCGCGGTGCGACTCGTAACGGGAAAACATGGCCCGGACGGGCTCCTGTGCCTGCCGGGTAAGCCACGATGGGCCAAACATGACTGCGCACCACGACTGAACCGAGGTTCAGCCGTTGGCTTGTTGCGTGCTCGATTCTACTTCGATGGGGATGGTCGGGCCAGCATTGCCGCCGGCTCGACGGGTGGTGCGGTCGTGCTCTGCGCGTTGCATGGCCATGCCGATGAACAACTGCGCGAGCCGGTGAAGGTCGGGGGTTTCCCGGAGTTCGGCGGCGATCCGGTAGTCGCGCATCCGGGCTGGCGGGTTTCCGCTGGGGCGGGTCATGTCAGTTCCCCGGTGTCGTAGTCGAGGGTGCTGTAGAAGGCTTCCTCGGCTCGTTGCCGTTCGGCGACCTGGTCGAACACGAACTGGACGAAGTCCTCGGCGCGGTCGGTGATGATGACATCCTCGACCGGTGGTGCGGGGTCTTCTCCGGGCCAGCTGGTTTGGCGGGTCGGTCGGTCACGGTCCAGGCGGGTGCCGGAGGTGGCGACCCAGTCCCGGAGTCGGGCGCGGGCGTCGGCGAAGTCGCGGTGCCAGCCCAACGGCGCGGACCCGTTCTGGTCGGGGTCGTAGGCGCACAACCAGTGCAGGTGGAGCGCGGAGAGTTCCCACACCAGTTCGGGGTGCCGGTGCCAGCAGGGTGGGATCACGGTCGCGGGGAGGCCGTAGGTGCGGCGCAGCCATGCCACCCAGTCGTTGAGCGCCAGCCATTCCTGTTCCAGTTCGTGGGCGGTCAGCAGGTTCCAGTTCACCGGGCGTGGAGGTTCGGGCTGGTCGAACACCCCAGGCTGACGCGGGTCGTTGAGGGTGCCGGGCTCGTCGGGTTCGGGCGTGTAGTCGGTCATCGCTCGGCCCTCGTCACATGCTCACGGACGCGGGCTGCGCGGCCGGTCGCGGTTCCGGGGACTCGAAGGCGACGGCGTCGCGTTCGGTGGCACGGCGAGCGCTGCGGTCGACTTCGTAGCGGGTGCGGGCCAGGTCGTGGCCGATCCGGCGGGCGACGAACTCCTCGCCCTCGATCGCTTGGCCGCTGGCGTCGCGGTAGCGGTACTCGCGCACGTAGCCCTCGGCGATGATCTTGTCGCCCTTGGCCAGCCGCAGGTGGCCCTGTTCGGCGGCGGCCTTGAACGCGACCAGGTGGTGGAAGGTCGTCTCCAGCTGGGTGAAGGAACCGTCGTCCTCCTGCCGGTAGTGCTCCTTGCCGACCTTCATGTAGAGCCTCGCGTCCCCGCTGTCGGTCTCGGAGAGCTGGGGATCGGACGCGATGAAGCCCGAGAACGCTTGCTGAGTCTGGATAGCCATCGGGATGTCTCCTTGTCACACCTCGCGCGACCAACACCTCGCGGTCGCTGTGTCTGCCAGGTGCGCTCGTTGTCCCAGAGGTATCGGGGTGTCAGGAGGGGCGGCGTAGGAGGGATTCGAGTTCGTCGCGGTCGTGACGGAGCCGCGTCGCATCCGGGCGGTTCGGCCACGCTCGAAGGTCGGTCACGATGGGCGGCGCGGAGCGCAGCAGGGTGATACCGGTACCGAACGGCAGGGTGCGGATGCGGTCGGGTGGCAGGATCGGGACGCGGCGGATGGAGCGTTGGTTGGAGCGTGTGCCGCGGTCGCCGAGGGTTACTGAGTCGGTGTATTCGTCGCGTTCTCCGATGAGGGTGGAGAGGTCTTGGAGGTCGCGGCTGTTGGATGCGCCGCCGAGGATGATCTTGACAATCGAGGCGTCCCAGATCGCGCCGGCTTGGTGTTCGCTCCATCGGTCGCGGGCTTGGGCGAGGGATTGCAGGACCGGCATGGTCGTGATCCCGGTCCCGCCGCCTTCGGCCATCAGCACCGGCAGGGACGGCAGGGGCGCGAGGTTCCCGATCTCGTCGAGCGCCAGCAGCAGGGGCGGGTCGAGCCGGGCTCCGGGTGAGCGGGCGGCGAGTCGGCGGGCGGTTTCGACGAGGTCTTCGACGAACGCCGCGACGAGTGCGGCGGAGGCTCCGGCCCCGGCCCCAGTGGCGAGGAGGTAGAGGCTGCCGTGTTCGGTGAGGAAGGTCTCGGGGTCGAAGGTCTCTCCCGGGCCAGGAGTGACGGCGTCGAGCACGCGCGGGTCGGCCAGGGCGGCGAGGGCGAGGGAGACGCCTTGCCAGATGCTGTCGCGGGTCTTGGGGTCGGCGTCGATCATCGCGGCCAGGGAGTCGTCCCAGCCCATCGCGGCGTTTGGGTGGGAGTTGAGGATGGCGACGGCTTCGGAAGCGGCGCTGGGGTCGAGGGTCCATCTGAACAGCTCGGTCGGCGGGCGGCCGTCGAGCGCGGCCGCGTGGAGCAGGCTCTGGAGTGCGGTGCGGGTCTTGCCCTCCCAGAACCCGCCGGACTCGACCCCTCCCGCGGACAGTCCGGTCGCGGCGGCGAGGCCGTTGGCGCGGATCATCGCCGTCAAGGGGTCGTGGCAGCCCCGAACGGGTGACCAGCGCAGCCCGGCGGGGACGCCTTCGGCCAGGCGCTGGGGGTCGAACACGGCGACCGGACCTCCCTTGCGTTGTCGGGCTTTCAGGGTGGCGGTGAGGTTGTCGGGTCGGGTGCTGGTGGTGACGACCGCGCCGGGGGCATCGAGGATTGCGTTAATGACCACATGGAGGCCTTTGCCGGAGCGGGGCGGGCCGATCAGCAGGATCGAGTCCTCAACGGATGCCCATACCTTCGTTCCGCGGCTGGCCCCGAGGAGGTAGCCCACGTCCTGCGGTGTGGGCAACTCCAGGGAGGGTCGCAGGGTGCTGGCGCGGCGCAGGAGTGCTTTGGCGGAGGCGGTGGTCTTGACCTCGTGGGCGGTGGCGGTTCCGGCGAGCCGGTGCGGGTCGGTCTCGGCCTTGCGCGTATAGCGGCGCAGGACGATCCACACCCAGACAGCGGTGGTGGTGAGCCCGCCGAGCAGGCCGGCGCTGACCAGCCAGTAGACGAGCGGATCGAGCCCGTCTGCTGCGAGCGCGGTGGCAGGGTCGGCGGGATTGAGTAGGACGGCGATACCGCCGGCTGCGCCTGCGGCAGGTTGGGGTGTTCCGGTGATGAACGCGGTGATGGTGCCTGCGGCGCGGAGGATGAGGCCGATGCAGAAGATGCCGATCAGGCCGATGAGGGCGGCGTTGGTGAGTTCGTCGCCCATGCTCCCGGTTTGTCGTTGGGTCATGGGAGCCGCCGCACGGCGAGGGTGCCGGAGATGCGGCCGAACAGGATCGCCTCGTGCGTGGGGCCGTCGGGCAGGGTGTCGAGATCGAGCAGGGCACGGGCGTCGCCGGTTCCGGTGGCGTCGGTGTGGGCGACGATGACGGCGAGGGCCACGTCTTCGCCGGGCACGAACCCGTCCCCGCTGACCTCGACGAGGTGCGGAACTCGGGGTGGGAGTGCGCGTCGGCCGCGTCGCGTTCCCGGCTCGGGGTCGTTCTGGACGGTTGGGGCGGGTTGGCGTGCGGGGCGGGCGCGGACGATGTCGGTGAACACGGTGCCGTCAACCTCGTGGACTTCGATCCGCACCGGGATGGTCCGCTCGGCGCTGGCCTGGTCGACGATCTGCGGAAGCGACGATCGCCGCCACGCCCCCTCCTGTTCGGGTGCGGGCAGGGGGTGGCCGTCGATGGTCGCGTCCACGGTGCCATCGGCGGATACCTGGAGCACGACGGTCGGGATGACGACCGGAATCGGTTCGAGCGTCTGTTTCTTCATGCCCACCAGGTGCGCCGGCACCGGCGCGTCGGGGGGCTACAGCGTCGGGCCGGTGCGCGTCGATGGACGGGAGCGCCCAGGCTCGGGCGTGAACGCGTCGGCTGCGGTGGTGGTCCGCGCGGGGCGGATGTGTGTGATGAGGGTGTGGTGGACGGCCTGGCCGGCGTGTTCCAGAATCCGGCCTCGTACCGAGGGCCACGCCGAGGGCGGCAGTACCTGGTCGATGACAGCTCCCAGCAGCTCGGCGGGTCCGGACGCGCGGAGGCGGGTGGCTGCGGCTTGTGCGCGGGTCAGGGCGATGTTGGCGCTGGCGCCATCGCCCGCGACCCAGGCCGCCATCCCGGCAATCACTGCCGGCACCTCAGCCAGGCTGCTGGGGGTGCGGTTCAGCACCTCGCTCCACAGCGCCAGATGCCGGGGTGCGCTGGCCTTGGTGATCGACGCCAGGGCGAGGTCGCGCGCGTGCCGGTCCTTCACCAGATGGGCCAGCTGGACGGCGTCCGCGGTGCTCATCATCACCGATGGCCGACCGGAGCCGAAGGGTGCGCGCGTGCTCAAGTTGCGGCTGAGCAGATCACGAGTGTGCTCCAGGAGTGTGGGAAGGTCGCGGTGTCGCGGGAGATCGCTGAGTGCCGCCCGGACTGCCTTGGCGAGTTCGGGGCTGTCTGGGGCACTGGCGAACGATCCTTCAAGGTCAGCGCGGCGGGTGAACTTTCGGAGCCCGTGGTCGGCGGCTTCGGCGGTGATTCGGCTCGATGGGTTGAGCCGGCCGTGGGTGCCGTCGGGAAGGCGCCAGGTGTCCTGGTTGACGAGCATGGTCTGCCGCAGCACCGCGACGGGAAGGTGGTCGGCGCTGCGTTCCAGGAGCGCCAAGCCCTCCTCCAGGTGTTGCGTGTAGGCGATCAGCATCGCGTCGGCGGTCGGGAACCGTGCCCAGATGCGATCCAGCAGGTCCTCGACCGCTCCTCGTTGCCGCACCTCGGCAAGATCGGCTCTGGCCGTCACCTGAACCTGGTTGTCGTCCATGACGACGATCACCAGCGATTCCTCGGGAGTGAAGCCGATCAAGTAGGGCACGAACTGGGCAATGTCGGCCGGGCCTTCGAGCCGGAAGCGGGGAATCTGGGTATCGCTCATCGGGATGTTCCTTCCACTGGATGCGGACTTCTAGCTCTTGCCTGAGGCGCGGCTGCTGGTGTCGAACAGCGTGAGTTCGGCGGGGTGGAGTTGGTGTTGGCAGACGAAGCTGCGGGCTTTGATCCGCCACAGGCCTTGGCCGACGCCGAGGTTCGGCAGGAGTTGTTGTTCGGTGCCGGTGAGACCGAGCGCGGTCGCAGTTGGGCCCAGTTGGTCGGACTCTTGCCGGTAGATCACTCTCGTTTCGGCATTCGCAAGTAGTGAGTTGGCCAGGGAGCGCATGGCGGAGCCTTGGTCGCCCACGTTGTCGAGGTCGCCGAGGCGGTGGAAGATCAGCATGTTGCTGATGCCGTAGTGCCTGGCGAGTCGCCAGTGGGCGTCCATCCGCCGCAACAGCGCGGGATGGCTCATCAATCTCCATGCCTCGTCGTAGATCACCCACCGCTGCCCACCGTTCGGGTCGAGCAGCGCCGACTCCATCCACGCCGACGAGCACGTCATCAACACACTGATCAAGGTCGAGTTCTCAGTGACCCGAGACAGGTCCAGGGAGATCATCGGCAAGCTGGGATCAAACGCCACGGTGGAAGGGCCGTCGAACAGCCCGGCGAGGTCGCCGGCGACCAGGCGGCGTAGCGCGTGGCCGACGAGTCGGCCGTCTTCGGCCAGTCTGCCGTCGGCGACCGTGCTGGGGTTGAGGATGTGGTCGACGACCATCGGCAGGATCGGTACCTGGTTCTCCCGCACCGTCTGGGTCAGGGCGATGTCGATCGCGGTGTGTTCCAGCGGCGACAAGCCGCGTGCCAGGACAGTTTCGGCGAGTGCGCCGATCAGGTCGCGGCGGCGGGCGGCGACGGTGGAGGCCCACTGCTCGTCCGACAGGCCGCTGGGCCGGTGGCCCTCGTCGAGCGGGTTCAGGCGGGTGTTGAGTCCGTGGCCCAGGACGATGGCGCGTCCGCCGACGGCGTTGGCGACCGCGGTGTGTTCGCCTTTCGGGTCGCCTGGCACGTACACCCTGCGTCCGAATGGCAACGAGCGGGTATACAGCGATTTCGCCAGGCTCGATTTCCCGGAGCCGACGATCCCGGCCAACACGATGTTGGGTGCGGTGATGATGCCTTTGGCGTACAAGACCCAGGGGTCGTAAACGAAGCTGCCGCCGGAGTACAGGTCCTGGCCGACGAACACCCCGTCGGCGCCGAGGCCGCCTTCAGCGACGAACGGGTACGCGCCGGCCAGGGTTGCGGAAGTGTCTTGATGCCGGGGCAGCCGGAACCTGCCCGGTGACCTCAACGCGGCTGGTCCGGGTTCGCCGGCCTTCGGCAGGAAGCTGGTCGCACGCCGCTCCGCGCGGTCGGCCTCCGCCTTCGCCTTTGCGGCGGCGGTCTCGGTGCGGCGTTGTTCAGCAACGAGCCGCGCGGCGGCCTGGCGGCGTTGCTTGCGGTGCTTGCGCCGCTCTGACGCTGGCGCGACGAGTACCGCCGTGTGCAGCCTCTCTCGCTCGCTCACAACGACAACCCCCGACGAGCTGCGGCCTCGCCACCGGCGGGGCCGGCGAACCAGTCGCGGCCGGCCGGTCCGGCGCTGCGTCGCGCAGGTGCCGACTCGGTCGCCGCCGCCGTGGCGTCGGCCGCAGGGCCGACGTTGATCGGGGTGTCGATGCCCAGCAACGCCGGGTCCGGTAGCGCGTTGGCTTCGCGGTAGAGACCGACATGCCCCAGGAACGTGCTGTACGTCAGGGTGTACACGTCCCGTGTCGCGGTTCGGTCCAACGCGCCAGCTTGCGGCTTGTCGTAGACGTGCCCGTTGGCGATCGCCGCTTCGACGGTCTCGTCGCCGTAGTCGTAGCCGGTCAGGTGCTCGATCGCGGCGTCGGTGCCCTGGGCGTCGATCAGGCCGAGCACTTCATCGGCCTCGTCGCCTTGGAGGAACACCACGCTGATCCACTGCCGCGCGGGCTGCTCCGCTTCGGGTGCGGGTTCGGGGTGCCAGGCGATCCGGCCCGCAGCGATGAACCCCTCAGCGAGCCGGTCGTAGGCCCGGTCGACCAACAGCGCGCACTGGCGCAGTTCCTCCGCCGCTGCGAGCGCGTCCCGCACCCCAGCGTCGTGGTCGCCGTCGTCGTGGAACGCATGAGCGGCCTTGCGTTCGTGGACGTCGGCGATCTGCTCCAGCGACTGCCGCAGCGACCGGATACCCGAGGACAGATCACCGATCACCCCGTACATCTCGGCGGGCTGGCTGAAGGTGCGGCTTGCGTGTGCGAGCCCTCGGAGGGCTTCGGACGCCTCGGCGGCATCGGCAACGGGATCGTCGAACGTGGGCATCTGGACCTCCTGGGCTGTTGCCCTGGAGGTGCGCGTGCGACACCCACCGCCGCCCTGGTGCCTGCTGTTCGCGCTGGTAAGGTCGGGCGCGGAAACCAATGTTTAGGAGCCTCGGGCTCCGAAGGGATCGAGGTCTTCGATCCTCTAGCGAGCCAGGTGCTCGCCTCGCAGGATTTCCGCCAGACACACGCCCGTGTCGTGGCCTCCTGCGATCACCTTCGCCGACGGCCCTGTCTGGCCCTGCGAGACGAAGGAACTCCCATGACGGCTACCGTCAGCTACGCCGACGAAGCGGCGATCCGCGGAAGCCATCGAACGTCGAGCAATGACGCCGTCCGAGATCTCTGCCGCGGACCTCAACGCCCAACTCGACCGCGCCGACGCCTGGCGCGCCAGCCCCCGTCCATGAGTCGCGAGATGACACCCCAGAACCCCTTGGCTTCCACGTCGGTGGCCGGTGCCTCCTCCAGCGCCATCATCTCGGACAGGATGCCGTTCAGTTCC
>JAKOPT010000052.1 GCA_029778715.1 Actinomycetes bacterium | reverse complement strand
TCGACACCCCCGTGACTGCCGACGCGGGCACGGTGAGGACGCCGTCCACTTTGGTTGTGACGACGGCGACGGATGCCTTGCCGCCCGTGCCGACCGCGTCGGGGGCGTTGGGGACAAGGACGTCAACGGCATACGTCGAGGCTGACGAGCCCGTCGTGCTGGTGGGCAGCAACGCGACCTGCGAGACGGTGCCGTCCATCAGCGGAATGCCGGTGACCGTGACGCGCGCGGCCTGCCCGACGGCGATCGCCGCGAGGTTGGCGGCAGGCACCTGGATGGTCACCTTCGCGGCACCGGATCCGACGATCTGTATGCCGTTCGCGGCCGTCGCGGTGTCGCCCACGGCCCATGCAATCGAACCCACCCGCCCGGCCATCGGGGCCGTGAGTGTGGCGGCCGCGAGGTTGGCCTGGGCTTTCACCAGGGCTGCCTCGGCGTTGGTGACGTTGGCTCGGTCGGTGATGAGCTTGGCCTCGGACACGGTCCCGCTTGAGCTACGAACGGCGGCGGCGGCCTGTTGGGCCGCAGCGGCAGCCGCCTTGGCCTGGGCGGCCGCCTGGGCCTGGGCCGCAGCCTGGGCGGCGGCTTGCGCAGCCGCTTGGGCGGCGGCTTGGGCCGCGGCGGCACTGAGAGAACCGGCATACGAGGTGAGTGCGACGCCGGCCGCCTGCTGAGCCGCGGTCACCGCGCTGAGCGCACCCAGGCAGTCAGCAATCTCCTGCGCCGTCGGGGGCGAGGTCGTCGTGGTCGAGGTGACGGTCGAGGTCGCCGTCTGCGTGGACGTGGCGGTCGAGGTCGCGGTGCTCGTCGGCACGCTCGTCGAGGTGGCCGTGCTCGTCGGCACGCTCGTCGGAGTGGCCGTCGCGACGGGCAACACCGGGGCGCAGGCGGTCTTGGCCAACGCCTGGGCAGCGGCCACGGCGGCCAGCGCGCTGGTCGTCTGGTTCTGGCCACCGCCACCGCCACCGCCGCCTGCGCTGGTCGACGGGCTCGAGGAGGCGCTTGTGCGGCTGCTGCTTGACGTCGGGCTGCTGGAGCTCGTGCCGGACGACGAGGCGGACGAGCTCGACGAGCTCGACGACGCCGTCGTGGTGTCGTTGGCCAGCGTGGCTTTGGCCTGGTCAAGGGTGGACTTGGCATCGAGGACGGCCTGGTTGAGCGGGCCCGTGTCCAGCGTCGCGAGCGCCTGGCCGGCCGTGACGATGTCACCGACGGCGACCGACACGCCCGTCACGGTGCCAGCGACCGGGAAATGCGCCGTCATCTGGCTGAC
>JAKOPT010000051.1 GCA_029778715.1 Actinomycetes bacterium | reverse complement strand
CTATGGCGCGCTGCTCGCGATCGTCTCGGACATGCTCGCTGATCGGGAGCTCGTCAGCGTGACGCAGGTCGAGCACCGCCATCACGTGACCAGCCGCACGCTGCAGAGGTGGTTCATGCACTACGTGGGGGTCGGGCCGAAGTGGGTGCTGGCCCGCTACCGGATGCACGACGTCGTCACCGCGATCGACGGCGGGTATGCGGGTTCGCTCACCGAGCTCGCCCACCGCCACGGCTGGTACGACCAGTCGCATTTCACCCGCGACTTCACCACCCTTGTGGGCATTCCTCCCAGCCGATACCGCGACGAGCGAGCGAGCCGCACGCACGACGTGAGGTGACGAGACCACCGTCGTGAGACCTGACCCCGGAGCGAGGGCACCCGGGGCTTGCGCAGTCATTCTTCAGGCACGCTGGCTAGAGTCATGAGCACAGAGATCCTGCAGGTCCGCGACGTGCCGAGCGAGGACGCCCAGATCCTGCGGGCCCGGGCTGCGGCGCGCAAGAGGTCGCGGGCCGGGCGTACGTGCCACCTATGACCATCCCAGTTTCACCCCGTGTCCACGGGTCTCTCTCCCAAAGGAGTTCTCATGCGCCACACCTTGGCCGCAACGGTTGCCGCGGTGGTTGCCCTGGTCTGTTTCGTCCCGGCACCAGCCCAGGCGGCCACCGCTCCGCCACCCGTCCCCCCCTACGAGCTCGGGGTCACGACGCGTTCCGCCATCGGCACCACCACCACGTGTGACGGGGTCACCTTCGTGGCCGTTTCCGGCCAGCTCACCGACACCGCCACGATGAGGTCGTTGAGCCCGCTGAGGGTGACCTACATCCGCTATACGACGCCGGAAGCGGTGACGTTGGTGTCGCAGTCCGACCCGACGAAGACGGTGACCATGTCCGGCTACTCCCACAGGGTCGACGAGTACTACCGCTACGTCTGGAACCGCGGGGTCGACTGGACCTGGACCTTCACCAGCCCGGACGGGACGATCGTCGGATGGCAGGACGGCCGGTCCCGCATCTCCGCGGATGGAACCCTCGTCGGGACTCCTTACATGCAAGGGAACTGCTCGATCCCGGTCTGATCCTCCTCGCCAACGCCGGTCCGCGTTCGCCCGGTCCACATCGCAACCGACCTTTATCGAGACGTGGCCCTCGTCAGGGGGCGCAGCGCTTGGTGGGGAAATGAGGTACCTCAGGCCCAACCGCCCGGGTCGAGATACGCCTTTCGCCAGATGTGGGTCGGCACCTCAGCGAACGAATCTTGTCGATGTCGGCAGGACCACCCGCCGACATCGACAAGGAGGAGCCATGACCCTGCACGACTACCCGTCGATCGTCCAGGCCGAGATCGACCGGCGCTACGAACTGTCTGGAGTCGACCGGCACGGCACCCGCACGAGCAACCGGCTGCGTTCCGACCGGGCCAACCAAGCCAACCAAGCCAACCGGGCCGACCGGGCGGACCGCCCGCTTGGTGCACGCCGGCTGGTGGCCTACCTCGCTCGCTTGCTGGGCGGCAGCGCGGCTTCGCCGTCCAGCACTGCGGCTTCATCGGGCAGCGGCGCTGCAGCCCGCAGCGGTGCGGTGCGCGGCATACCTGGTGCGGCCGTCTGCCCGCGCCAACTGTGACCACGCTGGGGGACTCCTCGGGTGTCATGATCGGGACTGTGCCGCCTTCACCCTCCCCGCTCGTGGGTCGCCACGAGGAGCTGGGTCGCGTCCGTGCCGCGCTCGGCTGGGACGAGAGCGGCGGCGGTGCGGTCCTGCTCGGTGGTGACGCGGGCATCGGCAAGACCGCCGTGGTCAGCCGGCTCATCGAGGACGCCGCCCAACGGCTGGTCCTCGTCGGGCACTGCGTCGGCGAGGCCGGCACGACCCTTCCCTACCTCCCCTTCGTCGAGATGTTGGCGAGCCTGGACGCCCGGGACCGCGACCTCGTCGACGAGTTGGTCGCGGCATACCCGGGCCTGGTCGCCCTCGTGCCGCGCCTGGCGGGCGGGGTGCGCGGGAACATCGGGCGCGCCGATCTCGTCGAGGCGGTGCACGGCGCGCTCGCCGCCCTCGGTCGCCGCGGGCCGGTGCTCGTCGTCGTCGAGGACGTTCACTGGGCCGACGAGTCGACCCGCGAGTTGCTCACTCTGCTGTTCACGCGCGGCAGCCCCGATGGCGTGGGCCTGCTCGTCACCTGGCGCAGCGACGACATCCACCGCCGTCACCCCCTCGTGAGCGCCCTCGCGCTGTGGTCGCGGCTGCCCGCCCTCGCTCGCATCGAGCTCGGCCCCCTGCCGGACGCCGACCTGCGCAGCATCGTGCGTCGGATCGGCTCCGACCTGAAGCCGCGCGTGGTCGAGGAGGTCGCGCGCCGGGCGGAGGGGAACGCCTTCTTCGCTGAGGAGTTGGCCACAGCAGCGCAGGCTGGTGGCGCCGATCCCAGCGACCTCACCCGGCTGCTTCTCGCCCGGATCGAGCACCTCGACGACGACGCCCAATCCGTGGTGCGGGTCGCGGCGGTCATCGGTCGCCGGGTGCGTCACGACCTTCTTGAGCAGGTCGCCGGCGTCGACGCGGGCACGCTGCGCAGCGCCCTTCGCGCCGCCATCGAGCGCCACGTGCTGGAGCCGTGCGGGCAGGACAGTTATGAGTTCCGGCATGCGCTGCTCGCCGAGGCCGTGACCGACGATCTGCTGCCGACCGAGCGGCTCCACCTGCATCGGGCCTGCACCGAGGCACTGCTCGCGGACGCGAGTCTCGGCACGGCCGCCGACCTCGCGCGCCACGCCCTCGCTTCTGGCGATCGGTCCGTGGCCCTCGACGCGTCAGTGCGCGCCGGCGAGGCAGCCCAGCGGATGGGTGGTCCCGCCGAAGCCCTCGCGCACTACGAGACTGCACTCTCGCTGGCCGAGTCGGAGCGGGCTCCCACCGTCGAACTCACGCTGCGCGCGGCAGCCGCGGCCAACGGCGGCGGGCGCACGATGCGGGCGGTGGCGCTGCTGCGGGCCGCGCTCGCCACTGAGGCACCCACGGCGCACGAGCGGGCGGAGTTGCTCGGGACTCTCGCGTTTGCGACCCGGCTCACCGAGGAGCAGGTCGACCGATTGGCCCTCACCGAGGAGGCCCTCCGACTCATCGACGACGCCGCCCCGGTGCGGTTGCGGGTCTATCTGCTCGCCCGTCGAGCCGACGCGTTGACGGAAGTTGGCCGCGCTGCAGAGGCGCTCGGCATCGCCGACGAGGCGATGGGCCTGGCCGTCGAGCATGACCTCACAGTTGACCGCACCGACCTCGCCGCCACCCTGGCCCGCCTCAGCGAGACTGCGGGCGACCCGGGGGAGTCGATCCGCCGGCTCGAGGTGGCCCTCGCCGCATGGACCACCGCCCCTGACCTTGCGCTGCTGCGCGCGATGCACATCCTCGCCTTGGTGCACTACCGACAGGGTGACCACGTCGCCGCCCTTGCGGCGTTCGAGCGCACCCTCGCCGAGGCGCGGCGCGCGGGGCTCGAGTGGTCGGCATTCGGGGTCGACGCCCGCGCGCTGGCGGTGACGACGGCATACGAGATGGGCGACTGGGACCTCGCGTTGCGGCTCGCGGACCACGCGACCGACGAGGGTATGCCGTCCGCGGGCCGCGCATCCATCGACGCGGCCGCTGTGGGCGTGCTCGTCGGGCGCGGCGGCGTGACCGCTGAGCAGGTCCTCTTCGCCACTCGCCCGTGGTGGTCCGATGACGGCCGCATCGCGGTGCAGTCCGGCGCGGCGGCGATCGACGTCCTTGGGCGCCATGGCAACGTCGAGGCGATGCTGGCCCTGCACGCCCAGGTCGTGAGCGTCTTGCGGGAGATGTGGGGCGTGGGCCAGGTCAGCGCCGAGGTGCGCCTTGCCGCTCTGGCTATCGGGCACCTTGGCACCGCCCTTCGCGGCGAGCCACCCGCGCGCCGGAGCGTCCTGCTCGATCACGTCGACCGGCTCGCGGCCGAGGCCGCGGCAGTCTGGGGTGGCGGCGAGGTGCTCGCTCCGAACGACGAGACGCCCATCTGGCACCGGCGTGCGAGCGCGGGCGGTGGTGACTCGCTGCTCCTTCCGCCGAGCGTCGAGGGCCGCGCGTGGGAGGCCCGAGTCATCGCGGAGCAGCGGCGCGCCCACTGGATCGCCGGCGACGGTATGCCGCTGCAGACGCTTGTCGAGGACGCCCGCGGGGTGGTTGAGCTCTTTGTTGAGTACGGCGAGGTCTATGAGGTGGCGCGCTCGCGGGCGAGGCTGGCGGAGGTGCTCGTTGCGGCGGGGGACCCTGAGGTTGGCGTTGCCATTGCCGCTGCTCGCGAGACTGCTGAGCGCCTGGGTGCGGCTCCCTTGCTCGCCGTGCTCGCCCACCTGGCTCCGCGGCATACCCCCTCGCCTGCGACGTCGGCTCTGACCGCGCGAGAGACCGAGGTGCTCAGGCTGCTCGACGAGGGCCGGTCCAACGGCGAGATCGGGTGCGCGCTGTTCATCAGCACTAAGACAGCCAGCGTGCACGTGTCGAACATCCTGGCCAAGCTCGGCGCAGCCTCTCGCGGCGAGGCCGTGGCGTTGGCCCGAGCGGCGGGCCTGCTTGAGCAGTGAGCGGTGTGACAAATGACGGAATTGTCGGCTTGTTGACCACGTGACTGGCAGGTTGGGCGCGTGATCGAGTTCGTCCTGCTGTCCATTCCGTCCCTCATTTACGCCCTTGTCAAACGTGGGAAGACGAGTGATTGGCAGCGGGTCCTGGCCCTGGTGTGGCCGACTGCACGGGGCTGGGGCCTCGGACTTGGCGCCGCCACGGTGGGTGCCGGACTCGGTTGGCTGGCGTTGCGGGGCGTTCCGCCGGAGGTGATGACAGCGCAGGGCACGACGGGAGCCATCACCAGCGTGCTCGGCGGCCTGATGGTCGCCCTGCGGGCGGTGGGTGAGGAAGTCTTCTTCCGCGGATTCCTCCAAGGCCTGGCTGAACGGCGCTGGGGAGCGGTCGCGGGAGTGGTCATCCAGGCGGTTGTCTTCACGCTGCCCCACCTGGCCCTGCTGACGGTCAACACGGCGTTGGCTCCGCTCGTCGTCACTCAGGCCGTCACCGGGGTGATCCTTGGGTGGGTGCGACTCCGAACGGGGAGCATTGCCCCGACTTCGCTTGCCCACGTCATCGTCAACCTGGCATCGGGGTTGGCCATGGCCGCGAGTGTGGCCGTCGCCTGACCTGGTGCCCAGGGCGTCGAGACTCGGCCTGGGGCGCTCGGCTGGGCGTCCACACGTGAAATGGAATGCCGTCCAAGGCCTCGCAACGCTCTTGAAGCTCCATACTCCCCCGTGGAAACCGCGTACTTCAGGTACGCACTACGTACCTGAAGTACGCGGAAAATTCACCCCTCCTGCCGCCGCTCGGCCAGGTGCCACGGGCCGACCCCGTGACTTGCTCAGAGGGTCACGACCCCGCGAGGGCGGTGACGACCCGCGACGCGCGCCTGGATGCCGCTGGGCACCGAACTGGGAGCATCGCCCCGACGGCGCTTGCCCACGTCATCGTCAACCTGGCACCAGGTTGGACACGGCCCCGGGGGTGGCCGTCGCCTAACCCTGCGTTGGGTCAGGCGACCTGGATTCTCTCATCGCCGATGACGTACTCGATGGCCATGCCGCCGCCGATCGCTTCAAGGTAGTGGCGGATGGTGCTGAACTTGGCGTTGTCCAGATCACCGTTCTCGATCTTCGACACCTGACGTTGCCCGACGCCGATGCGTTCGGCCAACTGTGCTTGGGTGAGCCCAGCGGCTTCGCGCAGTTCGCGCAGTCGGTAAGCGCGCACCTCGGCGAGCCATTCGGCGACCAACTCAATGTCCACCACCCACACACCACGGAGTCCAGACCCTGCAGGGTCTGTGCGTCAGATGGTGGACCGGGACGTCGCCACCCTGGCGCTGGCAGGATGACGGGATGTCGCTTCTCGACCACGCCATCTGGTGGCACGTCTACCCGCTCGGTTTCGTGGGTGCCTCGATCCGGCCGACGGCTGACCACCTCAACGAGTTGGCACACCCCAACCAAGCGCCGACCCCCGGCTCCCTGATCTCCTGGCTCGACTATGCGGTCGGCCTCGGCGCCAACGGGCTCCAGCT
>JAKOPT010000050.1 GCA_029778715.1 Actinomycetes bacterium | reverse complement strand
TCGTCCGAACATGAGGCCCTCGCCGACCTCGCCCGAAAGGGAGTCAACTGATGAACATCAACCCCTTCCTGGTGCTGTTGGCGCTGCTCATCGGGTTCGCGCTCACCTGGTTCCTCGTCGTGCGCAAGGTCGTCCGTGAGGTGCCGATCCTGCGTCCGGTCAGCACGGGCTTGGACGCCGCCGCGGGTGTCGCCGGGGTGGCTGGTGCCGCTGGTGGCGCCGGACTGGTCGGAGCCGCCGCGTCCGGTCACGTGGATGCTCCTGAGGTCGCTCCGGAGGTCGTGACTGAGGTCGCTCATCCCGTCGCCGCGGCGCCGGTGTACGACTGGGCCCACCGCCTGGAGGCCGCCGCGAGTCAGCTCGCTGGGGCGTCCGAGGTCTCGGAGGTCTCCGAGGTTGACGAGGTGGACGCCGCAGCGCCTGCCGTTGCCGTCGAGGCGTCCCCGGTCGTGGACGCGGCCGCGGGTGCCGTGGAGTACGCCGACCCGACGCCCGTGGCGTCCGGGGTGGACTACGACGCCGAATGGGCCAACGAGGACACGTCGGTCGGCCTGGACCTGTTCGATCCCGAGCCGGCGAACCTGATCGACGATTCGGACGTGATCGACGAGCCCGCGCCGGTCGATGCAGTGGAGGAGCCCGAGCCGGTCGTGGACGCGGTCGAGGAGCGCGTGGTGGCCGCGGCCGAGCCCGAGGTCGAGGTGGCGCCGTTGCCGGTGGCCGAGGCGTCGGTGGCTGCCGGCCTGGTCGGAGCGGGAGCAGCGGCGGCCGTGCGGCGTGCCGCGTCCGTGCCGGCACCGGCCGACGGCTCGTCGCCCGAGGGTTACGAGGTCAAGGGCGACAGCTTGGCCAAGCTCTACCTGCTCGACAGCGACGCCGACTTCGGTCGCGCGCGCGCCGACATCTGGTTCACGGACGAGTCCGCTGCCAAGGACGCCGGCTACGCGCACTACATCCGGACGCCGAGGCCGGACGCCGCCGCTCGCGTCGCTGAGCCGGTCGTCGCGGCACCCGTCGTAGCGCCTGTGGTCGCGGCAGCTGCCGTCGCGCCGGTGGCGGCTCCGGTCCAGGAGACGCTCGTCGACGTGCCAGGCGACGCGTCCGCGGAGGAGGCGGTCGCCGCTCCGTATGGTCCGGGTTCGGCGGTGCCGAAGGCGGACGGTTCTGGGAACGAGCGCGAACGCTGACGCAGCACCACGAGGGGCCGTCCACCACCAGGTGGGCGGCCCTTTCCTGTCGGCGCAGGCAACGTCCACAGCGACTCGCCAAGTGGGGTAGCTTTCGAGCACACGGGAAAGGGGCGATCAGATGAAGATCGGCATCATCGGCGGGTCGGGCAAGGCCGGACGCGCCCTGTTCAGCGAGGCCGTGAAGCGCGGCGACGTCCCGACCGCGATCGTGCGCGACCTCGACACGGCCGAGGGCGT
>JAKOPT010000049.1 GCA_029778715.1 Actinomycetes bacterium | reverse complement strand
CACCCGGCGTGTCACCTGGACCACCCCCACCGGACACACCCACACCACCAGCCCACCACCCCTGCTCGGACCCGGCTGGCACCCACCACCCCCTGATCTCGCAGACGACAAGGCTGAGGACGGACCCGGTATCCCCAGTCCGGGCTGGCACCCGCCCCCGCCGCCTGGTCTGGCCGACGACACCAGCCCACCACCCCTACTCGGCCCCGGCTCCCACGCAACCCCACCACCAACCGTCGCTGACGACAAGGGGCCCCCGCTATCAACCCTCGTCGACATCATCTGGACCCCGAACAGCTCCCTAGAAATCCACCTCGACGCCGCCTAACGCGCCCGCCAACAGCACTCGCGGTTGGGTCACCCAGGCGCCGGCCACGACTGCCACTGCCGACCACGAGACCCGGCTCCCCGCTCTGCGCGCAGGAGGACCAACACGCCCCAGCACCACCATGCCCGACCTCGAGCGCGTCCCCGCTGCCCCGGCCCCACCGCCGAGCCCGCACACACCGCCGCGCCGAACACGGTTTGCGACCCCCGATGCTACGCAAGATGGGGCGAGCACCCCGCCTACTGCGCGGTAGCCAGCATCAAGACGGGCCTTGCCGCACGCCTCGACGATGGTCCGCCCCAGCCCAGTTCCTGCCCGAAACAGCAGCGTGGCCTCGCCAGGATCAGCGCGGCATACGTAGCGAGCCGTCGCGCGCCACATCCCGGGTGAACGCGACGATCCCGAACCCGCACCGCGGCATTCGCGGCACGAGCAACTCGGCGAAAGCCGCGCACGAGACCCCAATCGCAGTGTCCCGCTGCCGCCAAGGGGGAGCCGCTCGCCTGCGCCGGTGCCGCTGCGTTCAGATATCAGCCGGACTTGCAGTGGGAAAGGGGCACTTCGCACCCCGACAGTCGGGGTGCGAAGTGGACGCTAGGCACTTCAGGCGGGAAAAGAGTGACCGGTGGGGCGAGCGCTACTCGGTCACGAGGGAGTAAGCGCTGATGCGGCGCATCCGCGAACCGGCGACCCACGTTACGAGCCACGCGAGCACCAGCACCCCCACACCGACGCAGACGACCAGCCACGCCTCGGGCGTGACCTCGGCCACCAGCCCGAGCGGCCGGAACAGCAAGCGCACCAGCGGTTGCAGCGTGACCGCGCCCACGACCGCGCCGAGCACCACCCCGCCGGCCACGGCGGGCATGAGAGTCCACCGGACCTGCCGCATGAGGTCGCGCTGGGTGAACCCGAAGGCCTTGCTCACCCCGAGCGTGCGCCGGGACCGGACGATCAGGCCACCGACGACGAGCGTGACGACGAGGACGGTGACCGCGCCCGTGAGGCCCAGGACCGTGGCCCGGACCAGCGGAACCGCCGACAGGTACCCCCGCAGTTGGGAGAGCACGTCGCCGCGCACGTCGACGACACGGTCGACCTCATCGGCGAACGACGCACCGATCGCGGCGACCACGGCGGGCCGGTCGTCGGCCATCACGGCCAACTGCTCGTGGGTGAACCCCGGGACCAATTGCTGGAAGCCGCCGGTGGTGACGAGCACTACCTGACCGAGGGTGCGCCCGGTGGAGAGCAGCCCGGTGACGACGTAGCCGTGCGAACCGGCACCCAGGTCGAGGGTGAGGGTGTCCCCGACGTCGGCGCCGAACCGGTCCGCCGCCCCTACCCCGAGAGCAACCTCATTGGTATGCCGCGGCAGCCGGCCCGTCGACAGCGTCTTCTCCTGCCACAGTTCGGGTCGGTCGGTGACGAGGAACTGGGTGGCGGTGCCCTGAAGCGTGCGCACCACGTTGGAGGCGGGGAAGACCGCCGTGACGTGCGGCATCGTCTCGATGCGGTGCGCGAGGGCGTCAAGGTCGGCCGTGGGCTTGGCGACCACCGAGACATCCTCGACCTGCCCGACGAGCAGCCGGGTGGAGCGGTCGGGATCCCCGAGAAGGGCCACCGTGAGGTTGAGGCCGACGACGGCCGCGAACGTCGCGGTGGCGATGGTCACCCCAACCACGAGCGTCTGCGGCAGGTGCCGCAGCGAGGCCTTGAGGCCGAGAAGCATGGGCAGCGGCCCCCGGGCGCGATCGAGCGGGAACCGGGTGGTCCGGAACGAATGGGTGGGCAGGCCCTCGCGCAGCGCTGCCACCGTGCTCACCCGGCGCACCCGCAGGGCCGTGACGAAGGAGATGAGCGCCATGAAGCCGACGAGCAACGCGACCACAGCGACGAGCGGCACCGGGGCGAACGAGGGGTCCCAGACGATGCCGCTCTGCTCCTGGAAGGTGGCCGCTATGGCCGGCAGCACGGCATACGAGACCCCGACTCCGGCGACGGCACCGACAGCCGTTGCGAGCGTCGAAGACCCGACCACGGCGGCCATGACCGCCCCGGTCGTGAAGCCGGCGGCCCGCAGGCTCCCGATCGAGGGCATGTCGGTGGTGATGAGGGCACCGAGGAGATAGCGCATGACGATCGCCGTGACGACGAGAATGATCAGGGCCAACGCGATCATGATGGCGACGAACAACGTGGTCGACGTGGTCGCGGCCTTCTGGAACAAGTCGAGCCCGAGCATCCACACCACCCGCACGGCCGTGGCCGGTTCCGGGCTGGCGGGCCGGGCGAGGCCGGCGGGCCGGGCGGAGCCGGCGGAGTGGGCGGACACCAGCGCCGACTCGACGGCGGACGTGGCCGCCGAGGAGGAGCCGCCGGCGTCGACCTTGACGAGCAGGCCGGATCCGAACCCGGGGCCAGGGTTCGCGGCAGCATCGGTGTGCCGTTGGCCGATGAGGAACAGGCCCATGCCCGGGCTTCCGCTGTAGGTGCTCTCGATGAACCCGGCGACGTGGAAGGTCGCGGTGCCGGCGGAGGTGTGGATGGCGATCGGGTCGCCGAGGCGGTACCGCGCCGCCCCGGCGAGGGCGATCGGCACCCAGAGCGGCCGCTCGAGCGGGCGGGCGGTCTCCTCGACGACCGAGAAGCGACCCAGGGCCCCTGGGGCGTCCATGTCGAAGAGGACGACGGTGCTCGTCAGCGACCCGGATTCGACGTCGATGCGACCCTGGGCGATCCACGCCGGCTCGCCCTCGACGGTGGTTACGGCGGGCTCGGCGCGCAGCCTCCCGAGGAACGCCTCGGCACCGGGCGGGTTGGTCGTGACCGCGAGGGCATCGGGGGAACGCCAGTGGCGCGCCTTGTCCCCGATGTTCGACCGGTACCCGGTCGACAGGAGCGCGGCCAGGTTCAGCAGGCCGGCGGCCACGAGCGTGAGGGCCAGCAGGGCCACCATTTGGCCGGGGCGTTTGCGCAGGTCACGGCGCATGAGGAGAGACATCGCGCGCATCGTCACCACCCCATGTCGGCGAGGAACGCGACGAGTTGGGTATGCCGCGCGGCCGCGGCCGCATCGGCCCGCCCGGGTGCGTCGTGGGTGTGGCCGGTAGCGTCGAGGTGGGCCGGTCCGAGGTCGAGTTCGCCCCGGATGGTGCCGTCGCGGAGGTAGAGCACCCGGCTGCCGCGGCCCGCCGAGCGCAGGTCGTGCGTCACCATGACGATGGTCTGGCCGGTGGCGTTGACCTCTTGGAGCAGGTCGAGGACGACCCGGGAAAACTCGGAGTTGAGTTGGCCGGTGGGTTCGTCGGCGAAGAACACCGAGGGGGAGTTGATGAGGCCCCGGACGAGGGCCACGCGGGCCGCCTCACCTCCGGAGAGCATCGAGGGGAACTTCTCCTGGTCGGCGGGGGTGATGCCGACGAGGTTGAACAGTTCCTGCGCCCGAGCCCGCACCTGGGCTCGGCGCCCGGTGAGCAAGCCGACGGCCATGACGTTGTCCATGACCGAGAGCGCGTCGAGCAGGTAGATCTGCTGGAACATGAAGCCGCAGTGGGCCCGACGGAAGCGGGCGAGCGCGTCCTCGGAACGGCTCGAGATCTCCTCCCCGGCGACGGTCACGGTGCCGAGGGTGGGGCGGTCCATCCCGGAGAGGGCGTAGAGCAGCGTCGATTTCCCCGACCCCGAGGGCCCCATGATGACGGTGAAGCTGCCCTCCTCGACGGTGAGGTCGAGATTCTTGAGGACGTGCTGCTGGACCCCGGCGTTCGAGAACGTCTTGGAGAGCTTCTCGGTGGTGATGATGGCGGGCATGTTTCGACGGTAGCCAGGGGGCCCCGACGAGGCCCTTGCCAAATCCCTACAACTCTCCTAACTCTCGCGCGCACCTCATCTGCGGGCGCGGGCCCCCCGAGCCCCGACCGTCGCGCCGTAAACATTCGACCAATAGGTGGATTGTGGACGCGCCGGGCCCCCGCGTGCGGACCGTGCCGCGTCAACATTCGACCAATTGGTGGGTTGTGGACGCGGCGGGCCCCCCGAGCCCGGGCCGTGCCGCGTCAACATTTGACCAATTGGTGGGTTGTGGACGCGCTCCCCAGTCTCGACACCATCTCCCGGGTCAGGCCAGCGGGATGCCGATCCGCACCGTGAACCCGGGCCCGGACGCGATCGCGAGTGTCCCGCCCATCCGCTCCATGAGCTGGGCGGCGATGAACAGCCCAAGCCCGCTGCCCGGCATACCGGCCGCGTTCGCCCCCCGGATGCCGCGGGCCATGACCGACTCGACCTCCTCCGGGAGGACTCCCGGGCCGCTGTCGGTGACGGCGAGGGTCAGGAACGGGCCGTCGAAGGCGCCGCGCACCTCGATCGGGGTGCCGGCGTATTTCGCCGAGTTGGCCACGACGTTGTCGAAGACCTGCTGGAGTCGCAGCGGGTCGTAGCGAACGAGAGCATCCGGGATATCCACGACCTCGATGAGCGACCCCGGATCGGCCCGGGCGAGCAACGCAGCCAGCTCCTGAGTGGACGTCTCCACAGGCGTGATCGTCAGGGCGTCGATCTCGGCCAAGTTCGTCGCCTCCAGGTCGTTCATCAACTCCTGGATCTGCGCCGACTTGGCCAGGATGACCCCGAGCCGCTCCCGCGCTTTGGCATCGCTGCTCTCCAGCGCCAACACCTCCGCGCTGGCGCTGATGGCTGCCACCGGGGTGCGGATGTCGTGCCCGAGCTGGGCGATCAACGCGCGCCGGGCGGCGTGGGCGGCCGCTTCGCGGCGGCGCGCCGCCGCCAACTCGACCCGCATGAGGTCGAAGGATTCGGTCCAGGCCCCGAAGAGGTTGCGGCGATCCATGGCCAGCGGGGCGTCGAGGTCACCGGCGGCGACCTCGACGGCGAAGCGGCGCAACCGGCCAAAGGGCCGGACCACCTGGACATAGGTGAGCACGGCCCACCCGCCGACGAGCAGGAGCAGCACGCCCACGGCCGCCGTGGCCACGACGGCACTCTCGCGCTGACGGTCAGCGAGCTGCGCGGCATACGGGTCGAGGTAGTAGAGGGTGGCCACCTCGGTGCCGCCGACGACGATCGGCGCGGCGGCGGCACGAGCCGAAACCGCGGCGAGCGGATCGGCGACCACCGGGCCGCGAGCGACGACGACGCGACCGCCACGGTCGACGATAGTGAACTGAGCCCCAGCCGGATAAGCCCCTGAACCCGGGTTCGGCCAGGTCTCGGTCGCGGTGCGCACCGTGTCGTTGAAGCCGACGATATCCGCGGGCGGGGCGGGCCGGGTGGCCTGCCACCACACGAGCGCGAGGGCGGCCCCGGCGACGACGAGCGCGCCGAGCAGCGAGGCGAGCAGCCGTCTCACGGGCGCGCCTCGAAGAGGTAACCGCGCCCCCAGACCGTCTTGACGTAGCGCGGCCGGTCGGGGTCGACCTCGATGCGTTGGCGCAACCGCCGGATGTGGACGGTGAGGGTGCCCTCGGACGTGAACGGCTCACCCCACACCTCGTCGAAGATCTCCTGCTTGGTGACGACCTGCCCGGCCCGGGCGACCAGGCAACGCAACAGTCGGTCCTCCATCGCCGGCAGGGTCAGTTCGGCGCCATCGAGCCAGGTCCGCCCGGTGGTCGCGTCCACCCGCAACCGCCCGTCGTCATAGCCGTCATCCGGTATGCCGCTGCGCGCCAACGCCCGTCGCACCTTGGCGAGGAGCACCCCGAGCGAGAACGGCTTGGTGATGTAGTCATCGCCCCCCACGGTGAGCGCCAAGATCTGGTCGTCGTCGCCGGTGCGGGCGCTGAGGAAGAGGATCGGCACGTCGTGGTGTTCGCGCAGGCGCCGACAGAAGGCGAAACCGTTCATGCCCGGCAGGTTGACGTCGAGGAGGATGACCCCGGGAGGTTCCTCGCGGACGGCCCGCAGTCCGGCCTCGGCGCTGGACTCGGTGCGCACGGTGAGGTCGAAGGCGCGCAGGTAGTCGGCGGTGGCCTCGGCGAGGTCGTGTTCGTCGTCGATGAGGAGCACATCGACGGCCATGGGTTCAGGGTAGCCAGCCGCAGCCGTGGCGTGGGTCAGGCGCGGGCGTGAGCGATGTGGTCCAGTTGCCGCCAGACCAGGGCGAGCGTCACTCCGGCCCCGGCGAAGGCGAACCAGAACGGCGCCGCCGCACCCCACTGACGAGCAATGACGCCGCCGAGGAACTGACCGACGAGCAGGCCGGCCACCAGCCCGAACATATAGACACTGCCCACGCGCCCCTGCAGGTCAAGGGGGGTGGCGCGCTGCCGCACGGCGTTCGACACCGAGCCCCAGACGAAGGCGTAGCCCCCGAAGACGACCATGAGCGCGAGCGCGACGGGCAGCGCCGTCGTCAGGGCCAGCGCGGCATGGACGAGCACCTCGAGGGTGAGGCGGACCTTCATGAGGGCACCGAGGTCGAAGCGCCGCTCCAGCCAGTCGTAGCCCGCGATGCTCACCAGCCCGCCGAGACCGGTGGCCGTCGACAGCGCCCCGAAGCCCACCGGCCCGACCCCGAGCCGTTCCTGAGCCCAGTAGACGAGCACCCCCCACGGCGCCCCCCAGGTGAGGTTGAAGAAGAAGATGACGAGGGACAGGGTCCGCACCGCCGGGGTGCGCCAAATCCAGGCCAGCCCGTCGAGGATGTCGCGCCCGACGTGCTGTTGGGTCCGGTCGACGGCCGCGGTATGCCGCGTGAGCCCGATCCGCGTGAACAGCCAGGCCGCGAGCAGCAAGGCCACGGCCTGCACCCCGAACGGGAGTGCCATACCCGCGGCGAACAGCAGGGCCCCCACCGGCGGGCCGACCAACTCGTTGGCGACGAGATAGCCGGCCATGACCCGGGCATTGCCGACCCCTAAGTCGGCGGGCTCGACGATCATCGGCAACACGGCCCGGGTGCCGGCGTCGGCGAACTGCTCGGCCAACCCGACGAGCAGCATGGCGACGAGCACGACCTCGATCGAGACCCGACCGGTGGCGATCATGGCGATCAGCCCGGCGATGACCAGGGCACGCAGGACGTTGGCGACGACGACGAGCCGGACCCGGCTGACCCGGTCCGCCAGCGCACCGGCATACAAACCGATGACGAGGGTGGGCACCCGCTGGACCATGGCGGCCGAGGCGATGAGGAGCGGGTTGCGGGTCTGGGAGGCGACGAGCAGCGGACCGGCCGCGAGGGCGATGCCGTCGCCAAGGTTGCCGACCCACACCGAGGCGAGGTTCCACCGAAACGCCCGCCCCATCCGTGGGGGAGCGATGAGGTCGAGGAGCCGGGGCACGAGGGGCCACGCTACCGAGCGCCTGAGGCCGAGGCGAACGGATTACTCTCGGGTCATGGAGCGCACCGCCGTCGCCATTGCCGCGGATGTCCGGGCCGGGCGGAGCAGCGCCCGCGCCGAAATCGAGGCCGCGCTGGCCCGCATCGAGGCGGCCGACCCGGCCCTCAACGCGTTGACGCTCGTGCGGGGCACCGAGGCGCTCGCCGAGGCCGACGCGCTCGACGCCGGTGGGCCCGGCCACGACGGGCCGCTCGCCGGGGTGCCGATCGCGGTGAAGGAGGAGTATGCCGTCACCGGCACCGTCACGACCCTCGGCGGCCGGGGCAACTCGAACCCGGCGAGCGCCGATTCAGAGGTGATCCGGCGGCTGCGGGCCGCGGGCGGCATCATCGTGGCCAAAGCGACGATGCCCGAGTTCGGGCAGTTCCCGTTCACCGAGAGCCAGCGGTACGGCATCACCCGCAACCCCTGGGGCCTCGATTTCGGGCCGGCGGGGTCTTCGGGCGGGTCGGCGGTGGCGGTCGCGGCGGGCCTGGTACCGATCGGGATGGGCGCCGACGGGGGCGGCTCGATCCGGCTCCCGGCCTCGTGCACGGGCCTGGTCGGGCTCAAGCCGACCCGCGGCCTGGTCTCGCCGGCGCCGCTGCGGCAGCACTGGTTCGGGCTCGTCGTCCTCGGTGGCCTCACGCGCACCGTGGGCGATCAGGCGCTCATGCTCGACGTCATCGCCGGCTCGCTCCCGACGGACCGTTGGCGCTGCGAACCGCCGGTGCAGTCGTATGCCGCGGCGGCAGCGAGCGACCCGCCGCGGCTGCGGGTGGCGTGGACGACCAAACCGGTCATGGCCGGGCTGCGGACCGACCCGCAGGTGGCCGCGGCGACCGAGCGGATCGTGCGCGTCTTGGCGGGGTTGGGTCATCGGGTGGGGCATGTGTGGCCGTCGTGGCCGGTGCCGACGGCGCCGTTCCTCACCCAGTTCTACGCAGGAATGCGCGAGGAAGCGGGGCAGGTCGAGCACCCCGAACTCCTCGAGCCGCGCACGCGCCAGACGGCGCGGCTGGCCGCGTGGGCGAGTCCGCGGGTCGTCGAGCACTCGCTGCGCCGCGGCGAGAAGATCGCCGCGGCCCTCGACGAGAACGTGCTCGGCGCGGCCGATGTCATGCTGTTGCCGGCCATGCCACGCACCACGCCCCGCGTGGGCCTTCTCGACGGCCTCGACACGGTGCGCGCCCAACTGGTGAGCACGCCCTATGTCTCCAATGCGGCGATCTTCAACGTGTCCGGACACCCGGCCTTGGTCGTTCCCGCGGGACTCGACGACCACGGCATACCGATCGGGGTGCAGTTGGTGGCGCGCCGAGGCCGCGACGACCTGCTGTTGGCGGTGGCCGGCGAGTTGGAGCGCGCCGGAGCCTGGGCCGCGCTGGACGCGGGCTGATCGGCATGAACCGCTGGTGGGGCAGGCCCCATGGCGTGTTCTCCCAGTGGGCGCGGGGCTACCTGGTCCTGGTCGTCGCCGTCCCCGTGACCTTCTGGGTAACCACGGTCGTGATGCAGGCCGGCGGCCAGCGGTGCTTCGCCCAGGGGAGCGGTCAGGGGTTCGACTGCCTGAACTGGCTGGCCTATGGAATGTTCGCCGGGGTGGCCGTGGGGCTTGCCTTGTATGCCGTGGGGATCCGACTCCTCGGCCTTGGCTGGGGGCATCTGCTCCTGAGCGTGGGCGGGTGGGTGATGGGGTGGTTTGTCTTGTCCGCGCTCGGCCTTGGGGGTGCCTGGGTCGTGTTCGCCCCGGCGTGGCCGCTGGTGGCGCTGCTGCCGGGAGCAACGTGGCCCTCCGGGTGGATCGACCGGTGGAGATCGAGCACGGGGCACACGGGAGCGGACGCGCGCACACGCTCTGCCCCGCGCGGGCGTCAATTGTCGCCACGAGAACTGCTCATCAGCATGGCTGCGGGCCTGGTTGCACTGCTGGTGGTGATCCTCGTCCTGACCTTCGCGGCGGAGGGTCAGTCGATGGCGGGGAGCGAACGGCAGATCGCGGACGCCGGGGTGGAGGTGTGGGCGCCTCCGGACTCGTTCGGCTATCGGTGGTTCGTGGCGCCGCACTCGGGGAGGTTGACGTATTCCATTGTGGATTCCGACGGCACCTCCTGGGATGTCACGGTCGTGTCCGCGGCGTCGGGGAGCGAACGGGACCTGGTGGCGCCCGGGGCGGTCATCCGCACCCGCGGGAAGGCCGTGGTGAGGGTGCTCGCTCGTCGCAGAGTCCCGGATGACTCCACCACCGGCCGGGGGCCTGACGTGCCTGCGCGAGAACTGTCCGATTTCGCCGGCAGCATGCAGCGCCGCTCGCCGTCGTGGCTGGCTGCCCGTGAGACCCTGCTTCACCGCCTCGTGAGTCGATTGCTCAGCCCGTAGTGGAGTCAGGACAGGCCAAGCGGGGGCCAGCGTGGACGGGAGACGCCCGGGGATCCTGGGGGGAATTGCCTGCCACGGGACACGGTCGGTCCATGAGCGACACCGAAGACCCCACGGAGCCGAAGTAGCACTTTGGGCTGGCTCAGCGCGTGGGGAGTCCCATGGCGCTCTCATCGTCTTCGTGGCTTTGCGCTCCGCATGAGGCTGCCCGGTCGCCCGAGCCCCCGCCCGGCTCCGACCGGTGGTAGGCGGGCCGGGCTACCACAGGGTGGGCACGGCATACGCCTCAAGCGTGCGATCGGCGGTGACGAGCGTGGCCTCCTCGACCAGCGCCTGGGCGACCAGGAGGCGGTCGAAGGGGTCGCGGTGATGCCAGGGCAACTTCTCCACGGCTGCGGCATGGGCGGCGGTGATCGGCAGGGGCGCGAAGGGAAGCCGGTCCAACGCGTGTGACCAGCGGTCTTCGATCGTGAGTTTGCCCAGGGAGCGCTTGAGGGCAATCTCCCACACGCTCACGGCACTGACGAGCACGGTGTTGGCCGGTTGGGTGAGGTGGTCGACCACCGGCTCGGGGATGGCGCTGCGGTCTCCGAGGAGGAGCCACAGGACGACGTGAGTGTCGAGGAGGAGTCGGTGCGTCACGCCGACCCCGGTGGCAGGTACTCGGCGAAATCTGCGGGTGTCTCGTCGAAATCGGCGCCGAGGTGGCCCTTCACATCCCCCCAGATCGACCGCGGCCGGGTCTCCGGAGCGGGCACGAGCAGTGCCACCCGGTGCGGTCCGCGCCGGATGGTCACCGACTCGCCGGCTTCGACCCGGCGCAACAGCCGGGAGAGGTGGGTCTTGGCCTCCTGGACGGTCACTTCCATGCTCCGATCCTCGCGCTCGACGCCTATCTGGTCAACTAGGTTGGTCGACTGAGTTCTCGTCTCAAGGGGCGCCTGGCGCTGGTGTCGGCGCGGGCAGCCGGTGGCGGCGGGTAGACTGAGCACACGACCGGTTTCGTGCCGGTCGAATTCGCGCGTCCGTTGCCGGTCACCACACCGGGGCGCGCCTTGGTCAGTGGCGTATGCCGCCCGCTTCCGCGAGGAGGCGAGCACCCGGCATACGTTGTCCAGGGTCGTTCGGGCGCCAGGCAGGTGGGCACACTCCCGTGCGCCACCGACGGAACTGAACAACGCACAAGGAGACGCCCTCATGGCCGTCGTCACCATGCGCCAGCTCCTCGAGAGCGGCGTCCACTTCGGGCACCAGACCCGACGCTGGAACCCCAAGATGAAGCGCTTCATCATGACCGAGCGCAACGGCATCTACATCATCGACCTGCAGCAGTCGGTGACCTACATCAACAACGCCTACGAGTTCGTCAAGCAGACCGTCGCCCACGGCGGCACCATCCTGTTCGTCGGCACCAAGAAGCAGGCCCAGGAGCCGGTCGCCGAGCAGGCGACCCGGGTGGGGATGCCCTACGTCAACCACCGCTGGCTCGGTGGGATGCTCACCAACTTCCAGACGATCTCCAAGCGCCTCACCCGCCTCAAGGAGCTCGAGGAGATCAACTTCGACGACGTGGCCGGTTCCGGGCACACCAAGAAGGAACTCCTCATCCTCCAGCGCGAGAAGGACAAGCTCGAGAAGACCCTCGGCGGCATCCGCTCGATGAGCCGCGTGCCCTCGGCCGTGTGGATCGTCGACACCAAGAAGGAACACCTCGCCGTCGACGAGGCCCGCAAGCTCGGTCTGCCGGTCATCGCCATCCTCGACACCAACTGCGACCCCGACGAGGTCGACTACAAGATCCCGGGCAACGACGACGCGATCCGTTCGGTCACCCTGCTCACCCGGGTCATCGCCGACGCCGTCGCCGAGGGCCTGGTCGCCCGCTCCGGCGCGAGCGCTGCCGGCACCGAGGGTGTCGTCGAGGAAGAGCCGCTGGCCGAGTGGGAGCGCGAGCTCCTCGGCGCCGACGCGACGGCCGCCGAGCCGGTCGCGGCGGTCGAGGCCGCCCCGGTCGCCGAGGCCGTCGAGGCCGCGCCCGAGGCGAGCGAAGCGCCCGCTGCCGACACCGACGAGGCGCCGGCGCAGGGCTGAGCCCGCCCGACCCCCACGCCCACTTTCACCACCCACCGAAAGAGCGAAAACGACACCATGGCGAACTACACCACCGCCGACATCAAGGCCCTGCGCGAGAAGACCGCGGCCGGCATGATGGACGTCAAGAAGGCCCTCGACGAGGCCGACGGCGACATGGCCAAGGCCGAGGACATCCTGCGCGTCAAGGGCCTCAAGGGCGTGACCAAGCGTGAGGGCCGCACGGCCTCCAACGGCCTGGTCACCGCCGTCGCCGAGGGCGGCGAGGGCACCCTCGTCGAGGTCCTCTGCGAGACCGACTTCGTCGCCAAGGGCGACCGGTTCGGGGCTCTGGCCCAGCAGATCCTCGACCAGGCCGTGGCCACCAAGTCCACCGACGCCGCGACCCTGCTCGCCTCGACGCTGCCCGACGGGCGCACCGTCCAGGCCCTCGTCGACGAGGCCAACGCCACCATCGGCGAAAAGATCGAGGTCAAGCGGGTGGCCCACCTCGAGGGCGACCACGTGGCCTCCTACCTGCACAAGACCAGCCCCGACCTTCCCGCGCAGATCGGCGTGCTGCTCGCCACGACCGGCGAGGGCCGCGAGATCGCCCGCGACATCGCCATGCACATCGCGGCGTTCGCGCCGAGCGTCCTCACCCGCGACGAGATCGACCCGGCCGTGGTCGAGCACGAGCGCAAGGTCGCCGAGGACACCGCCAAGGAAGAGGGCAAGCCCGAGGCCGCCCTGCCGCGCATCATCGAGGGCCGCGTCAACGGCTTCTTCAAGGAGACCGTGCTGCTGGAGCAGGCGTTCGCCAAGGAAATGAAGAAGACCGTTGCGGTGATCCTCAAGGAGGCCGGTGCCGACGTCACCGCCTTCGCCCGGTTCCGCGTCGGGGCCTGATCCGCACCCCGTCCCGATAGCCGTATGCCGCCCGCTCACCGTGAGCGGGCGGCATACGCGTCTCACAGGGGGGTCACTCCCAGGTGCGGTTGTCCACGATCCCTGGGGCGTCCGGGGGCAGTCCGGCGACCACCTCGACGGCGCAGGTGAACCGCAGACCGGAGCGGATGCGCGCTGCCACGTCGGCGCGCACGACATCGACGTCGGCGCCGGGCTCGACCACGACGGCGCAGGTGAGATCGTCACGATGCTCGACGCGCTCGATCCGGAACTGCCAACGCTCGACCCCATCGACCGCGTCGAGCAGGGCCGCGGCTTGCTGTGGGTGCAGGAACATCCCGCGCACCTTGACCGCGCTGCCGACCCTGCCGAGCACACCGGCGAGACGCAGCGAGCCGGCCCGCCCGAGGCGCCACCGGGACAAGTCGCCGGTGCCGAAGCGCACGAGGGGATAGTGGGTTCGGGCGAGCGAGACGACGACCTCGCCGACGTCCCCGATCGGCACCGGTATGCCGTCGGGGTCGCACACCTCGAGATAGCACCCCGGCGCCGGCAGCAGGCCGCCTCCGGGTTCGTCCTCGAAGGCGAGATTGCCCGCTTCAGCCGTGCCGTAGGCCATGAGGACCCGGGGCACCCGCTCGGTGAGGCGGGCGCGCAGCGTGTCTGGCAGCGGCTCGGCGGTGACGAGCGCCGAGCTCAGCCGCCAGCGGTCCGGGTCCAGACCGAGTTGGTCGTAGCGGTCGAACAGGGTGTTGAGGTAGCTCGGCAGGCCGATATAGGCGGTGACGCCGAGGTCGGCCATGGCCTGCACCTGGAGGTCCTGGTTCCCGATCCCCGCCGGGATGACCCGTGCGCCCACGGCCCTCGCGCCCTCCTCGAACATCGCTCCCGCCGGGGAGAGGTGGTAGCCGAAGCAGTTGAGGACAAGGTCGTCATCACCTATGCCGACAGCCCGCAAGGCAGCGCTCCAGCGCCACGGGTCGGGGCCCTCCAGCTGCGGCTCGTACAGCGGGCCGGGGGACTGGAAGACCTTGGCGACCGGAGCCGTCGTCAAGAGCAGGCCCCCCAGGTGCGGGGCCGACCGCTGGATCGCCACCAAGTCGTCCTTGGACATGACCGGGAACTCCGGCCAGCGCTCGGCCAGGTCCTCGGCACGAAGGCCCGCTGAGGACAGCCGCTCGCGCAGCACCGGTGCCTCATGCGCCGCCGAGGCTGCGGCGCCGGCGACGGCCGGGAAGGTGGCCCGGTGGTACTCCTCGTGGGCCCGGTCGAGGTCTGCAGTCATGTCGCCCTCACAGCCAGCGCTTGCGGCGCTTGTAGTGTTTGACCTCTCGGAAGCTCTTTCGGCCACCGGACTCCCCGAGGCCGAGGTAGAACTCCTTGACGTCCGGGTTGTCGCGCAGCTCGTCAGCCACGCCCTCGAGCACGACGCGCCCCTGCTCCATGATGTAGCCGCGGTCGGCAATCTCCAGGGCGCGTCGGGCGTTCTGCTCGATGACCAAGACGGTGAGCCCCATCTGTGCGTTGATCCGCTTGATGAAGGCGAAGATGTCCTGGACGAGGAGCGGGGCCAGCCCCAGGGAGGGTTCATCGAGCATGAGCAACTTCGGGCGGGCCATCAGCGCTCGCCCGATGGCGAGCATCTGCTGCTCGCCGCCGGAGAGGTAGCCCGCGATCCGGGCCCGCATGTCGGCCAACTTGGGGAGCAGGTCGAAAACCATGTCCAGGTCTGCGGCGGTATCGGCGCGCCCCCGGAAGTAGGCCCCCGCGACGAGGTTCTCGTAGATCGTGAGGTGCTCGAAGACGTGCCTGCCCTCCATGCACAGGCTCAGCCCGCGCTTGACGCGGGATGCCGCGTCAAGGCGCGTCACGTCCTCTCCATCGAAGATGATGGAGCCGTCGGTCACCTCACCGTGCTCAGTGGGGAGCAGGCCCGACACTGCCTTGAGCGTGGTCGACTTCCCTGCGCCGTTCGAGCCGAGCAGGGCCACGATCTGCCCGGCTGGAACCGCCAGCGACAGCCCTCGGAGCACGAGGATGACATCGTCGTAGATGACCTCGAGGTTGTTGATCGTGAGCAGGTCGGTGGTGGCCGTAGTGGAACCGGCCACCACCGGTGCAACTGCCGGACCGGTCACGGCGTCGCGCCCGCCTGGATCTCGGTCATGATGCCAGCCTTGACCTGGTAGATGCCCGTGCCCGTGGAGCCGCGGTGGGAGTCGGTCCCGAACTTGATCTTGCCCGTCCCAACGACGCCGCCGGTGTCGACCGCCGGCATCGACTCGAGCGCGGCCTTGATGGACTGACCGGTGAGGGTGCCACCATCACCGAGGGCCTTCTCGATGCCCTTGGCCATGACGTCCATCGTGTGCCAGCCCTGTGCGAAGTGCAGGCCCTTGTTCGCGAGCGAACTGCCCTTGCTCTTGAGGTAGTCGTCGACTGCCTTGTTGCCGTCCTTGTTCGCGCTGGCCGGCGCAAACGGCGAGATGAGGATGTGACCCTCGGCCGCCTCGTTGCCGGCCGTCTTGATGAACAACTCATCGGAGCACCAGTTGAGGCAGACGATCTTCATGTCCAGCTTCTGGGCCAGGATGTCCTTGGCAACCTGCGCCGCGGGGGAGGAGACGTTCTGGATGATGATGTACTTCGCGCCCTGGCTCTTGGCCTGCGAGAGCAGGCCGACCTGGTTCGGCGTCTTCGGCATCGGGTAGGCCTTGAAGCCGAGGTTCAGGCCCTTCTCGGTCACCCACTTCTGACCGTCGGCGACCGGCGCCGTGCCGAACGGGCTGTCGTGATGGAAGACGGCAACCTCCGCCTTGCCGCCGGCGTCCTTGGCGATCCAGTTGAGGGCGACCCGCATCTGGTCGGAGTAAGTGGGGGCGACAACGAAGTTGTAGGGCGACTGCGCCGGGTCGGTGAGGACCTCGGCATACGAGGCCGACATGAACGGCAACTTGTCGTTCGCGACCTTGGTGCGCAGCGCCTCGGAGTCGCCCGTTCCCCAGCCCTGGATGGCCACCGCACCCTGCGAGACGTACTTCTTGTACAACTCCTCCGCAGTGGGGACCTTGTAGGCGTAGTCGTTGGACATGGCCTCGATCTTGTGGCCCTTGATCCCACCCTTGGCATTGATGCTGTCGATGTACGCCATCATGCCCTCGTTGTAGGGGGTGCCCACGTCGCCCGTGGCGCCGGTCAGGTCGGCGATGATGCCGATCTTGATCGGGCCCGAGTCGGCGGTTGACCCGCCACCTCCCGAGGCGGCGCCACCGCCGCATGCGCTAAGAGCAATGATGGCGGCCAAGGCCGACGTGAGCGCTAAAGCGCGGCGGGTCTTGCGGTTCATGACTGTCTCCGATCATTGGGTGGGTGGATGGGCGGAAGGAAAGGGCCGCAGGGGCCGCTCCTCAGTAGCGGAAGGGCCAGTACCGGACGTAGTCCTTCACTCGGGTCCAGATGCGGTCCAGCCCCCGGGGTTCGACGAGGAGGAAGACGATGATCGCCAGGCCGAACACGGCGTTCTTGATCGCAGGCAACTGTTCGGTGAGGACCGGTGCGACGGCAGTGAGGCGTTCGGCGATCTCGGTGAGAAGGGTGGGGATCAGCATGATGAAGACAGCGCCGTAGACCGAGCCGGCGATGCTGCCGATGCCGCCGACGATGATCATGGCGAGGTAGAGGACGGACACATCGAGGGTGAACCGCTCCCACGTCACCGTCTCGGTGTAATGCGCGGTCAGGGCGCCGGCGAGACCCACGAACCCACTCGACACGGCGAAGGCGGTGACCTTGGACCGAGTGAGGTTGACCCCGATGGCCGCCGCCGCGATGTCCTGGTCACGGACCGCCATGAAGGCCCGGCCGAGGGCGGTTCGCATGAGGTTGCGGGCGGCCAGCACAACGAGGGTGGTGATCGCGAGGAGAACCCAGTACCACTGAACCTCGAACATCTCCCGGCTCACCTGCCAGCCGAAGACCTCAAGGCGACTGACCTCGACGAAGCCCTTGCCCTCCGTGAGCCAGGACCAGCGCCGGACGACGAACAGGATGATCTCCTGCGAGGCGAGGGTGGCAATGGCGAGGTAAAGGCCCTTGAGGCGGAGCGCGGGAAGCCCGAACAGCGCCCCGATGAGCGCGGTCACCAGGACGGCGATGGCGATGCTCAAGGGGACCGGCAGCCCCCCGCGCTCGGACAGGTTCGCCGACGTGTAGGCACCGACGGCCAGGAAGCCCCCCTGACCCAGAGAGATCTGGCCCGTGTAGCCGACGAGGATGTTGAGGCCCACCGCCCCGATGACGGCGATGAGGATGCTGTTCGCGATGCCCAGCCAGTAGACACCGAGGTTGTAGGGCAGCGACAGCAGCAGCGCAGCCATCAGTGCCAGTCGGAGATACTCGGCCCGGGTATGCCGTAGCCGGAGTTCGGCGCGGTAGCTGCGGTGGTGGATGCCGGTTGCCGTAGCCATGTCAGACTCTCTCGATCCGGGTCTCGCCGAAGACGCCGTACGGGCGGACGAGAAGAATGGCGACGAGGACGAGGTAGGGGACGACCTCGGCAAGGCCGGGGTCGGCATACCCGGAGACGAACTGTTTGAGCAAACCAATCGTCAGGCCCCCGACGATGGTGCCGGGCACGGAGTCCAGGCCACCGAGGATGACGACGGGGAAGACGATCAGCCCGAAGTTGGCGATGTTCTGCTCGACGGCGGAGAGATCGGCGAGCAGCACGCCCGCGATGAGGGCACTCACCGCCGCCAGCGCCCAGGCCATGGCGAACACGCGCGGAACGGAGATGCCCATGGTCAGCGCGGCCTGCTGGTCATCGGCAACGGCCCGCATGGCGACCCCGTGGCGGGAGCGGGTGAAGAAGCGGGTGAAGGCCGCGAGCACGCCGGCCGCGATCACGATGACAAGCAGCCGGTTGAGCGGCACGGTCGCGCCCAGAACGGAGACCCTGGAGGTCGGCAGGATCGGCGGCTGCTCGCGCACCGAGGTGCCGAAGAACAACTGGATGACCGCCTTGAGCACCGAGGAGAGCCCGATCGTCACCATGATCACGCTGAGGGCGCTCTCGCCGATGAGGGGGCGTAGGACGAAACGTTCGACGACGAGACCGAGCGCCGTGGCGACGAGGACCCCGAAAACGGTCGCCAGGATGAGCGGCAGCCGGAGCAGAACGAAGGACGTGTAGAACATGTAGGCGCCCACGAGCAGGAACTCGCCCTGGGCGAAGTTGATCACCCTCGTCGACTTGTAGATGAGCACGAAACCCAGCGCGGACAGCGCGAGGATGGCGCCGTCGGCCAGTCCATAGACGACTAGCGAGATGAAGTTGCTCATCGGCGTCCGCTCCAAACCGGTCTGCGGCTGCGCCCCTCGGGCTCGTGGTAGCCGTCCATGCTGTAGATACCGAGGGTGGTCGAGCGGTCGACCTTGCTGCCGTCCTGGTACGTGACCGTGGTGTGCACCGTCACCTCGTCGCGTCCCTCGGCGAGCGCGGTGATGAGGTCGGCGTAGCGCTCCGCGATGACATTGCGTCGCACCTTGCGGGTGCGGGTCACTTCGTCGTCGTCTGGGTCGAACTGCTTGTGTAGCAGCAGGAACCGGCGCACCCGGATGGCCTCTGGGAGGTCCTCGTTGGCGCGGTGGACCTCTTCGGCGAGCAGCTCTTGGACCTCGCTCTTGCCCGCGAGGTCGGCATACGTCGTGTAGGTGAGACGTTCGCCCTCGGCCCAGGACCCGGTCGTCATCGGGTCGATCGTGATGATCGCCGTCATGACGTCGTCCGTGGGGAGGGCCACGGCCTCCTCGACGTACGGCGAGAACTTCAGTTTGTTCTCGATAAAGGCGCTGGAGTACTTGGTCCCGTCGGCGGTGGAGAGCACGTCCTTCTTGCGGTCGATGACGACGAGATGACCGTGCTGGTCGAGATAGCCGGCATCTCCGGTGTGCAGCCACCCGTCGGCGTCGACCGCTGCCGCGCTCGCCTCGGGGTTGCGGTGGTAGCCCCGCAGGACCGAGGCGGAGCGCAACAGGATCTCGCCGTCCTCGGCGATGGCGATGTCGGTCTCCGGCAAGGGGGTGCCGACCGTGTTGAAGGAGATGTCGTCATCACGGTGGACGACGGCGAGCCCGCAGATCTCGGTCTGCCCGTAGATCTGTTTGAGGTTGACGCCGATGGAGTGGAAGAAGCGGAAGACGTCCGGCCCGAGGGGGGCCCCACCGGTGTAGCCGCGGTCCAGACGCGCCAGGCCAAGTTGATCTCGCACGGGCCGCAGGGCCACCTGATCGGCGACCAGGTAGAGCAGCCTGAGGGCGCCGACCGGCTTGCCCTGGATCCGCCGCTCCGCGACTCGCTCCCCGATGCCGAAGCCCCACCCGAACACGGCGCGCTTGAGTCGCCCGGCTTCGTCGATGCGCACCTGGACCTCCGAGAGCATCGACTCCCAGATGCGCGGGGGCGAAAACATGACGTCCGGGCCGATTTCGCGCAGGTCGTGGCGCTGGGTTGACGAGCTCTCCGGGAAGGAGATCGTGAACCCTCGGGTCAGGCCGCACGCGACGGCGAGCATCTGCTCCCCGATCCACGCGAACGGCAGGAAGGACACGTAGCGGTCTTGGTGGCCGATCGGGTCGATCGCCATGAGGTGGCGGGCCATCGCGATGAGGTTGGCGTGGGTCAACTCGGCCAGCTTGGGGCGGGACGTGGTCCCCGACGTCGTGCAGATGACGGCGACGTCCTGGGTGTTGCCCGCGTCGACCTGCTCTTCGAACCAGCCCGGGTGCTGCTCGCCCCAGGCGCGGCCGTGGGCTTCCAGGTCGACGAAGTGCTCGAGGTAGGGCTCGTCGTACTCCTCCAAACCGTGTGGGTCGTAGTAGACGACCTTCTCCACCAACAGCGACCCGTCGTGGGCCGGGGCGTTGTCGCGCTCCTGCACGAGCCGGACCAGCTTGTCGACCTGCTCCTGGTCCTCGGCGACGACAACGCGCACCCGGCCGAGCGTGAGGATGTGGAGGAGTTCCTCACCAATGCTGGTCGGGTAGATGCCCACGACCACAGCACCGATGGACTGGGAGGCCAACTCGGCGATGAGCCACTCAGGACGATTGTCTCCGAGGACCGCGACGAGCTCGCCACGGCGCACGCCCAAGGATGCCAACCCGTGGGCGAAGTCGCGCACCCGCGAGGCGTAGGCCTGGAAGGTGACCGGGACCCAGATGCCATACCGCTTCTCCTGCAGAGCGGTGTCCTCGCCCCGGGTGGCCGCGAGGTACTGCAGGAGGCGCGGGAACGTGTCAGCAGCTTCAGCGGCGGGGGTGGGGTGCGGCATCAGTGCTCCTCAGCGCCCAGGTAGGCCTCGACGACTGCCGGGTCGGCCTTGACCGTCTCGGGTGTGCCGTCGGCGATGAGCCGTCCGAAGTCGAGAACGCTGACGCGGTTGCTCACATCCATGACAACGGCCATGTCGTGCTCGATGAGCACCACGCTCACCCCGGCCAACTCGTTGACATCGAGGATGTAGCGGGCCATGTCCTCCTTCTCCTCGGAGTTCATGCCTGCCATGGGCTCGTCGAGCAGCAGGAGGCTGGGTTGGATGCACAGCGCGCGGCCGAGCTCGACCCGCTTCTGGATGCCGTAGGCAAGCGCGCCCACCGGCTTGTGGCGGTAGGGCTGCAGGGCGAGCAGGTCGATGACTTCCTCCACGAGCGGACGCTGCTCCAATTCCTGGCGTCGGGCGGGACCGAACCACAGCAACGAGGCGAGCACGTTCTTGCGCATGTGGATGTGCCGGCCGAGCATGAGGTTCTCGAGGACCGTGAGCCCGTGGAAGAGCTCGATGTTCTGGAACGAGCGAGCTACCCCCAGCCGGGCGATCCGGTGCGGAGGCAGGGAGGTGAGGGCGTGGCTTCGACCGTCCTCTCCGGTGTGAAGGGTGATTGCCCCGTCCTGAGGGTGGTACAGGCCGCTGATGCAATTGAGGAGGCTGGACTTCCCCGCGCCGTTGGGTCCGATCACGGCGTGAATGTCGCCCTGGGCCACCGAGAGGCTCACCTCACGTAGGGCGACGACCCCGCCGAAGCGCAGGCTCACCGAGTCGACCTCGAGCAACGGGGCACCGACAGGCACGGCGGAGGAGTTGAGCGGGTGCTGGTAGGCACGGGTGACCACGGGGCCTCCTGCTGTCATCGCCAGTGATGATTGGGTGGAGCCTACTTTTCCACTATGTGGAAAGCAATACCCGATTTGTGAAAGAGTTTTCGGCATCCTAGGGTGTGGTGGGCAACTTCCACGTGCAGCGGAGGGATCGTGAGGGACGACGCGGGTGATGCGCGTGGCGGGTTGGGGACCGTCCGCAACGCCGCCCTCCTGCTCGGGCTGCTGGCCGCGGGCAGTGGCTACCTGCAACTCACCGAGCTCGCCGAGCGTTCCGGCTTGTCCTATCCGACAGTCCACCGGCTGCTGCGCTCGTTGACTCTGGCCGATCTGGTCCACCAGGACCCTCGCTCGGCTCGCTACGGCCTCGGACCGGGGTTGGTCGTGCTCTCACATCGATACCTGTCCGGCCTGCCGATCCTCACCGCCATCAACCCCTATCTGGTGCAACTGCGCGACGAGTTGAGGCTGACCGTCGAGGTCCAGGTCATCGTGGGCACCACCCTCGTCACCGTCGACCAGGTCGACGGCTCCGAGGTGGGCATCTATCGCAGCCCGCATGCCACCTGCCCCGCTCTGGACCGGCCTGCCGGCCGGCTGCTGGCTGCCCGGCTCGGCGAGCCCGACTGGCAGGCGCTGCTCGATGACCTCGAACACGAGGCGGCGGCGGAGGCTGCGGCCCGTCGGGCCGACTGGGCAGCCTCGGAATGGTTGCACGAAGCCACGCGCACAGCCGGCACCGATGAGGTCGCCGTCGTTCTCACTCGAGCCGAGGACGCCTCGCCCCCGGCCGCCTTGGCCGTGGCAACGCCGCCCCGGCTGCCCGAGGAGCGCGTAGCCGAGATCGTCGAGTCGATGATGCGGGCGCGCAACGCCGCGGATCGGACCCGCGGGTATGCCTGAGCGCCTTGTCCTTGAACCCGACCTGCCGGCCTGGCAGCGAGCTGCCACGGCGGTGGAGTGGGTCACCCCGCCGGCGCGAATCTGGTCGGCGGGGCAGCGCCATGGCAGGTGGTTCGACGGCGGCATGATCGACGTCACGGCCTCACTGGTCGACCGGCACGCGCGAGAGCGCCCGGACCACGTGGCGCTGCGGTGGGAGGGCGAGCCGGGGGACACGAGGCTGATGACGTACGGCGAGCTGGCCCGCGAGGTTGCCGGGCTGCACCGCGCCCTGCGCGGGCTCGGTCTGCGGTCGGGGGACGTCGTCGCCTTGCATCTGGGCGCAGTCCCCGAGTTCGTCGTCGCGCTGTTGGCCTGCGCCCGCGCGGATGGCGTGGTCGCGGCCATCCCGTCGGTGCTGCCGACGGACGCCTTGACGGCTCGGCTGGCCTCCTTGTCGCCGCGGATCTTGTTCACCCAGGACGGCGCGTGGCGGCGGGGCACCGTGCTTCCCCTCAAAGCTCGCGCCGACGAGGCCCTGGAGGCCGTGCCCTCCGTCGAGTCGACCATCGTCGTGCGGCGCACCGGCATGGACGTCGGCTGGTACGAAGGTGACCGGTGGTACCACGAACTGCGGGTCGCCGCCCGCCGGCCGCGGCGCTCCGACGGGCCCTCGGCGGGGGTGCCCGCCGACCACCCCTTCCTCCTGTCCCCCCTCGCCAACCGGGGTGGCGTGCCGGTCTCGGTGACCCTGGCCGGAGCGGGGGTGCTCGTGGCCGCGCACATGCTGCACACCCTGGCCATCGGCCACGGCGAGGTGACCTGGTGCGCCGGTGACATCTCCTGGCTCGGCACGCAGGTCCACGGCCTCATCGGACCGCTCACCGCCGGTGACACCGTGGTCTTGTACGAGGGGATGCTCGACGTCCCGACCCCGGCCCGCGGCTGGGACATCCTGCGCGCGCACGGCGTCACGGCATACCTCACCACCCCCTCGGTGCTGCGCCGGATGCTGCAGTGGTCCGCACAGCTCTCCGACCGCAGCGCTCCGGGCTCCCTGCGTCGGGTCATCTCCTACGGCGAGGCTGCCGGCCCGGACCTGCGCGGCTGGGCGCAGGAGTGCCTGCTTCCCGAGGGCGGCACCGTCGCCGACGGCTGGGGCCAGGTGGAACTGGGTGGCATTGTCGCGGTCGACCGGCCCCACCGGCCCGACCAACTCCCCGACCTCGGCCTCGCCGTGCTCGATGAGACGGGGGCCGGGGTGGGCGCGGGTGAGCGCGGCGAACTCGTGCTGCGACGGCCATGGGCCTCGACGATGCTGACGGCGTCGGGGGCCGCAGCAGTCGTCGACGAGCTGCATTGGGGGCGGATCCCCGGCGTCTACGCCACCGGTGACCTCGTGCAGAGCACCGCGGACGGCGATCTGGTCTTCCTCGGTCGGACCGACGAGGTCGTCTCGTTCTCGGGCGTCCTCGTCTCGCTCCGCGAAGTCCGTGACGCGCTGCTCGAGCATCCGTTCGTCGCTCTCGCCGACGTCGTCGAGCGGACCGACCGGTCCGGCAACCGGTACCTGGCCGCTGCCGTCGTGCTGTCCGCCCAGGGCGTCATGCCGCAGGAGGAGAAGATCGCTGCCGAACTGGGCCGGTCGGTCCGAGACCTCATCGGCGGGCTTGGCAGGCCCCGGCTGTTCATCTTGCTCGACCGGGTCGGGGACGAGCTTCGTGGTGACGAGCGTCGGCGGGCGGTGGCATCGCTACCTGTTCCGGACTCCGCCTCCGTGGTGCGGGTGAGGTGGGAGGAGGTTCTCGCCCAGGCCAGCACCGACTGACCCGGTGGCGCTCGCGTTCTCAAGGCTCCGGCCGGGCGTGAGCGATCGTCGTGGGCGCGCGAGGTGTGAAAGGATTCAAGGCGCACCCCACGAAGGAGATTAGTCGTGTCCGATGCTGCCCACCCTGACCAGCCCGCGGCGTCGCACCGACCCCGCCGCGTCCTCCTCAAACTGTCCGGCGAAGTCTTCGGTGGTGGTCGCCTCGGCGTTGCCCCCGAGGTGGTCGCCGGGATCGCGGACCAGATCGCGGAGGCGGTGCGGGAGGGCGTCGAAGTCGCCTGCGTCATCGGCGGCGGCAACTTCTTCCGCGGCGCCCAACTCCAAGAGCAGGGCATGGACCGCACCCGCGCCGACTACATGGGGATGCTCGGCACGGTCATGAACTGCCTCGCCCTCCAGGACTTCCTCGAAAAGGTCGGCGTCGACACCCGGGTCCAGACCGCGATCACGATGGCCCAGGTCGCCGAGGCCTACATCCCGCGGCGGGCCATCCGGCACCTGGAGAAGGGGCGCGTCGTCATCTTCGGTGCCGGGGCCGGTATGCCGTTCTTCTCCACCGACACCGTCTCGGCGCAGCGCGCCCTGGAGATCAAGTGCGACGCCGTCCTGATGAGCAAGTCGGGCGTCGACGGGGTCTACGACAAGGACCCGCGCACCCACGCCGACGCGCGCAAGTTCGACACCGTCACCTTCGCCGAGGCACTCGCCCAAAACCTCAAGGTCGTCGACGCCGCCGCGTTCTCGCTGTGCATGGACAACAAGTTGCCGATGATGGTGTTCGGTATGGAGGAACCTCAGGCGATCGTGCGGGCCCTGCGCGGAGAGCGGATCGGCACCCTCGTCGTCGCCGAGTGACCCGCCCCAGGGCCGGGTAGCCCCGACCCCCAGGGGCCGACCCCGGCCCGCCCAGGATCGACTCACCCCGGCTCGACCCGCTCTGACCCGACCGTCTGCGACACTGGACCCCGACGCCCGCCGAGAGCCCGCGGCATACCAAAGGAGTGCGACCCCCGATGATCGACGAGACCATGTTCGAGGCCGAGGAGAAGATGGAGAAGGCCGTCGAGGTCGCCAAGGAACACTTCGCCGGCATCCGCACCGGACGGGCCCACCCGGGGATGTTCCAGAAGATCCTCGTCGACTACTACGGCGCCCCGACCCCGCTGCAGCAACTCGCCTCCTTCCAAACCCCGGAGGCGCGCACCATCCTCATCAACCCGTTCGACAAGGGCTCGATGCGCGCCATCGAAAAGGCCATCATGAGCGCGGACCTCGGCGTCAACCCGAGCAACGACGGGCAGATCATCCGGTGCATCATCCCGGCCCTGACCCAGGAGCGGCGCAAGGAGTACATCAAGATGGCCCGGCACGAGGCCGAGGAGTCCCGGGTCGCGGTCCGCAACGTGCGGCGGCATACCAAGGACGCCATCGAACGCTTCGTCAAGGACGGCGACGTCGGCGAGGACGAGGGGACCCGCGCCGAGAAGGAACTCGAGCACCTCACCAAGAAGTACGTCGACCAGATCGATGACCTGCTCAAACACAAGGAAGCCGAACTCCTCGAGGTCTAGGCCACCATGACCGACACCGCTGACGAGGCGTTGGCCGTTGACGCCGACCCCATCGGGACGTACCGCGAGGAACCGACCGGCCACGCGGCCGGGCGCAGGGCCAGCCGCTCGCGGGCATCCAGGACCTTGAGGGCGCGCACGGCGTTGAGGGCACGCAAAGCGTCGGGGGCGCACCAGGCATCGCGCGCGGGGCGGGATCTGCCCGCAGCCATCGGCATCGGGGTCGCCCTGGGCGCCCTCGTCCTCGCCTCGCTCCTCATCAAGAAGGAGTTCTTCCTCCCCGTTCTCGTCGTCGCCGTCGGCCTGGCCGCGTGGGAAGTGCGCCGGGCGCTGACCTCGATCCAAATCAACGCCCCACTCGTGCCCATCCTCATCGGCGCGGTGAGCATGCTGGCGTCGGCTTATTTGCGCGGCGCCGAGGCCCTGGCCATCACGTTCGCCCTCACCTGCACCGGCATCCTCATCTGGCGCGCCGCCGAGGGCCCGGTCGGGGCGTTGCGCGACATTGCCGGCGGCTGTTTCGTCGCGGTCTACCCGTGCCTGATCGCCGGGTTCGCCTCGTTGCTCCTCGCCGAACCCGATGGGGCGCGGCGGATCATCTTCTTCATTCTCGTCACCGTCGTCTCGGATATCGGCGGGTATGCCGTGGGCGTCCTGGCCGGGAAACACCCGATGGCGCCCTCGATCAGTCCCAAGAAATCCTGGGAGGGGTTCGCCGGGTCGGTGCTTGCCTGCACCCTGACCGGGGCCTTGGCGATGACGTACCTGCTCCACGGGCGCTGGTGGGTGGGGGCGATCATCGGCCTGGTCGCCGCCGGGGTGGCCACCATCGGCGACTTCATCGAGTCCAGTCTCAAACGCGACCTCGGCGTCAAGGACATGGGCACGATCCTGCCCGGCCACGGTGGCCTCATGGATCGCATCGACTCCCTCGTGCTCACCCTGCCCGTCATCTGGGGTCTGCTGTGGTGGCTCGCCCCGGCGACCGGTGGCTGAGGCCCTCGTGCCCACCGACCCGCGCCCGGAGCGGCCCGCCCCCGGCGCCCTGACCCTTGTCGCGCCCCGGCGCGGCAAACCGCCGCGCCATCTTGCCGACCTCACCCCGGCTGAACGCCGCGAGGCCGTCGTCGCTCTGGGGCACAAGGGTTTTCGGGCGGACCAGGTGGCGCGGCACTATTTCGAGCACGGCCTGGTCGACCCGGCCGAGATGACCGACCTGCCCAAGGTCGGGCGGACCGAACTGGTCGAGGCGCTCCTCCCGCGCCTGCTCACCCCGGTGCGCTCGCTCGTCGCGGATCAGGGCGCGACGATCAAGGACGTCTGGCGTCTCCACGACGGGGCCCTCATCGAGTCGGTCCTCATGCGCTACCCCCGCCGGGTCACCCTCTGCATCTCTTCCCAGGCCGGCTGCGGTATGAACTGCCCGTTCTGCGCGACCGGCCAGGCGGGCCTGACCCGCAACCTTTCGGCCGCCGAGATCGTCGAGCAGGTCGTCGACGCCAACCGGCGGCTGCGGGCCGGTGCGCTCGCCGGGTCGGCTCCGGCCGCCGACGGGCACGCCGCCTTGGGTGACGAAGCGGACGGGTCACCCGCCGGTATGCCGCCCGCCCCGGCCCCCGGGTCAGCCCTCGGGGCGGCCCCGGGCGCGCCCACCCGGGTGAGCAACGTCGTCTTCATGGGGATGGGGGAGGCGCTGGCCAACTATCGCGCCGCCCTGGGGGCGATCCGCCGCCTCACCGACCCCGCACCGCACGGCCTGGGGATGAGCGCGCGCGGGTTGACGATGAGCACGGTCGGGCTGGTCCCGGCCATCGACCAACTCGCCGGCGAGGGGCTGCCGCTCACCCTGGCGTTGTCGCTGCACGCGCCCGACGACGAGTTGCGCAACGACCTGGTCCCCATCAACACCCGCTGGTCGGTCGCGGAGGCCCTCGACGCGGCGCACCGCTACTTCGAGGCCACCGGCCGCCGGGTGAGCATCGAATACGCCCTCATCAAGGACATCAACGACCAGGCCTGGCGGGCCGACCTGCTCGGGCGCCTCCTGGCCCGCCGCGGCAGAGGCTGGGTCCACGTCAACCCGATCCCGCTCAACCCCACCCCGGGCTCGCGGTGGACCGCCGCCAAGCCGGGGGTCGCGCAACAGTTCGTCGAGCGGTTGCGGGCGCACGGCATACCGACGACCGTGCGGGACACCCGCGGTTCCGACATCGACGGCGCCTGCGGCCAGTTGGCTGCCGTCACCGCCTAGGGCGCGGTATGCCGCGCCGCCGCCCCTCCCGCCCGGCCCACCGCACGCGGCCGGCCCGGCGGGCGCTGATCGGGCTTGCGGCGCTCGCCGTCGCCCTCCTGGCCGCGTGTTCGTCGGGACCGTTGCCGCCCAACCTCGCCGGGCAGGACGGCCATGGAGCCCACGGCGCGAACGTCACTGCGCCGCTGCCGCAGACGCCGCTGCGCGACGGGGAGCGGTTCATCGAGGTGCGCACGCCCGCGGCATACACCCCGACCCCCAAGAGCGCGGGCAGCGAGGACACCCGGTGCTTCCTCCTCGACCCCGGGGTGGGCGCGGACGCCCTGGTCGCGGGCGTCACCGTCATTCCCGGCAACCCCAACCTCGTGCGCCAGGTCTTCGTGTTCACGGTCGCCCCGGGTGCGGTGAGCCGGGCCCAGGCCCAGGATGCCTCCGACCCGGGAGCCGGCTGGTCATGCCCGGATGCGCTGGACGCCCGGGTCGTCGGTGGCGACCTCGACGACACGGACTGGCTCGCCAGTTGGGTACCCGGGAGCGGAGAATCGCTGTTCGGGCCCAAGCTTGGGGTGCCGTTGGCGGCCGGGGGGCGGCTGCTCGTCCAGATCCGGTATGCCGCCGACGCGGGGCCGGGGTCCGACCAGTCGCTCGTGCGGCTGCGGCTCAGTCCGGCCGGCGCGCAAGCGGTGCATGCGCTGCTGCTCGCGGCCCCGGTCGAGTTGCCCTGCCGGCCCGGGGTGGCCGGGGAGTTGTGCCGGCGGGACGCGTCGGTCGCCGAGGTGCGGGCGCGCCTGCGGGGAGCGCCGGCGAGCGCCGACCTGCTCCATGGGCCGTGCGGGCCGGTCGAGGCCGGGCCCACGCAGCGGTGCGCGCGCGCCCTGAGCCACCCGATCGTCGTCCGGGCCGTCACCGGGGCGATGTCGGTGCTGGGGCGGTCGATCTCCATCGATGTCGACAAGGGGTCGGCGGCGGCCACCCGGGTCCTCGACATCCCGGTGTGGGACCTCACCGAGGCCCGGCCCCGCACCCTCGACGACCCGGTGAGCGTGGCGGCCGGGCAGTCGATGACGGTGACGTGTACCCACGACCAGGCGCTGCGCGATGCCGCGCCGGCCACCCGCCGGCAGCCGGAGCAGTATGTCCTCTGGGGCGCGGGGGCGCCCGACGACCTGTGCTTGGGGATCGTCTTCTGGCAACCGGCACAATGAGGCCCGTGCCCACACCGCCTCGAGTCACCCGGATGTCGCCCGCCGCCAAGGGGCTGACCCTGCTCGTCATCGTCGTGGTCCTCGCCGCGGCCTGGTGGGTGACACGGGGCACCTCGACCGGGAAGTCGGCGACGGCGGGGGCCTCGACGGGCACGTCCCATTCGGCACCGGCCCGGGCGGGAGCGTCGGCGGGGTCATCCGCGGCCAAGCCGGTCCGCACCCCCGGCGCGGCCCGGGCCACTCCGGATAGTGGCCTCTCGGCCATCGCCGAGTCGGCCCTGCCGGCGCAGGCGCGGCATACCCTCTCCCTCATCCGGGCCGGCGGGCCCTACCCCTACAGCCAGGACGACGGCGTCTTCGGCAACCTCGAGGGGCTGCTGCCCAAGCATCAGCGCGGGTATTACCGCGAATACACCGTCGTCACCCCCGGCTCGGGGGACCGGGGGCCGCGGCGGATCATCGCCGGGGCCGACGGCGACCGCTACTACACCGCCGACCATTACGCCTCGTTCCAGCAGATCGAGGAGGGCCGGTGATGCGGTTCGCTCCTGGTGGCACCGATCCGCAGGCCCTTGCCGCCCGGGCCCGTGACGCCGGCCGACCGGCCACGGTCGTGACGGCGAGCCGGACCAAGGCGGCGACGCTGCGGGCCTTCGCGACGGCCCTCGACCTGCCGGAATGGTTCGGCCACAACCTCGACGCGCTCGCCGATGCCCTGGACGAGGTTGCCGCCGCCGGCCCGGCCGACCTCATCGTCGTGGGGTTGGAGCGGCTGCGGCAGGCCGACGAGACGTCCTATCGCGGGGTGATCGGCGTGCTGCGCACGGTCGCTCGCGCCCATCCCGACCTCCACGTCACCGTGATCGGCGGCTGACGAGGGACTGTCGCAGCGGTGGGGGACAATGCCGGGGTGAACGTGCGCACCGTCTCCCTCCTCGGCTCGACCGGGTCGATCGGTACCCAAGCGCTGCAGGTGATCGCCGCCCATCCGGGGCGGTTCGAGGTGGTCGCGCTGTCCGCGGGCGGCAATCTCGACCTGCTCGCCCGCCAGGCCGTCGCGACCCGGGCGCCGCTCGTCGCCGCCGCCGCCGGCTCGGTGACCGACCTGCGGGAGGCGATCGGTGCGTATGCCGCGGCCGCCGGGCACGCGGCATACACCCCCGACATCGTCGTCGGGGACGAGGCGGCGGTGACCGCGGCCGGGGTGGGGGCCGATGTCGTCCTCAACGGCATCACCGGGGCCATCGGGCTGCGGCCCACGCTCGCGGCGCTGGCGTCGGGGGCCACGCTCGCCCTGGCCAACAAGGAGTCCCTCATCATCGGCGGTGACCTCGTCACGGCGGCCGCCGGGCCCGGCCAACTTGTCCCCGTCGATTCCGAGCACTCGGCGATCGCTCAGTCCTTGCGCGGCGGGCGGCGCGCCGAGGTGCGCCGCCTGGTCGTCACCGCGAGCGGGGGACCGTTCCGGGGGCGCAGCCGCGCGCAACTGCGCGATGTCACACCTGCCCAGGCCCTGGCCCACCCCAACTACGCCATGGGCACCGTCATCACGACGAACTCGGCGACCCTGGTCAACAAGGGCCTGGAGGTCATCGAGGCGCACCTGCTCTTCGACGTGCCGTTCGCGGCCATCGACGTCGTCGTCCACCCGCAGCAGTGGATTCACTCGATGGTCGAGTTCCACGACGGGTCGACGATCGCCCAGATGGGGCCGCCGCGGATGCTCGTCCCGATCGCGTTGGGGCTGTCGTGGCCGGAGCGGTTGCCCGATATCGACGTGCCGTGCGACTGGTCGATCGCCCAGTCGTGGGACTTCCACCCCCTCGACGACGAGGCGTTCCCGGCGGTGCGGCTGGCCCGGCAGGTGGGGGAGGCCGGCGGCACCTATCCGGCGGTCTACAACGCGGCCAACGAGGTCGCGGTCGCGGCGTTCCACGAGGGGCGGATCGGGTTCCTCGCCATCGTCGACACGGTCGCGCGGGTCGTCGAGGCGCACGACGGGAGCAGACACGACGCTTCGAGCGTTGAGGGGGTGCTGCGTGCCGACGCCTGGGCGCGCGCGCACGCCGCTGCGGTGATCGCCGGGGCGGGCCCGGCCGGGAAGGAGTAGGGGTGAGTTGGGTCTGGTATGCCGTGGGCGTCCTCGCCGCGGCGTTCGGGGTGGGGGCCTCCATCGCGCTCCACGAGGTGGGGCACCTGCTGCCGGCGAAACGGTTCGGGGTGCGGGTCACCCAGTACATGGTGGGGTTCGGGCCGACGGTGTGGTCGCGTCGGCGGGGCGAGACCGAATACGGTCTCAAACTCATCCCGCTCGGGGGCTATGTCCGGATGATCGGGATGTTCCCGCCGCAGCCCGACGATGCGCCGGGCACGGTGCGGACGTCGAGCACGGGGCGCTTTCGCGCGCTCGCCGACGACGCCCGCAAGGCCGCCGCCGAGGAGTTGCTCCCCGGTGACGACCACCGGGTCTTCTACAAACTGAGCACCCCACGCAAGTTGGCCGTCATGCTCGGCGGCCCGGTCATGAACCTCCTCATCGCCGCGGTTCTGCTCACCGGCGTCATCACCCTGCACGGCGCCGCGACCCCCGGGGAGGGCGCCCTCGTCACCAGCGTCGCCCAGTGCGTGGTCCCGGTGACCGAGGCCACGGCCACCCCGTCGTGCGCGGGCCGCCCCGGCACCCCGGCCGCCGCGGCCGGGCTGGCGCCGATGGACACGATCGTGAGCATCGACGGGTCCCCGGTCCGCGTCACCGGCGACGTGGCCCGCCTTATCCGGCCCCGCGTCGGTCAACCCACCGAGGTCGTCATCGAGCGTCAGGGTGAGCGGCGCCAGGTCACGCTGACCCCGATCGCCAACACCGTCGCCGCCCTCGACGCCCAGGGTCACCCGCAGCGCGACGCCGCGGGCAACCTCGTGACTACGACGGCCGGGTTCGTCGGCGTCTCGATGACCGCCCCGACCGTCTATGTCCCCCAGTCGATCACGACCGTGCCCGGGGTGCTCGCCGACGGCGTGTGGCGCACCGCTGGAGCAATCGTCGCCATCCCGCAGAAACTCGTCGGGGTGTGGCAGGCGGCCTTCGGTCAGCAGGAACGCGCCGTCGACTCCCCGATGTCGGTCGTCGGCGTCGGCCGGGTCGCCGGTGAGGTGAGCGCGGGCAAACTCGACCTGCTCATCGGTCGCAACGCCGCCGACAAGGCCTGGTTCCTCGTCGGCCTGATCGCCTCGCTCAACCTCATGCTCTTCGTCTTCAACCTCATCCCCATGCTGCCCTTCGACGGCGGGCACGTCGCCGGGGCCCTCTGGGAGGGGCTCAAGCGGCAGTGGGCCCGGCTCCGCGGCCGCCCCGCCCCGGCCTACGTCGACGTCGCCAAGGGGATGCCGATCGCGTATGCCGTCTCGATCGTCCTCATCGCGATGTCGGTCCTGCTCATGTATGCCGACGTCGTCAACCCCATCAAACTCGGCGGCTGACCCGTCGGGCATGCGCCGGGCTCATAGGTAGGGGGCCAGCGCAGCGACCGTGGTCGGATTGCGCAAATAGTTGCGCGCCTGGTGGAAGTCGAAGGCGTGGATGGATGGCTCGAGGTCCACGTCGATACCGTCGACGACGCTCGACAGGGGGCGCGGGATCGCGATGATGTCGCCGCGGTCGGCGACATTGACCCAGCGGCGCACGCCCGGCGGTTTCGTGAGGCGGCCCGCAACGGGCCCCGGGTCGAGTTTGTCGAGGACGACGTCGGGCATCCCGAGCGGGGACCCGAGCGTGAGAAGCAGTTCCACCTCGACGCCGGGATCGGCATGCAACGCCTCGAACGCGACGACGCTGCCGAGGGAGTGGGCGACGACAACGCGTGGGCGATGAGTGTGCAGAGCGTGGAGCACCTCACCGAGCACGGCGTCGTGGCGGGTGCGGTCGAGCGGGTCGAGGTAGCGGGCCACCTCCGCAAAGAACGCCCGGACGAAGAGCCGGGTGAGCTTCTGGTCCAGGCCGTACCGCTGCGCCACCCAGGCGATGCCGTCCCGAAGCCGACCGGTCGCGACGGCGCCGTGCATCGTCGGGTTGGGCGCGCCGAGTGCGCGCAGCCAAGCGTCGACGTCGCCCGCGAGTGCGTCGGGCACCTCGTCATCGGTGCCTTGGGGCGTGCCCTGGTCTCGCAGCAGCGGCGAGTAATAGACCGCCGCGAGGTCGACCTCTCGCACCGGGCGGACCCCCTCCTGGAGATACCCACGCCACATCCCGGCGAGCACATCCGCCGTCCGGTCGCGGTGGTATTGCCAGACCCCGTGAATGCCGAGGAGGGTGCTCATGGTCCGGTCCAGGCGTAGGCGATGATGTCGACCCCGGTCCCCACGATGAGGAGCCCATCGTATGCCGCGAGGGCCCGCACGGGGTCCGGCATGGTTAGCGGCGACTCGTCGTCCTCGGCGCCGGTGATCAGGTCCCAGACCCGGGCGGTGTGATCCTCGCTGCCGGTGACGGCGACCGGTCGGTTGCCGATGCGGGTGCAGGCCACCGCGGTCACCGTGTCGGTGTGGCCGGTGAGGGTGCTCAGGTGTTCCCCGGTGCGCAGGTCCCAGACCCGGGCGGTGTGATCCTCGCTGCCGGTGACGGCGACCGGGCGGTTGCCGATCCTGGTGCAGGACACCGCGGACACCAAGTTGGTGTGGTCGCTGAGGGTGCTCAGGTGTTCCCCGGTGCGCAGGTCCCAGACCCGGGCGGTGTGATCCCAGCTGCCGGTGACGGCGACCAGGCGGTTGCCGATCCTGGTGCAGGACACCGCGGACACCAAGTTGGTGTGGCCGGTGAGGGTGCCCAGGTGTTCCCCGGTGCGCAGGTCCCAGACCCGGACGGTGTCATCCCCGCTGCCGGTGACGGCGACGGGGCGGTCGCCGATCCTAGTGCACGCCACCGCTTCCACCGTGCCTTCGTGGGCGGTGAGGGTGCTCAAGTGCTCCCCGGTGCGCAGGTCCCAGACCCGGGCGGTGTGATCCCAGCTGCCGGTGACGGCGACCAGGCGGTTGCCGATCCTGGTGCACGCCACCGCGGACACCAAGTTGGTGTGGCCGGTGAGGGTGCCCAGGTGCTCCCCGGTGCGCAGGTCCCAGACCCGGACGGTGTCATCCTCGCTGCCGGTGACGGCGACTGGGCGGGTGTCAATCCTAGTGCACGCCACCGCTTCCACCGTGCCTTCGTGGGCGGTGCGGGTGCTCAGGTGCTCCCCGGTGCTCAGGTCCCAGACCCGGGCGGTCTGATCCCAACTGCCGGTGACGGCGACCGGGCGGTTGCCGATCCTGGTGCAGGCCACCGCGGACACCAAGTTGGTGTGGCCGGTGAGGGTGACCAGGTGCTCCCCGGTGCGCAGGTCCCAGACCCGGGCGGTGTGATCCCCGCTGCCGGTGACGGCGACCTGGCGGTTGCCGATCCTGGTGCAGGACACCGCGGTCACCGTGCCTTTGTGTCCGGTGAGGGTGCTCAGGTGCTCCCCGGTGGCCAGGTCCCAGACCCGGGCGGTGCGATCCTCGCTGCCGGTGACGGCGACCAGGCGGTTGCCCATCCTGGCGCAGGACACCGCGGTCACCGTGTCGGTGTGGCCGGTGAGGGTGCCCAGGTGCTCCCCGGTGCGCAGGTCCCAGACCCGGACGGTGTCATCCTCGCTGCCGGTGACGGCGACCAGGCGGTTGCCGATCCTGGTGCAGGACACCGCGGACACCGTGTCGGTGTGGCCGGTGAGGGTGCTCAGGTACTCCCCGGTGCGCAGGTCCCAGACCCGGGCGGTGTGATCCTCGCTGCCGGTGACGGCGACCGGGCGGTTGCCGATCCTGGTGCAGGACACCGCGGACACCGTGTCGGTGTGGCCGGTGAAGGTGCTCAGGTGTTCCCCGGTGCTCAGGTCCCAGACCCGGACGGTGCGATCCTCGCTGCCGGTGACGGCGACCGGGTGGTCGCCGATCCTGGTGCAGGACACCGCGGTCACCAAGTTGGTGTGGCCGGTGAGGGTGCTCGGGTGCTCCCCGGTGCTCAGGTCCCAGACCCGGACGGTGCGATCCCAACTGCCGGTGACGGCGACCGGGTGGTCGCCGATCCGGGTCCAGGCCACCGCGGACACCAAGTTGGTGTGGCCGGTCAGGGTGTCGACCGCTCGCTCTGAGAGTCCCCCACCGCTGCCCCACAGAGCCCGCCACGGCGTCGTCGTGGGCACCGCGTGCCCCAGCCGGGCGAGGTTCGCCGCGATCACCTGACCGCGGGCGCGGGCGTCCTCGGGGATGGCCCGCAACGAGCGGTAGGCGGCGCCGACCGCGGCCGCCGGACCGTCGAGGCGGGCCCAGCGGATGGCTGTCTTGACGTTTCCGGGGTCGTAGGCCGCAACGAGGTCGACATCGGCGACCAGGTCGCTGAGACGGCCCGCGTCCGCACCGTGGGCGAGGAGATGCCGCAGCACGTAGGGGGGTGCGCCCTCCCACCGGGTCATGACCGCCCTCCCGCCCAGGTGCCGACCAGCGCTTCGACGATGCGCCGCGGGTCCCCGGAACGGAGGTGGTCGGCAAGTCCTTCGTGATAGAGCCGAAGCAAGGCGGTGGCGTCGATGTCGGCCTCGGTGCGCAGATAGAAGCGGTGCCGGTCGAGAGCAGCCCGGATCGCTTGTCGGCCCAGGGAGCGGGCCGGCTCGGCGGCGGCGAGCAGGGCGGGGACGACGCTGAGGGGAGCCCCGTCGCCCTTGGCCCAGGCCAACGCGGCGAGCACCGCGCGACCATCGCGGTCTCCGTCGAGGTCGAGTTCGAAGACTTCGGTCAGGGTCCGCGGCACGCTCTCGACGAGGCCATCCGCAGCGGCCGGTCCGCTCTTGGCGGCCTGTCGCAGGAGGTGGCTGAGGAAGACGCCACACACGAGGAAGGCGCCCGCCGTAGGTTCTCGGGAGTCGCGGTGCGCTGCAAGGGCGGTGGCGATTTGGTCGGCGAGCCACTTGCGGCGCTCGACCTGGGCCGCCGCATCGAACGGCGCCGAGCATTGCAGGACCCGGCGCGCATAGTCGCGAAGATCGTGTCGCAACTCCTCGGCGCCGACAGTATCGAGGTCGATGACCTCGTCCGGATGGCGGCGGACGAGGGGGTCGATGGCCGGCCACACCGGCCCGGACCGGGTGCCGATGACGAGGGTCACAGCGGGTGTCCCATCGGGGCGAACGGCCCGGCGCAGGGGGCGCAGGAGCACGTCGACGAGGTCACGGTGGCCGAGCGCTTCGTCGATCGCGTCGATGATGACGACGGGGCGCCGCCGGTGGAGGCCGATCGCCTCGATGAGGTGGTCGGCGCGACTGAGGTCCGCGGGCAGGCGGAGTTGGCCGGCGATGCTGGCGACCACCTGTGCGAGATCGAGTTGCCGGGCGTGAACGGCAGCGACATCCTCCACCTGCTGCGGGGTGGCGTGGACGTGTTCCCACAACGATCCGGTTTCCGCACGCAACCTGGGGTGGGCGGCGCACACGATGACCCCGAGGAGGGCCGACTTGCCCGAGCCCGGGCTGCCGGTGACGATGCGCGTCCCGCCGGCGTTCGCGTCGAGGAACAGCGAGAGCAGCTCCAGTTGAGCCCGTCGCCCCTGGAACAGCCCGACACCCGAGGCGGTGGGCCAGGCCGCCGCCCGCGAGCGGAAGTGGTCGACATCCAAGCCGTCGAGGAAGGCCCGCTGCACCTCCAGCAGCTGACGTCGGACGAGTTCCATGGGTCCCGGCTCGGCATAGTCGGGGTTGGGGAAAAAGGGCAACGGCACATCGTCGTCGAGGTAGGTGAACCGGGGACGTCCTTCTTTGCCGAAGGCATCGGTGGGGAAGCGCCGTTTGAGTTCCCTCTTTAGCGTCGCCCACGGGAGAAACTCGACGCTCTCGTGCAAACCCAGTTCCCTGGTGGCCAGGTCGGTGAGCAGACCGATGACGGCGCGGGTGAAAGCCCCGTCGTAGGTGGGCAAACCCGCCGGGGAGGCAGCGGCCACCACCGCGCGCCGCTCGTCCGGCTGGGCGTGGACGTTGACGGTCGAGCGCAGCACTTCGCCGCCCCCGCAGACATCGAGGAGGAAGAGCGTCGCGCGGTGATGGGAACTGTCGTTCTCGACCCGGTCGATCCACCCCTCGACGGCACAGTCGAACGGAGATTCCCCGTCGCCCCCGATGATCCTGGTCCCCGGTCCCACATGCGGTGGGCCCGCGTGGCTGATGACATGGACGAGGCGCAAATCATCGGCCCTACCGGAGCTCAGGTGCCTCACGACCCGAGCCCCGATCCGCTGCCCCTCCAAGTCCGCGGGCTCCGTGGGCCGGTCGACCACGTAGCCCAACCGCCCCAGCACGCCCTCGAGTTCCTCACCAAGGTGCGCGGCATACAGGAGGTCATTCCAGGGGACGAGCGGGGTCTCTTCCGCGGCCGTCGTCGAGCCGAACCGGCTCACCGCCACCACGAGAGCGCCCCGCTGGACTGTCACAGCCCAGACCCTAGCGGTGTCACCCGGCGTGACGAGCGCGGCAGGCGCGATGACGGCATACGAGATAATGGACCCCATGACTGTTGGCCTCGGTATGCCGTCCGTGCCCGCCCCCGTGCTCAGCCCGCGGCGCCCGACCCGCAAGATCGCCGTCGGCAAGGTGGCCGTTGGCGGCGACGCCCCGATCAGCGTCCAGTCGATGACGACCACCTTGACCTCGGACGTCAACGCGACCCTCCAGCAGATCGCCGAACTCACCGCCGCCGGGTGCGACATCGTGCGGGTGGCCTGCCCGAGCCAGGACGACGCCGACGCGCTGCCCGCCATCGCCCGCAAGAGCCAGATCCCGGTCATCGCCGACATCCACTTCCAGCCCAAGTACGTCTACGCCGCCATCGACGCCGGGTGCGCGGCCGTGCGGGTCAACCCGGGCAACATCCGTCAGTTCGACGACCAGGTCGGGGAGATCGCGCGCCGCGCCAAGGAGGCGGGGGTCTCGATCCGGATCGGCGTCAACGCCGGCAGCCTCGACAAGCGGTTGCTCGCCAAGTACGGCAAGGCCACTCCGGAGGCGCTTGTCGAATCCGCCGTCTGGGAGGCGAGCCTGTTCGAGGAGCACGACTTCCACGACTTCAAGATCTCGGTCAAGCACAACGACCCGGTCGTCATGGTGCGGGCCTACGAGTTGCTCTCCCAGCGCGGGGATTGGCCGCTGCACCTCGGGGTCACCGAGGCCGGCCCGGCGTTCCAGGGCACCATCAAGTCGGCGACCGCGTTCGGGGCGTTGCTGGCGCAGGGGATCGGCGACACGATCCGGGTGTCGCTGTCGGCGCCGCCGGTCGAGGAGGTCAAGGTCGGCATCGCCATCCTCCAATCCCTCAACCTGCGGCCCCGGCGCCTGGAAATCGTGTCGTGCCCGAGTTGCGGCCGGGCCCAGGTGGACGTCTACACGTTGGCCGAGCAGGTGACCGCCGGGCTCGAAGGGCTCACCGTGCCGCTGCGCGTGGCCGTCATGGGCTGCGTCGTCAACGGCCCCGGCGAGGCCCGCGAGGCCGACCTCGGCGTCGCCTCGGGCAACGGCAAGGGCCAGATCTTCGTCAAGGGCGAGGTCATCAAGACCGTCCCGGAGGCCAAGATCGTCGAAACCCTCATCGAGGAGGCGCTGCGCCTCGCCGAGGAGATGGGGGAGAGCGCCGAAGGGTCGCCGAGCGTCACCGTCGGTTGACGCCTTTCTCCGGTATGCCGTGGGCTCGCGTATGCCGCGCGCTCACCTCGTGGGTGCCGCCTTCCCTGAAGCGCGGTGGTCGTGGGGACGACCCGCACGCTTCAGCGAAGCCGCCAGGACGCGGCATACGGTCACGGATGGTCGGCCTGCCAGGTGCGGCAGAGCCACCACAGATCGGTGAGGGCGAGCGGATCAGTTGCGCGGCTGCCCGTCGCCCGGGTGAGCGCCTCGACCCGGTTGCGGACCGTGTTGGGGTGGACGAACTCCCGGGCCGCGGCGGCGTTGGCGTCGCAGCCGCACTCGATCCAGGCCCGCACCGTGCCGATGGTCGCCGCGGCGTGCCGTCCCAGTCCGGCGAGCGCGGCGCGGTGATGCTCGGTGAGCACACGTGCCAGGTCGGCGCGGTCCGCTACGGCAATCAGCGAGGCAACGCTCGCGACGGGGACGAGCCCGGTGCGACCGCGCTCGGCTCCGGCCGCGGCAGCCGCGGCCGCCAGTTCCCGAAGGACGGGCACCTCGGTCGCGGCCCCGGGACCGCTCTGACCGACGACCCGGTCCACACCGGCCAGGGCACGGGCCCGTGGGGGCCCGGAGAGGACGGCGACGAGTTCCGAACCGTTGCGGGCCACGACCGCGGGGGCGGGCCCGGCGAGCCGGCGGGCGGTGAGGGTGCGCTCCTCGGCCTCCGTCACGGTCACGGCGACGAGGACGACGAGGCCGGCTTGGGGTAGCCCCGCTTCGGCCGCGGCCAGGGCGGCGGCGCTGCCCCCTTGAAGCAGCCGGGCCAGAAGGAGCGCCTGCGCGTCCCGGGCCGACGGCAACTCGCCGGCCCGCGAGCCCCGCGCCGCCGCGTGCGCGGCGAGCAGCCGGCCACGGACGGCCTGGGTCCAATCGTCGTAGAGTTCGCGGGCCTCCAGGAGCAGGAACGGGTCCACGCCGGAGCCACGCGCGACCTCCCGAGCCCGGGCCCAGATCCGCCGCTCGGCGACGTGGATCGCGTGCAGGACCGCCTCGATGGGGATGCCCTGGCGGGCCCTCGTCGTCCCGAGCGCGGCGACGAAGGAGAGTTCGGCCTCGGTGGGCCCGCGACGCTCGGCGATCGCCGCCGTCGACGCGGCGAAGAGCCCCCTGGTGCTCCGACTGACCTCGGCCGCATCGAGTCCGGAGATCTCCTTGATCGAACCGCGCACATCCCGGGCGACCTGCTCCATGAGATCGGAGGTGCTCGCGACCTGCTCGATGAGCGCGACGAGCGCACCCCACTGATCTTGGCGTGGCGTCATGCCCCGAGTGTCCCGCGCGTTGTGACCGGGCACAAGGAGCGCCGCAAGTAGCACGCGGCATACAGTCCACAACCACCTCGAAGCCTCTACGTTCGTTGGGAAGGGACACAAGAAAGGCATCGGCCATGGCCAACGGACTGACCGGCGGGCAACTCGTCGCGCAGATGCTCGCCACCGAGGGCGTCGAGGAGATGTTCGGCATCATCGACGGCACCTATTTCGGGCTCTACAGCGCCCTGGCACCGGCCGGTATCCGGCTGCACTCGCCCCGCCACGAGGCGGCGGCGATGCACATGGCCGGGGCCTACGCGCGGGTGACCGGGCGCCTCGGGGTGGCGATGGCCTCCAACGGCCCCGGAGTGGCCAACGTGCTCCCCGGGGTCGCGGTCGAGCAGGGGGAGGGCAACCGCATCCTGCTCATCACCTCGGCCCGGCGGGTCGGGATCGGCCACCCCGACCGGGGCGGCACCTACCAGTACTTCGACCAGCCCGCGGTCACCGCCCCGATGACCAAGTGGTCCGAGCACGTGCCCAGCGCCGACCGGCTCCCCGAACTCCTGCGCCGCGCCCTGCGGACCTGCTTCACCGGCCGGCCCGGGGTGGTCCACCTCGACATCCCCGAGAACATCCTCAACCAACCGACCGGGCTCGGCGCCGACCAGGTCCGCCCACCCCACACCTACCGCCGGGTGGCGCCGATCCAGCCCGACCCGGTGCTCGTCGCGCGCGCGGCGCGCCTCCTCGTTGACGCCGAGCAACCCGTCATCCACGTCGGCTCGGGCATCCTGCACGCCGGCGCCGAGGCCGAGTTGGGCCGGTTGGCCGGGCTGCTCGCCGCGCCGGTGACGACGAGTTGGGCCGCCCGCGGCGCGCTGCCCGAGTCGCGCCCGGAGGCGATCCCGATGACGGCCCTGACCGTCGTCGACGAGGTGCGCACCGCCGCCGACGTTGCTCTCGTCGTGGGCTCGCGCCTCGGCGAGACCGACTGGTGGGGCAAGGCCCCCAACTGGCGGCGCCCCGGTGAGCAGCGCACCATCCAGGTCGACATCGACGACGACCGCCTCGGTGTCAACAAGCCGGTCGAGGTGGCCCTGCTCGCCGACGCCCGGGATGCCCTGCGGGCCCTCGCCGACGCCGTCGAGGCCATCGGGGTGCCCGGCCATCAGCAACGGCTCGCCCGGCTCGCCAACTGGCGCTCGGCCTGGGCCAAGGAGCGGGCCCGCCTCGACAAACCGCTGGCCACCCCGACCGCCCCGGTCCACCCCGCGCAGGTCCCGGCCCTCGCCCAGGACGTCATGCCCGACGACACGGTCTGGGTCTTCGACGGCGGCAACACCGTCGTCTGGTCGAACTTCTACCACCAGGCCGAGGTGCCCCGCACGATCCTGTCGACGTTCAAGTTCGGCATGCTCGGCGCCGGCATGGGTCAGGCCCTCGGCGCCGCGGTCGCGGCCCCTGACCAGCGCGTTTGCGTCCTCATCGGCGACGGCGCCTTCGGCATGCACGCCGCCGAGATCGAGACGGCCGTGCGGCTTGCGTTGCCCATCGTCTTCGTCGTCCTCGTCGACGGGCAGTGGGGCATGGTGAAGATGAGCCAGCAGATCCAGGCCGCCCCGGTCGAGACCGTGGCCCGCAAGGTGCTCACCGGCAAGTCCCTGCCCGCGGACAAGATCGTGTATGCCGATTTCGCGCCCGCCCGCTACGACCTGCTCGCCGAGGCCTTCGGCGCGCACGGCGAACATGTCACCAAGACCGAGGACCTGCGGGCCGCGCTGGAGCGCGCCCGCGACTGCGGCAAACCGGCGGTCGTCCACGTCGACGTCGACAACGTCGCGCACATGTGGGCCCCGGGCCTGCAATCGTTCAAGAAGATGCACCAGGAGCCGAAGGGCTGACGTCATGGGTACTGCTCCCGGCCGGGTCCTCGTCACCGGTGGCGCCGGCTACCTCGGCTCTCTCGTCCTGGCCCGGTTCGCCGCCCGCGGCGTGCCCGCCGTGTCGGTCGACCTCAAGGCGCCGCGGCATACCGACGGCGACCTCGTCACGGTGACCGGCGACATCCGCAGCCTCGACCTGGCCGCCGTCATCGCCGAGCACGACGTGCGCGCCGTCGTCCATCTCGCCGCGATCGTCGAACCACCCCGCGGGATGAGTGAGGCCGACCTGGAAGCCATCGAGGTCGGCGGCACCCAGCGTGTCGTCGACGCCTGCGTGGCCGCCGGGGTGGAGCACCTCACGGTGACCTCCAGCGGCGCGGCATACGGCTATCTGCCCCGCAACGACGACCGGATGCTCACCGAGGACGAGACCACGCCCGGTCACCCGGACTTCGCTTACGCCCGGCACAAGGCGGCCGTCGAGACCCTGCTCGCGCGGGCCCGCCGACGGCACCCCGGGCTCGGCCAACTCGTGCTCCGCCCGGGCACCATCCTCGGGGCCGGCACCGACAACCAGATCACCGCGCTGTTCACCGGGCGGGTCATCCTCGGGCTCGCCGGCACCGACGGGCCGTTCACCTTCATCTGGGACGAGGACGTCGCCGAGATCATCGTCACCGGGGTGCTCGGCCGTCGGACCGGCACCTACAACCTCGCCGGCGACGGCGTGCTCACCCTGCGCGACATCGCCGCCATCGAAGGCACGCCGGTGGTCACCGTGCCGCCGACCCTGGTCCGCCTCGGTCTGGGCGCCCTGCGCCGGCTGCGGGTTGGGCGCTACGGCCCCGAGCAGGTCGACTTCCTGCGCCACCGCCCGGTGCTCGACAACGCCCGGCTGCGGCGCGACTTCCCCGGGCTGCCGACCAAGAGCACCCGCGAGACCTACGACATCTTCCGGGCGGCCCGCCGTGGCTAGGCTGCTCCCGATCCCCGGCCGGTATGCCGCCTCCCCAGGAGTCCGCCGATGAGTTTCGCCATGTATGCCGTGGCCAGCGCCACCACGGTGGCCGCCGGAGATGTCGACGACATCTCGATCGCCTTCGACGAGAAGTCCCAGGTGCTGCTGCGCATCGTCATTGCCGCCATCCTGTTCGGCATCGCGCTCGGCACTTCGGTCGAGGACTTCCGCCGCGCCGCGCGGCGCCCCAAGGCGATTGCCATCGGGGTCGCGGCGCAGTTCATTCTGCTGCCGGCCATCACCTTCGGGCTCACCCTGCTGCTCGGCGTCAAGGGCTCGGTCGCTCTCGGCATGATCCTCGTCGCGTGCTGCCCGCCGGGTAACGTGTCCAACATCGTCACTCACCAGGCCCGCGGTGACGTCGCGCTCTCGGTGTCGATGACGGCGGTGAGCAACCTGCTCGCCATCGTCCTCATGCCGCTCACTTTCGCCTTCTGGGGCCATCTGCACCCCACGGGCGGGCCGATGATGCGGGCCATCCACCTCGACGCCCTCGACATGCTCCTCGAGATCATGCTCGTCATCGGGATGCCGTTCATCGTGGGGATCGCGGTCGCCCACGTCGCGCCCCGCTTCGCCGCCCGGGCCGGCAAGGTCGTCGGTCCGGTCGCCTTCCTCGCCCTCGGCCTGCTCATCGTCCTCGCCCTGGCCAAGAACATCGGCCTGTTCGTCGCCTGGATCGGGGTCGTGGCCCTCGCCGTTTTCCTCCATGACGCGCTGGCCCTCGGCTTGGGCTACACCATTGCCCGGGCCTTCCGGTTGCCGACCGCGGCGACCAAGGCGATGACCTTCGAAGTGGGGGTGCGCAACGCCGGGCTCGGGCTGCTCCTCGTCTTCACATTCTTCGGCGGGTTGGGCGGCATGGCGTTGGTCGCGGCGTGGTGGGGGATCTGGGACATCATCGCCGCCCTCACCGTCGCAAGGGTGTGGCGGGCTCGCTCGGGCGACAGCGACCCGGTACCCATGTCGATCCCTGGGGGCGCCACGCCCTAGTCTGTGGCCATGCTTCGGCTGCGCCGTGCCGTTCGGCCCCTCACGCAGACCGACCGCGACGCCGCCCTCGCCCTGTGCGCCGAGGACCTGACCAGCAGCGTTTTCGTCGCGGCCCGCATCCTCGAAAACCCCCGCTCGATCACCCAGGTGCTCGGTTTCGAGGGTGACCGTGGCCTGGAGGCCTTGTGCTGGACCTGCGCCAACGTGATGCCGGTCGCCGCCGACTCCGCCGCCCTGGCCGCGTTCGCCCACCGGTTGGGGCGCGGCCGGCAGCGGCACGCCTCACTCCTTGGACCGCGCCCCACGGTGGTGCAGTTGTGGTCCCAGCTGGAGTGGACCTGGGGCCCGGCGCGGACCATCCGCGGCCATCAGCCGCTGCTGGAGACGCGCACCCCGCCCTCGGCGCTCGGGGTGGCCGCCGACGACCGGGTCCGCCGGGCCCGACCAGGCGATGTCGACCGGGTGCTGCCCGCCGCCGTCCACATGTTCACCCACGAAATCGGGTACCGGCCCTTCACCGGCTCCTCCCGCAGTTACCGCGACAGTTTGCGTTCGCTCATCGACCGCGGCCACACGTGGATCGTCGTCGAGGACGGTGCCGTCGTGTTCAAGGCCGATGTCGGGAGCGCGGCGCTGGGGTGGGTCCAACTCCAAGGGGTCTGGATCGCCCCCTGGTTGCGCGGTCAGGGGTATGCCGTGCCGATGCTCGCCGCGGTCCTCGACCAGCTCTTCGCGGAGGGGGTGGTGGCGGCCACCCTCTACGTCAACGACTTCAACACACCGGCGCTCGCGGCATACCGTCATCTGGGCTTCACCGAGGTCGGGGAGTTCGCCACCGTCCTGCTCTAGGGGACAAGTGTTCACCTGGCGTTCATGGGAAGGCTGACCTCTCTTTCCCGGCCCGTGGGAATGGCATAGGGTCAAGGCGGCAGTTTGTGCCCGACGCGACGATGCGAATCCATGCCTCGCCGGGCGCACCACCCCCGGAAGGAAGATTCCAGCATGCGCATCACCAAGTCGTGGCCAGTGGCCGCGATCGCTATCACCGCGCTCGCCTTCTCGGCGTGCTCGACCGGAGGCACCACCTCGACGAGTTCGTCGAGTGGGGGCACCGACACCACGAGTGTGTACTCGCCCAAGGCCGGCGGCGCCGGCGGTGACGTCGGGGTCTTCACCTGGTGGGCAGCCGGATCCGAAAAGGCCGGGCTCGACGCGCTCCAGGGCGTGTTCACCAAGCAGTACTCCAACGACAAGTTCGTCAACCTCGCCGTCGCCGGTGGCGCTGGGTCCAACGCGAAGGCCAAGTTGGCCTCCGACCTGCAGAACAACCAGCCCCCGGACTCGTTCCAGGGCCACGCCGGCGCCGAACTCACCGACTACATCGCCCAGGGCCAGATCGTCCCGGTCAACGATGTCGTCAACGCGCTCGGCGGATCCAAGGTGTTCCCGCAGACCCTCCTCGACCGGTTGACCGTCAAGGGCAACATCTACTCGGTGCCGAGCAACATCCACCGAGCCAACGTCGTGTGGGCCAACCCCAAGGTCCTCCAGACCGCCGGCGTCACTGCCGTGCCCAAGGACATCAAGTCCTGGATCGCGGACATGGACAAGGTCAAGGCCTCCGGGGTCAACACCCCGCTCACCATCGGTGGCACCTGGACCCAGGTCCAGTTGTTCGAGACCATCCTGATCGCCGACCTTGGCGTCGACGACTACAACGGCCTCTTCGACGGCAAGACCAAGTGGGACTCCGACAAGGTCAAGACCGCGGTCAACGACTACAAGACGATCCTCACCTACGCCAACACCGCCTCCGACGGTGACGACTGGCCGGCGGCGACCGATGCGGTCATCGACGGCAAGGCCGCCTACAACGTCATGGGCGACTGGGCGGTCGCCGAGTTCAACGAGAAGAAGGCCGTTGACGGCACCGGCTACACCTACTTCCCGGTGCCCGGCACCGATGGTGTGTTCGACTTCCTCGCCGACTCCTTCACCTTGCCCAAGGGCGCGAAGAACGCCGACGGCGCCAAGGACTGGCTCATGACGATCGGTTCTGCCGATGGCCAGAAGGCCTTCAACCTCGCGAAGGGTTCGATCCCGGCCCGCACCGACGTCCCGGCCGACGCCTTCCCGAAGTACCAGCAGAGCGCGATGAACTCCTTCAAGAAGGACAAGATCGCGTCCTCGATCGCCCACGGTGCGGCCGTTTCGCTGGCCTGGAACACCGACATCTCCACGGCGATCTCGAAGTTCTACGCCGGTCGCAACGCCGACACGCTGGTCTCCGACCTCGCTGCCGCCGCTGCCAAGCACCAGAAGTAACACCCCCTTGTATGCCGGTGGGGCGCCTCGGGTGCCCCACCGGCATACCCCAGCCCGCAGGAGAGGACGCCCATGAGTCGCGCCAAGAGTTGGTTGCCTGGGCTATTGCTGGTTTCCCCGTCGATCGTGCTCATCGCCGTCTTCGTCTACGGGTTGATCGGGCAGAACATCTGGGTTTCGCTCAACACCTCGGTCAACCCGGTCACCGACAAGGTCGTCAATCCCGGTGGATACCAGAACTACACCCAGCTGTTGGGGTCCGCGGACTACCAGCACGCGCTGTGGAACCTGCTCGTCCTCACCGTCGTGTTCATGGTGGGCACCATGTTTTTCGGGCTGCTCTGGGCGGTGCTCCTCGAAAAGGGGGTCAACGGGGAGGGTGTGTTCCGTTCGGTCTACCTCTACCCGATGGCGGTCTCGTTCATCGCCGCCGGTGTCGTGTGGCGCTGGCTGCTCAGCCCGGCCACCGGTGACGGTGCCGTCGGCCTCAACCAGTTGCTCAACAAGATGGGGCTGCCGCAGCTGGAGAATTCCTGGTGGTCGGCAGACAGCAAGTTCTCGATGGCGGCTATGGCCATTCCGGCCGTGTGGCAATTGTCGGGCTATGTCATGGCTCTCTTCCTTGCCGGTTTCCGGGGGATTTCCGAGGATCAACGGGAGGCGGCCCGCATCGACGGCGCGAGTGAGTGGCAGATCTACCGGCACGTCCTCTTCCCCCAGTTGTCCCCGATCGCGCTCTCCGCGCTCATCATTCTCGGGCACATGTCGATGAAGATGTTCGACCTCATCTACTCGATTGCCGGGCCCAACTCGTACAAGGCATCGGTGCCGGCCACCCTTATGTGGACCCAGATGTTCGCCCAGAACGACCGGGTGGCGGCCGCCGTCAACGCGACGATCCTGCTCGCCATCGTCGCCGTCGTCGTCGTGCCCTACCTCATCTACACGAACAAGACCGAGACGGAGCGCGACTGATGGCCACCACCGACATCGCCCCGGCGCCCAGCGGAGCCGGCACCGCCCCGACGAGCCAGGTGCTGCGGCATACCGGCCGACCCCCGGGCCAGAGCGGATCGGGAGTGGCGCGCGCAATCCGCTACACCCTCCTGCTCATCTTCGGGCTCTTCGTCCTGCTGCCGGCCTATGTCCTCATCGTCACGTCCCTCAAACGCAGCGGAGACGTCACCGCCGACACAGCCTGGAGCCTGCCGACGGCCATCACCGGGGCCGGCTGGGCGCACGCGTGGAGCCAACTCGCGCCGCCGCTGCTGCGCTCCCTCATCCTCGGTATCGGGGCGGCGACGTTGTCCTCGATCCTCGGCTCGATGAACGGGTTCGTCTTCGCCCGGTGGCGCTTCCCGATGGCCACGACGGTGTTCACGCTGTTCCTCTTCGGGATGTTCATCCCCTACCAGGCGGTCATGATCCCGCTTCAGGGGATGCTGCTGTCCGTCGAGGGGCAGGTGCCCTGGTTCCAGGGCATCGTCAAACTCATCATCGTCCACACGATCTTCGGTATCCCCATCTGCACCCTCATTTTCCGCAACTACTACGCGACCGCGGTCCCCAAGGAAATGCTCGAAGCGGCTCGCATCGACGGCGCCGGGATGCTCAAGACCTATCGGTCGATCATTTTGCCGCTGTCCATGCCGGCGTTCGTCGTCACCTTGATCTGGCAGTTCACGTCGGCGTGGAACGACTTCCTGTTCGCGCTGTTCTTGACGACGCGTCAAAACGGCCCGGTCACGTATGCCCTCAACGAACTCGCCGGCGGTCAGAACCCTGACTACCCGTCGATCATGGCCGGGGTGCTGCTCGCCTCGCTGCCGACGCTGCTCGTCTACATCCTGCTCGGGCGCTACTTCATCGGTGGCCTCATGTCCGGCTCGGTGAAGTAGCCGGGGCACCCCCGGGCCCCCGTGGCTCCCGTCGGCAAGGGACAATGGAAAGCCCTCGCTGGCAAGGAGCCCCATGGTCCAACTCGAGTGGTCCGACCTGACCGACGCCGATCTCGCGCAGGTGCAACACCTGGCCTCGGTGTGTCTTGCGGCCGACGGGGGGATGCCGACCCTGGACTCCCAGGACAGCATCAGGCGGCTGTTTCGTAACGGTCCGGGGATCATCGGCCGCGACGTCACCGGGGAGGTGGTGGCGGCCGCGGCCCTGTTCGTCGAGAACGGGCGACACCCGACCGCGACCGGTCTGATTCACCCGTCGCTGCGCGGGGTCGGAGTGGGGGAGGACGTCACCGAGTGGGCTCGTCGACAACGCCACGGGGAGTCGATGCGCCTGCTCATCGAGAACGACACGCCCATCAGCGAGGCTTTTGCGGCCCAGATCGGGATGATCCGCATCTTCGGCGAGCACGTGATGCGGCACTCGTTGCGGTGGGTGCCGTTCGTCCCGCTTGCCGACGGCGTGCGCCTCGAACCGTGGACTCCGGACACCGCGCCCCTCTTCCACCGGGCCTGGGCAGCCTCGTTCGCCGCCCGCCCGCACTTCCAGGACATGTCGGAGGAGGAGTGGCGCAACTGGGTGGAGTCCGAGGAGACCTTCCGGGCGGAGGACTCCCGGGTCGCGCTCGATGAGGACGGCGAGCCGGTGGGGTTTGTCACCGTCTCCAACGACTGGATCGACCAGGTCGGAGTGGTCCCGGCGTGGCGGGGGCGGGGCCTGGGCGCCCACCTCGTGGTGCGCTCGCTGACCGCCTTGGAGCATGCCGGCTCGCATCGGGTGTGGCTCACGGTGGGGGAGGACAACCCCGCGGCCCAGGCGCTCTACGAGAGTCTCGGCTTCAAGGTCAAGGGCACCAGGGCCCGGTATGCCGACCCTACGTCGCACCGGTCGTCACCAATCGACCAATAGGTGGGTTGTGAACGCGACGAGTGCGCGCGCCCGGGGTATGCCGCGTCCTGCGGTCTCGATCCGCCGACCTCGCGTCGCACCGGTCGTCACCAATCGACCAATAGGTGGGTTGTGAACGCCGACCGCGAGCGACCGGGCCCGCGGCATACCTAAAACCAGTGGCCCGATCCCCAACGCCCGCCGGTACTCTTGGCGGGTTGCCCAAACCCACCCTTGGAGACCTCGTGGCCCTACGCATGTCCACCCTGTTCCTGCGGACCCTTCGCGAGAACCCCGCGGACGCCGAGGTCCCGAGTCACCAGTTGCTCGTGCGGGCCGGCTATATCCGGCGCGCCTCGCCCGGTATCTACACCTGGCTGCCGCTGGGACTGCGGGTAATGCGCAACGTCGAGACCATCGTGCGCGAGGAGATGGACGCCATCGGCGCCCAGGAGCTGCTCTTCCCGGCGCTGCTGCCCCGCGAACCCTACGAGGCGAGCGGTCGCTGGACCGACTACGGCGACAACCTGTTCCGGTTGACCGACCGCAAGGGCGCCGACATGCTGCTCGGTCCGACGCACGAGGAGATGTTCACCCTCACCGTCAAGGACCTCTACAGCTCCTACAAGGATCTGCCGCTGGCGATCTACCAGATCCAGACGAAATACCGCGACGAGGCCCGCCCGCGCGCCGGCATCCTGCGCGGCCGCGAGTTCATCATGAAGGACTCCTACTCCTTCGACATCGACGCCGCCGGGCTCGACCGCAGTTACCAGTTGCACCGGGAGGCGTACGTCAAGATCTTCGACCGTCTCGGTTTCGACTACGTCATCGTCCAGGCGATGTCGGGGGCCATGGGAGGCAGCCGCAGCGAGGAGTTCCTCGCGACCGCGACCAACGGTGAGGACACCTACGTCCGCTGTGGTCAGTGCGGGTATGCCGCGAACGTCGAGGCCGTGCGGGTGCCGGCCCCGGCCCCGGCCGCGCTCGACGGGCTGCCCGCGGCGCATGTCGAGGACACCCCCGACACGCCGACCATCGACACCCTCGTCGCCCACGCCAACGCCGCGGTGCCCCGCGCCGACGGCCGAGCCTGGACCGGCGCCGACACCCTGAAGAACGTCGTCGTCACCCTCGTCCACCCCGACGGCACCCGCGAACCGTTGGCCATCGGCCTGCCCGGGGACCGCGAGGTCGACGAGAAGCGCCTCGGCGCCCAGGTCGAGCCCGCGCGGGTGGAAGCCTTCGAGGAGAAGGACTTCGCGGCATACCCGACGCTGGCCAAGGGCTACATCGGGCCGGGCGCGCTCGGCCTAGAGGGGACGGCGGCGATCCGTTACCTCCTCGACCCCCGCGTGGTCGAGGGCACCGCGTGGATCACCGGCGCCAACGAGCCCGGGCGGCATGTCTTCGACCTGGTCGCCGGGCGCGATTTCGTCGGCGACGGCGTCATCGAGGCGGCCGAGGTGCGTGACGGCGACCCCTGCCCGACCTGCGGGCACGGGCTGGAGTCGGCGCGCGGCATCGAGATGGGCCACATCTTCCAGTTGGGCACCAAGTACGCCGAGGCCCTCGGCCTGAAGGTCCTCGACGAGCACGGCAAGTTGCAGACGGTGACGATGGGGTCCTACGGCGTCGGCGTGTCCCGGGCCGTGGCCTGTGTCGCCGAGGGCAACCACGACGAGTTCGGTCTGGTGTGGCCGCGCGCCATCAGCCCCGCCGACGTCCATGTCGTCGTCGCCGCCAAGGACGCCGCCACCCATGCGTATGCCGACGAACTCACCGTCGCGCTCGAAGCGGCCGGGCTCGAGGTGCTGCTCGACGACCGGGCGCAGGCGAGCCCGGGGGTGAAGTTCAAGGACGCCGAACTCATCGGGGTGCCGACGATCGTCGTCGTCGGGCGCGGGTTGGCCGCCGGTGAGATCGAGATCAAGGATCGGCGCAGTGGTGAGCGGCGGGCGGTCCCGGTCGCCGAGGCCGTCGCCGAGATCGTCGCCGAGGTCGCCGGCTGACCGCCGGCTCGATCCTGAGTTCCGGTTGTCGCGCCCATGACACACGCACCCATCGACGCCGTCATCTTCGACTGGGGCGGCACCCTCACCCCCTGGCACGCCGTCGACCTCGGGGAGCAGTGGCGGGTGTTCGCCCGCGAGATCCACGGCATACCGGTCGACTCACCCGACGTGAGCGTCGGCGACCTCGACGCGGCGCACGCCCTGGCGGACCGGATTCTTGCGGCCGAGGATCGGGCCTGGGCGCTCGGTCGCGCCGACCACCGCAGCGCCCATCTCGACGACATCCTCGAGGCGGCCGGCTGCGACCCGGCGCACGACAAACACCTGCTGGCCCTGGCGGCCTACCGCCGGTTCTGGGAGCCGCACACCGAGACCGACCCGCAGGTGCGTCCGCTGTGGGAGGGGCTGCGGGCGCGCGGGCTCAAGGTGGGGGTGCTGTCCAACACGATCTGGTCGCGGGCCTACCACCGCGAGATTTTCGCGCGTGACGGGGTGCTCGACCTGCTCGACGCCGACTTGTACACGAGCGAGATCGCGCACGTGAAGCCGCACCCGAAGGCCTTCCGGGCGGTATGCCGCGCGCTCGCCGTGGCGCCCGAACGGTGCGTCTACGTCGGGGACCGGATGTTCGAGGACGTGCACGGGCCGCACCAGGTGGGGATGAGGGCCATCTGGATTCCTCATTCGGACATTCCGGCCGGTCAGCGGGTCGATGTGACCGCGATCCCGGACGCGACGGCCCACGAGTTGCTCGATGTGCTGGCGATCGTGGACGGCTGGCTCGCGCCCTGACTCGTCTCGTCGGCGGCGCTGGCCCGGCGTCGGCCGCGCGGGTCGTGGCGGCCTTGGTTCCGGCCGCGGTCGCGGTCCACCGCGGCACTTGCGGTGGGAAAGGGGCACTTCGCACCCGAACATTTGGGGTGCGAAGTGAACGTTGGGTGCTCCAGGCGGGAAAGGGGAGACCGGTGGGAGGTCAGGGGCGAGCGGGGGGCGTAAGCCAGAGGGCGGCATACGGGGGCAACCAGACGTTGCCGTCGCCACCCCACGGCAGCGGGGAACCGGTCAACTCGTCCCGGGCGGCGTCGACACCCAACTCGTGGGCGCGGTGCCCCGGCCAGGGCCGCCAGTCCGAGGTGACGTTGTAGAGCCCGACGAAGCGCCCCATCGGGTGATCGCGGACGGTGACGAGCACGCCGGAGTCGTCCACGGGGCCGATGCGGGTCTCGACGCTGGCGTGCAGCTGGGGCAACTGGGCCCGCACCCGGGCCAGCGTGCGCAACGCGTCGGCCACTCGCCCGGGCACGCTCTGCGGGTCGTTGCGCTGCGTCGCCCGCAACGCATCCCAGCGGGGCCGGTGGGCCCAGCGGTTGTCGTCCTCGTGACCCTCCTCGCGCGCCCACGAGGGGTCGTTGGGCTGGGCGAGTTCGTCGCCGCTCCACAGGACGGGCACCCCGCCCCAGCCGTAGATGATCGCGTGGGCGAGTCGGAGCGCGGCCACCGCCTCGTCGATCCCGGCACCGGTCGCCTCGGCCTGTTCCAAGCCGGCGAGTGAGGCTGCCGTCCCGCTCGTGCGCCGGTCGTCGGTCGCGGGGTTGTACTGGAAGACCAACCCGCGAGCCGGCGAGCCGGGGAAGTCCCCGGCATACCAATGGGCGAGGAACGACCGATGGCCCGCCCCGGTCACCCCGGCCGCGGCGGCGTCCTCGTCCATGATCGCCCAACCGATGTCGTCGTGGCCGCGCAAATAGGTCACCCAGGTGCCGCCCTCGGGTTTGGCGGGGAGGTGGCTGAGCGCGTGCGCGGCGAGCCGGACGTCGCGGCTGGCGAGCATTGACCACACCTGGACCATGAGCGAGTTGTGGTAGGCCAGATCGCTCACCTTGCCGGTGTGCGCACCGGTGCCGAGGTAGGGGAGCAGTTTGGTCGGCGCGACGATCGCCTCGGCCTTGAACGCCACGGCCGGGCAGGCGATCCGCGTCAACGCCTTGAGCACCGAGGTGATGTCGTGGACCTCGGGCTGACCTTGGGAGTCGGTGCCCAGCCGCTTCCAGATGAAGGCGATCGCGTCCAGGCGCAGCACGTCGACGCCCCGGTTGGCCAACTCCAAGATGATCGCCGCATACTCCAAGAGCACCCGCGGGTTGGCCCAGTTGACGTCCCACTGCCACTCGTTGAACGTCGTCCAGACCCACCCCGCCAGATCCTCGTCCCAGGTGAAGTTGCCGGGCGCGAAATCGGGGAACACCTCGGGCAGGCTCGCCTCGTAGGCATCGGGCATGGACCGGTCCGGGAAGACGTGGAAATAGTCGCGGTATGCCGCCTCGCCGGCTCGGGCGCGCACCGCCCAGTCGTGTTCCCGGGCGACGTGGTTGAGGACCAGGTCGAGGGTGAGGCTCATTCCGGCGGTATGGAGGGCGGTGGCGAGGTCTTCGAGGTCGGCCATCGTGCCCAGGTCGGCACGCACGGCGCGATAGTCGGCGACGGCATACCCGCCGTCGTTGTCGCCGTCGCGGGGACGGAGCAGCGGCATCAGGTGGAGGTAGGTGACGCCGAACTCCTGGAGATAGGGGATCCGTTCGACCAGGCCGCGCAGGTCACCGGCGAACCGTTCGGTGTAGGCGGCATACCCGATCATCGACGGCTCCTGGAGCCAGTCGGGGCGAAGCATCCGCTCCAGGTCCCGGCCGTGGAGGGCGGCGGAGCGCTGGGCGTATGCCGTTGCCGCGCAGGACACCAATTCCCGCCCCACGGCAATGGCCGCCGCCTCGCCGTACAGCGGCACCAGCCCGGCATACAGGTCCGGCCACCAGCGAAGCAGGCGCGCGTGGAACATCTCGGCCCGCTGCGGCTCACGTAAGGCCAGGGCGCCGGTGGCGGCGTCGACGGGAGGTGGTGGAGTGGTCACGACGAGCATTGTGGCCCACGCGCGGGACTCCTCCGACACCCCCCTGAAGCCACGGCACGAGGTCACGGGTGACACCCACTCATTCCACAGGCAAGACACAGAAACGGCCGCAAATGTCGGGTTCATGACGACGACCCACCTTGTTGAGGCGCGACCGCGCACCCGCCGAGCCGTGCCTCCGCGCCCGGCCCCGGCCCCGGCCACCGTGCGCCGGGCCCGCCGCGTCGCCTCCCCGCCCCGCTGGTGGCGCGACGCCTCCGGCTCGGTCCTCTGGGCGTTGCTCCTTTTCGTCACCGCGCTCTGGGTGTCGGCCGGTGGGGTCGGCGACCTCGCCGGCTGGGCCAGCGGGCTGACCTCCCTGGGTCGGCTCACCGGGTTGATCTCCTCGGCCCTGCTCCTCGTCCAGGTGTTCCTCATGGCTCGGGTGCCGTGGGTCGAGCAGGCGTGGGGTCAGGACGAGTTGGTCCGCACCCACCGGGTCGTCGGGTTCACCTCCTTCTCGCTCATGCTCGCGCACCTGGTGCTCATCACCCTCGGGTATGCCGCGGGCACCACCGCGGGCATCTGGGGCACCTTCCTCGCGCTCGTCCTGGACGCACCGGGCATGCTGCTCGCGCTCGCCGGCACCCTGCTGCTCGTCCTGGTCGTCGTCACCTCGGTGCGGCGGGCCCGCGCCCGGTTGCGCTACGAGTCGTGGCACCTCATCCACCTCTACGGCTATCTCGGGGCCGGGTTGGCGTTGCCGCACCAGTTGTGGACGGGCTCGGACTTCCTCGGGCGTCCGGTGACGACGGTCTTCTGGTGGGCCTCGTATGCCGTTTGCGCCGGTTCCGTGCTCGTCTTCCGGGTCGGCGTTCCGCTGTGGCGGTCGCTGCGCGCCCCACTGCGGGTGCTCGACGTGCGTCACGACGCCGCCGATGTGACGACCGTGACGATCGGGGGCCCGGGCGTGGCGCGGCTGCGGGCCAGGGGCGGGCAGTTCTTCAACTGGCGCTTCCTCGACGGCCCCGGCTGGACCCGCGCCAACCCCTACTCGCTGTCGGCCGCCCCGGATGGGCGCACCCTGCGGATCACGGTGGCCCACCTCGGTGACGGCTCGCGCCGCCTGGCCGGCGTGCGGCCGGGGACCCGCGTCCTCATCGAAGGCCCCTACGGCCGGCTCCACGCCGGGGTGCGCGTGCGCGACAAGGTCCTGCTCATGGCCTCGGGCATCGGGATCACGCCGATGCGGGCCATCCTCGAAGACCTGCCGGTCGGGGTCGACGTGACCGTCATCCACCGGGTGCGCTCTCGGGCCGAAGCGGTGCTCCACGACGAACTGCAGGCGCTCTCGACCGCCCGCGGGGCCCGCTACGTCCTCGTCGAAGGGGCCCGGGTCACGGGGCGAGCCTCCTGGCTGCCGCAGCAAGCGGCATACCTCAGCGATGTCGCGGCGCTGCGCGAAATCGTGCCCGATCTGACCAGGCGTGACGTCTACATCTGCGGCTCGACCGGCTGGATGACCGCTGCCGAGGAAGCGGTGCACGCCGCCGGGACACCCACCGAGCAGGTCCACGTCGAAAGGTTCGCCTACTGATGTGCGCCGCCGCCCCCACTGACTCCGCTCGACCGCCTCGTCGACTCTCGACCCCACTTCGTAAGGACTGACCACCATGCGCCGGATCACCTTGTGGATGCTGAGCACGATCAGCGCCCTCGTGCTGCTCTTCAGCTATCACACCTCGACGAACGCGACCTCCAAGACGAGCATCGTGGCGCCGCAAACGGGCACCGACACCGCGACGGCCGGGGCGGGGACGACGTCCGCGGCGGGAACAACGTCCGCGACCGGGTCCGCGGTGACGACCACGGACAGCTCCGCTGGCTCGTCCTCGTCGGCTTCTGCGTCGTCGGGTGCGGCCTCATCGGGTGCGGCATCGTCGGGTGCGGCATCGAGCGGAACGTCCACAGCGGCGACGACCATCGACGGCGACGTCGTGTCCACCCGCTACGGCAACGTTCAGGTCCAGATCACCGTGGCCGGCGGCAAGATCACCCACTCGGTCGTGCTCCAGGTGCCGTGGAACAACCCCAAGGATCAGCAGATCAACTCGCGCGCCGTCCCGGTGCTCAACGCCGAGGCCGTCGACGCCCAAAGCGCCCAGATCGACATGGTCTCCGGAGCGACCTACACCTCCGAGGCTTACCTTCAGTCCCTCCAGTCCGCGATCGATAAGGCTCACCTGTGATTACCGCCGAAATCCCCGTCCACCGCCGCACCCACACCGGCACCCCATCCGTCCTGGGGCGGCGCGCCTTCGTCGACCAGATCATGGGTATGCCGATCTCGATCCATGTGCGGGCCACCGAACCCGCCCGTCCCGACATCGCCGCCGCTGCCGACCGGGTCTTCGCCCACCTGCGCAAGGTCGATGAGGTCTTCTCCACGTGGCGGGCCGACAGCGACCTGTTGCGCCTCCAGCACGCGGAGATCGGTACCGACGAGGTCCACCCCTGGCTCGCCGAGGTCGTCGAGATCTGCCTGCTCGCCGAGGAACGCACCGACGGGCTGTTCGCCGCCTGGCGATCCCGCCCCGGTGGTCGCACCGTGTTCGACCCCACCGGCGTCGTCAAGGGCTGGGCTGTTGTCGGGGCCGCGGCCCACCTGGAAACGGTGCCCGAGATTGCCTGGTGTCTCGGCGCCGGCGGCGACATCGCCGTGGGCACCGGGCGGCGCATGCACGACGCGGCGCCCGTGTGGCGGATCGGCATCGAAGACCCCCGTGACCGGCGCCGGATCGCCGATGTCGTGTCGGTGACCCGCGGCGGGATCGCGACCTCCGGGGCTGCGGCCCGCGGCGCGCACGTCGTCGACCCGGCGACCGGGCGCGGCATCTCCCGCCCGGGTTCGGCCACCGTCATCGGCCCGGACCTCATGTGGGCCGATATCTGGGCCACCGCCGCCTACGTCGACCCGAGCGCCGCGGCCCGGCTGCTGGAAGACCGCGACCCGGCATACGAACTGCGCCGTCACTGAGGCACCGGCAACTGCTGGCATGCTCGGGCACGTGACCACCTCCACGCCCCCGGCCGGGCACCGCATCACCGAGGTCGACGTGTTCTCCGCGACACCGCTTCTCGGCAACGCCCTCGCCGTCATCCACGACGCCGACGACCTCAGCGACGCCCAGATGGCAGCCATCGCCCGCTGGACCAACCTGTCCGAGACGACGTTCCTCTGCCAACCGACCGACCCGGCCGCCGACTACCGGGTGCGCATCTTCACCACCGGCGGGGAGTTGCCGTTCGCCGGGCATCCCACCCTCGGCAGCGCGCACGCCTGGCTCGAGGCCGGGGGAGTGCCGCACACCCCGGACCGGATCATCCAGGAGTGCGGTGCCGGGCTGGTCCCGGTGCGCCGCGGCGAGCTGCTCGCCTTCGCCGCCCCGCCCCTACGGCGCTCCGGTCCGGTCAGCGAGGAGTTGCGGGCCCAGGTGCTGCGGGTCAACGGTCTCGACCCCGCCGACGTCGTCGACATGGCGTGGGTCGACAACGGGCCCGGCTGGATCGGGGTCGAACTCACCTCAGCGGCAGCGGTGCTCGCCGTGGTCCCGGACGCCGCGGCATACGACGGGTTGAAGGTGACCCTGCTGGGCCGGTATGCCGCCGACGTCGCCGCTGCCCGCGGCATCGACGTCGAGGTGCGGGCCTTCTACGCCGACGGCCGGGACTTCGAGGAGGATCCGGTGACCGGGTCGGCCAACGCGGGCCTGGCCCAGTGGCTCATCGGCGCGGGACGGTTGCCGCGCCGGTATGCCGCGGGGCAGGGTCGGGTGCGACAGCGCGACGGGCGCCTCTACGTCGAGGCCGACGACGACCAGGTGTGGATCGGTGGGGACGTGACCACCCTCGTGCGGGGCCTGCTCGACCTCTGACGGCAGCCACGCCTGCCCGCTGCGTCAGGCGTCCAGGGCCTTGGTGAGGGCGATGGCGTGGGTGAGCGCGTCCTCGTCGGCCATGCCCACCGCCCAACTCGCCTCGAGCCCCGCCATGACCAGCGACCACGCCAGCGCGTCATCCTCATCGATCCGCGCTGCCTCGGCGGCGATCGCCACCCGGCCGCGCATGGCCTCCCTGAACGAGCGACCGTCCAGGTCGGTGCGCCGGTTCGTGAGCAGCGGCACCAGGTCGGCGCCCGGATGCCCGCGGAGCGGCTTGGGGTCGATGGCCACCCAGCCGCGGTCGGCGGCATACAGGACGTTCTCGTAGTGGAGGTCCGCGTGGAGCACCACCGAGGGTCCGGGGGCGGCGCTGAGCTCCCGGACGAGCCCGAGGGTGCGGTCCCGGATCCGGCGCGGCACCCGTTCGCGGGTCGCCATCCGCTCCAGGTGGGGCGCCAGGTATGCCGCGTGCGCGGTGAGGCTTTCGGGCGCCGGCCGGTGCAGGCGCGCGAGCAGTTCGCCGGCTCTCGCGCACGCGGCATCGATGGGGAGGGTGCGCAGGTCGCGGTCGGCGTCGAGGCGTTCGAGGAGGAGCAGCCCGGCGCCGGGGTCGGCGGCGACCAGCCGCACCGCGCCGTCCCCGTCCCACAGCCGCAGCGCGAGGTGTTCGGTGCGCATGTCGTCGTGCGGCCAGGTCACCTTGAGCGCCAACGCTTCACCGTCTCGGCGCACGGGGAGGACGATCGCGGTCCAGCCGGTGCGCGGCGGGCCGTCGAGGTCCAGCCCCCACCGCCGCGCGGCCTCCCGGATCCGGCCCGGCACGGTGCGGACCCACTCGGCACCGGGGGGCCCGCCGTCCGCGGGGTAGCCCGCGACCCGCTCGACCCACGTCTTCGGCAGTTCGACGTCGATCACGACAACCCGGGGAAGGCCTGCAGCGCCACCCCCCAGGCATGCGCATGCACCTCGATGTCGGCGAGTTCGTCGGGGAAGGTGCCCCAGCCCTTGCGTGCGGCGCTCACGCTCAGCGTGGCGATCCGCCTCCCGTATGCCGCCCGGACCCGAGTGAGTGCCTCCGCCGCCAGGCGGGCACCTGCCTCGGGGGAATCCACCGCGAACGGCAACGCGATCGTCGCCGAGGCCGGTGGCGCTTCGTCGCCGAGGGCCTGCTCCCACCCTTGGGTCAGCGCCGAGAGCCAGGTCTGGGTGTCGAGGGCGCGGGCGCGCAACCCGGTGGCGGTGTCGTCCTTGGGCGCGCGCGCCTGCACGACCTGGAGGAACTGCACTGCTTCCCGGGCGCTGACGAGGAGTCCGCTCAGCCCAGGATCGTCGGCGGTCCGTGGGGTGGCACTCGGGCTCGGTGCCGGTGACGCCGCGCTCGAACTCGGTGCTGGTGCCCCCGGGGTGGGTTCGCCGGTGGCGATCCCGGCGTGGCTTGGTGTCGTTGCGGCTGGGCTCGGCGGGTTCGGCGCCGGCGGGTTCGGCGCCGGTGGGTGACCGCCGAGCAACGTGGTGGCTGCGGCTCGCTGGGCGAGCAACGCCATCACCGGAGCGGCCAGCGCCGCGTCGAACGCGGCATACGGAGTGCGATCGCCAAGAACCGAGGCCTCGGCGGCGGCCAGGCCCACGGAATTGGGTGTGGCTCCCGGCACCGGTGAGGGCGTCCGATCGGCAGGTGCGATGACGCTCGAGGGGACCCGACCCCGCCGCAAGGCATCCCGCAGCACGCCGACTTGGGTGACGTGGAGCGGCGTCAGGACGGCGGTCAGTTCGGTGCCCGCCGACTTCGTCGCGGTGACGAGCGCCTGGGTCCCGGCGAGCAGGTCGAGCAGCGCCGCCTCCCCCGGCATTCGGGTGCGCCGCGGGATCACGGGGATATCGGGCGCGTCCTCCTGGAGGTGAACCCCGCATCCCGATAGGGCACCGACCGCGCCCACGCCGATCCCGAGGAGGATCAGGCGACGGCGCGGGCCGTTGCCGAGGGGAGTGCCGCCGGTCATGCCAGGCATCCTCGCACGGCCGGCGGCGGCGCCGCGCCGAGACCGGCGGGTGCCCGCCGCGATGACCTAGACTGATGCTTTACCTCGAGAGCCCACCGGGCCTCGACCCAACTGCAGAGGGGACCGCGCGATGACCACCCAAGACCGGCTCGCCGGGGTCGTGCGGGCTGCCTTGGCCCCGAGCGGGTTCCTCCTCGAAGACGTCACCATCACCCCCGCCGGGCGGCGGCGGGTCGTGCGGGTCGTTGTCGACCGGGATTTGGGGGATGTCGCCGATGCCCCGAGCGCTCCCCTGTCCATGGACGATGTCGCCGCTGCGACCCGGCTGGTCAATGGGGTGCTCGATGACAGCGACATCCTGGGTGCGGGCCCGTACATTCTCGAGGTCACCTCGCCCGGGGTCTCCCGACCGCTCACTGCGCCGCGGCACTTCGCGCGCAATGTCGGGCGGCTCGTGACGCTCACCATGGCGGCGGGCGCCGAGCCGATCACTGGGCGCATCGTGCGGGTCGACGAGCACGGCGTGCTCGTCGAGGAGGGGCCCGACGCCGCCCCCGTGCCCGTGCCGTTCGCCGACCTGCGGCGCGGCCAGGTGCATGTCGAGTTCAACCGCGGCGAGCCGATATCAGACAACGACAGCGAGGAGGACTGACATGGACATCGACCTGGCGGCCCTGCGGGCCCTGGAGCGGGAGCGGGATGTGTCGTTCGACGTGCTCGTCCCCGCCATCGAGCAGGCCCTGCTCTTGGCCTATCAGCGCACCGAGGGGGCCTATCGGCAGGCGCGGGCCGAACTCGACCGCAAGAGCGGGCACGTGGTCATCTGGGCCCGCGAGGAGTTCCTCGTTCCCCCGGAGGAGGGGGCGGTCGACGAGGACGGTGAACCGCTGCGCCCCCGCCGCGAGTTCGGGCCCGAGTTCGACGACACGCCCACCGGTTTCGGCCGGGTCGCGGCTGCGACCGCGCGACAGGTCATCGTCCAGCGGCTGCGTGACCTTGAGGACGAGGCCATCCTCGGTGATTTCAAGGGCCGGGAAGGTGACGTCGTCGCCGGGGTGGTCCAACAGTCTCCGGACCCGCGGCACGTGACCGTCGACTTCGGGGCGGTCGAGGGGATCTTGCCCAGCGCCGAACAGGTGCCGGGGGAGAAGTACCTCCACGGGGAGCGGCTGCGCACCTACGTCGTCAGCGTCAAGCGCGGCCTCAAGGGCCCGCAGATCGGGCTCTCGCGCACCCACCCCAACCTGGTGCGCAAATTGTTCGCCCTGGAGGTCCCCGAAATCGCCGACGGGAGCGTCGAGATCGCGGCCCTGGCCAGGGAGGCCGGGCACCGGACCAAGATCGCCGTCCATTCCAAGGTGCCCGGCCTGGGCGCCAAGGGGGCGTGCATCGGACCGATGGGCTCGCGGGTGCGAGCCGTCATGGCCGAGTTGCGCGGCGAGAAGATCGACATCGTCGATTACAGCGACGACCCGGCGACCTTCATCGCCAGCGCCCTCTCGCCGGCGCGGGTCTCCTCGGTCGAGATCGTCGATCCGGTCCACAAGGCCGCGCGGGTCGTCGTGCCGGACTACCAGTTGTCGCTGGCCATCGGGCGTGAGGGGCAGAACGCCCGACTCGCCGCCAAACTCACCGGCTGGCGCATCGACATTCGCCCCGACACCGCACCGGGCGGCGCGGACGCCGGGCCCGACGCCGGTCCCCAGCGCTCCTCGACTTCGCCGAGCGCACGCCCGGCTGGCCGCCCCGCGGGTCGCTTCGCTGACCGTCCCCCGCACCGACCGGCCACGGGCGCGCCGGTTCGGCGACCGGCGAGCGGTGACACGCGCTGAGCCGGAAAGCCGGTACGATGGTCGGTGCCGACCGGACTGGAACCCGGCCCGGGCAGTCGGTGACGCCCGCAGCGAGCCCCTCAGGGCCGACGCGGACCTGCATCGGTTGTCGCGGGACGGATAGCTGGTCGGTCCTTCTGCGCGTGGTCGCCGGACCGGCCGCGGGACCTGACGTCATCCCTGGCGTCGTGCCCGTGATCCCCGATCCGCGGCGTCGACTTGGGGGGCGTGGAGCCTGGCTCCATCCCACGATCGAATGCTGTGACCAAGCCATCCGCCGCCGAGCCTTCGGCCGGGCGTTGCGTGTCAGCGCCCCGACCGACCCGGCAGCGGTCACGGCATACGTCATCGAGCACGCCCAGAACCATGTCCGTCCCCAGGGAACCGAAAGCGGGTTTGACGCTGATGAGCACCCGATGAGTACTCAGCAATGAGCACCCCCCAGCTGTAACGACGGTCCGCGCCTGTCCTGGCCGGACCAGGACAGGAGAATTGTGTCGAAACTACGTGTGAGCGCGCTCGCCAAGGAGCTCGGAGTTACCAGTAAGGATCTCCTGGCGCGCTTGAACGAGATGGGCGAGTACGTCAAGGCCGCCAGCTCGACGATCGAAGCGCCCGTCGTGCGCCGGGTCAAGGCCGAGTATGCCGCGCAGGCGCCTGCACCGGCCGCCCCCGCCCCCGTCTCGGCCGCTCCGGCCGCTTCGGCCCCGGCGAGCACCCCTGCCGCTCCCGCCGCGGGGGTCGCCACACCGGGCCCCCGCCCGGCCGCCCCCAGCGCGCCCGCCGCCGCGGCGCCGACGAGCACGCCCGCGCCCGCGCCGGCCGCGCCCCCGCCCGGGCCGAGCGCCCCGGCGCCGGCCCGACAGGCCGCTCAACCGGGTCCGGCCCGTCCGCCGGCGCCGGCAGTTGCCCAGGCGCCCGCCGCTCCGGCTGCCCCCGCCGCCCCGAGCTCCCCTGCCCCTGCCGCTCCGGCGGCCCCCTCTCCGGCGCCGAAGGCCGGCCCAACACCAGGGGCCCCGACGCCCGGACCGCGTCCCACGCCGGGTCGCCCCGGTGGTGTTTCCGCGGCCCGCGACGGTGGGCAGACCGGCCCCGGCGTCCCGCCCTCGCCGCGTCCTGGGGCCCGCCCCGGCCAGCCTCGGCCGGGCAACAACCCGTTCGCCCCGAGCCAGGGCATGGGCCGCCCACCCCGCGAAGGCGGTGCCGCCCCCCGCCCGGGCAACAACCCCTTCGCGACCAGTCAAGGTATGCCGCGTCCGCCTGCCGGGCGTGGGGCTCCCGGTCCGCGCCCCGGTACCCCAGGTGCCGCCGGTCCCCGTCCGGGAGGCCCCCGGCCCAGCCCGGGCATGATGCCCGGTCGTTCGGCCGTGCCGCGTCCGGGTGAGCGCCCGGCGGCGCGTCCCGGTGCCCGTCCCGGCGCCGGGGGTCGACCCGGTGCTGGTGGTGGCTTCGGTGGCCGCCCCGGTGGCGCCGGTTTCGGTGGTCGTCCGGGGGGTGGCCCCGGTGGCCGTGGCGGCACCCAGGGTGCCTTCGGGCGCGGCGGTGGCCGTCCGCAACGGGGCCGGAAGTCCAAGCGCGCCAAGCGCCAGGAGTTCGAGGAGATGCAGGCGCCGACCATCGGTGGCGTCAACATCCGTCGTGGTGACGGCTCCACGGTCGTGCGGGTCCGCCAAGGTGCCTCGCTCACCGACTTCGCCGACAAGATCAACGTCAACCCGGCCTCGCTGGTCACGGTGCTCTTCCATCTGGGGGAAATGGCCACGGCCACCCAGAGCCTCGACGAGGACACCTTCAAGTTGCTCGGTGCCGAGTTGGGCTACGACATCCGCATGGTCTCCCCGGAGGAAGAGGAGCGCGAACTCTTCGACTCCTTCAACATCGACCTCGACATCGGGGTCGACAGCGAGGACGAGGAAGACCTGCAGCCGCGCCCGCCGGTGGTGACCGTCATGGGGCACGTCGACCATGGCAAGACCAAACTCCTCGACGCGATCCGGGACGCCAACGTCGTCGCCGGTGAGCACGGCGGGATCACCCAGCACATCGGCGCCTACCAGATCCGCAAGGAGCACGAAGGCGCGGAGCGGGCCATCACCTTCATCGACACCCCCGGTCACGAGGCGTTCACCGCCATGCGGGCCCGGGGTGCCAAGGTGACCGACATCGCCATCCTCGTCGTGGCCGCCGATGACGGCGTCATGCCGCAGACCATCGAGGCGCTCAACCACGCCCAGGCCGCGGACGTGCCGATCGTCGTCGCCGTCAACAAGATCGACGTCGAGGGCGCCAACCCGGCCAAGATCCGGCAGCAGTTGACCGAATACAACTTGGTGGCCGAGGAATACGGCGGCGACACCATGTTCGTCGACGTCTCCGCCAAGCAGCGGATCAACATCGACGAACTGCTCGAGGCGGTCCTGCTCACCGCCGATGCCGCCCTCGACCTGCGGGCCAACCCCGACCGGGACGCTCGCGGGGTGGCCATCGAAGCCAATCTCGACCGCGGCCGGGGCGCCACCGCCACCGTCCTCATCCAAAGCGGCACCCTGCACGTGGGCGATGCCATCGTCACCGGCAGTTCCTACGGGCGCGTGCGGGCCATGCTCGACGAGCACGGCAACAACGTCACCGAGGCGACGCCCTCGCGGCCGGTCCAGGTGCTCGGGTTGTCTTCGGTGCCGCGTGCCGGTGACACCTTCGTCGTGGCCCCCGACGACCGCACCGCCCGCCAGATCGCCGAGAAGCGCGAGGCCAACGACCGGCAGGCCTCGCTGGCCAAGGCCCGCAAGCGCATCTCGCTCGAGGACCTCAACGAGGCGCTCGCCGCCGGCAAGGTCGACACCCTTAACCTCATCCTCAAGGGTGACGTGTCCGGGTCGGTCGAAGCCCTCGAGGACGCGCTGCTCCAGATCGACGTCGGCGACGAGGTCGACCTGCGCATCATCGACCGGGGCGTCGGTGCGATCACGATGAACAACATCAACCTGGCGATGGCCTCCAACGCCATCATCATCGGGTTCAACGTGCGCGCCGAGGGCCAGAACGCCGACTATGCCGAGCGCGAGGGCGTCGAGATCCGCTACTACTCGGTCATCTACCAGGCGATCGAGGAGATCGAGGCGGCTCTCAAAGGCATGCTCAAACCGGAGTTCGAAGAGGTCGAACTCGGCACCGCCGAGATCCGCGAGATCTTCCGGTCGAGCAAGTTCGGCAACATCGCTGGTTCGCTCGTGCGCAGCGGCATCATCCGCCGGGGCGCCAAGGCCCGGATCACCCGCTCCGGCGTCGTGGTCGCCGAGAACGTCGAGATCGCCGGCCTGCGCCGCTTCAAGGACGATGTCGTCGAGGTCCGTGAGGGCTACGAGTGCGGTATCAACCTCGGGTCCTACAACGACCTGCAGATCGATGACCTCATCGCGACCTACGAGATGCGGGAGAAGCCCCGGGCCTGACCGGCGCCACGACCGCAACGGTGAGCGGGCGGCATACCCCTTCAGGTATGCCGCCCGCTCACCGTTTGCCGCCCGGCGCCGGATGGGCGGTCAGAGACCGAGCAATGCCTCGCCGAGGAGGTGCCCCTCCGCCGCGCCGGGAAGGACAGCGAACACCGCGGAGCCGACCGGCGTGGTCCAGATGTTGAGCAGGTCCTTTTCGGCGAGCCGCTGCTGCACCGGGACGAACTGGCGCACCGGGTCGGCCATGTAGGCCGCGAAGATGAGCCCGCTGTCGGAGGTCTTCCCCGGCGGGGGCACGTCGTCGTAGGAGTACGGCCGGCGCAGGAAGCGCTCGTGCGGTGCCGTGGCGTGCGCCCGCCGCATGTGCGCCCCGTCGTCGATGACGTGGAAGCCGAGGGAGTCCTTGGCGAACAAGTCGGCCGCTGTCTCCGCCGGCGCGCCGGCCGGGGCCGTTACCGGTGCCCCGGTGTCGAGGCGCCGCCCGATGGCGTTCTCGCGAGAGTGGCGGTCGACGGCATCCCAGGTGTCGAGGTGCATCTCGATCCGCCGGACCACGAGCGCCGAGCCGTCGCGCAGCCACGCCGGAGCGGAGGCCCCGCACCAGAGAAGGTCGTCGTCCGGACCGTTGACGGCCGGTTGGATCGTGCCGTCGACCTGGCCGAGGAGGTTGCGCATGGGGCGTCCCGGGCCTTCGAAGGGCTCCCGGAACCCCCGCTGCACCCACCGCACGCTCGCCAGGGTGACCAAGCCGGCAATGAGCCGACGCTGGGCATGGGCGACCGTCGTGGGCGAACTCGCGCACACCTGGAGGCACAGGTCGCCGCCGCCCCAGCGCTCCTCGAGCCGGTCGATGCTGAAGGCAGGCAGCGGCGCGAGCCACGAGGGCGGCGTCGCACCGGCGAGCGCGACCAGCCGCGCCCCGACAGCCACGGTGATGGTGAGGTCGGCGCTCACCGCGGCGAGTTCGGTCTCCTGGTCGGTGAGGGACCCGCGACCGGCCATGAGGCGCTCGATGTCGTCGGTGAGGACGACGAAGAGCCGGCGGAGCGCGTCCTTGTCGACATCGGGGTGGAGATCGAAGGCGACGAACGCGGCATACGGCTGCGGGTGGTCGATGATGCCGGACTGGTGCCGGCCACGGAACGGACGGGTGCCGGTGGCGGACCCGACCGCGGTGCCCGCCGTCGTTCCGGTGGGCGTTGATGCACCGGAGGGGGCCGTGGCGGTCCAGCCGGCGAGGGCCAAGGCGCCGGCGGCACCGGCGGCGGAGGTGAGGAACCCCCGCCGCGCGGTGCCACCGGTGGTGTCAGGTGAGGACATCAGTGACTCATCGACGGACTTGGGTTGTAGGACTCGCTGCCGCCGGGGAAGGCCCGCACGGCAGCGGTGACCGTGATGACTCCCGCCGAGGTCTTCAGGTCGATGGAGACCGTGTCGCCGACCTTGAGGTCCTTGACGAGGTCCATGACCATGATGTGGTTGGCCCCGGGCTTGAGTTCGAAGGTGCCGCCGGCGGGGATGGTGAACCCGGCCTTGGCCTCCTGCATCTGCATGGTCCCGGACGAGTTCATCACAGTCTCGTGCATCTGGACCATCTTGCCGGCGGCGCTGGAGCCGCCGGTGATCGTCAGGGGGGTGCTGCCGGTGTTCTTGAGCATGCCGAAGACGCCGGTCATGGTCTTCTTGTCTGCCGACATCGAGTCGGTCGACTTGGCCCAGCCATCCTGCAGGGTGAGAACCGCGGCGGTCGATGCCGAGGCGCTCGGGGTGCTGGTGGTCGACGTCGAGGACGACGACCCACAGGCGGTGAGGGTGAGGGCGAGAACTCCGGCGGCGGCGCCGGCGATGAGGGTGCGAACACGCATGAAAAACTCCTGTCGAAGAGGGCCGCCGGGCCGCGGTGGTCACCGGCGGGGAAGGGCGCCACAAGGCGCCACCGGGCCGCGGGCGACGCGGCCGGGTCCGGCCTAAGGCCCGCGGTGAGCGGGGGTCAGGCCGGTTGGGCGGCCGGCGGTGGTGCCCGTCCTCGCGGACGCAGGAGTCGTATGCCGTGCAGCCGGCGCGGCGCGCCCGGTGCCGGTGCGGTGGCCGGGTCGGGGCGCCAGGGGCGGCCGGGGACGGCCGGGAGAAGGATTGCGAGGATCGTCCAGAGAGCCCGTTCGCCATAAGCGACGAGCAGGGCGCTGGCCAGCGTCGCGGCGAGGTGGGCGCCGATCATCGTCGGGGTCCACGACGAGGTCCAGGACATCGTCATCGGCGTGGGTGTGGCCGTTTCGAGGGCGCCGGGGGGCAGCCCATGCCCGGCCATGAGCGTGGCATGGCCGGGGTGACCGGTTGCGGCATACCCGTTGACCGTCGCGGCGGCACCGGGCGCCATGAAGTAGAGGAGGGTGTGGACGGCAACCTGGCCCACGCCCAAGCCCACGACCGCGCGCCCGAAGGTCCAGCGGATCGCCGTGGCGAGCAGCGCCAGCGGCGTGAGGAGGACGAGCAAGACAAGGACCGCCGCCGACGCCACGTGGGCGCCGCCGGCGGCGTGTCCGACGGCGGCCAAGGCGACGGTGAGACCGACCGCGACCAGCGTGCGCGCAGCACGCAGCCAGCCCCGGTCCGGTGTCCTCATGACTGGATCATCCCAGACCCCGCGGCGCCGCCCGGTCACCGCCCCTGCCCCTGCGCAGCGCGCGAACCACGGGTGAAGGCCCCGTAAGGTGGCTGGCGACCACCTCATCCACTCGAAGGAGCAGCCATGGCCGACCCTGCCCGCGCAATGAAGGTCGCGGACCGGATCAAGACGGTGACCGCCGAGGGGCTGCGGCAGGTCATCAAGGATCCCGATCTCGGGTTCGTCACGATCACCGACGTGCGCGTCACCGGGGACCTCCAGCACGCGTCGGTGTTCTACACCGTCCTCGGCGACGAGGCGCAGCGGGCCCGCACCGCCGAGTTGCTCGCAACGCACCGTGGCCGCCTGCGCTCCCTCGTCGGGAAGCAACTGGGCATCCGCCTCACCCCGAGCCTGGAGTTCATCGCCGACGCGATCCCGGAAACCGCGGCCCACATGGAGGACCTGCTGGCGCGCGCCAAGGCCGCGGACGCCGAGGTTGCCGCGGCCGCTGCCCAGGCTCGGTATGCCGGGGAGCCCGATCCGTACCGCGGCGCGTGAGCGGGCCGGAGGCGACGAGCGTCCCCGACGGGCTGCTCGTCGTCGACAAACCCGAGGACTGGAGCAGTCACGATGTCGTGGCCCGGGTGCGACGCCTGGCCGGCACCCGCAAGGTGGGCCACGCGGGCACCCTCGACCCGATGGCCACCGGGGTGTTGGTGCTGGGGATCGGCAAGGGCACCAAGTTGCTCACCTTCCTCGTCGGCTGTGACAAGGACTACACCGCGACCATCCGGCTCGGGCAGGAAACGACGACCGATGACGCCCAGGGCGAACCGGTGCCCGCACCGGAGGGGCAGGGGCGGGCCACCGACCTCACCGAGCCCGCCATCGCCGCGGCGGTGGCCACCCTGACCGGCGACATCACCCAGGTGCCGAGTTCGGTGAGCGCGATCAAGGTGCGGGGCGAGCGGGCCTACGCGCGGGTGCGTGCCGGTGAGGAGGTCGTGTTGGCGGCCCGCCCCGTGCGGGTGGACCGTTTCGTCGTGCACCGCCTCATCCGTGATCCCGCGGGGGCGCCGGGCTGCCTCGACCTCGACGTTGCTGTCAGTGTGTCCTCGGGGACCTACGTGCGGGCCCTGGCCCGGGACCTCGGCCGGGCGCTGGGGGTCGGTGGCCACCTGACCGCGCTGCGCCGCACCAGGGTCGGGACGTTCGGGCTCGACACGGCATACCCGTTGGCGGAACTCACCGCCCGCCGCGAGCGCGGCGAAACCCTCCCGCTGCTGCCGCTGGCGACGGCGGCCGCCAGCGCTCTGCCCTCCCGGACGCTCACCCCTCAAGACGCCGTCGCGGTGGGTCGCGGACAACGGATCGCGTCGGCCCAGCCCGGTCGCGCGGACCTGGTCGCGGCCCTCGGCCCGGCCGGGGAACTCGTCGCGATCCTCGACGAGTCCAGGTCCGCCGCCCGCAGCCGCGTCGTGTTCACTCCCGCAAGTTCGTAGAGTGTCCCTCGTGCATCGCTGGAGTGACCTCTCAAAGACCCCGGACAGCCTGCGGCCCTCCGTGGTCACGCTGGGCAATTTCGACGGGGTCCACCGCGGCCATCAGGCCGTCATCGAACAGTTGCTGCGGGTGGGCGCGCAACTGGGGTTGCCGACCGTCGCCGTGACCTTCGACCCGCACCCGGTGGCGGTGGTCCGGCCGGCCGAGGCCCCCCAGATCCTCACCCCCGATGCGTTGCGCACCGACCTGTTGGCGGCGACCGGCATCGACGGGCTGCTCGTCCTCGATTTCACCGAGGAGTTCGCCGCGCAGTCACCCGAGGACTTCGTCCGCGACACGTTCGTCCGGGCCCTCGGCGCGCGGGCGGTCGTCGTCGGTATCGACACCCGGTTCGGCTATCGGAACTCCGGTGACGTGCGGACCCTTCGCGACCTCGGCGACCGGTTCGGTTTCGAGGTCTACGCCCTCGACGACCTCGGGGGGGAGTCACGCTGGTCCTCCTCAGCGGCGCGCCGGCATCTGGTCGCGGGTGAGGTCGAGGCGGCGGCGGCCATTCTGGGCCGGCCGCACCGGGTCGTCGGCGTCGTCGTCCATGGGCACCACCGGGGCCGGGCCATGGGCTACCCCACGGCCAATCTGTCCCCGGAATCGCTGGGCCTGGTGCCCGCCGAAGGGGTGTATGCCGGGTGGCTCACGCGACTGGATCTACCCGCCGAAGCGGTGGACCGCACCATGCCGTGCGCCATTTCCATCGGCACCAACCCGACGTTCGACACCAACGACCGCCGGACCGTCGAGGCCTACGTTCTCGACCGCGACGACCTCGATCTCTACGACGAACGGGTCATGGTCGAGTTCGTCCGCCATATCCGACCGACGCTCAAATTCGACTCCATCGACGCCTTGTTGACGGCCATGGCGCGCGATGTCGAGGAGTGTCGCGCGGTCTTGGCCCAGATCGTTCCGGTCTGAGGCCCGCCTACTGGGCCAGGAAGGTGACCGGTCGGTAACTGTTCGACTCGGAAAGACCCCTCGGGGGGCCCGAATGTGAAAGCATTGAGTGGACCACGCCCCCACCGTCGAGGACGATGCAATGCCACCTGTCGCGCAGCAGACCTACTCACCCGCCGAGGAGTCGATCGAGGAGTCGGCCCTGGCGCAGATCGCCCCCAGCGTCGGACATATGTTCCGCGACCGGGTCGCCAAGACCCCCGACCAACCGGCCTATCAATACGCCATCGTCGGGCCCGACGGGGACACCTGGGTGACGATGACGTGGGCGCAGACCAAGGAGCGCACCGATGCCTTGGCCGCCGGGCTGATCGCCCTCGGTGTCCAGCCGGGGGAGCGGGTGGCCGTGGCCGCCGCGACCCGTCTGGAGTGGGCCCTGGCCGACCTCGGCAACATGACCGCCGCAGTGGCCACGACGACGATCTACCCGACGACGATCGGGGAGGACGTCGCCTTCATCCTCAGCGACTCCGCAAGCCGGGTCGTGTATGCCGAGAACGCCACGCAGGTCAACAAGTTGCGCTCCATCAGGGCCGACATCCCCTCGGTGACCAAGGTCGTCGTCTTCGACCTCGACGATGTCGACCTCGACGACTGGGTCATGTCGCTGGCCGACCTCGAGGCCCAGGGCCGGGACTACCTCGCCGAGCACCCCGATGCCGTCGACGAGCGGATCGACCACCTTCAGCCCACCGACCTGGCCACCATCATCTACACCTCGGGAACGACCGGGCGCCCCAAGGGCGTGCGGCTGCTTCACAGTTCGTGGGTCTACGAAGCCGCCGCTGTCCAAGCGATCAAGATCCTCGGACCCGAGGACCTGCAATACCTCTGGCTGCCGCTCGCGCACGTGTTCGGCAAGGTGCTGCTCACCTTCCCCATCCAGATGGGATTCCCGACCGCGATCGATGGGCGCATCGACAAGATCGTCGACAACCTCGCCGTCGTGAAGCCGACCTTCATGGGCGCCGCGCCCCGCATCTTCGAGAAGGCCTATGGCCGCATCTCGATGATGATGGAGGAGGAAGGCGGCATCAAACTCGCCCTCTTCCACTGGGCCAGCGGGGTCGGCAAACAGGTCAGCGAATTGCGGGAGCAGGGCAAGAGCCCCTCGACGCTGCTCGCGATTCAGCACGCCCTGGCCGACAAACTCATGATGGGCAAGGTCCGTGACCGGTTCGGGGGGCGGGTCCGCTTCTTCATCTCCGGTTCGGCCGCCCTCAACCGCGATGTCGCCCGCTGGTTCGACGGCATGGGGCTGCAGATCGCCGAGGGCTACGGCATGACCGAGTCGAGTGCAGCCAGCACCGTCAACCGGATCGTCGCCTACCGGTACGGCACCGTCGGGTGGCCGCTGCCGGGGACGGAGATGCGGATTGCCGAGGACGGCGAGGTTCTCATGCGCGGCCCGGGTGTCATGGAGGGCTACCACAACAACCCGACGGCCACCGCGGAAGCGCTCGACGCCGACGGCTGGTTGCACACCGGCGACATCGGCGAGATCGACGAGCGCGGCTTCGTGCGCTTGACGGACCGCAAGAAGGACCTCTTCAAGACCTCCAACGGCAAGTACGTCGCCCCGTCGATCATCGAGGCGACTTTCAAGGGCCTGTGCCCCTACGTGAGCCAGCTCCTCGTCCACGGCAACGAACGCAACTTCGTCTCCGCACTCGTCACGCTCGACCCCGACGCGATCAAGGCGTGGGCCGACCACCACGAGATGGGTGACAAGCCGTATGCCGAGATCGTCACCTCGGCCGCGGCTCGCGACATGATGCAGGGCTACTTCGACGAGCTCAACAAGGGCTTGAACCGCTGGGAGCAGATCAAGAAGTTCACCATCCTCGACCGCGACCTCACGGTCGAGGACGGCGAGATCACCCCGAGCCTCAAACTCAAGCGCAAGGTGGTCGCCGACCGCTACAAGGACGTCCTCGACGCGCACTACAGCTGAGGGACGGCAACGGGGTGGGGCGCCCGCGGTAGCGGGCGCCCCACCCCGTTGCCATGCTCGGAGCGTTCCGGGGGCTGGTCAGGAGGCGGCCAGGAGGGCCGAGCTGATCAGGGCGTTGCCCGCGTCGTTGGGGTGGTCTCCGTCGGGGAGCAGGTTCCCCGGTTGCTCCGCGGGTTCACCGAGGGTGGACCACAGGTCGACGCAGGTGTCGTCGTGGCTGGCCGCCACCGCACAGATCGCCGCGTTCGCCGACGACGTGATCTGTCGCGAGAACTGCGCATACCCCTCCCCGTAGGTCGTGTTGGCCAGGGTGCCCACCGCGAAGACGTTCCAGTAGGTCGTCACGATAAGGCGGGCGTCGGAGGGTCGGAGGTGGTGAATCTCGCTGACCACGTCGTCGAGGTCGCGTCGCATCGGGCCGACCGCGGCCGCGACGCAGGCGTCGGGGCACGCCGTCTGGGCACCGAAGGTGTCGAGAGCGCCCTCGAGGTCGTTGGCGCCCACGGTGAGGACGATGATTCGCGCCTGGCGGACTGCCGCCTGCGTGGTGGGGTCGGTCCGCAACCGTTCGACCAAGTCCGCGGCCGTGAGCCCGTCGGTGCCGAGGTTGACCGTCCGCAAGGTGACGCCGCGCTGGCGGCCGAGCGCGTCGGCATACCGGCTCAAGAACGAGGCGCAGCCGCACAGGTCCGCGGCCATGACCGAGTCGCCGAGACCGACGATCTCGCCCTTGGGAGTGGTACCGGCCCGGCCCGTCGACCCCCCGGTCGCTGCGGTGTCGCCGAGGCTGGGGGCCAGGAGCGCCAGGAGCGTCAGAGCCATGGTCGCGGCCATCGCGCCGACAATGGGCCACCGGCGGCGCGGCATCTGGTGACGGGCAGACACGGGAGCACGCTACGTGCTCGGTGGGCGCAACACCTAGCGGGGTGAGTCACGGCCGCGGGAACCGGCGACGGCACTTACCCTTGACGGATGCCCGGTGCGTCCCTCTTCTCCGCCCTCGAACCGCTCCTGGAGCAGGTGAGCAAACCGATCCAGTATGTCGGCGGCGACCTCAACTCGACCGTCAAGGAGTGGGACGTCGGCGGTGAGACCACCGTCCGGTGGGCCCTGATGTACCCCGACGCCTACGAGGTCGGGCTGCCCAACCAGGGGTCGATGATCCTCTACGAAGTCCTCAACGAACGCCCCGACACCCTGGCCGAACGCACGTATGCCGTCTGGCCCGATCTCGAGGCGCTGCTCCGCGAACACGGGTTGCCGCAGTTCACCGTCGACGGGCATCGCAGCGTGCGCGACTTCGACCTGTTCGGCATCTCGTTCTCCACCGAACTCGGCTACACCAACATGCTCACCGCGCTCGACCTCGCCGGGATTCCGCTGCACGCCGCCGACCGAGACGACACCCACCCGCTGGTCATCGCCGGCGGACATGCCGCGTTCAACCCGGAGCCGATCGCCGATTTCATCGACGCCGCGGTCGTCGGGGACGGTGAGGAAGCGGTCCTCATGGTCACCGACATCGTGGCCGAGTGGAAGAGGGAGGGTATGCCGGGTGGCCGCCTCGAGCTGTTGCTGCGCCTGGCCCGCACCGGTGGCGTCTATGTGCCGGCGTTCTACGACGTCACCTACCTGCCCGACGGGCGGATTCAGCGGGTGGCGCCGACGGCGGCATACCCGGGAGTGCCGTGGCGGGTGGCCAAGCACACGGTGATGAACCTCGACGCCTGGCCCTACCCGAAGACCCCGCTGGTGCCGCTCGCCGAGACCGTCCACGAGCGGATGAGCGTCGAGATCTTCCGCGGCTGCACCCGCGGCTGCCGGTTCTGCCAGGCCGGGATGATCACCCGGCCGGTGCGGGAGCGCTCGATCACCGGCATCGGCGAGATGGTGGCCCAGGGGTTGGGCGCGACCGGGTTCGAGGAGGTCGGGCTGCTCTCCTTGTCGAGCGCGGACCATTCGGAGATCGCCGATATCGCCAAGGGGCTCGCCGACCGCTACGAGGACGCCAAGGTCGGGCTCTCGTTGCCGTCGACGCGGGTCGACGCGTTCAACATCGAGCTGGCGGGGGAGTTGACCCGTGGCGGGCGCCGCTCGGGGTTGACGTTCGCTCCCGAGGGCGGGTCGGAGCGGATCCGGCGGGTGATCAACAAACGGGTCAGCGAGCAGGACCTCATCGACACCGTCGCCGCCGCCTACGGCGCGGGCTGGCGCCAGGTCAAGCTCTACTTCATGTGCGGGCTGCCGACCGAAACCGACGAGGACGTCCTCCAGATCGCCGACCTGGCCAAACGGGTTATCGACACCGGCCGCCAGGTGAGCGGCCGGCGCGACATCCGGTGCACCGTCTCCATCGGCGGGTTCGTGCCCAAGGCGCACACTCCGTTCCAGTGGTGCGGGCAGCTGAGTGCGGAGCAGACCGACGCCCGGCTGGAGGTGCTCCGCCAGGCGATCCGGGCCGATCGACGCTACGGCTCGGCCATCGGGTTCCGCTACCACGACGGCCAACCCGGGACTATCGAGGGCCTGCTCTCCCGCGGCGACCGGCGGGTGGGGCGGATCATCGAGGAGGTGTGGCGGTCCGGGGGCCGTTTCGACGGGTGGAGCGAGCACTTCTCCTACGAGCGTTGGATGGCGGCCGCCGAAAAGGCACTCGCCGGCGAACCGGTCGACGTCGCGTGGTACACGACGAGGGAGCGGGAGGAGTCGGAGGTGCTGCCCTGGGATCACATCGACTCCGGCCTGGACAAGGAGTGGCTCTGGCAGGACTGGCTCGACGCCCTCGACGAGAGCGAGGTCGAGGACTGCCGGTGGACCCCCTGCTTCGACTGCGGGGTGTGCCCTCAGATGGGCACCCAGATCGAGATCGGCCCGACCGGTCGGACCTTGGTGCCGTTGCACATTGAGTCCCCAACGCGGGCCTGACCTGCCAAGATGGGCGCCATGACGCGCCCCTCGGAGAGCCACCGGCGGCGAATGCTGCTCTCCGGCGTGCCCGAGGGGGCGCATGCCCTGCGGCGCGTCATCGTGTCCCTGAGCGGCCTGGTCGCCGTCGTCGTCCTCGGCACCTTGGGCTATATGGCCTTCGGGCTCGATTTCATCCCGGCGCTGTACCAGACGGTGTTCACGGTCGCCACCGTCGGCTACGTCGAGTTGTACGACCGCACCCCCGCCGTCGAGGTCTACACGATCGTGTTGATCCTCGTCGGGGTCGGCCTGGTCCTCTACAACCTCGGGGTCCTCGTCGAGGCCGTCACCGAGGGACACCTGCGCGAATACCTTCGAAGGAGACGCATGGACCACCGGATCGCGGCCCTGCGCGGCCACGTCATCGTCTGCGGCTACGGCCGGGTGGGCAGTTCGGCGGCGACCCAACTGGTCGACACCGGGCAGACCGTGGTGGTCGTCGACCTCGACGCCACCCGCGCGAACCGGCACGACGGCCTGGTCGTCATCGGGGATGCCACCAGTGACGAGACCCTCCGTGCCGCGGGCATCGACCACGCGCGGGCTCTCGTCTGTGCCTTGGAGAGCGACGCCTCCACGATGTACTCGACGCTGTCGGCGCGGGCCCTGCGCAAGGATCTCGTCATCATCTCCCGGGCCCGCACTGTCGAATCCAAGGAGAAACTCGTCCTCGCCGGCGCCACCCGGGCGGTCAACCCGCAACTCATCGGTGGCCGCCGGATGGCCAGTTTCGCGCTCCACGCCGATGTCGCCGAGTTCCTCGACGAGGTCATGCACGACGACGACATCGAACACCGCATCGACGGTGTCCGGCTCCCCGCCGGGTCCCCGCTCATCGGGCGGCTGGTGGACGCCGCGGAACTCTCCGATCTCTCGGGGGTGCAGTTGTTGGCGGTGCGCCGCCCGCACAGGGGCGAGTTCATCCCCACCCCCGCACGGGATGTCGAACTGACCGTGGGCTGCACACTCATCGTCTTCGGCACCCCGGAGCAGGTGGCGCGCCTGCGGGAGGTATGCCGCGCCTAGCCGGCCGCGACCGCCGACCGGGGAGCCGGTTGTGGGGAGGTCTCCCCATCGACCCGGCGCCCGGGGCGGCATACGGTGGCGTCGACGGGCACTTCGACCGACAGGAGGCGCCGCCGTGCCGACACCCGATACCGAGGTCGACCTGGCATTCCTCGACATCGACGCCGGGCACTGGGAACGCGCCCAGGAGAGCCTGCGCAGCGGGCAGGCCGCCGCGCGGCGCGCGAGCGACGCGCTCACGGTCGGCAACCCCTTCGAGGGGGTGGCCCGGGCGTATCACGAGCAGGCGAACGCCGTGGCGGGCAATCTGGAGACCGGACACGCCCGGCTGCAGGACGTGCGCGACCTGCTCGCCCGCAACAAGGCCCGGTACCTCGCCGCCGACTCCCACGCCAAGAAGGCGGTCGCTTCGGCGGGCCACCGGGCCGGCGGCTCTCACCCCCACCCCACCTCGTCCATAACCCCCGGACACGGCCATGGCGGCGTGCCGGATCCGGGCCCGGTCGCCGACCCACGCCCCGGGCCGGTGCCGGCCGATCCGACCCCGCACACCCCCTGGCGCGACCTTGAGGCCCAGGTCGACAAGGCGCTGGAGCACGACCGGCAGTACGGCGATGCCACCACACCGGCCGGGTCGTTCGAGACCGCGCAGCGCTCGGTCATCGCCTACACCGCCGCCGACGGGTCCACCCACCTCGTCTCGACGATGCCGGGGCAAGGTGACCAGGCGCGCGAACTCACCGTGTCGTTCCTCGACCGAGACGGCAAGGCCGAGGTGGTGACGTTCTCCGCCACCTCGACCCCGGGGACCGGCGGAGCCGGCGACGGCGCGGCCCCCGTGGACGACGGGGTCATGCGGGCCCTGGGCGGAGCGAGCCAGGTGAACATCCGGTACGTCGACAGTGCCGGGCAGGTCCACACGCTGTCGACCGGCAGCGGACTGGGCAACGTCGTCGTCGGCTACGTCGACTCCCAGGGCCGCCAGCACATGGTGTCCAACGAGCCGATACCGTCGGCGAGCCAACCCGGGTCCGCGCCGGGGTCGGTGGCGCGATGAGCCCGACCGAACACGTCGCCGCCCTCCGGAACGTGGTCTCCCAGATCGCGCACTACCGGTTGAGCATCCAGGGCACCCTCGACACCATCCACGCCGGCATCGCGGCTACCACGAGTCCCCGACAAGTCAGTTTCCGCAAGCCGCCCGGCCTCGACATCAAGCCGGCGCGGACCGCGGAGCAAGAGGCCTTCATGGATGAATACCCCCTGATGTTCATCTCCCTGGCGCCCTTGTACTCGACGATGTCTGCCCTGGAGCAGCGCATCACCCTCCTCTGCGACACGAGCGGCTGGGTGGACCAACTCCAAGGTGCGGCCGGCGACTGGGAGAACGTCGAACGGGCCCTGTCGGCGGCCTCGCAGGAGGTGTTCGACTCCCAGTTGCCCGCGGCGCGGACCTGGAAGGGAAGCGCTGGGCTGGGTTACCAGACGACGGTGGCCGCCCACCGCAGGTCCTTGAGCCGGGTCGAGGACGCCGCGCGCGGGATGCGGTTCGGCTGCTCCCGCGCCGCCGGCGCCGGTGAATCGTTCTACGGGGTCGTCCGCGCCGGGATGCGCGTCCCGTTGTCGGTGTACGACGCCAATCACGCGAGCGTGACCCTTCCACAACTGGCGAACTTCACCCAATACCAGCACTCGGCCTACCAGGCGGCAGACGCAGCGATCACCGCGGCCCTGGCGACCCTCGAGGCCAACGTGGCCCGATCGTTCGGCCATTCGCGGTCCAAGAGGGAGGGCGGCACCGGCGACCCCGACGACCTCGTCAGTGTCACCGAGACCCTGCCGTCCTGGGCGGCCAAGTGACCGAACCCGGCGGTAGGACCCACTGCCCGAGCCAGGCGGTGCCCCGGCGGGCGAGTCGGGCGAGTCATGACATTTGTCAGGGGTCAGGTCCCCTAGGGGGCAGGTAGACCTTCCTGTGGGTCGGGCGTAGGGCCTGACAATTCCAGGAGGATCACACATGACTCGATGGACCCGCAGCGCCGTGGCGCTGGCCGGCGCGACCGCGCTGGTCTGCGGCGTCACCGCGACGGCGACCGCCGCCCCCCGCCAAGACGGCGGGCGGCACCAAATCTCCGAGGCGCCGGCCTGGACGGCCAAGGCTGCTTCGTCCCGCAAGGCCCCAGTGACCAGTGGCCTGCACGCCAAGGTCTGGCTGACCGTGCGTGATCGCGCCGCGCTCGAAGCGCAAGCCAAGGCGGTCTCGGACCCCGACTCCGCTGACTACGGAAAGTACCTCACCCCGGACCAGTACCGCGCCACGTATGCCGCAACCGCGGACACGGTGTCGGCGGTCTCCGCCTGGCTCAAGGGGGCCGGACTGTCGGTCGACTCGGTGGGCCCCGACAACCACTACGTCGCGGTCAGCGGGTCGGCGGCGGCGATGAACACCGCGTTCACCGCCGGGCTGGCCAACTTCACTCTCAACGGCCGCTCGGGCAACGCGCCGACGACCGCGGTCACCGTCCCCGACGCCCTCGGCGGCGCCGTCCTCGCCGTCACCGGCCTGGACACCCTCAACCACTGGGTCTCGCCGTCGTCGGGCAACGACCAAGCGCAGGACATCCCGGGCGCCGGCTCGCGTGTGGGAGCGTCGACCACCGGCCCCAAGGACCTCGGTCCCGCTCCCGGGTTCGCCAACGCCGACCCCTGCTCGGACTACTACGGACAGAAGGTCGACACCACGGACCCCAAGTTCCAGGGCAAGAAGTTGCCCTACGTCGTCTGCGGCTACACCCCCTCCCAGTACCGCTCGGTCTACGGGGTCACCGCCAGTGGGCGTAGCGGCCGCGAGCAGACCGTGGCGATCACCGACGCGTTCGCCTCGCCGACGATCCTCCAGGACGCCAACGAATACGCGACCCGGCACGGCGACAAGAAGTTCCGCGGCGGCCAGTTCACCCAGACCAACAACACGGCATACGACCCGGCGCGGGTGGCTGACTGTGGTGGCAACGGGTGGTACGGCGAGGAGACCCTCGACGTCGAGGCCGTCCACGGCATCGCGCCCGACGCCAACGTCGCCTACTACGGTGCGGCCAGCTGCTATGACGACGACCTCATGGGTGCGTTGAGCCAGATCGTCACCGACAACAACGCCTCGATCGTCTCCAACTCCTGGGGCGAGCCGTCGTTTGTCGACGTCGAAGGCGTCAAGACCCCGACCTTCGACCAGGCCCTCCTCGACGCCTACGACTCGATCTTCGCCCAGGGCGCCCTCCAGGGCATCGGGTTCTACTTCTCCTCCGGCGACAACGGCGACGAGCAGGCGACCAACGGCTACATCCAGACCGACCTGCCCGTGTCGAGCAAGTGGGTGACCGCGGTCGGCGGTACCTCGCTGGCGATCGACAAGCGCGGCAACCGGATCTTCGAAACCGGTTGGGGCACCGAGAAGTACTCCCTGGCCAGCGGCAAGTGGAACCCCGTTGGCTTCGTCTACGGGGCCGGCGGCGGCTGCAGCGAGGTCTTCACCCAGCCGTACTACCAGACCGGTGCCAAGACCGGTTGCCCGATGCGGGGCGTCCCCGACGTGGCGATGGACGGCGACCCGACGACCGGCATGCTCGTCGGCCAGACCCAGGTCTTCTCCGGTCCGAACAAGTGGGGCCAGGGCATCAAGTACGGCGAGTACCGCATCGGCGGCACCAGCCTGTCCGCTCCGCTGTTCGCCGGTGAGCAGGCCGTCGCCCAGCAAGGCCGGATGCGGATCGGTTTCGCCAACCCGACGATCTACTCCGTGGCGACCAAGCGCGGCGTCTTCTTCGACGTCACCCCGCAAGGTGACCTCGGCAACGTCCGGGTCGACTTCGCCAACCGGCTCAACGCCACTGGCGGGTTCGTCACCAGCGTCCGCACGTTCAACCATGACTCCTCGCTCGCTACGGGCAAGGGCTGGGACAACGTGACCGGCGTCGGCACCCCGACCCTCGACTACATCCGCGCGGTGAGCCACCGCTGAGGTTGGCTCCCCACCCGTGGGCCCGGTCGCTGTGGCGGCCGGGCCCACGCGTTGTCGTGGCCGCCCCTCCCGGTGGCGGTCATGGTGGTCGTATGCCGCGCCGCACGGCAGGCGGTGGGTCGCGGCGGAACGGCCACCAGAGACGGGTCGTGGGCGCGAAAGCGGGCGGTCCCCCGGGAGATACTGGGCCCATGGCTCGCCAACGCACCCCGCAGGGACCACCGCCTCCGCCCCCGGTCCAGCGGCTGCGGATCCGGTATGCCAAGCGGGGCCGGATGCGGTTCTCCTCGACCCGCGACATCGCCCGCGCGTTGGAGCGGGCCTTGCGGCGGGCCGGCATACCGATGGCGTTTTCTGCCGGTTTCCATCCGCATCCGCGGATCTCCTACGCCAACGGGGCGCCGACGGGGGCCGCGAGCGAGGCCGAGTACGTCGAGATTCAGGTCATCGAGCATCTCGACCCGGAGGCGGTCCGTGACGCCCTCGATGCGGCTCTCCCGGCCGCGCTCGACATCGTCGAGGTCGTCGTCGCCGGCCCCGGGGGACTGGCGGACCGGCTCCAGGCCAGCGACTGGGAACTGCGTTTCCGGGGCGTCGCGCCCGCCGAAGCGGAGCGGGCGGTCGCGGCATACCTGGCTGCCGAGACGGCCCCGGTGAGCCGGATGTTCAAGACCGGTCCCAAGACGTTCGACACGCGGGCGGCCGTGGTGACGATCCGCGTGTCCGGGGACGAGTCAGGGGACTGTGCGATACTTCGGGTGGTCGTACGGCATTCCACACCGTCCGTGCGCCCCGACGACATCCTGACCGCACTGCGCGCCGTGGGTGCCTTCGCGCCGCCGGTCCCACCCCTGGTGACCCGGCTGGCGCAGGGTCCGTTGCGCGACTCCGGTGGGGTGGCCGATCCGTTGGCCGCCGACAAGGAGGCCGTCGGCTCCTGACCGGGGCCGCGCCGTTCGCGCGAACCGGTGGGGAGCAATCCAGGCTTCCGGGTCGAGCGTGACCCGATTCGATCGCCCACCGCGGGGCGACCGGCACCGATCCATGGGGTCGGGGCGGGTGTGGCGGTCGTCGCCGTGGGAGGAAAGGAGCCGTCATGGCTTCCCCCGAGACCCCTGTGACCGCCGAACCCACCGACAAGGCGCCCAAGCGACGCCGGGCCACGAAGAAGGCCGCCAAGGCTCCCGCCGATACCCCGTATGCCGCGGATGCGACCGAGACTCCCGTCGCGCCGAGTGATGCGGAGGGCGCCGCGCCAACTGCGCCGCCGAGCGAGGACCCGCTGCCTGTGGCTCCCGATGTGGCCCCGGACCCGGTCACCGACGACGCTGCGCTCCCCACCGACCCCGAGCCGGTGGCCGAGGAGGAGTTCGTCGTCCCCGTCGAGGCTGTCGAGGACGCCGGCGAGGGTGATGAGGACACCGACGAGGCTGTCAACGAGAACGAGCAAGCTGTCGACGAGGACGAGGAACCGGCCGACGCGCCGGCCCCGGTGGTGCCGAGTTTCGGGCTGCTCTTCCAGGCACCCGACACCACGGTGGTCCGCCGGCCGCGCCGGGCCATCGCCCCGGCCCAGCCAGCACCACCCGAGGTGGTCGCCGAGCCGGAGACCCTCGACACCGAGGAGTCCGCGGTCGCAGTGAGCGATGACTCCGCGGACGACACCGGCGGTGAGTCGGGGAGCCGGCGCCGGCGCCGTGGCGGGCGCGGCCGGCGGGCCCGCACGGGCGCGGACAGTGACGAGGCGCCCGACGGGGAGAGCGCGGAGAGCACCGGAGAGACCGAGATACCCGACTCCGAGTCCGCGGACCAGGCAAGCGCCGACGAGGGGGCGGAGTCGAGCCGGCGCCGGCGGCGCCGGCGGCGCAGCGCCTCCGGGGTCGGCGACAACGACGACCCGCCCGGCACCGTCACCAAGGTCCGTGAGCCGCGCCCCACCCGCGACGAGCCCACCGCCGTCAAGGGCTCAACCCGTCTCGAGGCGAAGAAGCAACGCCGCCGGGACGGCCGGGAGGCCGGGCGGCGCCGCACCATCATCACCGAGGCCGAGTTCCTCGCCCGTCGCGAGAGCGTCGAGCGGGTCATGGTCGTGCGCGGCACCGCCGAACGCACCCAGATCGGGGTCCTCGAAGACGGGGTTCTCGTCGAGCACTACGTCTCGCGCGAGACGTCGACGACGATGGTCGGCAACGTCTACCTCGGCCGGGTCCAGAACGTCCTCCCCTCCATGGAGGCGGCCTTCGTCGACATCGGCAAGGGCCGCAACGCCGTCCTGTATGCCGGTGAGGTCAATTGGGATGCCGCTGGCCTCGAAGGCGGGCAGGCCAAGCGCATCGAAAACGCCCTGACCTCCGGCGACACCGTCCTCGTCCAAGTCACCAAGGACCCGATCGGGCACAAGGGGGCCCGCCTGACGAGCCAGATCTCGTTGCCGGGCCGGTTCCTCGTCTTCGTCCCCGAGGGGGCCATGACGGGCATCTCCCGCAAACTGCCCGACACCGAGAGGGCCCGACTCAAGGCGATCCTCAAGGAGATCGTTCCCGATTCCGCGGGTGTCATCGTCCGCACCGCCGCCGAGGGGGCCAGCGAGGAGGAACTGCGGGCTGATGTCGAACGCCTCACCAAGGCGTGGGCCAAGATCCAGAAGAAGGCGCACACGGCCAGCCACCGCAAGTCCGGCTCGGGCGGGGCACCGACCCTCGTCCACGGCGAACCCGACCTCACCGTGCGGGTCATTCGCGACATCTTCACCGAGGACTTCGCCGAACTCGTCGTGTCGGGGGAGCGGGCCTGGGCCGAGGTCAGCGACTACGTCGATGATGTCGCCCCCGACCTGGCCCAGCGCCTCACCCGGTGGACCAGCGAGGCCGACCTGTTCACCCACTACCGGGTCCAGGAACAACTCGCCAAGGCGATGGACCGCAAGGTGTGGCTGCCCTCGGGCGGCTCGCTCGTCATCGACCGCACCGAGGCGATGACCGTCGTCGACGTCAACACCGGCAAGTTCGTCGGCTCGGGGGGCAACCTCGAAGAAACGGTGACGAAGAACAACATCGAGGCCGCCGAGGAGATCGTGCGGCAACTGCGGTTGCGGGACATCGGCGGCATCATCGTCATCGACTTCATCGACATGGTCCTGGAGTCCAACCGCGACCTCGTCGTGCGCCGCCTCCTCGAATGCCTGGGCCGGGACCGCACCAAGCACCAGGTCGCCGAGGTCACCTCGCTGGGCCTGGTCCAGATGACCCGCAAGCGCGTCGGCTCGGGTCTCATCGAGGTCTTTTCCGAGACGTGTGAGGCGTGCAACGGGCGCGGCATACTCGTCCACACCGAACCCGTCGAGTCAGCGGTTGCCGAGCCGGCGTATGCCGCTCCCGGTGCCGGCAGCGGGTCGCGGGGCCGGGGACGGCGCAACGAGACCCCGAGTGAGCCGCGCGAGTCCGACCGCAAACCGAGCGGCCCGACCGCCGCCCAGATCGCGGCGGCGGCCCATGCCGCCGCGGTCAAGACGATGGCGCCCTCTCCCGAGGTGGCGACGACCGACATCACCGAGGCCCCCGAGGCAGTTGCTGTCCCCAACGAACCCGAAACGGGTGTGCTCCAGCCGGCCGACCCGGGCCAGGGCCCCGACGCGGCGGGTGAGACGCCCGACGCGGCACCGTCGGTGAGTGAGCCGTTGCCCGAGGTCACCGAGGTTCTGCCGACAGCGATTGCTCCGGAGTTCACCGTCGAGCCCAGCGGCGAGACAACAGACCCGGCACCCGAACAGCACCTCCTCCTCGACGTCGCGGCCGCACCGGCTACGAGGCCGCGCCGGCGCCGGGGACGGGTCGTGGCTCCCGCTGGTCCGCCGCGCGTGGTCCCCGATCCCCCCGCTGGGGACCCCCCTGCCGATTCGAGGTAATAACGCGCGGATTCCGCGGCGTTTTTACCTCGAATGGCGGGGGAGGGGCGCCGCGATTTGGAGGGCGCGCTGACCGGACAGTAAACTGGAAAGTCGGTGCGCCCACCGTCAGACGTCCTGCCGCGCAGGGTCGCTGTTTGCCGGTCATCCAGAGCGCGCTCCACCGCAACGAAAGTGAGTTCCCGTGTACGCGATTGTTCGCGCAGGCGGTCGCCAGGAGAAGGTTTCCGTCGGCGACGTCCTCCTGGTCGACAAGATGGGTGCGGTCGGTGACCGCATCGACCTGACCCCCCTGCTCCTGGTGGATGGCTCCACCGTCACCTCCGCCGCCGACGCCCTCGCCAAGGTGAGCGTCACCGCCGAGGTCGTCAAGCCGGCCAAGGGCCCCAAGATCACGATCATGAAGTACAAGAACAAGACCGGGTACAAGAAGCGCCAGGGCCACCGCCAGCCGCTGACCCAGATCAAGATCCTTTCGATCGACGCCTGAGCGGCGACACGCGACTCACCTCAAGGGAGATAGACATGGCACACAAGAAGGGTGCGTCCTCGACCCGCAACGGTCGTGACTCGAACGCACAGCGGCTCGGCGTCAAGCGCTACGGCGGCCAACTCGTCAACGCCGGCGAGATCATCGTCCGTCAGCGCGGCACGCACTTCCACCCCGGCAGCGGCGTCGGCCGCGGCGGCGACGACACCTTGTTCGCGCTGGTCGCCGGCAACGTCGAGTTCGGCACCAAGGGCGGCCGTCGAGTCGTCAACGTCCTCCCGGCGGCGACGACCGCGCCGTGAGGTATGCCGCGGGCGCAGCCCGCGGCGCACGAGACCACACGTGAGGGGCGGGCCAGCAGCGGCCCGCCCCTCACGGCATACCGGATCACCGAAAGGAGCGACCATGGCCAGCTTCGTCGACCGAGTCCTCCTCCACGTCAGCGCGGGCAACGGCGGCCACGGGGTCGCCTCGGTGCGCCGCGAGAAGTTCAAACCGCTCGGGGGGCCCGACGGCGGCAACGGCGGGCGCGGCGGGTCGGTCATCCTCACCGTCGACCCGCAGTCGACCACCCTCATCGACTACCACCACACCCCGCACCGCAAGGCCGAGAACGGCCGTCCCGGGGCCGGTGACGAGCGCAACGGCGGGGATGGCGCCGACCTGGTGCTGCCGGTGCCCGAGGGGACCGTCGTCACCACCCCCGACGGGGAGGTGCTCGCCGACCTCGTCGGCGCCGGCACGAGCGTGACCGTCGCCGAGGGGGGCCGCGGCGGGCTCGGCAACAAGGCGCTGGCCTCCAAGCGGCGCAAGGCCCCCGGGTTCGCCCTCCTCGGGGAGCCGGGGGAGAGCCGCGACATCATCCTCGAACTCAAGTCACTCGCCGACGTCGCGCTCATCGGCTTCCCGAGCGCCGGCAAGTCCTCGCTCGTTTCGGTCGTCTCGGCGGCCAAGCCGAAGATCGCCGACTATCCGTTCACCACCCTCGTGCCCAACCTTGGTGTCGTCACCGCCGGGTCGGAAAGGTTCACCATCGCCGACGTACCCGGGCTCATCCCGGGGGCGAGCGAGGGGCGTGGGCTGGGCCTGGAGTTCTTGCGGCACGTCGAACGGTGCTCGGTGCTCGTCCATGTCGTCGACTGCGCGACCCTGGAGCCCGGGCGTGACCCGCTGACCGACCTCGACGTCATCGAGGCCGAGCTCGCCGCCTACGTCCCGGATGCGACGCTCGGTGGCCGGCCGCTGTCCGAACGGACCCGGATCGTGGTCCTCAACAAGGCCGACGTGCCCGAGGCCCGCGAGTTGGCCGAGATGGTCGCCCCGGAGTTGGAGGCCAAGGGCCTGGAGGTCCACATCGTCTCGGCAGTGGCGCACCAGGGCCTCAAACCCCTCGTGTACAGCCTCGCCGAGCATGTGCGTCAGGCCCGGGCTGCCCTCGAGATCGAGGTGCTCGACCGGCCCCGCGTGGTGATCCGGCCCAAGGCCGTCGACGATCAGGGGTTCACGATCCGACGGGAAAGCACTCCCGAGGGGGAGGCGTTCCGCGTCCTTGGCGACCGGCCCACCCGCTGGGTGCGCCAGACCGACTTCGCCAACGACGAGGCCGTCGGCTACCTCGCGGACCGGCTCGTCCGCCTCGGTGTCGAGGACGGGCTGTTCGCCGCCGGGGCAGTTCCCGGGTCGACGGTCCTCATCGGGCCCGAGGACAACGCCGTCGTCTTCGACTGGGAGCCGACGATGCGCGCCGGTGCCGAGTTGCTGTCCGGGCCGCGCGGATCGGACGTGCGCCTCGAGGATCACCACCGCCGCACCAACGCCCAGCGGCGCGAGGAGTTCCACGCGCGCAAGGACGCCCAGACTGCGGCTCGCGAGGAGTTGGCCGCCGAGCGCCGAGCCGGTCACTGGACCGCCGCCGACGAGGACTGAGGTTTTCCGGTATGCCGTCCCGTGCCCCCCGCTTGCGTCGCGCCATCGCTGCCGGTCACCGGCTGGTCGTCAAGGTCGGCTCGTCGTCGCTGACGAGCCCGGACGGCGGGTCGCTCGATTTCCTGGCCCTCGGGCGCCTCGTCGACGTGCTCGCGCGGCGCCGTCTCGAAGGGCACCAGGTCGTCCTGGTGTCCTCGGGCGCGATCGCCGCCGGGATCGGGCCGCTGGGCCTTGCCCGGCGCCCCAGCGACCTGGCCACCCAGCAGGCGGCAGCGAGCGTGGGGCAGGGAGCCCTCGTCGCGGCATACCAACATCTCTTCGGGATCTACGGGCTCACCGTCGGGCAGGTGCTCCTCACCGCCGACGACGTGACCCGGCGGGCGCACTACACCAACGCCCAGCGCACCCTCGAGCGCCTCCTCGACCTGGGCATCGTGCCCATCGTCAACGAAAACGACACGGTTGCCACCCACGAGATCCGGTTCGGCGACAACGACCGGCTCGCCGCGCTCGTCGCCGATCTCGTCGGGGCCGACGCCCTCGTGCTCCTCACCGATGTCGACGCCCTCTACGACGGGCCACCCTCGGAGCCGGGCAGTGTCCGGGTGCCCTTCGTCGGGTCGCCCGAGGATCTGGAATCGGTGACCATCGGGGGCACCGGCTCGGCCGTGGGCAGCGGCGGGATGACGACCAAGGTGGAGGCCGCGGGCATCGCGGGAGCGGCCGGCATACCGACGGTGTTGACGCGCCTCACCGATGCCGCGGCGGCGTTCGCGGGGGAGCCGGTGGGCACGTTGTTCGCGCCCGCGGCGGCGACCCGGGCCTCGCGCAAGCGGTGGCTCGCCTCGGCGACCACCCCGCGGGGGCGGCTCGTCCTCGATGAGGGGGCGGTCGCGGCGGTGACGGTGCGGCGCAAATCGTTGCTGCCGGCGGGCATTACGGCCGTCGAGGGGCAGTTCGTCGAACGTGACCCGGTCGACGTGTGCGCCCCCGACGGGCGGGTCGTCGCCCGGGGCCTGGTCAACTACGCCTCCTCGGAGTTGCCGCGCCTGCTCGGCCGCTCCACGCGCGACCTGGCCCGCGAACTAGGGGCGCATTACGAGCGCGAAGTGATCCACCGCGACGACCTCGCCGTTCTTTAGCGCCAGAGGCCACTCACTCGGTGGCCCCTCCGAGGCCGCGGTCGTAGAGGTCCTCGCGGCTCCATTCCCGTCCTGAGGAACCGCTGGAGGCCATGCTGGTGTCGGCCAACTCGACAAGGCGGGTCACGACGGCGCGGCTCCCGCGATGCACGTGCGAGCGGTCATCGCGCTCGCTGTCTGGGATCGATTGACCCGCTGCCCTATCGCTGGTCATCGGACGCGGGTGACTTCGAACTGCATCCTCGGGTGCGCGATCTCCTCCTGGCTCTGCACGAGTTGCAACTCGCGCCGGCCCGAGTCGAGGGTGCGCTTGATGAGGTCCCACACGCTTGAGGTGGTGCGGGCCAGAGCCAGGGCGGCATCGCCGGTCTGGAGCAAATGGGTCGTGAACAGGGCCGCCGTGACGTCGCCGGAGCCGTTGCATTTCAGGGGCAGGTGCTCGGTGCGCACGATCCAGGCGCCGTCGCCGTGGACGGCGAGCATCTCGATCGTGTCGGCCGGCCGGTCCGGTTGGAGGACCGAGGTGACCAGGACCGTCGAGGGTCCCATGGCCCGGGCAGCGTCGACCGCGGCCAACGTCGACTCCAGGTCGTCCGGTTCGGTGCCGGTGAGGAAGCCCAACTCGAACTGGTTGGGGGTGATGAGGTCGGCCCGGGGCACCACGCGCTCGCGGAGCAACACCGGGATGTCGGGGTGGACGAAGCAGCCGGACTTGGCGTTGCCCATCACCGGGTCACAGGCGTAGATCGCCGCCGGGTTGGCCGCCTTGACCCGCGTCACCGCGTCGAGGATGACGTCGCCGATTTGGATGCCGCCCTGGTAGCCGGAGAGCACCGCGTCGATCTCGGGGAGAGCGCCGCGCTCCTCGACTCCGGTGATCACCTCGCGGACGTCGTCGGCCGCGAGCAACGGCCCCCGCCACGCGCCGTAGCCGGTGTGGTTGGAGAAATGGACGGTGTAGACCGGCCACACCTCTACGCCGAGGCGTTGCATGGGAAAGACGGCCGCGGAGTTCCCGACATGGCCGTAGGCGACAGAGGACTGGATCGACAGGATCGTGGTCACCGCCCAAGTATGCCGTCCCGCTCCGGTATGCCGCGCCCATCGGACTTCCGCCCCCTCCCGCGGGCTGCTGGCGCGTCTGCCCCGCCCGGCCACCGGAGCGGGGCGCGGGCGCCGGGCGCACGGCATACCCTTGGCCTCATGTCCGACACTGCCGCCAGCACCGCGCGCACCGACGGGATCGACCCGGCCGACCGGGCCCAGGTCACCACCTTGGCCCGCGCCGCGCGCCGCGCCAGCCTGACCCTCGCCCAACTGAGCCGCGCCGAAAAGGACGCCGCCCTGCGGGCGATGGCCGACGCCCTCGACGCCGCGACCGACACGATCGTGGCCGCGAACGCCGACGACCTCCAGCGGGGCCGGGATTCGGGTATGCCGTCCGGCCTGCTCGATCGGCTCCGTCTCGACGCACCTCGGGTTGCTGCGGTCGCGCAGGCCACCCGCGACGTTGCCGGGCTACCCGACCCTGTCGGCGAGGTCGTCCGAGGGTCGACGCTGGCCAACGGGCTGCACATCCGACAGGTACGGGTGCCGATGGGCGTGGTCGGCATGATCTACGAGGCCCGCCCCAACGTCACCGTCGATGCGGCCGCCCTCGCCCTCAAGTCCGGCAACGCCGTCATCCTGCGCGGCGGGTCGGCGGCCGCGAGCACCAACGCTGCGCTGGTGGCGGTGCTCCGGGCAGCCCTGGCTGGGCAAGGGCTGCCCGAGGATGCCGTCGCGCTCCTCGATGGCGGTCACGGTGCCGTCCGGGCCCTGATGACCGCCCGCGGCCAGGTCGACCTGCTCATCCCGCGCGGTGGTGCGGGGCTGATCCAGTCGGTCGTCACCGAGTCGACCGTGCCCGTCATCGAGACCGGCGTCGGCAACTGTCACGTCTACGTCGATGCCGCCGCCGACCTCGACCGGGCCGCAGCCATCGTCCTCAACTCCAAGACCCACCGGCCGAGCGTGTGCAACGCGGCCGAAAGCGTTCTCGTCCACGAGGCGGTCGTGTCGGCCTTCCTGCCGCGCCTGCTCGCCGATCTGGCTGGCGCGGGCGTGGTGCTCCACACCGATGCCGTCGCGAGTGCGGTCGCCGGCGACCTGGGCCTCACGCACGAGGCGGCGACCGACGCCGATTGGGACACCGAATACCTCGCCCTCGAAATCGCGGTGCGCGTCGTGCCCGACCTCGACACCGCACTCGAACACATCCGGGCCCATGGGTCCGGGCACACCGAGGCCATCGTCACCGAGGACCGGGGCGCGGCGCGCCGGTTCGTCGCCGAGGTCGACGCGGCCGCGGTCATGGTCAACGCGAGCACCCGCTTCACCGACGGCGGGGAGTTCGGGTTCGGCGCCGAAATCGGCATCTCCACCCAGAAACTGCACGCCCGTGGCCCGATGGCCCTCCCGGAACTAACGACGACCAAGTGGGTTGTCGAGGGGGATGGTCAGATCCGCGGTTGAGGTCCCCGCGGGCGCCGGGGGCGGCGCGGCCGGCGTGTCGGAGGCGGCTGACCCGCTGACCGGCGCAGTCGACCCGGCCACGGTCGGGGTGCTCCCTTGGCCGGCCTCCTGGGAGTCGTAGGCGATGTAGTAGGTCGGCCGGCCCTGGATCGCGGCATACATCCGCCCGACATACTCACCGAGGATGCCGAGCGCCAGGAGCTGGACCGCCCCCACGGCGGCGACGATGACGATGGTCGACGTCCACCCGGGGAGGGTGGCGCCGGCCCACTGGGCGCCCACGGCATACAGCAGGATGACCACCGCGGCGAGGCCGCCGAGCAATCCCAGCCACGTGGCAAACCGCAACGGAGCCAGGGAGAAACCCGTCACCGAGTCGACAGAGAGAAGCAGCATCTTGGTGAGCGGGTACTTGCTGTCGCCAGCGGCGCGCTCGTCGCGGCGGTAGGACACCCGGCCCGCGGGGAAACCGAGCGCGGGGACGACGAAGCGCAACACCCGGTGATGTTCGGGGAGGGCGTTGACGGCGTCGACGGTGGCGCGGGACATGAGCCGGAAATCGCCGGCATCGATGGGGGCGTCGACCTTGGACAAGGCCCGCTGGGTGCGGTAGAAGGCCCCGGCGCTCCACCTTTTGAACCGCGAGTCGGTGCTGCGATCGTTGCGGACGCCGTAGACGACATCGAGGTCGCCGTCGATGGCGGTGCTGAGCATGTCGCGGATCGCCTCGGGCGGGTCCTGGAGGTCGGCGTCGATGGTGACGACGTAGTCGCCGACGGCGCGCGCCAGCCCCGCTGAGATGGCCGCTTGGTGTCCGGCGTTGGCCCGTAGCCGGATCACCCGCAACTGCGGCCACTGCCGGGTCAGCCGTTGGAGCAGCACCGAGGTGGCGTCGGTGCTGCCGTCATCGACGGCGACCACTTCGTATGCCGTGGCGAGCGCGTCGGCGACCAGGGCGTCGGCGGTCGGGCGCAGCCGGGCCACGAGAAGGGGTAGGACGTCCTCCTCGTTGTACATGGGGACGACGATGCTCAGCACGGTGCTGTCAGGCATGTCCCCAGCGTAGGTGCCCCCATTCGGTCGGACCTGTGGGTTGCCCAGGTCGTTGCTGTGTGCCCTGGGCTTGCCCGGGTGGCTGGTGATGCCTCCGGGCATGGAAAGAGGGCCCTCGACGTATGAGATCGAGGGCCCTCCATGGCGGAGACCCCGCCATGCCTGAGCCGGTCCGTCATCAGGGCCAGCGCCCCTCTGATTGCCACACGACGATGGCGCCAACCCCGATGGGGTCGGTCTTCGACTCGGTCGGCGGGCGCAGGCTCACTCCGCGACGTCGCTCGCGGCGCCGCCAACCCTTGCGGGTCGGCGACGACTCCGTCCATGTCATGGTGCCCCGCGAGGCTGACACGGGCCGGAGGTTCGCCCGTTATCCAACCGACCTACCCCCTCCCTGGTCCTGGTTGCCCAGGTGGTCACGGATTGGGTTGCAGGTCACATGTCTAGTGTTCTTCGGGGGTGGGCGCAAGGGGCTTGGGGGGCCGTCTCGCGCGGATCGATTCGCCGGTCGCGAGCCACAGAACCGTCCACAGGACCACCTGGGCAAACGGCTCCCATCCACACACCTGTGGATACTGGCCGTGGATAACCCAGCCACATCGTGGACAGGGGAGGGGGCGCGCTAGGCTACGGGCCATGACGACTCTTGCGTCCCTGGTGGCCGAAGGCGGTCACGAACTCCCCATGCCGCCCGAGTCCTACGGGCTCATTGCCCTGGTGCTCTTCGTGTTGCTGCTCGCGGTGACGTGGACCTTCCGCAACACCTCCCAGAAGCACGTGCCGCCGGCCGACGGCGAGCACGGTCATGGCTCTGGTGGCGGCTCGGTCGAGCGTCATCACTGAGACGCAGCCGCGGCGGCGCCTCGGGGTCATGGGTGGCACCTTTGACCCCATCCACCACGGTCACCTCGTTGCTGCCTCGGAGGCTCAAGCACGCTTCGGGCTCGACGAGGTGGTTTTCGTGCCCACGGGTATGCCGTGGCAAAAGGCCGGGCGGGATGTGGCCTCGGCCGAACATCGCTATCTCATGACGGTGGTGGCCACGGCCTCGAACCCGCGCTTCACGGTCAGCCGGGTCGATATCGAGCGTGGGGGACAGACGTACACGATCGATACGCTCCGAGACCTCCACGCCCAGCACCCTGAGGCCGACCTGTTTTTCATCACCGGTGCCGACGCGCTGGCCCGGATTCTGTCGTGGAAGGACGCCGACGACCTTTTTGCGTTGGCGCACTTCATCGGGGTCACCCGCCCCGGCTACGAACTCTCCGAGGCGGGGTTGCCTGCCGACCGGGTCGATCTCGAAGAGGTGCCGGCGATGGCGATCTCCTCGACCGACTGCCGACGACGGGTGCGCGCCGGGGAGCCCATTTGGTATCTCGTGCCCGATGGGGTTGTCCAATACATCACCAAGTACGGCTTGTATGCCGCGGGCTCGCCAGGTGCCCTTGCCGAGCCCGCATCCGACTCACCTCTTGCCGCCAAGGAGCACCGTGGCCGCCACTGAACGATCCCTCGACCTCGCCCGGGCCGCTGCGGCCGCAGCAGCCGACAAACTCGCCACGACGATCGTCGGGATCGACGTCTCGGACCAATTGGCCCTCACCGACGTGTTCGTCATTGCTTCGGCCGCTTCGGAGCGTCAGGTGGCCGCCGTGGTCGACGAGGTCGAGGACGTGCTGCGGGAGTTGGGCGCCAAACCGTTGCGGCGCGAAGGGCAGCGGGAGGGCCGCTGGGTCCTCATCGACTTCGGCGACATCGTCGTCCACGTCCAGCACGACGAGGAGCGCGCTTTCTACGAACTCGAACGGTTGTGGAAGGACTGCCCACACCTGGACCTGGGCGTGGTCGGCACCGAACAGAGCGGTCGATGAGTTCTCCGGCCGTCGGCGTCGGGGAGAGCGACGCTGCCGAAGCGGCGGTTTCAGCCGTTGTGGCGGGTCGGCGCCGGATCATCGTCCTGCGGCACGGCGAGACGACCCACAACGCGGCCGGGATCTGGCAGGGCCAGCTCGATTCGCAGTTGTCCGAGCGGGGGCTGGCGCAGGCCCGCGCGGCCGGGCCGGCACTCATCGCGCTGGGGCCATCGCGGATCGTGAGTTCCGACTTGGGTCGCGCGGCCGTCACAGCGCGGCTGGTTGCCGAGGCAGGCGGCATACCGCTGAGCCTGGAGCCGCGGTTCCGGGAGATTCACGCCGGCCAATGGCAGGGGTTGGGCAGCGCCGAGGTGGCTTCGCGGTTTCCGGAGGAGTATGCCGCGGTGCGCCGCGGCGAGGACGTCCGGCGCGGGGGTGACGGGGAGTCGATGGGGGAAGTGCTCGTCCGAGTCGGGGCCGCGTTGGCCGACGTCGTCGGGTCCATGGCGCCGGGGGAGTGCGTGATCGTCTCGACCCACGGGGCGGCGGCCCGGGCCGTGGTGGCTTCGCTGCTCGGGTTGGACATGGCGCTGGCGTGGCGCATCCTCGGCGGGTTCGGCAACTGTCACTGGGCCGAACTCGAAGAGGGCCGGCACGGGTGGCGGCTGCTCACGTGGAACGTCTCGGCCGGGGTGGTCGCGTCGATCGCAGGCCCTCCGCCTCCCTGAGGCTGCCGGTGTGGGTGCTGACGCGCGCTCGGGGGGCCGCAGCGCCGATGCGCCGGTCTCGGTGCAGCTTCAGGTGGGAAAGGGTCAGTTCGCCCCCCGACTGTTGGGGTGCGAAGTGGACCTTGGACGGTTCAGGCGGGAAAGGTGTGACGGGGGCAGGCGGGTGGGGAGCCCTGCGGCGATTTGGCCGGGAGAGCGGTCGTCTCGTAGACTCACGCAGTCCCCTTCGGGGGCATCCCACTCGGGGCTGTAGCGCAGTTGGTAGCGCACCTCCATGGCATGGAGGGGGTCAGGGGTTCGAATCCCCTCAGCTCCACCACCGGCGAAGGTCGGCTTCGCCTCCCGCTCGCCGCTGGCGCAGCCCAGCGGCTCCACCATCACGCATGAACGGGTCGGCGGCTGCCGGCCCGTTTGACTTTTCGCGGCGCCCGACGGAGCGCTGCCGGGACTCGCGGCGGGACCACACACGTGGCGAGGGGCGGGTGTGCGCTCAGGGCGAACACGCGGCATACGTGGGAGTGGACCGGCACCCTGGCGCGTTAGGGTCAACGACAACAGCGAAACCATCCCCACGACAAGGAGCGATGCGCGCGTGAGCACCGACATCGTCGCCGCCGGACCGGGCCCGCAGGCCGGGCTGGACGACCACATCTACAACCGGCTCCTCAAGGAGCGGATCATCTTCCTCGGATCGGACGTGCGCGACGAGAACGCCAACGCGATCTGCGCCCAGATGCTTCTCCTTGCCGCAGAGGACCCCACCAAGGACATCTGGCTCTACATCAACAGCCCGGGCGGTTCGGTCACCGCGGGCATGGCCATTTTCGACACGATGCAGTGGGTGCCGTGCGACGTCGCCACCGTGGCGATGGGCATGGCGGCCTCGATGGGCCAGTTCCTCCTGTCCGCGGGCACCAAGGGCAAGCGCTACGCCACCCCGCACGCGCGCATCCTCATGCACCAGCCCCTCGGCGGCATCGGCGGCACCGCGACCGACGTCAAGATCCAGGCCGAGTTGCTGCTCGCCATGAAGAAGCAGATGGCCGAACTCATCGCCGAGCACACCGGGCAGACCGTCGAGAAGATCACCGAGGACTCCGACCGGGACCGGTGGTTCACCGCCCAGGAAGCCAAGGACTACGGCTTCGTCGACCACGTGTTCACCAGTGCCAGCGACGCCGGCCACCGGGGCGGCAACCCCGTGACCGCCTCCTGAGCGCCGCCGAGCAGAGAGCGAAGAACTCGACATGACCCTCCCCATCCCCGGCGGGCGCGCCCCGTTCGCACCCATGGCCCCGCTGGCCCCCGCCCCGACCAGCCGCTACATCCTGCCGAACTTCGAGGAGCGCACCTCCTACGGCATGAAGCGGATGGACCCCTACACCAAGCTCTTCGAGGACCGCATCATCTTCCTCGGGGTGCAGGTCGACGACGCCTCCGCCGACGATGTCATGGCCCAGTTGCTCGTCCTGGAGTCCCAGGACCCCGACCGTGACATCCTCATGTACATCAACAGCCCCGGTGGCTCGTTCACGGCCATGACCGCGATCTACGACACGATGCAGTACATCCGCCCCGATGTGCAGACCTTCGTCATCGGCCAGGCGGCGTCCGCGGCTGCGGTGCTCCTCGGCGCCGGCGCCCCGGGCAAGCGGTTCGCCCTGCCCAACTCGCGCATCCTCATCCACCAGCCGGCCGTCGAGTCCGGTGGTGGGCAGGCCAGTGACGTCGAGATCCAGGCCAACGAGATCTTCCGGATGCGCACCTGGCTCGAAGAGACCCTCGCCAAGCACTCCGGCCGCGAGGTCGAGCAGGTCCGCAAGGACATCGAACGCGACAAGATCCTCTCCGCGGCCCAGGCCATGGAATACGGTCTGATCGACGTCGTCCTGGAGTCTCGCAAGGCCAGCCGCGGCTGACGCGCCCACCTTCGCAGGCGAGCCCGGCCCGATGGCGGATGCCGTCCGGCCGGGCTTGTCGCATCCGGTGCGGTATGCCGCGCGCGGCCGTCGGCCATCATCGCCGCCCGCGCGCCACGAGCCCGGGCTGCGCGAGGTATGCCGCGCCCGCCGTCAGCGTCGCGCGCCGAGCGGCCCGACGGGTTGGCCGACACCCTCCCAGTGGCGCAGGAGGGCCTCGGTGGCGGCCACCGTCGTGCGCCACGAACCGGGGGCACTGCACCGGTCGCTGTCGTGGAGAAGCACGCACCCCCCGGGGCGTGCGTCCCGGAGCACCCGGCGCACCACGCTCTCCGGGGTGGCCCGGGCCGCCCAGTCGACCCCCCACGTCGACCACAAGACCGTGTCGAGACCGACGGCCCGAGCGGCCAGCAGCCCCTCGGTCGTCATCACCCCGAACGGCGGGCGGTACCAGCGGGGACGCACCCCGGCAAGGGTCTCGATGACCTCGACGGAGCGGCTCAACTCCCCCCGCACGGTGCCGGGGCGCTTGAGCGGTAACGCCCAATGGTCCCAGCCGTGGACTGCCAGTTCATGCCCCTCGTCAACCAACCGGCGCACGACATCGGCGTGCGCGGCCGCGTGCCGACCGAGGAGGAAGAACGTCGCGCGCACCTCGTGCCGGGCGAGCACGTCGAGCACTGCAGGCGTGGAGGTGCCATCGGGCCCGTCATCGAAGGTGAGGGCCAAGGCCGCCCCCGGCTCGACGCCGCACAACCGGGGGAAAAGCGCCGGGCGTCGACGGGGCGCGAGCGAGGTCAGCGCCGGCCCAAAGGCCGCCGCCGCCACCCCGCCGACGCCCGCGGCGGCGGCGCTCGACCACCAGGGCCACGCGCGGTTCATGGCCGATCGGCGAGGAGGTCGGCGAACGTCACTCCGACATCGGGCGCCTCACGCCACACGTCGGGCCCCCGAGCAGGTGTTCGCTCGACCCCCGGGCCAGCGCCGCCTCGACGGCGTCGCTCAGGTCCTCGGGGGTGCGCACCCAGGGGGCCAGCCCGGCCAGGTCCAAGGCGGCCGCGTTGGTCTCGCCGTGCCCGGGCAGGCACCGATAGGACAGCATGGGCAGCCCCGCCTCGAGCCCTTCGAGACTGGTGGAGCCCCCGGCGTTTTGCACGAGTAGGTCGACCGCGGCATACACGACCGCCATGTCATCGACCCAGCCGAGGGCGGTGAGGTCGGCCCGGCCCGCGAGCCGGGCCCGTAGGGTTTCGTCGCGGCCGCAGAGGACCACCGGGTGGACCAAGCCGGTGGCCAACAGGTCCTCGGCCGCCCGGCCCAGTTCGCCGATCCCCTCGGCGCCACCGGTCACCAGCGCCAGGGGTATGCCGTCCGGCAGCCCGAGGCGTCGACGGCACTCGGGGCGGGACACCGGGCCCGGGGGAGTGGAGCGTCGCACGGCGGGCCGGACGACCCGGACGAGTTCGGCGCCGTGCCACTGGGCCGCTTCCGCGGCCACCTTGTGGAGCGCCAGATGGGCATCGATGCCGGGGGCGACCCAGAGCCGATGGACCGACAGGTCGGTGAGGTAGGTCGCCGCGGGCCACGCGAGTTCCCCGCGCCGGCGCAGCCGGCCGAGGGTTTGGGCCGCGAACGGGTGGGTGGCGATGACGCCGTCATGCTCAAGCACGACATCGCGCAATGCAGCCCCAAGGACGGCGACCAACCACAGGGCGCCGCGCGTGCCCCAGCGCGCCCGCTGTCGGGGTCGGGGGGCGGTGCCACGTCGGGCGACACGGTGGACCGGGCGGCGCCGCGGCTGCGCAGGAGAACCGTCGTCGAACAATCGCAACAGCCACCCCCAGGTCCGCGGGGCCGACCGCATCTGGGCGTAGTAGACGGCGCGGGCCACCGACCCGAGCCGGCCGGGGTAGAAGTCGACGATGTCGAGGACGTCGGTCTCGATCCCCACCGCCGCCAGCCGCTGCGCGATCTCGCGGGCGGCGACGTCATGCCCAGCCCCGAAACTGCCCGAGACGATGCCCACCCGAAGCGCTGCCGGGCCGGAAGTGTCGCCGCCGGTGGCGGTCGTGCCCGTCGTCATCGAGACCATCGCTTCCCGGGCCCGGTGGCGGGGCCTAGGTCACCGTAGCGGAGGGACCTATGTCGACTAACCCGTGGCCTTGGCGTCGACGCGTGCGCTGTGAGCGAACGCGGGCGACGCGCCGCCCGGCTGGGGCGTTCAATAGGGGCTAGCACCCCACGGACCAGGTAGCGTCACGAGGGTCGACCGGACCGGCGGTGGAGAGCGTCCGCCGGCGGCCACGGCATACGGATAGGTAAGGTCAACAGCAGGCGGGCGCGGCATGAGCGGCGACCCGGCATACGGAAAGGGCGTCGGGCGTGGCACGTGTGGGAGAGAGCGGCGACCTGCTCAAGTGCTCGTTCTGCGGCAAGTCGCAAAAGCAGGTGAAAAAGCTCATCGCGGGGCCGATGGTGTACATCTGCGACGAGTGCATCGACTTGTGCAACGAGATCATCGAGGAGGAACTCGTCGAGTCCTCCGAGGTGGGCAGCCTCGATGAACTCCCCAAGCCGCGCGAAATCTTCGACTTCCTCCAGCACTACGTCATCGGTCAGGACGTCGCCAAGAGAGCCCTCTCCGTCGCCGTCTACAACCACTACAAGCGCATCCAGGCCGGTGCGGCCCCGGGTAAGAAGGACGCCGACCACGTCGAGTTGGCCAAGTCCAACATCTTGCTCATCGGTCCCACCGGCTGCGGCAAGACCTACCTCGCCCAGACGCTCGCCAAGATGCTCAACGTGCCGTTCGCCATCGCCGACGCGACGGCCCTCACCGAGGCCGGTTATGTCGGTGAGGATGTCGAGAACATCCTCCTCAAACTCATCCAGGCCGCCGACTATGACGTCAAGAAGGCCGAGACCGGCATCATCTACATCGACGAAGTCGACAAGATCGCCCGCAAGTCCGAGAACCCCTCGATCACCCGCGACGTCTCCGGCGAGGGCGTGCAGCAGGCGCTGCTCAAGATTCTCGAGGGCACGACCGCCTCGGTGCCGCCACAGGGTGGGCGCAAGCACCCGCACCAGGAGTTCATCCAGATCGACACGACCAACGTCCTCTTCATCGTCGGTGGGGCGTTCGCCGGGCTCGAAAAACTCATCGAGGCCCGGCACGGCAAAAAGGGCCTGGGGTTCGGCTCGCAGTTGCACACCCCCAAGGACCTCGCCCAGTCGATCCACGAGGTCATGCCCGAGGACTTGATGAAGTTCGGGCTCATCCCCGAGTTCATCGGGCGCCTGCCCGTCATCACCACCGTCTCCCCGCTCGACCGCGACGCCCTCGTCGAGATCCTCACCGAGCCCCGCAACGCCCTGGTCAAGCAATACCGCAAGATGTTCGAGATCGACGGCGTCGAGTTGGAGTTCACCGACGAGGCCATCGAGGCGGTTGCCGAGCAGGCCCTCACCCGGGGCACCGGCGCCCGCGGGCTGCGAGCCATCATGGAGGAGGTTCTCCTCCCGGTGATGTTCGACGTCCCGAGCGACGACGGGATCGCCAAGGTCGTCGTCACCCGCGATGTCGTCCTCGAAAACGTGTTGCCGACGATCGTGCGCCGAGACGCGGAACGCAAACGTCCACCGCGCCAGCGCAGCGCCTGATCCGGCGCCGCCGAGCACGGCCGACACTCGGCACCGACCCGGCGGCCGCGCGTCGGGGTTGAGTCCGCAGGGGTGACCCGTCACGATGGTGGCGTGGCGACGGCATACCGGCTCCGGATCGGCGAGACCGGGCCGACGCAACAGTCCCCAGTGAGTTGCGGCGCGGCCTGTCTCACGGTCGCGCGGATGCTCACCGACCCCCTCTTCGCCTCGTGGGTACGCGAGGGCACTCCGCGACTGCCTGGGACGCCGACGGGCCGGACCGCCGCCGAACGCTTCGGCGCCTACGAACGGCTCGTCATGGGCCGCACCAACGCGCTGTCCTTGTCGGCGACCGGCCGCCAGCCGCCGTGGCCACGGGCCCTCGGCACCCCTCCGTGGGGGGCCAAACACGAGTTGGAGGCGCTCACCGCACGGCGCGGCACCCCGTATGCCGTCATTCTCCTGCGGGCCGAGCCGGTGGCGGGGTTGCGGGTCGGCTACGACCGGCTCGCCAGGGTGATCGGCGAGGGTGCTCCGGCGCTGCTCTACGTCGGCAACGCCATCCTGCCCCGCCATGTCGTCCTCGTCCTGCCGGCGAGCGCGGGCGGAGCAGGGGGGCGGGAACTTGCCGTTTACGATCCGGCGTCGGGTCTGATCTCGGCGTTGCGGGCCGACGCGTTCGCCGAGCGGCGCCTGGGGCTCTCCGGCTGGGACATCCCGTGGGCCACGGTGCAGCCGCTCGGACTGCGGCCCGTGCGTTCCACAACGTATGCCGCCGACCTCGGCCCGGCGCCGGCCTGAGCCCACCCGACCCCGCCCATTCGAGGTAAAAACGCCGCGGAATCCGCGCGTTAATACCTCGAATGGGCGGGGTGGGCTCGAATCAGCGGGCCGGCTTGGCCACCGGGATGAGTTCGGCGTCGGTGGCCGCGAACTCGTCGGCCGCGGCATACGCGATCGGGCCGGTGATCCGGCCGGCGGCACGCAGATCGGCCTCACCCGCACCCAGGAGCGGCACCGACGCCTCGGGCGCGGCCAAGGTCACCCGGGCCACCTCGGCGCGCATGCCGACCTTGGCCTCCGACTTCACCTTGCGGACCGCCGCCAACGCCCCACCCACGGCGACGAGGACTGCGGGGTCCCCGCCCTCGGGGAGGTCGGCGACGCTGGGCCAGGACGCGCGGTGGATGGACCCCTCGTGGGTCCACGACCACACCTCCTCGGTGACATAGGGCAGCATCGGGGCGAACAGGCGCAGCACGACATCGAGGGCCAGGCGCAAGGTGGCCCGGGCCGAGGCCGCGCCGGCCTCGCCACGCCCGCCGTAGGCCCGGTCCTTGACGAGCTCGAGGTAGTCGTCGCAGAACATCCAGAAGAACGCCTCGGTCGCCTCCAGGGAGCGGGCATAGTCCCAGGCCTCGAAGCCCGCGCTCGCCCGCTCGATGACGCCTCGCAAGGTGGCCAGTAGCGACCGGTCGAGCGGGTCGGTGACGGCCGCACGCAAGTCCCCGGCGACCTCGCCGAAGCCGAGCGCGAACTTGCTCGCGTTGAGCACCTTGATCGCCAGGCGCCGGCCGACCTTCATCTGCCCGATGTCGTAGGCCGCGTCGGTGCCGAGGCGCCCGCTGGCCGCCCAATAACGCACCGCGTCGGCGCTGTGTTCGCGCACGACGTCCTCGGGGGTGACGACGTTGCCCTTGGACTTGGACATCTTCTTGCGGTCGGGGTCGAGGATGAACCCGCTGATCGCCGCATTGGTCCACGGCACACACCCGTGTTCCCAGTGCGAGCGCACGACCGTCGCAAACAGCCAGGTGCGGATGATGTCGTGCGCCTGCGGCCGCAGATCCATCGGGAACACCTTGTCCCACAACGGGTCCGGCTCGACCCCACCGAGTCCGCGCCACCCGCCGGCGATCTGCGGAGTCAGCGAAGAGGTGGCCCAGGTGTCGAGAACGTCGGGGTCTCCGACGAACCCGCCCGGTATGCCGCGCTGCTCCTCGGCATACCCGACCGGTGGGTTGGCGGCCGGGTCGACGGGCAACTCGCTCTCGGCGGGCAGGATCGGGTGGTCGTAGTCGACCTCGCCGTCGGCGGCCACCGGGTACCACACGGGGATCGGCACCCCGAAGAAGCGCTGCCGGGACACGAGCCAGTCACCGCTGAGCCCGGCGACCCAGTTGGCGTAGCGCGAGCCCATGAACGCCGGGTGGAAGGCGATCTCCTCGCCCCGGCCCACGAGTGCTCCACGCAGGGCATCGTCGCGTCCGCCGTTGCGGATGTACCACTGGCGGGTCGTCACGATTTCGAGGGGCTTCTCGCCGCGCTCGTAGAAGTTCGCCTTGCGCTGGGTGGGCGTCGGCTCCCCATCGAGGTCCCCGGTGTCGCGCAAGGCGGTGACGATCGCCTCCCGGGCCCCGTATGCCGTCCGCCCGGCGACCCCGTCCGCGTAGAGCGCCGCACCGGCCGGGTCGGTGAGCCACTCGGGGGTCTCGGCCTGCATCCGGCCCGAGCGAGTGATGATCGAGCGCGTGGGCAGGCGCAGGTCGCGCCACCACTGGACGTCGGTCAGGTCCCCGAAGGTGCAGCACATGGCGATGCCGGCGCCCTTGTCGGGTTCGGCGGCCGGGTGGGCCAGGACGGGGATCTCGACCCCGAACAGCGGCGAGGTGACCGTGGTGCCGAAGCGGGCGGCATACCGCTCGTCGTCGGGGTGAGCGATCAACGCAACCACGGACGGGATGAGTTCGGGGCGGGTGGTCTCGATGTAGACCGGACCGTCAGCGGCGTGGAAGGCGACCCGGTGGTAGTGCCCGGGGTAATCGCGGGCCTCCAACTCGGCCTGGGCGACCGCGGTCTGGAAGGTGACATCCCACAGACCCGGCGCCTCCGACTGGTAGGCCTCGCCGCGGCGCACGTTGCGGAGGAACGCCTGCTGGCTCGTGGCCCGGGAGTGCTCGTCGATGGTGCGGTAGGAAATGCCCCAGTCGAGGCTGAACCCCATCCGGCGGAAGAGGGACTCGAAGGCTTCCTCATCCTTGACGGTGAGGACATCGCACAACTCGATGAAGTTCTGCCGGCTCACCGGCGCCTCGTCGGCCGCCTTGGTCGAGGTGCGGTTGCCCTCGAAGGGCGGGGTGAAGTCGGGGTCGTAGTGGAGGGTCGCGTCGCCGCGGACGCCGTAGTAGTTCTGGACCCGCTTCTCGGTGGGCAGCCCGTTGTCGTCCCACCCGATGGGGTAGAACACGTTGAAGCCGGCCATCCGCTTGTAGCGGGCCATGCAGTCGGTGTGCGTGTACGAGAACACGTGCCCCATGTGCAGGCTCCCGCTCGCCGTCGGCGGGGGAGTGTCGATGGCGAACACGTCGACGCGCGGGTGGGCCAGGGCCCGGTCGCGGTCGAAACGGTAGGTGCCCTGCTCCTGCCATACCTGACCCCATTTCTCCTCGAGCCCGTCGAGGGAGGGCCGCTCCGGAATCCGGGCAGCAGGGGATGAGGTGGTGGCATCGGTCATGGGGTCGATTCTCCCAGACGGTCGGGGGTGACCTCGACCGCCGCCGCGGGTCGAGCAGGGCTCAACCCCCGGAACGGGCCGAGCGCACCAGGCGCCACATAGCCAGCCCCACGACGGCGCTGCCGCACGCGAGCAGGACCGCGAGGGTGACCGCCCGGGCCGCCGCCGTGGGGTCGGGAATCGGCCGCAAATCGAGGGCCTGCGGCGCCACGCTGGGGCTGGGTGCCCGGGTGGCCCCGGGCGGGAGCGGTCCGGCGAGGGAGGCGTCAAGGGTGTAGGACAGCGCCTCGTAGGGCGCGATGATTCCCCAGCCGGCGACATCGTCGCGCGCGCCGCGGTTGGCACGCGCGGCCGTCACCTGAAGCCGATGGGCGATCAGCGGTGCGGCCTCCTCGGGAAAACGGGCCCGGAGCAGGGCCGCCGCCGCCGACACGTAGGCGGTGGCGAAACTGCTCGCCTGGCCCTCCGGGGCGAAAACGCAGTCTCCCCAGTCGCGGAAGGCGGTGAGGGCGTCATACCCGGGGGCGGCCAACGCCACCTGGGGTCCGTGAATCGAGTCGTTGGTCACGACGTCGTGCTCGTCCGCGGCGGCGACCCCGATGACACCGGGGTATGCCGCGGGATACCGCAATCCGTCGGTGGTCACCGCGGCGGTGCTCCGGTTGCCCGCGGACGCGACGACGACGCTGTCGCGGGCCACGGCATACGCCACCGCCTCGCGCAGCGCCGGGTCGTCGGTGGCGGTGCTCAGCGACACGTTGATGACCCGGGCGCCGTTGTCGGCGGCCCACCGGATCCCGTCGGCCACCCGCGCGGCGCGTTGTTCGCCCTGGTCGGAGCGGCCGGTGACCTTGACGGGAAGGATGACGGCGTCCTTGGCGAGCCCGACGACCCCCGACGTGGAGCCGATCGGGCGAGCGGCAATGAGCCCGGCCACGGCCGTGCCGTGCCACACGTCATCCTCGGTCGAGCCCCCGTCGACGAAACTGCGGCCGGGCAGGACGGACCCGGCCGGGAAGTGGACGTTGCGGGTCGACACCCCGGAGTCGACGACGGCCACGACGACTCCCTGGCCGGTGGACAGGGTCCAGGCGAGATCGGGGGCTAGCCGCGCCAGGGAGGGAGACCGATCCGGGATGTAGCGCGGCACGCCCTCTTCGCAGGCGTTGTCGGCCTGGGACAGCCCGGGATGCGCGGGTGCCTGCGACGTGGTCGCCGGCCGCGGCGCCCCGGCGGCCGGCCCGACCCCGGCGAGCAGGGCCAGCGCGGTGGCCGCGAGCACGACTCGCACGCGGCGCATCACGAACCGGCCGAAACGACCGTCTGCGCGGCGGCCGGGTCCAGGCGCGGACCCGGGTGGAAGAACTCCACCCACGCCGCGGGGACGGCGGTGACGTCCGTGGTGCGGTAGCCCAGGCGGGCCAACAGGTCGGCGCTCGCCCCCGGGATGGCGTATGCCGTGGCCGTCTGGTCGATCGCGTAGACCGGGCCGGAGTCGGTCGTCCCGGCGGCCACCGCCCGCACGAGCGCTCCGCGGCCGGTGGCCACCTCGGCCCGGGCGCCCGCGGCCGGGACCGTGACACCCGGGGCCGCGCTCAGCCTGGTCGTCGCCGGCTGGTTCGCCTCGGCGACCAGGTGCGCGCACGGTGCTTCGGTCATCACTTCGGGCACGGCCTGGGGCCATCGCGGGGCCGTGGTCTGCTGGGCCGCGACCTTCAACGAACTGATCTGAGCGGGCTGGACACTCACGTCGGTGGCGCCACTGCCCGACCCGAGGCGATACATGGCGTAGGCCACCGGGGGGAGGGGTTCGAGGTCGCCGGCGGGGTTGACGAGGTAGCGCCGCTCCTGGGTGCCGGCCCCGACGACGAGCACCGACCCGACGCTCGCCCCCGGTGGCAGGCCGGCCAGCGGGCGACCGAGCCCGTCGATGCGCACCGGCTGCAACGCCGGCCCCACCGTAAACAGGTTGAGCCAGGAGGCGGGAACCGGGCGGGGGGCCTGCCGGTCCAAGGCGAGAGCGATGGTGACTGCCGAGACCTGCCCGACCGGCACCGGATAGCGCATCCCCCCGGTGACCACCCAGGTCTGGCCCCCAGCCGTGACGACCGCGGCCCGGCCGGCGGCATCTGGGGCCGCGACCGAGGACCCGACGGCCACCCCCACCGCACCGTCGCCACCCGTGCACGCGATCCAGCCGGTGTTGGACAGCGACGCTGGTGGGGTGAGACTGTCGGGCGCCCCCAGGATCCCGATGGTCGCGCCGCGCTTCTTCGCGGCCAGTTTGTCGTCATCGACGGTGATGACCTGGAACTGGTCGGCCGGGATGAGCAACCGCGCGCTCGTGGTGTTGATGACCGGGTGGAGGGTGTCCTTGATGGCGACGTAGCGGGCCCCGGACTGTTTGCCGATGACCAGCCGGTTGTCACCCCAGTCCTGGGGGAGGCTCCCCTTGATCCACCCGAACGCCAAGGACCCCACGACGACGACGGCAGCCAGCGCCAGACCCGCCACGATGGCCTTCATCGGCTGGTGCGGCTCGACTTCCCGGCCCCCGGGCGCGCCGGCGACGAACGCCGTAGTCAGGCGGCGCTTGGCGAACGACTGGGCCTCGACCAGGTCCTTCTTGGTAGCCATCGGTGGCCTCAGAGGAGCCCGGCGGCGAACCAGGCGAGCGGCACGAGCGCGACCAAGGTTGCCCCCTCCAGGGCATCGGCTACCCGGCCCAGCCGTACCCGGGTCCGGGGCAGGACCAGGGCCAACGCCACGACGAGGGCGGCCGTCAGGGCCAGACCCAGCGTCACCCAGGCCCGCCAACTCGGTTGGGTGGACACGGCGGCGACCGCGGCGAGCGCGACCCCGGCAATCCCGGTGGCCATGGCCAGCGCCACCGTGGTTCGGGTGCGCGCGTGCCGAGTACCGAGCAGAACGGCGGCGAAACCGGCCAGCACGAGCATCGTCCCCCACAGCCCGGAGGCAACCAGTTGGACCGCGCAGGCGAGCATGCCCAGCCCGGTGGCCAGCCCCACGCCAAGCATCGCTTCATGACCCCGGTCGAGTTGGCGGGCGACCGCGGTGGGGTCCACGGGAGGCACATCGGCCCAGATCTCCAGGTCCGACTTGGGAGCGCGCCCGCTGAGGCGGCTCGAGGAAACCCCGATCCAGGGCAGCAGACAGGCGAGGATCGCGGCGACCACGAACGCGACCGCGCACACCGCCCGCATCGGCACACCGAGCCAGGTCGACACCGCCCCCATGAGCGCCAACGCGGCTGCACTGGCCGCGACCGACAAGAACGGAGCCCGCAGCCGGGCCGTCAATGCCGCCCCGCCGGCCGCGGCGAGGGCGCCGCCGAGGCCGGCATACACCAAACCCTCACCCCAGAGCGGTGCATCGGCGCGCACCGCGAAGCCGGCAACCGCGGCATACACGACGGCGGTCGCAGCCAACGCGGCGCCGGCCCGCAACTGGCGCCGAGCCTGCACGAGGACCGCGCCCGCGCCGAGGAGTAGCGCTGCGGCACAAGCGGCGACGGCTGCAACGAGGAGGCCGCTGCTGCGGGAGGCGAAGAGCGCGTAGGCCGCGACGAGAAAGAAAGTGACCGCCGCTCCGATCGCCGTCAAGGAGGCGTGAAGTGCCGACCACGGGGTGAAACGGGTCTCGACCAGGTCGGCGACGGCCTCGACGACGTCGTCGTAAACCTTCTCGCGGGCAGCGGCCGGCGCGAGGAGCAGAACGGCTCCATCGCTGACGCCCTGCGCGCTCAACGACGTGCCCAGATCGAGGGCCGTGCCGTCGGCGCGCAACAGCCGCGGGGCGGCACTGATCCATTCGGCATCGAGCACGCCCACCTCGCGGGCCAGGTCCGGCAACAACTCGGCAACGGGCAAGCCCGAAGGCACCCCCAAGTCCGCCCTACGGGTGCCCGCGGTGACCGAGAGGCGGATCAGGGAACCGATCCCCGTGCTCGCACTCACCGCGCCCTCCCTTTGTGATGTCCGACTATGCGCGCGCCGTGCCGCGGCAGCGTTCCCGATCATAAGCGACGACGGTCATGGGGAGTCCTCCCCATTGGCGGGCAACGACTGCGTGCATAGGCTGAACATCGTGAGCCACCGAGAGTGGACTCCACGACAACACGGACGCCACGTCCACACGACCGCGTGGCTCACCAGGGCTACCGAACCAACCTCCGGGAGGGTAAAGACCAATGGGTAACACGTCATTCTCCGCAGCAGCAGGTGTCATCAACGAGTCGGCCAAGATCGTCGATCAGGCCCGCCAGGACCTGCGCCGCCAGATCGCGGACCTCAACGACAAGATGGGCCAGGTGCGAGCGCACTGGCAAGGCCAGGGTCAGGCCAGTTTCGATGGCGTCCAGCAAGCCTGGACCAAGAACGCCCAGGACGTGATCAACGTCCTCGACACCTTCGAGCAGACCCTGCGCGCCAACGAGGCGACCTACCAGGCCAAGGAACAAGACGCCGCCTCGGCGATCAACAAGTACTCCGCGCGGCTCGGCTGAGTCAGCGCTAACCGGGAAGGGACATAGACATGGATTCCATGATGAAGGTTGACGCCGCGGGCATCGAGATGCTCATCAGCGAGATGAAGGCCGGCTGCGAGAAACTCGCCCAGCGCCTCGACCAGATGGACGGTGACCTCAGCAAGTACGTCTCGCAGTGGGAAGGTGGCGCGCGCGAGTCCTATGCGGTCGCCCAGCGTCAGTGGAACCAGGAGATCACCGAGTTGCGCGAACTCCTCGAGGACGTGCGCCGCGCCGTGCACGAGTCCAAGGAGAACTACCTCGCCGGTGAACGCAAGAACGCCCAAAGCTGGGGCTGACGACGGTGGTTGACCCGGCCAGCGGGCGTGCCCACGGCGCGTCCGCTGCCCGGCGTTGACGATCCCCCGGGTGGGGACGCCGCCGGTGGCGGGCAACAGGCATGAGCGGGAAAGGAAGGCGCACCATGGGTGCCAGTTCGAGACCGGGCGACGAGCCGGGGTCGGGGTCGGTGTCGTATTCGCCGGACCTGATGGACGACTTGGGCCGCCGCAAGCAGGACCAGTGGGCTCAGGACAGCGTCGAGGCGCATCAGCGTCTCGACAGCACTGCCCTGACGGCGGACTCGGTCGGGCCGATCACGGCGTTGCGCCGGTTCGGTCAGGTGTATGCCGCGACTCGTGGGGTCTATCTGGAGACCCTCAAGGGGGTCCAGACGGACCTTGATGCGATCGCGCAGGGGCTGCGACGCTCGGCCCAGGAGATGCGCGATCGCGACGATCAGGCGGGAGCGGCGTTCCTCGCCTTGCAACGGCAATGGAGTCGCGGCACCACCTCCGAGCGGGAACGGACGCGGGCCAGCGCCACTCAGCAGGTCGAGGCGGCCAGCGAGTCCAAGAAACAAGCCGATGCCGTGGGCGGCCCGCCGCCGCCCGCCGCCTCCGACCCGGCCCAGACGCCGTCCGCGTCGAGGGCCAAGCCCCCGATCGCCTGAGCCGCACCGGCTCTGCTCATGGATTCGACATAGGAGGGAGATTGCGATGGTGCGACCAGTACTGGAGGGGGGTTCGATCCGGCCGTTGAGCCCCAAGGCTCGACGGTTCGAGCGGGAACTCTACGGAGTATTCATGTTCGATCCGGTGGCCCTGGACTGCGCGGCGCAGGGATGGGCGGCCTCGGCAGCCATGCTGACCTCGCTTTCTGCCGACGTCGAGGCGGTGAAAAAGACCCTGAGCAGCGAACACGGGACCACCCCCGGGCCCGCCTGGGGTGGCGATGCGGCGACCGCGGCGCAGGTCACCCTGGCACGGATGACCGAGGCTTTGAACCGGCAAGCCGAGGAATTGACGGCCACGCGCACGAGCATCATCGCCACCACCAACGCGGTCCTCAAGGCCCGGTACCGGTGGACTACCGAGGTGGAGACCATCCAACCGATGGTCTCCATCGCGGACCTGCGGCGATTGGACAGCCCCGATGTCACCGCGGCGGAGAAGGAGGCGATTGCCAACGCCACCGACGACGACGTGTATCGCCGGCGCGACCAGGCCGCGCAACGGATCCTCGCCGAGCTCACCGGCGAAGTCTCGGGCGCCACGGCGAGCCTGCCGGTCGAATACACCGGCACCCCCACCTCACACGGAGGGGGAGGAGGCGGAGGCGGGGGTTCCGTGCGGCCGGTCATGAGCGGATCGGCGGGCTGGTCGGCGCCCTCGCTACCCCCCGGCGGCGGCATCGCCACCCCGTGGACGCCCCCGACCGGTTCGCCCCCCGGTGGCGGCGGACCGGACACGCCCGGTCAGCCGACTCCCTGGCAGCCGCCCGACCATCCGACGACGGGCTATCCGCCCCCTACGCCGGATCTACCCGCGCCTCATCCCTACCACCCCGGCCCGATCGTGACCGATGACGGCCCCGGTGGGGGCATCACGCATTTGCCCGGTTCCGGCGGCGGTGGTGGCGGCGGCTGGTCCGGCGGGAGCCTCGGCGGCGGTTCCGGCGCGGGCGGTGGCGGCGGCGGGTATGCAGTGGCCGGCGGTCTCGGTGGTCTGGGTGCGGCCGTCCTGGGCGGTCGCGGGGGCGGCGCCGGTGGCCTGGGCGCGTTCATGCCCGGCGGCGGGGCCGGTGGTGCCGGGATGGTGCCAGGCGGTGGCGCGGCCGGTGGGCGCGCTGGCGCCGGGAGTGCCGTGCGGGGCGCGACCGGCACCGGCAAGTACGGCACCCCGCTGGTTGGTGGCCAAGGCGGCGGTGCGGGAGGTCGCGGCGCCGGAGGCCGGGGTGGATCGGCGCGCGGGGGTGCGGGTTCGCGTGCGGGGGCCGGTGGCCGCTCCGGGGCGAACCGTTCGGGGGCTGCAGCCGCGGGCGGTGCCGGTGGCCGCGGGCAGGACCGCAAGCGCGAGGATGCCGCCGTCGACTCGCTCACGCACGAGGATGAAGAGACCTGGTTCGAGGGCAGCGAGGCCGCCGGCCCCAGCGTCTGGGAGTGACCAGCAACCGCTGCGCCGGACCCCCATCGGGACCGGCGCAGCGCTGTGCGGGGAGAGCGCCGGGAAAGTGTGGGGGCGGCCTAACCCGACGTCAGGCGGCGGAGGGCTTCGATGCCGTCGGCCGCGACGATGCCTAGGGGCAGCGCCAACGCGACGGTCATGGTCTCGAGCGCATCGGCGAGGCGGGACATGCGCGTGGAGCGATAGCCCGACACGAGCAGGACCGACGCGGCCACCCCCGCCCAGCCGACGAGCGCACCGCCGACGATCAGGGCCACCGAGGTCCCGGGCCAGCCGGTGTGGATCAGGGCCACCGCGGCCGCACCCATGAGCCCGGCGGCGGCCCCGAGCATCGCCCAGCGCGGCAAGCGGTCACGCACCGCCCGGGACTGGTACCCGAACGCCAGCGCCACCGTGATCGTCAACGCGACGGCCCCCCAGCCCGGCACGGTGCCCGGCCAGGGCGCGAGGACGAGCACCCAGGCCCCCACGAGCGCCACCGCGCAGGCGCCGAGAGTGCCCGCGGCCACCGCCTCGCGGGCGATGGCGAACTGCTCGGCGACAACGGGTCGACGCACCTTGAGCACCGCGCCGCGGCGGCGCTCCCGGACACTCCACACGGTGGTGGCCAACCGATCGGTGTCGAGCAGTTGGGTCGGCGCGACGGTGAGGCTGAGCGAGGGCAGGATGTGAACCACGAGAGGTGCGAGACCGACGACCAAAGCCGCGCCCGCCCAGCCGGGCCAACGCTCGCCGGTGCCGGCCGCAGCGAGCACCCCCACTGCGGAGAGGATGCCCATGACCGCGACGTCACCTCGACGCTCGGCGGAGGCGACCGAGCGGCCTACCGCGAGAACGACGACGGCCAGGCCGCACCCGGTGACCAGGCCGACGCCGCGGTGATCAGAGCCGGTGGCGAATGGCCAACTCAGCCCCGCCGCCACGGCCAACAACGGCCCGGCACCCAAGGAGGCAAGCCACAGCCCGGGGCGGCGGCCGACGATGACGACCCCCACGGCGGCGAGGGCCAAGAGCAGGCTGGCCGCGGCATACCCGATCGTGGTGAGCCCACCGGGTGTCGCCGAGCCGGCTCCCACTGCCATGGTGAGCGTTGCGACGGCGGCCAGCCCCGCGGCGGCGGCGAGCATCAAGGACCGCAACGGCACCGGGCGCTCGGGCCCGGCGGAGACCGGGGCGGAGCGCAGCCGGGTCCGGGGCTGGGTCTGGGTGGGGGCCTCGATGACGAGCCGGTCACGGCGTCGTGTGGAGTCGTCGACATCGTGAACCCCCGGGGTTGCCGTATGCCGTCCGCCCGAGGCCGTCGAATCGCGGGTCCCGGCGGCGACGCCCGACGGGTCGAGGTTGCGGACGTTGCGGTGCAGGGAGTGGGTGGGGATGCGTACAACCGTGACGATGCCCCCGGTCGGGACGTCGTCGAGGACCTCGTGCGGGCCGAGAATCCGCCCGGCCGGGGTCGCCACCCCGTAGGGACTGGCGCTGGAGGCGATCCCGAGGACGGACAGGACATCCGACACCCGCGTTTCCTCGGGCACCGCGAGGTCGTAATGGCGATCGGAGGCGACAACCGTGAGGCGTCGGTCGACCGTGACCGCTGGGCTCACCGCTCCCCTCCTCGACATGACCGCGCGACGCCCGAGGGTATGCCGTGACCGGGCGGCTGCTCGTCTCACTCTAATGCGACAGGTAGGTTAACGGTCGATGCGCTGCGTGCTGCGCAGCATGGCCCAGGAGGGGACGATGAGCAGAACGGCGACAGCGGGACCCCCGCCGGTGCCTCAAGGCCGGATCGTGGTGCAGCCGCCACCGGAGATCAAACCCGGTGAAGGGCTGAACCAACTGCTGATGCAGGCCATCCCGATGCTCGGCAGCGTGGGGTCGATGGCGTTCGTCGCCATTTCGATGCCCGGTGGCCGTGGCCTCATCGGGGCCGGGATGTTCCTCATCGCCTCGGTCGGGTTCGTCGCGGCCAGCGGCATGCGCCAGCGGCAGCAGCACACGGCCGAGGTGATCTCGGCCCGGCGCGAATACCTCGCCTACCTGGCCGAGGTGCGTGGCACGATCCGGGATGCGGCCGCGGTGCAGCACGAGGCCGCGCTGTGGGACTACCCCGATCCGAGTTCGTTGGGGTTGATCGCCGAGGAGCGCTCGCGGGTGTGGGAGCGACGCCCCGGTGGGGATCATTTCCTTCAGGTGCGGATGGGCACGACGGCGCAACGGCTCTGTCTCACCCTCGAACCCGCGGAAACTCCGCCACTGGCGCAACTCGACCCCATTGCCGCCTCGGGCATGCACCGGCTGCTCTCGACGCACAGCGTCCAACCTGATCTGCCCGCGTCGGTGGCGTTGCCGGCCTGGTCGCGCATCGAGATCACCGGAGAGGTGGCCCCGGCCCGGGCCTTGGCGCGCGCTGTGGTCGCCCAGGCGGCCGTGCTGCACGCCCCCGAAGACCTCGTCATCGCCGCCCTGGTCAGCCGCGAATCCCGGAGCGACTGGGACTGGCTCAAATGGTTGCCGCATGCCCAAAGCAACCGGGCCCGTGACCCTCTGGGTCCGGCTCGGATGGTGTCCGACTCCCTCGCCGAGCTTCTCGAATGGCTGCCGGACAATCTCGCCGAACGGCCCCGCTTCACACCCGGGGCCGTCGGGTCTCCACATGTGCTTCTCATCATCGACGGCGGCCGGGTCCCTGCGGGTCACCCCCTCATCAGCGGGGAAGCCACCCTGGGCGTCACCACGATGGACCTGCCCGCCCAGTGGGATGAGTTGACCTCGCCGACCACGGTCCGCTTGGCCGTGACCGCGGCCCCGGAGGGCGCTCCGGGCCAGGGCGCGCGCCTCGACGTCATCACCGTGTCCCGTGCGTCGGCGACCGGGCGTGCCGATCAGATGAGTGTCGTTGAGGCCGAGGCCGTCGCCCGGCGCCTCGCCCCGCTCTACACCAGCGGCGAGGTCGAGGTGACTCGCGACGCGCTCTCCGGCACGAGTGATCTGCTCGAACTGCTCGGCATGGGTGATGTCCGCGACTACCAGCCCGAGCAGGGGTGGCGTCCCCGCCTGCAACGGGACCGGTTGCGGGTGCCCATCGGTGTGGGTGACGACGGGCATGCGGTGGCGTTGGACATCAAGGAGTCGGCGCAACAGGGCATGGGCCCGCACGGGCTCATCATCGGTGCCACCGGCTCGGGCAAGTCGGAGGTGTTGCGTACTCTCGTGCTTGCCTTGGCGATGACGCACAGTTCGGAGAGCCTCAACTTCGTCCTCGTCGACTTCAAGGGGGGCGCGACCTTCGCCGGCATGGCCGATATGCCGCATGTGTCGGCGGTCATCACCAATTTGGGTCAGGAAGTGGCCCTGGTCGACCGCATGCAGGATGCCCTCGCCGGCGAGATGACCCGGCGCCAGGAGTTGTTGCGGGCCGCCGGCAACTTCGCCAACGTCACCGACTACGAGAAGGCGCGCGCCGGTGGGGCCAACCTCGAGCCCCTCCCGGCCCTGCTCATCGTCGCCGACGAGTTCTCCGAGTTGCTCTCGGCCAAACCCGAGTTCGTCGAGACCTTCGTGGCCATCGGGCGGCTCGGGCGCTCGCTCTCGATGCATCTGCTGCTCGCCTCCCAGCGCCTCGAGGAGGGCCGGCTGCGCGGCTTGGAATCCCACCTGTCCTACCGGATCGGGTTGCGCACCTTCTCCGCGGCCGAATCCCGCACGGTCATCGGGGTCCCCGACGCCTACGAACTGCCCCCAATGCCGGGTTTGGGCTACCTCAAGCCCGACCAGACGCACCTGGTGAAGTTCAAGGCGGCATACGTCTCCGGGCCCCCCAAGGGGCGCCGCCGCCCCCGAGCCAGCCAGAGCGCGAGCCGGGTCCAGGAACAGATCCGGCCCTTCTCCTCATACCCGGCGATGACCGCGCCCGGTGCCCACCAGGCACCCGCTCCCGATCGTGCCCCGGCGCTCAACGAGCCGGAGGAGACGCGGGCCGTGTTCGACATCGCCGTGGCCGCGATGAAGGGCAAGGGACGCCCCGCCCACCAGGTGTGGTTGCCGCCGCTCGACGTGCCCAACTCCCTCGACCGACTCTTCGGCGACCTCGTCGTCGACCCGGCGCTCGGCCTGGTCAGCCCGTCGTGGCGGCGCCAGGGTGGGTACTCCTTCCCCATGGGGCTTGTCGACCGCCCGTTGGAGCAGCGGCGTGACCTGTTCGTCCTGCACCTCGGCGGCGCGGCCGGACACGTCGCCGTCGTCGGTGGACCCCGCTCGGGGCGCAGCACCTTCGCCCGCACCCTCGTCTGCTCGATGGCCCTGACGACCACGCCCCGCGAAACCCAGGTCTACGTCCTCGACTTCGGCGGCGGCACCTTCACCCCCCTCGCTGCGCTGGCCCACGTCGCGGGCGTCGCCAACCGCAACGAACCCGACGTCGTGCGCCGCATGGTCGCCGAGATCACCGGAATCGTCGATGTCCGAGAGGCGTATTTCCGGGAGCACGCGATCGACTCGATCGAGACCTATCGGCGCCGCCGCGCGGCCGGGGTCGTCGACGACGGCTACGGCGACGTCTTCCTCGTCGTCGACGGATGGCCGACGGTGCGCGCGGAGTTCGAGGAGATCGAGGCCGACATCCAGCAACTCGCCGGCCGGGGCCTCACCTTCGGGGTGCACGTCGTCATCACGACCTCGCGCTGGATGGACTTCCGGATGCAGATCCGCGACGTCCTCGGCACCCGCATCGAGTTGGCCCTCGGTGATCCCAGCGACAGCGAAATCGACCGCAAACTGGCCGCCAACGTGCCCAAGGGGCGACCCGGGCGCGGCCTGACCTCCAGCAAGCACCACTTCCTCACCGCGATTCCGCGGATCGACAACTCGGGGTCGGTGGACGATCTCGGGGAGGGCGTCGACGCGTTCGTGGCTGCCGTCAATCAGGCGTGGGCGGCCACCGGGCAGGCGACGGGACCAAAACTGCGGCTGTTGCCACTGGAGGCGCCCCTGGATCAGGTGCGGGCCCAGGCCGAGGCCATCGGTCCGCACGCGAGCGGCCGCCTGTTGCTCGGCCTCAACGAAAGCGCCCTGGCCCCCATCGGTCTCGACCTCGCCGAGGAACCGCACCTCTACCTCTTCGGTGATTCCGACTCGGGCAAGTCGGCGATGCTGCGCGCCTACGCCAGCGAGGTGGCCCGGCTCTACCGGCCCGAGCAGGCGCAGTTGTTCGTCGTCGACTACCGGCGGTCCCTGCTCGGTGACCTGCCCGAGGGGTACGTGATGGAGTACCTCACGACCGAGGAGCAGACGGTCGCCGAAATGGAGGGGCTGGCGGGCTACCTGCGCAGCCGGCTTCCCGGTCCCGACGTCACCCCGGAGCAGTTGCGGCATCGGTCCTGGTGGCAGGGGGCCGAGGTGTTCGTCCTCGTCGACGACTACGACCTCGTCGTCACGTCGGCCGGTACGCCGCTGCGCCCGCTCATCCCGTTGTTGGCGCAGGCCGGCGACGTGGGGTTGCACCTGGTGATCTGCCGACGCTCCGGTGGCGCTTCCCGGGCCCTCTACGAGCCGGCCATCCAGGCGTTGCGCGACCTCGCTGCTCCCGGGATCATGCTCAGTTCCAGCCCCGACGAGGGGGCGCTCGTGGGCCGCACCAAGGGGTCGGCGCAGCCTCCCGGGCGCGGCCGGGTGGTCTCCCGCGAACTGGGCGAACAGGTGCTCCAGTTGGCCTGGCAGCCGTCGCGGCATACGTAAGGCGAGGGCGACGGCATCCGCCGGGGATTGTGACGGTATGCCGCGCCGCCTCGAGTGGGCGGGCTGTGTTCGCGCGAGTCCGCGGCATACCTACGCTCCCGTAGGCTGGGAGGCATGGAGTTCCCCTACACCCCGATTGTCGGCCTGGCGCGCACGATCTTCTTCGCGCAGGGGTTGCGGTTCACGATCCTCGGGGAGGACAACATCCCGACCGTCGGTGGGGCCGTCATGGCGATCAACCACACGGGATACTTCGATTTCACGTATGCCGGCCTGTCGGCGCGCAAGAACCGTCGCCTCGTGCGGTTCATGGCGAAGAAGTCGATCTGGGCGCACCCGGTGGCGGGCCGGCTCATGCGCGGGATGAAGCACATCCCGGTCGACCGGCATGCGGGCCAGGAGTCGTTCGAGTTGGCGTTGCGGGCGGTGCGCGGCGGGGAGATCGTCGGGGTGTTCCCGGAGGCGACGATGTCGCGCTCGTTCGAGTTGAAACCGTTCAAGACCGGGGCGGTGCGGCTGGCGCAGGAGGGCGGGGTGCCGATCCTGCCGACGACCCTGTGGGGGTCCCATCGGGTGTGGACCAAGGAGGCCAAGCGGCACCGCGGGTTCAGCCGGATCCCGATCCACATCACCGTCGGTGCGCCCATGGTGGTGCCGCCCGACGCGGACCCGGTGGCGGTGTCCGAGGAGTTGCGCGAGCGGATGCGGGTGCAGTTGGAGGCCCAGCAGGCGGCCTACCCGCCGCTGACCGGGGACGACCTGCGGTACCTGCCGGCCCGACTGGGCGGCACGGCGCCCACGCCCGAGGAAGCCGCCGAGCGGGACCACCACGACATGACCCGCACCGTCGACGAGTTCACCCGCAAGTAGGGGATCGTGACGAAATAGTTTCGTTTCTGAGTGTGTGAGGGCAACCGTTGTGGTAGGTCCTCGGCCGATTCGCTGTCCCGTCGGTATGCGGTGCTGCGGCCGCATCTGTCGGAGTTGCAGCGTCGGTTTGGGTCTGTCCGATGAACGGTGTTTCTGACGTTCATTGTTAGAGGTGCTCCGCTGCTGGCATGCGGTCGGCGAAGGTGACGGCGAACGTGTTCAGGGCCGGCTTCCAGCGCATGGCCCATCGTGCCTGACCGGTGCCTTTGGGGTCCATGCCGCGGGTCACGAGGTAGAGGACCTTCAGGGCTGCCTGTTCGGTGGGGAAGTGCCCGCGGGCGGTGACCGCGCGCCGGTAGCGGGCGTTCAGGGACTCGATCGCGTTGGTGCTGAACAGGACCCGTAGAATCTCGACGTCGTAGGCCAGGAAGGGGGTGATCTCTTCCCACGCCGCGCGCCACAGTTTGACGATGGCGGGGTAGGTCTTGCCCCACTTCTCCTCGAGCTCTTCGAACGCGGCCCACGCACCCTGGTCGGTGGCCGCGGTGTAGATCTTGCGCATGTCCCGGGCGAGTTGGTCCCAGTACTTCCTGCTCGCGTACCGGAACGTGGCCCGGATCAGGTGGATGACGCAGGCCTGCACGATGGTGGCCGGGAAGACCGCGGCGACCGAGTCGGGTAGTCCCTTGAGGCCGTCACAGACCAGGAAGAAGATGTCGCGCACGCCGCGGTTCTTCAGGTCGGTCAGCACCGCCAGCCAGAACTTCGCGCTCTCCCCACCGCCGTTGCCGGCCCACAGCCCGAGGACGTCACGGCGACCGTTCAGGTCGACCCCGACCGCCGCGTAGAAGGGCTGGTTGCCGACCTGCCCGTCGCGGACTTTGACGTAGATCGCGTCGATGAAGACAGCGGCGTATACGCCCAGCAGCGGCCGGGACGTCCATGCCTGCATCTGCTCCACCACCGTGTCGGTGATCCGGGAGATGGTGTCCTTGCCGATACTCGCGCCGTAGACCTCGGCGAAGTGCGCGCTGATCTCACCGGTGGTTAGGCCCTTGGCGAACAACGAGATCGCGACCGCGTCCACATCGGTCAACCGGCGCTGACGCTTGGCCACGATCACCGGGGTGAACGTGCCCGCCCGGTCCCGCGGCACCTCGATCGTCACCTCGCCAGCGGCGTCGGTCAGGACCGTCTTGGCGCGCGTGCCGTTGCGGATGTTCTCCGAGCCACCCTCAGGTGCCTGGTGCTTGGCATGTCCAAGGTGGTCGGTCATGTCCTCTTCCAGAGCGGCCTCGAGCACGGTCGCGGTGATTGACTTCAACAAGCCCTCCGGGCCGGTGATGTCCTCACCCCGATCCCGGGCGGCCCTGACCATCTGCGCGATCGCCGCCTTCTCCGACGGCGTTGCGGTCGACGACGAACGCTTCCTGGCATCCTTGGGCATCGAGCTCACGCTCGTGATTGTCTCGGTCATCGGTGACCAACCTTCCCGCCAGCCCACGCTGGCGTGTCAGGTCAGAAACACCGTTCAGCGGACAGTCCCGAGGTGGGGACTTTCACTTGGCCAAAACCGGGGACTTTCACTTGGCCATTGACTCTGGAGGATGACCCTCGCTCGGGCCGGTCACGGGAGGTGGATTACAGCAAGGTGGTGTCGACGACGTTGGCGCCTCCGCCGAAGAAGTACGGGGTGACTCACTGGTCGAGCCGACTTCTGGGCCGGCATTTTGGGGTCAGCAACGGCACGATCGCCGCGATCTGGAGGCAGGCCGGGGTGGAACCGTGGCGGGTCGAGCCGTTCAGGTTCTCCACCGACCCCCAGTTGGTTGCCAAGGGTGACCGACGTCGTCGGCTTGTGCCTGGCCCCGCCGGAGAACGCAATCGTGCTGTGCGTGGACTGGGGGTGCCCCCACGAAGTGGGGGAGAAGAGTCAGATCCAGGCGTTGGACCGGACCGCGCCGATGCTGCCGATGCAGCCGCACCTGCCCGAGCGGTGCGCTCATGACTACGTGCGGTACGGCACCACCTCGTTGTTCGCTGCCTTGGAGATCGCGACCGGGCAGGTCACCGCCGCGGTCAAACCACGCCAGCGCCATCAGGAGTTCCTGGCCTTCCTCAAGCAGGTCGCCCGCGCCTATCCCGACAAAGAGCTGCACCTGGTGATGGACAACTGGCTCTTCACCGATGAGTGTGGGGTGAGTACGACGCGCCGGGCGGCTGGTTGAGGCGGGGATGGGTCGAGGTCCCTGAGGATCGGAGGGCTTCTACCTCTCACTGATCTCAAGGACCTCCCCCGGAGGGGGTACCCCCAGACGGTGTCTGAGCCTATGTCGTGCTGCCGTGTCGGCGGCGGCTACTGCGAGCGTTGCGACCTTCTTGTCGGGTTGCCAGGACTGCATGTGATCGCGGTCGAGCGCGACGGTCTTGACCGGTTGGTGGTCACGGTCGAGTCCGAGCCAGGGCCGATGGGTTGTCGCTTGTGCGGGGTGATCGCGCACGGCCATGGCCGGGTGGACGTTCGCCTGGTCGACGCGCCGGCGTTCGGTAGGCCGGTGCGGATCGTGTGGCGCAAACGCCGCTGGGTGTGCCCTGAGCCGGCGTGCGAGGTGAACTCGTTCGTGGAGCAGGATGAGCAGGTCGCAGCCCCGCGTGGCGTGTTGACGGCGCGGGCGTGCCGGTGGGCGTTCGGGCAGATCCGACGTGAGTACGCCCGCGTCAACGGGATCCGGCGTCAGCTCGGCACGGGCTGGCGCACGGTGTGGGACTCCATCAAGCCGCTGTTGCAGGCTGCCGCCGAGGACGAGGCACGCTTCGCCGGGGTCGCGGTCCTCGGGGTTGATGAGCATGTGTGGCATCACGTGTCGACCAAACCGATCGAGGACGGCGGGCGCGGCCCGAAGGAGTTGACCGGGATGGTTGACCTGACCCGAGATGTCAACGGGCACACCAGGGCTCGCCTGCTGGACCTGGTCCCCGGCCGCTTGGGGCAGGCGTACAAGACCTGGCTCACCGAGCGTGGCGAGGACTTCAAGGCCGGAGTGAAGATCGCCACCTTGGACCCGTTCCACGGGTACAAGAACGCGATCGATGACCAGCTCGATGACGCCCGCGCCGTCCTGGACGCCTTCCACGTCGTCAAAGTGCGCCATGAGGCGCTGTGTGTACGGATGGAGGTGAGAGACCTCCATCGCCTGGTCGTCGCAGCGGCTGGGTTGAAGTTGAGGGCAGCCTGAGCCAGGAGGTGCTGGTGAGGGTGGGAAGCAGTCCTGACAAAGCCGGGGCGGGTCAGTACTGCCAGATGGTCTGGGCCCGGCGAACGAGGCGGGAAGGTGTAACGAGAGTGAACCAGTGGTTGAACCTCCGTAATCGTGGATCCGGCTCCAACCTGGCGGATGTGGGCCGGGGTGCAGTGCGCGCCGAACGGATGAACGGGAAGGCGACTTCCGGGGCGGTTATTGATGCCGGTCCGGGAGGCCGCGAGGAAAGCCTGCGGCGTACTCGCGGCGATGCTGCCGGAGCTGAGCTGGACACCGCCCCCGCCGACCGTCACACAGTGAACATGGGAACCCTGTCGTGCTCGCCCTGTCCGGGTTGCTGCCAGCAGTCCGGTGGGCAGGGCCACCGTCGCCCGATGGGCGTGGCAGGGGGCGGAGCCGCCGTAGTAGTCCGAGGACGGGAAAGCCGTCCGCATGGCGAAGGGCGGCAGCGAGTCCGCGATCAGGGTGCTGCAAGGCCAGGAGGTCGCCGGTGAAGACCGGCGCGCCGTGGCCGAGCCTGTCGCAGGCTCGGGCGCGGGTACTGGGGATGCAGGCCAAGTTGCATCGATGGTCGACCGGGGACACCACGTCCCGGTTCGATGACTTGTTCAACCTCGTGGTGGACCCCGCTTTCATGGTGATGGCTTGGGAGCGGGTTGCGAGCAATCGCGGGGCGCGTACGGCCGGGGTCGATCGGGTCACGGCCCGCGCGATCACGGCCGAGGGCCCAGCGGCGGTGGTGGAGTTCCTTGCCGGGCTGCGTGAGCAGGTCAAGCAAGGGACGTTCGTTCCGTCGCCGGTGCGGCAACGGTTGATCCCCAAGTCGTCGGGCACGTTCCGGGCGTTGGGGATCCCGACCGTGGCCGACCGGGTGGTCCAAGCGTGTCTCGTGCTGGTGCTGGAGCCGATCTTCGAGGCCGACTTCCATCCCTCCTCCTACGGGTTTCGGCCCCGGCGGCGGGCATGGGACGCGGTCGCCGAGGTGCAGATGTTCGCGTCCCGCTCTTACGAGTGGGTCCTTGAAGGCGACATCACGGCGTGTTTCGACGAGATCGACCACGCGGCCCTGATGGGTCGGGTGCGTCGACGGGTCGGGGACAAGCGGGTCCTGGCTTTGATCAAAGCGTTCCTCAGGGCCGGGATCCTCAGCGAGGACCAGGTCCACCGCGAGTCGAACACCGGCACCCCGCAGGGCGGGATCCTCTCCCCACTGCTGGCCAACATCGCCCTGGAAGTGCTCGATGAGTACTTCGCCCGGGTTTGGGCCACCATCAGCCCGACCCGGGTCGATCGCTCCCGACGGCGCCGCCACGGCCTGCCGGTGTACCGCCTGGTGCGCTACGCAGACGACTTCGTGGTTCTGGTGTCCGGCACCCGGGAGCATGCCGAGGCGCTGCGCGAGCAAGTCAGCGACGTCATCGCCCCGATGGGGCTGCGGCTGTCGCCGGAAAAGACCACCGTGGTCCACATCGATGACGGGTTCGACTTCCTCGGGTTCCGCATCCAGCGGCACCGCAAGCCGGGCACCGAAAAGCGATACGTCTACACCTTCGCGGCCAAGAAGTCGGTGGCATCTGTCCGCCGCAAGGTCAAGGCGATCACGAAACAAGGCACGAATCACACCTTGGGCGACCTGCTGCGCCAGTTGAACCCGGTGCTGCGGGGCTGGACGGCCTACTTCCGTCACGCGGTAGCCAAGGCCACCTTCGGACACCTGCGCCACTACACGTGGAACCGGGTGATCCGGTGGCTGCGGAGCAAACACCGCAAGACGGGGTGGAAGGCCCTCCGGCGACGATACGGGCCCGCCGGATGGTGGCCTGGCGATGGAGAGATGACTTTGTTCGACCCGGCGTCGGTGGCGGTCACCCGCTACCGGTACCGGGGCGACATCCCCTCCCGCTGGGCTGCCCTCGCCCAACTCGCCTAACGGAACGACCATCGACACGGGCTCGTGGAGAGCCGGGTGCGGTGCAAGCCGCACGCCCGGTTCGGGAGGCGGCCCGGGGAAACGGAACAGACGGCAACGCTGTCACCGCGCCCCGGGCCGACCTCACCCCGCCACCCAGGTCGTTGACGATGTACGGCGCCGGCTCCAGCAGGACACCTGCGGGCGCCGCGGCCGTCGTGACGACCCGCTGTACCGGATCCGCAACATTCTGCGCGCCGGCGAAGAGAACCTCACCAACCGCCAGAACGCCCGCCTCGACGCGGCGTGGGCCGCCGATGAGCGGCACCTCGAAGTCGAAGTCGCCTGGTTGTGCGCCCAGCAGGTCCGCTCGGCCTACCACCAAGACACCCACGCCGCGGGGCGAGCAGTCGCGCAGAAAATCCTCGACACGTTCACCTCATGCCCGATCCCCGAAGTCGCCCGGCTCGGCAAGACCCTCACCACCTGGCGCAGCGAGTTCCTCGGCTACTTCGACACCGACGGCGCGAGCAACGGCGGCACCGAAGCGATGAATGGCCTGATCGAACTCCACCGACGCATCGCCCGCGGCTTCCGCAACCGAGACAACTACCGCCTACGCATGCTCCTCATCGGCGGCCTGACCCTCTCACCCCACACTCATCGGTGAAGAGCCGGACAACTACGCTGCCCACAAACATGTCGAGATCCGGGACTGGCTCGAGGCGAACCCTCGGATCCACGCCCACTTCACCCCCACCTCAGGATCCTGGCTGAACCTGGTCGAGGTCTGGTTCGGCATCATCGAACGCCAAGCCATCCACCGCGGCACGTTCCGCTCCGTGCGCGACCTCAACGCCAAGATCCGCGCCTTCATCAACGGCTGGAACGACCGCAAACACCCGTTCGTATGGACCAAGACCGCCGACGAGATCCTGAAGAAGGCCAACCGTCAGAACACTTCAAACACGGACCACTAGGGATGAATAGTTACCACGGGCGTCAACACTGCAACAAAGCCAACTGTAGCGAGGGCCCACCGATACATTCGGCGACGATTCTCAGGCAATAGCAACAAGTCGTGCCCATCGGGAAGTGCCACCAGTGACTTGCCTTCGGCCGTCTGGGCGTTATCAGCGATAGCCCGCAAGAATTTCTCTCGCCTTCTCCTCTTTCCGGGCTTGGTGGCGGACAGTGTCAGAAGAAGCGCGAATTCACCGACCTGCACCAGATGGCCAAGGTGCGCGTCCTTCTCAGTTTCCTGAAGTTTCTCGGCCAGATCCTCGACTATTAGGTTTCGCTGCTCCTCGGCGGCAGTGCGATGGACGATAACTGCAATTACGACAAGAATAATCCCGATCCAGATTCGCGTCGTGCTCAACATTACGTCGCCACGACCTTCCCCAAAGAGGGCCTCTGTGCCACTGAACACGGCACCAAAGATTGCGATATCCAATCCGGTTGATTCCACCTGCATAAAGGCAAGCCATCTCAGAATAATGTCCATGGCGACAACGGCGCTGAGTACCCCTAATACTTTCAGGTTCAACTCAGCCCCCCAGAATCTCAAAGTTGGATCAAGGGATAGTAGGTTCACAATCACTTGCCGAGCACCTCCTCGCCCAGTCACTGGTCATGCCCAAAGATCTCAGAATCTTGTCGGATCGAATAGGGGTTGTGGAAACATCGCCGCTCGTGCCGGAGAACAGTGCACCTACTACGACCTCATCCCATTCTGCCCCCCCGTGGCTTCCACGATGCCTCCCCAGATTCCAACCTGGTCGAGGGCCCCAGTAAAAGTGCTGCTCAGGCCGAGCAAATCCAACTACATCGGCCGACCGGTCACGAACGCGTGATCCAAGAAACTGTCGAAAGAAGTCCGGATAGCGATGCGACATAACCGGGTTATCCAATGGGAAGTGGCGAGTCTCACCCAGGGTCAGAATGCCGAGGGGATCCAGACCCTTTAGGCACGTATATTCGGCGCACTCGGAATCCTCACAGTGGACGAGGTGGCTTAGGCCGGATTTCGATACCAGGTAATGATCTGGGTCAGCTGAAGAGTCGACCAAGAACGCAAAGTTTCCGCTGTTCGCGAGCTCTCGAACCATATCCGCGACAGCCGCTGGGTGAGAGGCAGAGGACCGGGTGTAAATCGACACAGATGAGTCTCCCCCGGTCAGAACAACCGACTCCTCGGGGTTAACGCGCATGCGTACCTGTGGGTTTATAACAATCTCTGAGTCGCCGAAGTATTCAGGGGCCCACTCGCGTATTTGATTTATGTTTGCGGAGGACTTGATAACCCGCTGACCGTGATCCGGAACGACAAGGATAGAGGCTTCGGCGCAGGCCTTCTGCGTCTCCTCAATGAACGCCCCCAAGGCTTTGCTAGTCTGCACCATGTCTATGGCGACTTCATGAGAGTCGGGACCGTGGCGGTGCGACATGGCGTCTCCACGTGGTAGCCATATCACGTGAAGGCCGTTCGGCTCCTTTTGAATCTGCCGAAGTGCATGTCTCAATAGACGGTCGGGTCGTTGCGTGGGGAGCCTTGAGACCCGTGACGCTCCTCGGGTGACCAGGCTCTGAGTCACGGTGCTGAGAGTCGCTGAGCACTCAAAGATCGTTGGTGTTGTGGTGAACAGGTCTCCGTTCACGCGGGAGATCCCCGGGCCGATGTAGTTCCTCACTCGACCATCGGCGCGCGACAACCACCGGTGACCCGGGATGCCGTGGTCCTTGGGTTGCCGACCGGTGAGTAGAGAACTATGAGAAGAGATGCTAATACTTGGGACTACGGAGACGACCTCGTTCAGGTAGCGGGCGCCCCCACCCAACCAGTCCGAAAGTTCGGGCAGGTTTCCATCGCCCAATAGAGAGTCGAACACCCTGCGAGTCCAGCCATCGACGATGATGACGACATGGGTGGGTGCGGTGGACACCCTGCCAGCCTAGGGGACGCTGGCAAGCGGGTGCGCGCGTTCTAGGGAACCACTGATCTGGGGGCTGCCGGCAGGGATGGGAGAATGGTGACGCGCGGGAACTCTCAGTGAGGGCTTGGCCATGTTACTCGCCCCCCATGTTGGGCCGATTTCGTTGCCTACCAAGGCGCGCCACTACTCCTCGCCGACAGTGCGGTGTGGACTCCAACCGTCGCGGCTGACGAGCCGAAGCGCGGCATACCCGACGGCCGGCGCGGCATACGAAATCTCAGATGGGGAAACCGAGGTGCGCCAACGCTTGGCGCAGCAACACGTCGTGGCCTCGGTCGAGATCGGCGAGCAACAGCGGATCGCGCGCCTCCTCGGGGGTGAGCCAGGCGAGGTCGAGGGCGTCGTGCTGGGGCGCGCAATCACCGGCGACCGGCACGATGTAGGCCAGCGACACCGCGTGCTGGCGCGGGTCGTGGAACGGGGTGACACCCGGCGTCGGGAAATACTCGGCGACCGTGAACGGCTGCGGGCTCGGCGGCACCCGCGGCAGCGCCATCGGCCCGAGGTCCTTCTCGAGGTGGCGCAGGATCGCGTCGCGCAGCCGCTCGTGGTGGAGGACCCGCCCCGAGACCAGTTCGCGGGTGATGCGCCCATCGGTCATCCGCAGCAGCAACCCGATCCCGGTGACGACCCCCCGGTCATCGACGCGCACCGGGAGCAGGTCGACGTAGAGGATCGGCACCTTGTCGCGGGCCTGGTCGATCTCCTCGCGGCTCAGCCACGCCGACTCGCGGCCCAACTCCAACGGACTCATGGGGCCCGATTGTGCCAGCGCTGGCAGACTGACGGGGTGCGCGTGCTCATCCTCGGCGGGACCGCCGAAGCCCGGGACCTGGCCGTTCGGCTCGTCGAGGCCGGGGCCGACGTGACGTCCTCGCTCGCCGGCCGGGTCTCGCGGCCGCGGCTGCCGGTGGGCGAGGTCCGCATCGGAGGGTTCGGGGGGGCGGCGGGGCTCGCGGCATACGTCCGTCGGGAGGCCGTCGACGTCCTCGTCGACGCGACCCACCCGTTCGCGACGACGATGACCGAGCACGCGGTCGCGGCGGGGGCGGCCGCTGGGGTCCCCGTGGTGCGCTATGCCCGGCCGGGGTGGTCGAGTCGTCCCGACGCCGCGGGGTGGCATTGGGAGCCCACGCTGGCCGACGTATGCCGCGTCGCCGGCTCCCTGGGGAGGCGCCCCTTCATCACCAGTGGGCGGCAGACGTTGCCGGCGTATGCCGCGTGGACCGACCGGGACGTCCTCGTGCGGGTGGTCGAGCCCTTGGACGAGGCGCCGCCGCCTGGGTGGACGGTGATCGAGGACCGCGGTCCGTATGTGCTGGCCGGGGAACTCGATCTGATGCGCCGGCACCGCATCGACGTGTTGGTGACGAAGGATTCGGGTGGGACGTTTACGAGCGCGAAACTCGATGCTGCGGCCGAGTTGGGGGTGCCGGTTGTGGTGTTGGCTCGGCCGGTGTCGCCGGTGGGTTTGACGGCGGTGTCGAGTGTTGAGGTGGCGGTGGCGGCGGTCTGCGGCGGCGTGTGATCGTGCTTTTGGTGAGTTGTGGCTGCCTCTTGCCGGGCATGATGCGGGTGGGAATTCGCTTGTCAATCAGTGCTTCACGCGGGCATTGCGGCGGCCGTAGCAGCCCGTGGTGACCTCATCTATGATTGTTATCGTTTCGTGACCTGGAGGGTGCGGTATGGGGGCTCGTCAGGCGGGGGGAGTGTCAGTGCACCTTCGTAGGGTGCTGGTATGCGAACTTCCGAAGTCACCGATACCGGGTGTTGTCCCGGGGTTGGGCTGCGGGATGCGCAAGGGCCCGCCGGGCGCCGCGAGTCTGCCGTTGCTGCGGCGTCGGCCGTCCGGGGAGGGCCCGGTGTCGGGGTTGCTGGTGGCGTGGATGAGCCGGGTGCGGACTTGGTGGTGGGGTGGGATGTCCCGGGAGTAGGGGTGCGCTCGTTGGATGGCTCCTTGGTGCCGGAGGGCCCGGTGTTCGGGTCTGCCGCGGGCGTCGAGGCTCCTGTTGACGTGGAGGCGCTGGTGGGGGCGTTGCGGGTGGTGGCCGCGGGGGTAGCGACCGCGCGCGATGGGTTGCCGGGAGTGTGTGATGCCGGGGTGGTGGAGTTGATGGTGGCATTGGGGGAAGCGGCGTGCGCGGTGGAGACGATGACGGTGGAGACCACTGCGGCGGCGTTGCTGCGGGGGTTGCCGCGTGGGGGGCCGCAGGCGTTGTCGCCGGTGGAGTGGGTGCGGACCCATCATTTGGGCTTGCGGGGTTTGGGTGCGGGGCCGGTGGTGGCGGTGGCCGAGTTGCTTACCCACCCTGGTTTGGCGGAGATCGCTGAGGGGGTGCGTTGTGGTGCGGTGCCAGTGGCCACGGCGGCGGTGGCCGCCGCTGAGACCCGCAAGGTTCTTGGTGCGTTGCCGGCGCGGGCGCGCACCGAGCAGACGCGCGCCCAGGTTGCCGCCGTGTTGGTGACGGCCGCGGCGTCGGGAGTGCCCCGGCTGGTGCGTTCGGCTGCGGTGGAGTTGATCGGTGCGCATGCCGGTCCTGACGGGTTGGACCGGTTGAGCGAGCGGGCGCACGTCCACCGCGAACTGAGCGGCCCTGCCGACCTGGGGGATGGCCTCTTCGACTACCGGTTCCGCACCGATGCCCTCGGTATGGCCACCCTCGAGGCGGCCCTCGACCCGTTGAGTAAACCCATCCCAGGTCCTGATGGTGAGCCAGATCCGCGCACGGCCCGGCAACGACGCGCAGACGCGTTGATCGCGCTGGTCGAAACTGCCGTCGCCGCACCCGACGGGCCTGCGTGCGGGCTGCGCGGACAACTGCACCTGACGATGACCCTCGATGCCCTCACCGGCACGCTGGCCACCCACCTCACCGGGAGCACCCGTCCCGGTCCTGGCCCCGGCGCGGGCCCCGGTCCTGGCCCCGGCGCGGGCCCCGGTCCTGGCCCTGGCCCGGGTTCTGTCCTCGGTCTTGGTCGGGGTGCTGGGGCAGGTGCCCCGGGGACGTGTGGCAGCGCCACAGGGCCCGTGAGCTCCCCGGGTGCGACCACGACGGACCCGACCCCGTTCGGGTCGGTCATCGGGCAGGGCGGAGCTGCGGCCACGGCTCGCCTGTCGCCGACCCAGGTTCGCCAATTCGCCTGCGCAGCCGGGATCATCCCAGTCGTTCTCGGTGGTGACGGGGTGATCCTCGACCAAGGCCCCCAGGTGCGGCTCTTCCCAGCCCACCTGGTCAAACGACTGTGGCTACGCGACCGCGGGTGCACCTTCCCCGGGTGCACCATGCCCGCGAAATGGACCCAAGCCCACCACCTGACCTGGCACCGCCACGCCGGCCCCACCACGCTCGCCAACGGCGCCCTACTCTGCTCGCATCACCACCACGTCGTTCATGCCCGACATCTCCTGGGTCGACTCGACCCCACCACCGACACCATCACCTGGGACCTCACCCCCGGCTCCTACACCCACCCACCCGACCCCTAATCCCCTCTGGGGCCACGACATACCACCTGGGACGACGACGCCCCCGTCGCAACGGCGGCCGGGTCGAGGCAGGCGATCCCACTCGGTCTGCTTTCCCAGGGCCCCCTGGGACGAACAGACATGGTCTGCCGCGATCGAGGTGGGGGCCTGCCTTGCCAGGCACGCGCGGGTGTGAGGTGAACGTCGCCGCCGAGTGAAGGAAACCCGCTCCATCGTTCACCGGCTCACGGCATGCACGCGCGGGTGTGAGGGTGCGGCGAGATTGCCGGGGGGCCAGCCGGGTGCTCTCACTGGCGCGCCCGGGCGCGCCCAGCCAACGAATCAACTGACCGCCCCAGCAGCCGCACGGACGCCAAGCGGCCGCCTCTTGCGCGCGACGATCGCACCAAGCGAGCGTCGACGCAACCGGCCGCAGCGGCGGGCCGTCAGAGACCGCGGGTTCGATCGCGCTCCGCGCGTCTCTTCATCCGTGCCATGCGAACCACCCCGCGACCGCCGAGAATCACCACCAACGCGATCGCACCGATGCGTGTCTGCAGGGCCGTGGCCCGGGGAAGATCGCCGACCGTCACCGCCGGCCCCTCGCCCAACCGTCCGCGCTCCTCGACAACCCCGGAATACGTATTCGTCCCACCGAGACTGCACCCCAGCGCACCGGCGAACGCGGCCTCGACCGGGCCGGCGTTGGGGCTCGGGTGGGCCGGAGCGTCTCGGCGCACGGCCCGCCACACCGCTCCCGCCCGTCGCGGTGCGGCGAGCATCGTGGCCGCGACCGTGATCCGCGCCGGCACCCAGTTGGCAACGTCATCGAGCCGGGCTGCGGCCCAACCGAACACGGCATACCGGGGGGTGCGATGACCCACCATGGCATCGAGGGTGTTGGCGGCGCGAAAGGCGAGCAAGCCGGGGACCCCGCCGACAGCGCCCCAGAAGAGCGGGCTGACGACGGCGTCCGCGCCGTTCTCGGCGACCGACTCGACGGTGGCACGCGCGAGTTCGTCGGCGCCCAGGGCCGAGGGGTCTCGGCCGACGAGGTTGCGCACCCGCACCCGTGCTCCGGGCACGTCGCCAGCGGCCAGGAGCGCACCCATCGCCTCGGCTTCCCGCGTCAGGGACCGCCCCCCGAGCACCGCCCACGTCGCCGCTGCGACGAGCCCGACCCGTGCCGGGGCACCCCCGCGACGGGCGGCCCGGGCCGCAAGCGCCCCCACCCCGAAAGCCCCACCGACGAGCACGGCCTCGTGCACGACACCGCGCCCCCGCGACGGTCCATACGTATGCCGTTCCAGGGCCGCCGCGACCCGCCCGAACCCGGCGACCGGATGCCAGCGGCGAGGGTCCCCGAGGAGGAGGTCGGCGGCATACCCGAGGACCAACCCGACAGCAATGTCGTCGCGGCTCACGGCGCCTTCACCGTGAGGACCTGTCCGGCGACGACGAGGTCGACCCGGTCGCAGACGGCGGCGACGGCTTGGTTCGTGATGCCGAGCCAGTCTGCGAAGATGCGCCCCGACCGGTGCTCGGACACGAGGGTGAAGCCGACCTCGTTGGACACGAGGACGACATCATGGCGAGCGGCCGTGACAGCGGCGGCGAGGGCGTCGACCTCGGCCGCGAGGGCGTCGGCCCAGGCCTCGCGTGGCGCCTCCCAGGCACCGAGGGCGTCGAGGCGGGCGGTGAGCCAGGTGCCCAGGCAATCGACGAGGGCCGGGCCGGCTAGATGCGGGAGTATGCCGCTGAGCTCGGTCGTCTCGACCGTCACCCACGCGGCGGGGCGGCGGGCCTGGTGGGCAGCGATCCGGGCGGCCCAGTCCGCGTCGTCGGCGCGGGGCCCGCAGGCGATGTAGGTCACCGACGGGGCGGCGGCGAGGTGGGTCTCGGCGACGGCCGACTTGCCGGACCGGATGCCACCGAGCACGAGCGTCTTCACCGGGTCACCTCCGCGGGGCCGCTGGCGACACAAGCCAGCGCGAGATTCCTCACCAGAGCATCCCCAACCGCCCGCTGGCTACGCCGGTTAGCACGAGCAGGAGCACGAGGCTCAGGACGAGGGTCGTCTCCACCGCGGCACCGACGACGTCGCCGGTGACGCCCCCGAAAACCCGAACGCACCGGCGCACGAACAGCCCGGTTCCCGCCAGGGCAAGCAGTGCCACGGCCACCCCGCCAAACCACGGCAGCCCCAGGAGCGGGACAACTGCCCCGAGGAGGGCCGCGACGAGCACGGCGACCCCGAACACACCCCACGAGGGCACCGACCCGGCGACGACCACTCCGAGCCCATCGGGGCGCGCCGCCGACCAGCCGCGCCAGGCCGCTACCGGACACGCAGCCCGAGAAACGACGACGGCGGTGGCCACCACGAGCCAGCCGTGGTGATGCTCGGCGAGAGCGCCGAACGTCACCGCCTCCATGAGGAGGGTGAGCCCGAGCACCGCAGCACCCACGGGCCCGACATCCCCGCGCCGCATGACGGTCAGCGCCCGCTCGCGTTCCCACCCGGCCGCGAGCCCGTCGGCGGTGTCGGCCAACCCGTCCCAATGCATCGCCCGCATCCCCCACCCCAGCGCGGCACAGACGAGCGCACCGACGAGCAGCGACGGGAGCCGAAGGATGCCCCCCGCCCAGGCGACCCCAGCAGCGAGCGCCGCGACCGGCAGCGCGGCCAAGGGAGCCAGAAGCATGGCCGCGCGGGCGGCATACCGGTCGATCGTCGGCAGCGTGCCCACCGGGACCACGGTCAAGGTGCCCACGGCCAACCGGAACCCGGCGCGCAACGAGCCCATGAACTCAGCCTTGCACCGGAGGAAGGAGGGCATCGACGGTTGGGCCGATGACGGTGACGGCGGGGGGACGCAAACCGGCCTGCGCCACGGCCGCGGCCAACTCGCCGACCGGCGCCCGCACGACCTGCTGGCTCGGCATCCCGGCGTCGGCGACGGACGCGGCCGGGGTGAGCGGGTCGAGACCGTAGGCGAGCAGCGCCTCGGTGATGGGCGCCAAGGCCGCGACGCCCATCAGGATGACCAGCGTTAACCCGCTGCGTGCCAACGCATCCCAGGCCACGGTGCTGCGCGGATCGTCCGGCGCAACATGCCCGGTCACGACGACGAACCCCTGAGTTGCGTCCCGGTGCGTCACCGGAATCCCCGCGAGCGCGGGCCCGGCAATCGCCGACGACACCCCGGGGATGGCGCGCACCGGGATGCCCGCTTCGACGCACGCGTTCCACTCCTCGCCGCCGCGCCCGAAGACGTAGTTGTCGCCGCCCTTGAGCCGCACGACGACTCGCCCCGCGCGGGCGTGCTCGATGAGGACCGCGTTGATCCGTTCCTGGGGCGTGAACTCCCCGCGCGGGATCTTGCCGACATGAATGACGTCGGGTCGCGGGTCGAGCCGGTCGAGCACCCCGAGCGGCGCCAGCCGGTCGGTGACGACGACATCGGCCTCCCGCAGCGCATCGAACCCGGCGAGGGTGAGCAGCCCGGGGTCGCCGGGGCCGCCGCCGACGAGGATCACCTCGCCGGTGCCGGCGGGCGAGTCGGTTGCCTCGGTGCCGACCGCCGCCTCCCGGTGGGGGTCTTTGAGGACGAGGTCGTATGCCGCGAGCTCGGGCTGGGCGACGAGGCGGACAAGGTGCCGGGAGGCGAGGTCGTCGAGGACCGCCGTGTCGGTGGCCCGGGCCTCGATGTCGACGGCGACCCCGGCATCGAGGAGCGAGTGGACGGTTTCGGCGACCCACGGACCGGGCGTGCGCACCAGGACGTGGGTGCCGGGCCGGAGAAGTTCGAGGGTCATGCGCGGGGCTCCTGGGCAAGAACGGTCAGGTCTGGTGTCAACATTCGACCAATAGGTGGATTGTTGACGGGGCGGTCGGGGTCGGCCGGGGTCGTTGGCGTGGGGTCCGTCGTGGCGGGTGTCAACATTCGACCAATAGGTGGGTTGTTGACGGGGCGGTCGGGGCCGGACGGGACCGTTGGCGCGGGGTCGGTCGTGGCTGGTGTCAACATTCGACCAATAGGTGGGTTGTTGACGGGCGAGCCGAGGGCGGGCCCGGTGTGGCCACCGGCGGGGAGCAGGTCGGCGAGGGTGGCGAGGAAGGCGTCGGTTGTCGACTGGTCGCGCACCGCTATCCGCACCCACCCGGCATCCAGACCCGGGAACGTGTCCCCGCGGCGGACGGCATACCCGCGGTGTCGCAAGCGTTCACGCACCCCGACGCCCACGTCGACGAGCACGAAGGGGGCCACCCCCGGCACCGGCCGCAGCCCCAACGATTCGAGGCCGCGCACGAGATGGGTCCGGTCCGCGGCAGCGGAGCGGGCGGCGTTCTCGGCCTCGGCAACCGCGGCCGGGGTTGCGGTCTGTTCCATGACGAGCGCGGCCAGGCTGGACACCGACCACGGCGGCTGGTGCCGGGCCAGGGCCGCGACGAGCGCGGGATCGCCGACGGCATACCCGGCCCGTACCCCCGCCAACCCCCAGGTCTTCGTCAGCGACCGCAGGACGAGCAGACCGTCGAGGTCGCCGCCGATGAGGGTCTCGGGCTCGCCGGGCACCGCGTCCATGAACGCCTCGTCGACGACGAGCACCCGTCCGGGCCGCCGCAACGCCGCGAGAGTCGACCGCGGGTGGAGCACCCCGGTCGGGTTCGTCGGGTTGCCGACGAAGACCAGGTCGGCGCGCGGATCGAGGCTCGCGGGGTCGAGGACGAAACCGTGTTCGGCGCGCAGCACGTGGCGCGCCGGCACCCTGCCGACGCGCCGCAGCGCGGCCTCGGGTTCGGTGAACTGGGGGTGGACGACCAGGGGGTGGCGCCCCTCGATGGCCCGCGCGACCAGGGTGAACGCCTCGGCCCCCCCACTGGTCGGCAGGACGCAGTCGACGGGCACGCCGTGCCGGGTCGCCAGGGCGCGGCGGGCGGCCCGGGCGTCGGGGTATGCCGCGAGCTCGCCGAGCGCCTCGGCCAGCCGGTCGCGCAACCACACCGGCGGGGCCGGGCGGCGGACGTTGACGGCGAGGTCGAGGAGGGGGGCCTGCGTGTCCAGCAGTTCGGCGTCCCCGTGGTGATCGAGGGGATCGACGGCCGGGGCCGGGCCGCCGGCGCTCCCCTCGCGCCCGGGATCGTGATCGGCGAGATCCTCGCGTCGGAGGTCGGTCTCGATGCCGGACGCGCCGGGGCTGATGGTCTCGCGCCCGGCCCCCGGCCAGGCGTGGACGGCCTCGGCGAAGTGCCGGGCCAGACTCGGCTGCCCGGCCCAGTGAACGTGGAGGTATGCCGCGTGCACCGTCGGCGCCCCCGTGCCGGCCGGATCGAGGGCGAAGCCGTGCGGCATACCGTCGACGTCCCAGGCCCCGCGGCCCGAACTCATCGGGTCGGTGCGCGTGCGATGGAACTCGTGGGCGTGCACTGTCGTCCCCGCCGGCCCGAGCAGCGAGTCCACGGGCAAGGTGGCCGTGACATACCGCAGCGTCAATCGGGGGTGCATCGCCGAGGTGGCCGGCACCGCGCCGACGAGGCGGTGGCCGTCGAGGGCCCGGGTGAGGTAGAGCAGGCCGGCGCATTCGGCAACGGTCGGCAGCCCGGCCGAGACGGCGTCACGGACCTCCCGGAGGAGGGGGGTGTTGCTCGAGAGGGCGGCGGCGTGCGCCTCGGGGAATCCCCCGCCGAGGTAGAGGCCGCGAGTCCCGGGGGGCAACGCGCGGTCGGTGGCCGGGTCGAAGACGATCGGGGTGCAGCCGGCGGCTCGCAGGAGTTCCTCGGTCTCGGCATACCGGAAGGTGAAGGCGCGTCCCCCGGCGACCGCGACGACCGGACCGTCCTCGGAAGCGGCTGCCGGTGTCAACAATCGCCCAATAGGTGGATTGTTGACGGGACTCGATCCGGGACCAGGCCCACCGCGGAGTGTGGGCGTCAACAATCGCCCAATAGGTGGATTGTTGACAGCGGAGCCGGGAGAGAGAGCCCCAGCGAGCGCGGACGCCGGCGACCACGCTGTCGCGTCGAGGTCGGGGGCCGCGCGTGCCAAGTCGACCACGGCCCCCAGGTCGATGTGTTCGGCGATCTGGCCGGCGAGCCGATCCAACGCGGCGGCGGCATCGGCGCGCTCGGCGGCGGGCACCAACCCGAGGTGCCGCGAGGGCGCACTCACCCCGGCGTCGCGGGCGAGTACGCCGAGCACCGGCAACCCGCGCGCCTCGATGCTCCGACGCACCTCTTGAGCGTGCCGGGGCGAACCGGCCTTGTTGAGGATGACCCCGACGACCTTCACGCCCGGGTCGAAGGTCGCCAGCCCGTGGACGGTCGCCGCCACCGTGCGGGCCGCCGAGGAGATGTCGACGACGAGGACCACGGGCGAGGAGGTCAACGCCGCGACGTGCGCGGTCGAGGAGAACCCGTCGGTGCCGATCTGCCCATCGAACAGACCCATCACCCCCTCGACGATCGCCAGGTCCGCCGGGGCGGAGGTCGCGGCGGCGTGCAGCAACAGCGGTGCGATGAGGTCCGGGCTGGTCAGCCACGGGTCGAGGTTGCGCCCCGGCCGCCCGGTGGCCAGCGCGTGGTAGCCGGGGTCGATGTAGTCCGGTCCGACCTTGCCGGGGGAGACGGCATACCCCTGGCGCGCGAGCGCGGCCATCAGGCCGACGGCGATCGTTGTCTTGCCCTGCCCGGAGGCCGGGGCGGCGATGACCAGGCGCGGCAGTCTCACCATCGGGGCCGCACCCGTCGTGACCTCGTATGCCGCGGGCTCACCGCCGCGCGCGGCGCACCGAGGTGGGGGGTCACCATTCGATGCCTCGCTGGCCCTTCTGACCACGGTCGAAGGGGTGCTTGACCTTCGTCATCTCGGTGACGACGTCGGCGATCTCGATCAGACGCGGGTCCGGGTCGCGGCCGGTGATGACGACGTGCTGGTACCCCGGGCGGTTGGTGAGCACCTCGACTACCTCGTCGACGTCGACCCAGCCCCACTTGAGGACATAGGTGAACTCGTCGAGGACGTACAACTGGTGGGTCTGCTCGGCGAGCCGGCGGGCGATCTCCGCCCAGCCCTCGCGTGCGGCGGCCGCGTGATCCTCCTCGGTCCCGGCCTTGCGCGACCAGGACCAGCCCGACCCCATTTTGTGCCACTCGATCGGCCCGCCCGCCCCGGTGTCGCGGTGGACCTGGTCGAGCGCGGCGAGCGCGGCTTGCTCCCCGATCCGCCACTTGGCGGACTTGACGAACTGGAACACCCCGATCGACCAGCCCTGGTTCCAGCCACGCAGCGCCAACCCGAAGGCGGCGGTGGATTTCCCCTTGCCGGTGCCGGAGTGGACGATGACGAGCGGGGAATTGCGACGCTGCCGGGTGGTGAGCCCGTCGGCGGCCTGGATCGGCGTCTGTCCTTGAGCCATCAGGCGGCCCTCCTGTCCCGGATGATGTCGGCGAGTTGGTCGGCGGCGACGGCGCCGAGCGGGAGGTGTTCGGCGCCCATCCGGGCGGCGAGCTCGGCGGCCAGGCCGAGGCGGAATCGCCCGCTCTCACAGTCGATGACGACGGCGTGGACACCCGTCCCGGGCCACCGGTCGGCGACCCACCGGGCCCGCTCCACGGCGTCCGCGCCACTCGTGGCGCGCCCGTCGGTGACCAGGACGAGGAGCGCGCGCCGGCGCGGGTCGCGCAGGTGCTCGAGTTCGAGGGTGCGGGCGGCGGTGAGCAGCCCCTCGGCCAGGGGCGTGCGCCCGCCGTGCGGGAGGTCGGTCAGGCAGGCCGCGGCGGCTTCGACGGAGTGCGTCGGGGGCAGGGCAAGGGTCGCCTCGTGGCCCCGGAAGGTGACGACTCCGACCCGGTCGCGCCGCTGGTAGGCGTCGGCGAGCAGGCTGAGGACGGCGGTCTTCACCTCGCGCATCCGTTGGCGCGCGCCCATCGAACCGGAGGCGTCGACGGCGACGAGGACGAGGTTGGCCTCCCGGCCCTGGGTGACCGTATGCCGCAGGTCGTCCTTGGTGATGACCACCCGGGCGGGGCGGCGCACCGTCGGCTCATGTTGGTCTCGCCCGGGCGCGCCTTCATCGACGGTGCGACCGCGTTCTCGCTGGTGGGGGGCGGCGGCGCTGAGGGTTGCGGGCAGGTGGAGTCGTCCGGGCCCTGTCCGGGTCGCCCCGATCGTGCGCCCCCAACTGGTGATCGCCCGGCTCCGCTTGCCCGCCGCGCCGGCGCCGACCCCGCGCACCGTGAGGGCGCGCACCCGGTAGGGCTGGGCGGCGGCGGCCACCCCCACGGGGGCTGGGGCGTGCGGGTCGGTCGGCTCTGGGTCGGCCGGGACGTCGGCAGGCGGATGGGGTTCGCTCGTGGTGTCCGCGGGGGGCTCGGGCGCGTGGTCTGACGCGTCGTCGGGGCCCGTCGGTGGGGTGTGCGTGTCGGTGGTCTCGGTGGGTTCCGGCTCATCGAGGGGCTCGTCGTCCGGGTCGTCGCTGCCGGGGTCGGGAGGCGGCGACTGCGGGTCGGGGTCGATGTCCGGATCCGGGGTGGGGTCGGTGTCGGGGTCGGGCAGGTCGTCGTCGCCGAGGAGGCGGTCGAGCAGGTCCTCGTCCAAACCCGGCGCGTCAAAGGGCTTGCGACGCCGCCGGTGCGGCAGGGCCAGCCGGGCCGCGACCCGGATATCGGCGCGGGTCACACTCGGGCGGCCGGCCCATGCGGCGTGGGCGCGCGCGGCCCGGGCGGTGACGATGTCAGCCCGCATGCCGTCGACGTCGAACCCGGCGCACACGGTCGCGATCTTGGCCAGCGCCCAGTCGGACAAGTCGACACTCGCCAACCGAGCCTGCGCGGCACTCAGGCGAGCGCGCACGGCCGCCTGCTCCGCGGCATACGCATCGGAGAAACCCTGGGGGTCGGCGTCGAAGGCGAGCCGGCGCCGTACAACCTCGACGCGCTGGGCCGGGTCGCGGGAGGCGACGACCTCGACGGTGAGGCCGAAGCGGTCGAGGAGTTGGGGGCGGAGTTCGCCCTCCTCGGGGTTCATGGTGCCGACGAGGACGAGCCGGGCGGCGTGGGTGACCGAGACGCCGTCGCGTTCGACGGTGTTGCGGCCCATGGCGGCGGCGTCGAGAAGAAGGTCGACGAGGTGGTCGTGGAGGAGGTTGACTTCGTCGACGTAGAGAAGGCCGCGGTGGGCGGCAGCGAGCAGGCCGGGCTCGAACGCGGTTTCGCCGGCGCCGAGGGCCTTGCCGAGGTCGAGGGAACCGGTGACCCGGTCTTCGGTGGCGCCGACGGGGAGTTCGACCAGGCGCGCGGGCCGCATAGCGGAGGGGGCGGTGGCCGGGTGCGGGCCGTCCGGGCAGGCCGGGTCGGGGGCGGCGGGATCGCAGGCGAAGCGGCAGCCCTCGACGACGGCCTGGGTGGGGAGGATGTCGGCGAGGGCGCGCACCATGGTCGACTTGGCGGTGCCCTTTTCGCCGCGGACGAGGACGCCGCCGACGTCGGGGGAGACCGTGGTGAGGATGAGCGCGAGCGCCAGGTCGTCGGCGCCGACGATCGCGGCGAACGGGTAGTGCGTCACGCTGGCGCTGCTCCTTCGTGGCGAGTGACCACGCTCGCCGTGCGCTGGGCTCGTCCGGGCGTATGCCGCGGCCGAGGGTTTCGTGCGTCGTCCTGGCTTTCCCTGTCGGCGCGGCGCTGGGGCTCGGGCCGGTCAAGGATCACAGTGGCGGGACCGCTCCGGAGTCGCACCGGTATTCCTCGCACGAAGACCGCCGCCCATTGTGGCAGACCTGCGCACCATTGCGTTCGACCCGTCGGGTTCGGCGTTCCGGCCACCGGTCTTCTTACGCATGTCCTCTAACTCCGAGTTCGTCGCCGTCCTCGACCTGCTCACCCCACCTCACACTGAAACGGCCGACGGAGGCGGCAATCTCGACATTGTCTCCGGCGGGAGAGAGCGATGAAGGGTTGCGAGGGTGTTGTGCGCGTCGTCGCTAGGCGCTCTTGAGGGCTCGGGACGGCCCCGAGCCGCTCTGGGACACAGTGCCGGACCTGCCCGAGTCACACCGGCACCACTCGGACGAACACCGCCGGTCATTGGGGCAGACCGGCGCCGGCGGTCATCGCCCGATCAACCGCGATAGACATGCCGGCGGTGGGCGACGGTCACGACGAGTACGCGGATCCGGTCATCCTCGATCAGGCAGAGGATGCGGTAGTCGCCCACCCGATAGCGCCACTCACCGTGACCCACGAGGGCCGTGCCCCGGCTGCGGGGATTGTCGAGGTCGAGGGTTTCCTCGAAGAAGCGGCGTATGCGCCGTACCACGGTACGGTCCAGTTGCCCGATGGCCTTGAGCGCCCCGGGGGTGTATTCGACGCGATACGTCACGCGCCCAGGTGCTCCCAGTCGACGTCTCCGTGGGGGATCGCGTCCTCATCGGTCGCGTAGAACTCCTCAAGGGCGTCCTTGAGGAGGTAGTGGTCCTCGAGATCGTTGAGTCCGCGTTCGATGAACTCCGCCGCGTAATGCGACTTCGAGCGCCCGGTATGCGCGGCCAGCGCGGTCAAACGCTCGTTGAGTTCGATGCTGATGGTCGTGTTGAGTTGCGTTGACGGCATGGGCGCTGACCTCGCTCGAGGGATCGTCCTATACAACTATAGCCAGCGGGAGCGAAGCTCTGCTTGAAGCCGAGACTCGGTGGACGGGGCGGGGCGAGCGCGGCGATGCTCCAGGGCATGACGACCAACGACCTGTGGGACGAACAGGCGGCCGAACGCTATGACGAGACCGCGGCATACATGTTCGAACCGGAGGTGCTCGACCCGGCGGTCACGCGGGCTTCGACACGTATGACATGGCGACCCAACAGGGCACGTCGCACCATTACCGCCGGGCTGCCGATGGCACGATCACGTATGCCGCGAGCAACTTCCGGTACGTGTGGCCGGCCGAGTGCGACCTGATGGCCCAGTTGGCGGGGCAGGAGTTTCAGGCCCGGTATGCCGATTGGCACCGGTCCCCTTTCACCGGCGACAGCGAGTCGCACGTGTCGGTGTGGCGTCAGCCAGGGCTGCCGTGACCTGACAGCATGGCGGGCATGGCCGCGGAACTTCGCCTTTTCGAGCGCTTGTCAGGGTGGGGCGAGGAGGAACTCGACGCCTGGGTGAGTGGACAGGTCGTCTGGGCGCCGGACCGGGTGGCGGAGTCGAAGGTCGACCTTTTCCAGCACGCCAAAGAGGTGCGCCGGATAGCGGGCCACGCCGGCGAGGCGCAACTCAGGGCGACGGTCGCGGCATACGCCGACAACCTCATCCCGGCAGCCCGTGCCACGATCGGCCACGTGTGGGGCATCTCGCTCTTTCCCCGCACATCGAAGTCGCTGCAGGCGATAGGGCGCCTCAATGTCGGAAAGGTCGAGGCCCTTGTTGCCTACGGGGACACCGGCGGCATCGGCGAGTGGATGGTGAACGCCTGGATTCCCTCGCGAGGTCGCCAGCAGGTGGTTGACCATGTTCGCGGTCTCGCAGGCGTTCGCGCCGTTGAGCTTGCCAGGTACAAGTCCGCGCCAGATGCCTGGCACATCTTCGTCGGTCCGGAGGAGGTCAGCGGGCTCCTTGGCGACCCACAGGTCGCTCACGCGGTCCGCGCCCTCACGAGCCGTTTGGTCTTGCAAAATTACTTGCATCGACGAGGTAACGCTCCCGGTTTCCTCGGCTGGGAAACCGACCAATCCGGCGTTTTCCCGGTGGCTGACGCCGATCAGCCCTCACAACGAGCGCGGGTCCTCAGGTGGGACCGAGGACGGAATAGGCCAGGTGCTCCCGGTCAATCTCAGGAACAGGACCAGAAGATTCTTCGTGAATTGGACATGGCCCTGACGAAGGAGGCAATGGCACGGCACCAGGAGTGTCTGCACGATCTTCACCGCCTTATCAGTGAAGTCAGCGCCGGAAAATCGGGTGGCGATCCGAGTCACCTTGCCTTTGAACTGGGTGTGCTGCGGGGACAGGTCGATGCGGCCTGGCAAGTGCGAACGGACGGTCCGGTGCTCGTCATCGAGGTCAAGACGCTCCCCGCAGCATCGGAGAACTCCCAGTTGCGGCTCGGACTCGGGCAGGTGCTCGACTACGCCGAACAGGTCCGACCTCTGGGCTATCAAGCGCGTCCGATCCTGTTGACGGCCGATGCTCCTCGAGAACTCGACCACTGGCGCGCGGTATGCGCGAAAGCGCACGTCGAACTCGTGACGCGGGCGGAACTCCCCGGTTTCGTGGTGTCTGTCAGCGCCGAAGTGACATCTTGACCCGGGTCGACTCCGTCGGCGCCGTCGTCGGGGCGCGTTCGCGGCAGCGCGGCGCCAGCGCTGCCGGGTCGCGGCTGGGCCGTCGGCTCGGCCCGCTGTCGGTGGTCGTCGCTAGGGTGCGGCGCCTTGGCGATGGATGAGCTGACGCGCGGCGCAGCCGCGGACTTGATCGAGGCGCTGCTGCCCCTGGACGCGCGTTCCCGGGCGATGTTCGGCGGCTACTGCTACTACGTCGACGACGTGGTCGACGGCCTGGTCTGTGACGGGCGGGTGTTCGTCAAACGCTCGCCCGCCGATGAGTTGCTTCGCGGTTGGGCCGACCTCGCCCCGGCCTATCCCGGCGCCAAGGATTCGTGGCGGTTGCCGGTCACTGCCGTGCGCGACGATCCGGAACGCGTGCGTGAGGTCATCGAACAGGTGGCCGCGTCACTTCCTCGCCGGCGCACCCCTCGTGGTCACCGCGCCAGGGATCAGCGTTGAGACCGGCGCGGTCCGGCTGCTCAGGCCCGTGACTGGCTGAGCGGATCCGCCATCCGACACCGCGACCGGGCGCGTGAGTCTGACGCCCGCGGGTGCCGGGAGTGCCTTGTCTGTGCACTTCTCGTGGTCCCGACCACGACAAGTCCACAGTCCATCGATCCCTCCGCCACCGTTTCTCGGCCATCGAGCGGGTGATCGAGTCCGGGCTCGACCCACGCCGCTTCGTCGAGGACCTCCTCGAGCGCCTGCGCGACCTCATCATCGTGGCCGCCATCCCCGACGGCACCGCCGCCGTCCTGCGCGGCCTGCCCGCCGACCAACTCGACCGGATGCGCGCCCAAGCCGCGGCGTTCGGCGTCGGCGCCCTCTCCCGCGCCGCCGACATCGCCAACGCGCCCTCACCGAATTCATGAGGAGATCCACACCATTCATTCTCCTCGAACGGACTGTGTGCTCAATGTGACGCTATAGCTAACTGACCAGTTTGTGGTCGCGGAGTAATTGATGCACGGCCTCACGCACAAGATCACTTTGGCTGCGACCGGAGCTCTCGGATAGTCGCTTCATTGCGGCATATTCGTCTGGGGTGATACGGGCTCGGACGGTCGGAGAAGGTCCTCCGCTGGCGCCGATGCGCGGTCGGCCGCGCTTCACCATTGCGCGTTCGATCGCTTCATTTGAGCCGTACTCGCGCAGCAAGAAGTCGCGCCCAACTTCAGCGGCCTCCGCGCCCCGCACGGCTTCTCCGGCAGCAGTGACAGGTTGGTTTGGGTCGGTGAGCCTCGCAGCAAGCGCTTCGTAGTCAGGCTTCATGTCAGTGCTCATTTGTGACTCTCTTCCCGGTAATTGCGGTACTTCGCACCCAAGGGCATGACGTGGAAAACAACAGCTTGTTGGTCGGAATCTGGAAACTCGTGCACGAGTATTTCGACCTCGTCACCTTCAAGGGCTTGAGCGTGGCGAGGCCCAATGAACAACCGGATGCGACCTTTCGCTGGCCGTTCGAATGCCAGGATCTCAGTGAAGGTGGCGTTGAGAATGGCGTAGATCGCATCAGCGCGGTCCACTCCATGCTTCGCGGTTGAGGCTGTCCACGTCGGGGCCATGCTCCGATGCTACAAAAGTGTAGCCTCAATATGTGGCTGCATGCGACCCGAGTTGTGCATGCGACCCGAGTTGGTTGCGGGCTCGGTTCTGTGATCGGGTGGGCGTGCGTGCGTCATCGTGCGCGCGCCCGTGCCGCAGGGGCACCACCGCAACCCGCCTAGAGTGGCGGGCGTGATCGACATCGTGGGCATCGGGGACGGCGGCCTCGCCGACCTGCCGCAGCGCTCCCGCGACCTCGTTCTCGGCGCCCGGGTCCTCGTCGGCGGGCGGCGGCACCTCGACCTCATCCCCGACGTCCCCGGCCAGGAACGCCACGGTTGGCCGACCCCCCTCAAGGCCGGCCTGCCCGCGTTGCTCACCAACGTCGATGCGTATGCCGCACCGCCCGGGGCGGTCGTCGTCCTCGCCAGCGGTGACCCGTTGCGATCGGGCGTCGGCACGACCATTCGCAACCTCGTGGGCGCCGACGGCGTGCGTATCCACCCGCACGTCTCCTCCGACACCCTCGCCCGGGCCCGGATGGCCTGGTCTGCCGAGGACACGACCGTCCTGACCCTCGTCGGCCGTGGCGTCGACGCCCTGCGTCAGCATCTCGACCCGGGCGCCCACCTCGTCCTGCTCTGCTCCAACGGCACGACCCCGGCCCAGATCGCCGGCCTCCTCACCAGCGAGGGCCTCGGACACAGCCAGTTGACAGCCTGGTGGCACCTTGGCGGCCCCGCCGAGGGGACCCGGGCGGCCACCGCGGCCGACTGGGACACCACCCCCACCCCCGACCTCGTCGTCGTCTGCGCCGTCATCGACCGCGACCAGGCCCTGGCCCATCCCGCGCTGAGCACCGCCCCCGGCCTGCCCGAGGCGGCATACGAGACCGACGGGCAACTGACCAAACGCGACGTGCGGGCGAGCGCCCTCGCGCACCTGCGCCCGTGGCGCGGTGGACGGCTCTGGGACCTCGGCGCCGGCACCGGCACCGTCGGCATCGAATGGGCCCGGGCCGCCGAGGGCGCCGCGACGATCGCCGTCGAGCAACACCCCGAGCGCGCCGCCCGCATCCGCGCCAACGCCACCCACCTCGGGGTCTCGCGCGCGGTCACCGTCATCGAAACCGACGTGCTGACCGCCGCCAGCGACCCCGACCTGCCCGCCCCGGACGCGGTCTTCGTCGGCGGGGGCCTGACCCGCGACCTCCTGACAGCCGCCTGGGACCGGCTCACCCCCGGGGGCCGCTTCGTCGCGCACGCCGTCACCCTCGGCACCGAGGCGATTCTCGTCGACGCTCACGCCCGACTCGGCGGCCACCTCACCCGCATCACCATCGAGCACGCGACCCCCCTCGGGCGCCACCTTTCCTGGACCCCGGCCCGCCCGGTCGTCCAGTGGAGCGCCACCAAAGCCGCCGCCGCCCAACCAGGCTCGCGGCATACCGACACCCCGACCACCCCGTAACCCGTAAGGCGACATGACCGTCCACTTCATCGGCGCCGGCCCCGGCGCGGCCGACCTGCTCACCCTGCGCGCCGTCCGCCTGCTCTCGACCAGCCCGGTCTGCCTCTATGCCGGGACCTACCTCGACGCGGCCGTCCTGGCCCACTGCCCGCCCGGGGCCGACCTCGTCGACACCCAGCACCTCAACCTCGACGACATCACCGCCCGCCTCGTCAAGGCTCACGAGGACGGGCACGACGTCGCCCGGCTGTGCTCCGGTGACCCCAGCATCTACTCGGCGATCGCCGAACAGGCCCGCCGCCTCGATCGCGCCGGCGTCCCCTGGGACGTCACCCCCGGCGTCCCCGCGTATGCCGCGACCGCCGCCCTCGTCGGGCGCGAACTCACCGTCCCCGAGATCGCCCAGACCGTTGTCCTCACCCGGGCCCAGCGCGACTCGACGAAGATGCCGCCGGGGGAGGAGTTGGCCACGTATGCCGCGACCGGCGCGACGCTCGTGCTCCACCTGGCGATCCGGCATACCCGGCGGTTGGCCACGGAGTTGGCCGGCCACTACGGCCCCGACTGCCCGGTCGTCGTCGGCTCCCAGGTGAGCCAGCCGGCCGAACTCATCCTGCGCGGCACCCTCGCCGATATCGCCGACCAGGTCGAAGCCGCCGGGCTGCGGCAGGCGGCCGTCATCATCGTGGGCTGGGCCCTCGACGCGGAGGGCTTCATCGAGTCCCACCTCTACTCCTCGCGCGGTGGCTGCGCGGTGCCGAGCCAGGACTAGCGACCGGCCGACGCGTCGTCGCCAGCGAGGCCCAATCGCGGTCCGCCGGCGGCCCTCGCCGACCGGTCGCGCGCCGGGACGTGATGTCGGACATAGCCAGCCCCGGAAAGTGGACAGGCCCCACAGTTCCGGCAACGCTTGAGAACACATCATGGCGTGCGATCACGCGGCGACAGAGAGGCCTACGAATGACGACCCAGGAGACCAAATCCGCCGAAACGCCCGCGGTGGCTCACCCCGGATCGGACACGCCTCCCGCGCACGTGATCGTCGGCCCTGACGGGCAGCCGACGCGCGACCGGCCCTGGATCATCCGCACGTATGCCGGCCACTCCAGCGCCCGGGCGTCCAACGAGCTCTACCGCTCCAACCTCTCCCGCGGCCAGACCGGCCTGTCGATCGCCTTCGACCTGCCGACCCAGTGCGGCTACGACTCCGACGACCCCATCGCCCGCCCCGAGGTGGGCAAGGTCGGGGTGCCGATCAACAGCCTCGACGACTTCGCGATCCTCTTCGACCAGATCCCCCTCGAAGAGATGAACACGTCGATGACGATCAACGGCACGGCCATGTGGCTGCTTGCCCTCTACGTCGCGTTGGCCCGCGAGCGGGGCGCCGCCGTCGACAAACTGAGCGGCACCACCCAGAACGACCTCATCAAGGAATACCTGGCCCGGGGCACCTACATCTTCCCGCCCGAGGCGAGCCTGCGGATCATCGCCGAAATGTACGAGTTCTGCCTGGTCAACGCCCCCAGTTGGAACGCGTCCAACATCTGCAGCTACCACCTCCAAGAGGCCGGCGCCACCCCGGTGCAGGAGTTGTCGTTCGCGCTCGTCAACGCGATCAGCCTGCTCGACCTGCTCAAGGAACGCGGCAATATTCCGCCCTCGGACTTCGAGCGCCTCGTCGGGCGGATCAGTTTCTTCGTCAACTCGGGCATCCGGTTCGTCGAGGAAATGTGCAAGATGCGCGCCTTCACCCAACTCTGGGAGGAGATCACCGCCGAGCGCTACGGCGTCCAGGACGCACGCTTCCGCCGCTACCGCTACGGCGTGCAGGTCAACTCCCTCGGCCTGACCGAGGCCCAGCCGGAGAACAACGCGTGGCGCATCCTCATCGAGGCGCTGGGGGTGACGCTCTCCCGCGACGCCCGCTGCCGCGCCCTCCAGTTGCCGGCGTGGAACGAGGCCCTGTCGCTGCCGCGTCCTTGGGACCAGCAGTGGGCGCTGCGCCTTCAGCAGATCCTCGCCTACGAAACTGACCTGCTCGAATACCCCGACCTGTTCGAGGGCAGCGTGGTCGTCGAAGCCAAGGTCGAGGAACTCAAGGCCCAAGCCCGCGAGGAGATCGACCGCATCCTCGGCATGGGCGGGGTCGTCGGCGCCATCGAAAACGGCTACATGAAGTCGGCCCTCGTCCGCTCGATGTCCGAGCGGGTCAGCCGGATCAACACCGGCGAGCAGATCGTGGTCGGCCTCAACAAGTGGACCGACGGCCTTCCCTCGCCGCTGCTCGGCGGCGAGGACGGTGGCTTGTTCACCATCGACGCCAGCGCCACCGCCGAGACGCTCGCCAACCTCGACACCGTGCGGCATACCCGTGACGACGCGCGCGCCAAGGCCGCGCTGGCGGCGTTGAAGGAGGCCGCGCGCAGCGGCGCGAGCATGATGGAGCCCTCGATCGAGTGCGCCCTGGCCCGGGTCACGACCGGGGAATGGGCGCGGGCGCTGCGCCAGGTGTTCGGGGAGTACCGGCCGGCGACCGGCGTCGACGGCCAGCGCCTCGGCCTCACCGGCGACCGCGTCGAGCAGTTGCGGGCGCGCACCGATGCCCTCGTCGACGTCTTGGGCCACCGGCCCCGGATCGTCGTCGGCAAACCCGGTCTCGACGGGCACTCCAACGGCGCCGAGGTCATCGCGGTGTCGGCCCGGCACGTCGGGTTCGACGTCATCTACTCCGGCATTCGGCTGTCCGCGGAGGAGATCGTCCGTTCGGCGATCGAGGAGGGTGCCGACGTCATCGGCGCCTCGGTGCTCAGCGGTTCCCATGTCGAGTTGGCGGAGCAGATCATGACCGGCCTGCACGCCGAGGGCGCCGACTCCATCAAGGTCGTTTTCGGTGGCATCATCCCGCTCGCCGACTTCCCGAAGTTGCAGGCCCTCGGGGTGGCCAAGGTGTTCACCCCCTCGGACTACGACCTCATCGACATCATGGAATCGGTGACCTCGCTCCTCGAGGAGAGCGTTGTCGACGCCACCTGATCGGATCGCGGCCGCCGTCGCGGTCGCTCAGGAGGCGCTCACCGGGGGCCGGTATGCCGTGTCCCGGCTCATCAGCCTGGTCGAGGATGTCCGGCCGAGCGCCGTCTTGCCCCGGGATGCCGCCATCGCGGCCCTCGAGGACGCGGCCCGCGAGCGCGGGCACCGCAGCAGCATCCTCGGGGTGACCGGCACGCCCGGGTCGGGCAAGTCGACGCTGCTGGCCGCGCTCGCCGGGCTGCTGACCGCCAACGACCCCGCGCTGCGGTTAGCCATCGTGGCCGTGGACCCGTCGAGCCCGACCTCCAAGGGTGCGCTCCTCGGCGACCGGACCCGGATGAACGTCGTCGGTGCTCCCGAGCGGGTCTTCTTCCGCAGTCAGGCGTCGGCGACCGCCTTGGGTGGGTTGGCCCCGTCCACCTTCCAGGTATGCCGTGCCCTCGCCCTGCTCTTCGATGTGGTCCTCGTCGAGACGGTCGGGGTCGGGCAGAGTGAGGCGGACATCCGCCACTTGGCCGACCGGGTCTACCTCGTCATCGCCCCCTTGGGGGGTGACGAGTTGCAATACCTCAAGGCGGGCATCATCGAGGTGCCCGACGTGTTCATCATCAACAAGTGCGACGAACCGGCATCGCGCTCGACCTACCACCAGTTGCGGGCCAGTTTGTGGCTGGCACGCCCCGAGGCCGGCGATGGCCTGCCCATCTTCCGCACGAGTGCGCGCACCGGCGCCGGCGTGCCGCAACTCGCCGAGGCGTTCATCACCGATGCCCGCTCCCATTCCTCGTCGGTGGCGACCAAGGCGCCGCACTTCTTCGACGCCTGGGTGATCGAGGAGTGGGGCCGGGCCGGGAAACGCCAGTTGCAGCGCGAGGGCGGAGCGGAGCGGTTCTTGGCCGCCCATGAGGGGTTCGGGCGGGCCCAACTCGCGTTCGACGCGGCCATCCGCCGCTCGCTCCAGGGTTGAGTCCCGCGGTGCACCCGGGGTGCGGTATGCCGCGGGGCCGCGACGCGGCATACCGGCGAAGACCCGTGCGCTAGGGTGAGCGCCAGCACGGCTCACGACGAGGAACCCGGTGCAAATCCGGGACGGTCGCGCCACTGTGAGCGGGTCATCCGTGAGTCAGGAACTCGGGCCGTGTCCCCGATGCCGGGACGCGCAATCCCGGGGAAAGGGTGCGACATGCACATTGCCGAGGGCTTTCTCCCTCCCCTCCACGCCGCCGCTTGGACGCTGGCCGCTGCCCCATTCGTGATCCACGGGGCCCGCGAGGTGCGCCGCGTGGTCCGTGATCATCCAACGTCACGGATCCTCCTCGGTGCCGCGGGCGCTTTTACGTTCGTGTTGTCGGCCATCAAACTGCCCTCGGTGACCGGCTCGTCGTCGCACCCCACGGGCACCGGTGTCGGGGCGATCATCTTCCGTCCTCCGGTGATGGCGGTGCTCGGCTGCATCGTGCTGGTGTTCCAGGCGCTCTTGCTCGCCCATGGGGGCTTGACGACGCTCGGCGCCAACACGTTCTCGATGGCGATCGTCGGACCGTGGGCCGGGTATGCCGCCTACCGCCTGCTGCGCAAGGCCCCCTTCGCGGTGGCCGTGTTCGTCGGGGTCGCCGTCGCCGACCTGGCCACCTATGTGACGACGGCGACCCAGTTGGCGCTCGCCTTTCCCGACCCCACATCGGGCTTCCTCGGTGCGTGGGCGCGGTTCATGGGGATCTTCGCGGTGACCCAGGTGCCCCTCGCCGTCGTCGAGGGCATCGTCGGGGTGCTGCTGTTCCGGGCGCTCGCGGCCTGGGCCGGCCCGGAACTGGCCGATCTTGGGGTCCGCGGGTTTGCCGCGCGCACCGAGCGCGAGTCGAGCGAGCACGAGGTCACCCATGCGTAGGCACCTGTCGACGATCGGCCTGATCATGCTCGCCCTCGCCATCCTCGCCGGGACGTTCCTCGTCGCCGGCGGGGCAGAATTCGGCGGCACCGACTCGGCGGCCACCGAGGCGATTCAAGCCAGCCACCCGGCATACCAGCCGTGGTTCCACTCGGTGTTCCAGCCCAAGAGCGCCGAGGTCGAATCCGGGTTGTTCGCCCTGCAGGCCGCCCTGGGCGCCGGCGTCGTCGGCTACATCCTGGGCCGGCTGCGCGAGCGCGCCAAACACCGCGCGAGCGGCGACGCCTGACGTGGCCCGGCTCGCCATCGACGAAGCGGCCTGGACCAACGCCTGGCGGTCCCGCTCCGCGGCCGAGAAGTCCGTGCTCGCGCTCGGGCTGCTCGCCGTGGCCGTGACCGCGACCCGACCGGCCATTGTCCTCGCGGTGCTGGTCGTCGCGGTCGTTGCCGCGCTGGCCGGCGCGAGGGTGCCGGCGCGCACCTACCTGAAGGCGGTCGCCGCGCCGGCGCTCTTCGTCGCGATCAGTGCCGTCTCCGTGGCGATCACGATCGGCAGCGGATCGGGGAGGGGCGCGCTGTGGTCGTGGGGTCCGGTGGCGGTCACCGACGAGACGCTGGCCCGGGCGATCGAGGTGACGGGCCGCTCGATGGCCGCCATGGCCGCGCTCATGCTGCTCGCGACGACCACGCCGGTCAGCGACCTGCTCACCGGGCTGCGGCGGCTGCGCGTGCCCGAGGCGATCATCGACATCGCGGCCCTGATCTACCGGATGCTGTTCACTCTCCTCGACACCGTGGGGTCGATCCGGGAGGCCCAGACCGCGCGCCTTGGATACGCCACCGGTCGCTCCGCCCGCCGCAGCATCGGATCGCTGGGGGCTGCGGTGCTCACCCAGGCCTGGTCCCGGGCTCGCCGCCTCGAAGACGGACTTGCCGGCCGCGGGTACACGACGTCCCTGCGCACCTTGGCGGTCCACCGGCCGGTGTCGGTGCCGTTCGTCGCGGCCTCGGGGGCGCTCGTGGTGGCCTTGGCTTGCTGGTCGGTGGGGTGGCGATGACACACCGGATCGAGTCCCATGAGCCGGTGCCGTATGCCGTGTTGTCCGCCTCGGGCATCCATGCGGGCTACCCGGGGCATCCGGACGTGCTCGACTGCGTCTCCGTGGGAGTGACCCGGGGGCGCCGGCTGGCCCTGCTCGGCGCGAACGGGTCGGGCAAGACGACGTTGCTGCGGTGCCTGTCCGGGGCCCATCGCCCGACTCGGGGCGAGATCCTCGTCGACGGCGTGGCCGTGCGGCACCGGGCCAAGGACCTCAACGCCCATCGACAGCGGGTCCAGTTGGTCCTCCAGGACCCCGACGACCAGTTGTTTTCCGCGCAGGTGCGCGAGGACGTCTCGTTCGGGCCGATGAACCTGGGCCTGCCCGAGCCCGAGGTGAGGGCCCGGGTCGAGCAGGCCCTGGAGTTGCTGGGGATCACGGCATTGGCCGACCGCGGCATACATCAGTTGTCGTACGGGCAACGCAAACGGGTGGCGATCGCGGGAGCCGTCGCGATGCGACCGGACGTGCTCCTCCTGGACGAACCGACGGCTGGTCTCGACCCCCGCGGCATCGGCGCGATGATGGCGGCGCTGGACGCGTTGGAGGCGCAGGGCACCACCGTCGTCATGTCGACTCATGACGTGGATCTGGCCTGGTCGTGGGCCGACGAGGTGGCGGTGGTCGCCGATCGGTTCGTGCGTCAGGACGTACTCGTCAAGGTGATGACCGACGAGGGGCTCATGCGGTCGGCGCACTTGGCGCTGCCCTGGCCGGTGCAGTTGTTGCGCCGCCTCGGCCGGGAGATCGACGTGACCTTCCCGCCGCGCACCGCCGCCGACGTGGCCGCCCTCTTGCGCTGACAGCAGTCAGTCCAGGGCCACGACGAGCCTGAGGGCGTGATCGAGTTGCCGCAACTCCGCCTGAGTGAGGCGCCCGACCCATCGTCCGAGACGCTCGGGGTCGATGGCCGTCATCTGCTCGAGCAAGACGAAGGTCTGCACTCCACCGAGTTCGATGGGGCACCGGAACCTCGCCGGTCGAGACGAGGTCGACGTGGGAGCGACAATGGTGGTCGACAGCGGGAGGTCATCCGACTGGACAATCACCGCGTATCGCTGACCGCGTTGTTCGTGGCCACGGCGTCCCGGCGGCGACCGGAACTCGTAGACGTCACCACGCACGCTGCTCGTCCATGAACAGTCGGACCGCTCGAGACTCGGCAAGGTCTTCCGGGTCGGCTGCGGCGGCGAGCGCCTCGGCGCGCATCGCCTCCCGCTCTCTGAGGCGGGCGGCGTCGATCAGCGCCCGCCGGATGGTGTCCGAGCGGGTTTCGCCGTCGGCCGCGAGTTGGTCGAGAAGCCGCTCGATTTCGGGGTTGCTCCGAAACGTCACCACCGTCATACGAAGAGAATACGGCGGCCGGACGCTCGAATCACTACTCACGGCGTTGAAGAGGCTGCCCCAGAGCAAAGTCCTGACAACTGCGCAGACGACTCAACTAGGACACAAACGCCACACGAGCCGGACTATCAAGGTCCGCCACCGCGATACGCGACGACTCAAACCCCCTGAAGACGCCAAACAGGCGCCTTCACCTGCCAAGACTTGACCTTTCCGGGGCCCTGACCCTCGGGTCACGACGAATCGTCAGAAGCGACAAGGGGCGGATGAGACGATCGAGAGGGTACCCAGCGGGGAGTCCAGACCCGACCGGTCGGGGTGACGCGCGTCGAGGCCGCCCCGATGAGCACCAGGCACGACATGTCGACCGTGCTCGGGTCCAGCTGCGAGAGGGTCGTCACCGTGAGTTCCTCCCCGTCGCGGCCGACGTTGCGCGCGATGGCAACCACACGGTCGCCGGGCAGTTCCGAGCGGAGCACCGCCAGCGCCTCACCCAACTGGTCCGGCCGGCTCACCGAGCGGGGGTTGTAGAACGCCATCGCCAGGTCGGCGCGGGCGGCCGCCCGCAACCGGGCCTCGACGACGGACCAGGGCTTGAGCCGGTCGGAGAGGGAGATGAGGGCGTGGTCGGCCCCGAGGAAGGCCCCGGCCAGGGCCGAGGCGGCGTGCGCGGCGGTGATGCCGGGGACGACGTGGACCGGCACCGCGGCATACGACTCATCGGTCGCGGCCGCCTCGAACACGGCCGCCGCCATCCCGAACACGCCCGCGTCACCCCCGGAGACGACGGCGACGTCGTGCCCGGCCAGCGCCAGGTCCAAGGCCTGCCGGCCACGGTCCACCTCGACGGTGTTGCCGCTCGGCAGCCGAGTGAGCCCGTCCCGCTGGGGCACCCGCGCGACATACGGCCCGTAGCCGACGACGTGGCTGACCCTCCCGAGCACTTCGCGGGCTTCCGGGCTGAGCCAGCGCTCCGGCCCGGGTCCCAGCCCCACGACGAACACCGTCCCGTATGCCGCCCGCTCACCGTCCGCGCCCGGCTCACCCACCGCTGGGGTCGGGGCGAGGGCCGCGGCGCGACCGGCCGCATCGGCGCGCAGATCACGTCCGGGCACGACGACGATGGACATGTAGGGGACCAAGGCCGGGTCGACGTCCGCGACCGGGATCACCCGCTGACCCGAGCGGCTCGCGTGCTCGACGTAGACGGCTCGCGAGAGTAGCCCGGCCTGGCGCAGCGCCTCGCGGACCCCGGCGAAGGTGCGGCCGAGTTTCATGATGACCGCGGCGTCGGTGTCGGCGAGGCGCCGCGCCAACTCCGGCACCGGCAGGGTGCCCGGCAGCACGGTGACGGTGTCCTCGTGGCGGGCCAGCCCCACCCCGACCGCCGCCGAGGCCGCCGCCATCGCCGTCACACCCGGCACGACCTCGGTGGGGAACTCGGGGCGCAACGCATCGAGGACGTACATGAACGACCCGTAGAAGAGCGGATCGCCCTCGGCGAGGCAAACCACCGAACGCCCGGCCTGCAGGTGCTCCCGGAAGCGTGTCGCGCACTCGTCGTAGAAGTCGGCGAGGGCGCCGTAATAGCCGAGCGGATGGTCGGTCGTCCCGGTCGTCACCGGGTAGACCAGCGGTTCCTCGACGATCCCGTCGCGGATGAGGTCGGCGGCGATCGCCCGCGCGGTCGACGGGCGGTGAGCGGCCCGGTGATAGGCGACGACATCGGCGCTGGCGACGAGGGCGGCCGCGCGGCGGGTGATGAGGCCAGGGTCGCCGGGTCCGACCCCGACCCCGTAGAGATGACCCGGTTCGGCCCGGTCCATCCCGGCGCCGGCTACGGAGCCCGTCATGCCAGTTCCGAGGCGGTCGCCAACGCGTTGACGGTCGAGGCGGCCATTGCCGACCCGCCGCGATGCCCGTGGACGGTGATCCAGGGGACCTGTGAGCCATCCGCCAACCGGTGCCCCGCCAAGGCCTCCTTGGACTCGGCCGAGCCGACGAAACCGACCGGCATACCGACGATGGCCGCGGGCCTTGGCCCGCCGTCGAGAACGACCTCGAGGAGGTGGAACAAGGCGGTCGGGGCGTTGCCAATGGCGACGACGGCGCCGTCGAGGCGCGGGCCCCACAGCGAGACGGCCGCCGCGGCCCGGGTCGTGCCCCACGCCGCCGCCAGCCCCGGCACCCGCGGGTCGCGCAGGGTGCAGACGATCTCGTTGTCGCCGGGCAGCCGCCGCCGGGTGATCCCCGAGGCGAGCATGACCGAGTCGGTGAAGATCGGCGCCCCGCCCGCCAACGCCTCCCGGGCCGCCTCGACCACGTCGGGTGAGGCGGCGATGCGGGACACGATGTCGGTGTCGCCGGCGGCGTGGATGAGCCGGGTGGCGACGACCTCGAGGTCGGCGGGCAACCCGGAGAGGTCGGCGCGCTCGCGGATCATCGCGAACGAGCGGCGGTAGATCTCCTGCCCGTCGGTCACGTAGTCGTAGCGGCGCGTCGGTGGGCGCATCCCGGGGCCGTCCGCCCCGGCCTGGCCCGCGCCGTCCGGCTCCGGTATGCCGTTGGCAACAGCCCCGCTCATGCCGACACTCCCGCGGCGGCCAGGACCTGATCGACCGAGGAGGGCTCGACGACGCTCACGTGCTCGGTCGACGGTTCGCCACAGCGCCGGTCGCAGCCCACGACGTGGACGAGCGGACCCGGACCGGCGAGCGACTTGGTCGCGGCGGTCGCCAGGTCGAGCGTGCGGGTCGTGGTGCGCCGGCAGAACGGCGCTCCGACACAGGCTGATACCCGCGCCCATGGGGAATCGGGGTCGACGGCCAGCCCGAGCCCGCGCAGCATCGGAGCGAGATAGGCCCCGCCGGGTACGACGACCGAGCGCCAAGGGGTGACGACGACCTCGTCACTGGCGGAGGCGAGCGCGGCCACCTGGGCGGTGCGCAGCATCCCCAGCGGCACGCCGACGACGAGGTCGGCGCCGACGGGGCCAGGGCGCAACGGGGGAGCGGCCGACACGGCATACGGGGTCATGCCGGCGAACACCGGCGAGTCGGCGGGCAGATCTCTGACGTTCCAGGCGCGCTCACCCCCGCGGTGGGCGAGGAAGAGCCGGGCGCGCTCGAGGAGGGTGGGCACGGCGTCGGCGCGGCTCACGTCGAGGGCGTAGCCGCCGACGAGCACCCGCCCGTGGTCGTCCCCGAGGTCTTGGTAGGCCACATCCCACGGCTGGGTGAGGACGGCTCCGGTGGCGTCGCTGATCGCCCAGAGGAACCGGCCGGGCAGGGCCGAAAGGTCGGGAGCAGCGACGAGGGCGGCGTCGAGTTCGGCGACGAGCGGCGCGAGGTGCGGGGCAAGGGGCGCGGCGAGGATGTTGCGGACCCGCTCATGAGTGGGGCTGGGGAGCAGGCCGAGAGCGGCGATCTTGTCGACAAGGGTGCTCGGCAGCGGGTCGGGCAGGGCGCGCAGTTGGATGTTGCCGCGACTGGTCAGTTGGAGCAGGGGGGCGCCGAACTCGGCGGCGACCGCCGACAGCGCGGCGAGGGTGGCCACCGACATCCGGCCGCCGGGGACGCGGACCCTGATGATGGCCCCGTCGTCGGCGATGAAGGGGCGTAGCACCCCGGGACAGCGGTCGGCTCCGTCGCGTTCAGTCACGCCACCAAGCGTATGCCGCGGCCTTCCCCTCTCACACCAGTCTATCTAGACATGAGTAGACAAATCTCCGTAGGCTCGTTCCATGAAGTCCATCTCCGTCGGCGAACTCCGTCAGAACCCCACGCGGATGCTCGACGAGGTCGAAGCCGGTGAGAGTTACCGCGTGACCCGGCACCATCGCGAGATTGCCCACATCGTCCCGGTCGTTTCGTCGGCCGCGGTCATCCCAGCCAGGCGCACCGGGCCAGCAGATACCTCGTCGTTGACTCGGGTCGAATTGCCCAACGGAATGCAGATGGACGAATTCCTCGACGATCTCAAGGGTGACTGGTGACGGCTTCCTATCTCGACTCTTCGGTGGCGTTGCGGATCGTTCTCGGTCATTCTCCGGCGGCGGCTCACTGGTTCGAACAGGTCACCCGCGCTGCCGAGCCGGTGCTCTCGTCGCGGCTGCTCCGCACCGAGATGACGCGGGCGCTTCGGCGCCTCGGCCTGCCATTGGAGCGGCGTGAGGTTGTCCTCGACTACGTCGCCGTGGTGCCCCTCGATCACGCGGTGCTGCAGGAGGCGGAAGCGATCGTGCCGCACGTCAAGACTCTCGATGCCATCCATCTGGCCTCGGCCTTGCGTAGCGGGATCGACGACATCGTCATCTGTACTCACGACGTCACCATGGCCACGACCGCCCGCCACCTTGGACTAGCCACCGTCGACCCCGTCACCGACGACCCGGTGCGGCCCACCCGACCGCCGGCCAGGTAACTCCAACGGGGTAGGTCACCCACCACCCCACGCCCTCGGCGGAGGGAGCGGGAAGGCCGGATATCCTGGCTCGCGGTGCAGGCTCGCGGAACCCGGTGCAAATCCGAGACGGTCCCGCCACTGTGACCCGCGGGCCCGGCGACGCCGAGGCCTGGCGGGGAGTCAGGAACGCGACCGGCCCGCCAGGCCCGGTATGCCGCCGGGCTCGGCTCCCGCGAACGCCCGGGGCGCGGACCCCGGTGAAGGAGTGCCGACGATGCCCCGCATCGCCTTGCTGTCCACCTCGGACACCGATCTGCTCAGTGCCCGGGCCAGCGGCGCCGACTACCTGCTCGCCAACCCGGCGCGCCCAGCGCATGCCGACCTCGGTCCCGAGCTGGAGCGGGCCGACATCGTCGTCGCCAGGATCCTCGGCGGCCCCCAAGACCTGTGCAGCGGCTTCCGGCGGATCGCCGAGACCGGCATACCGCTCGTCGTCCTCGGCGGGGAACAGACCCCCAACGCCGCCCTCATGGAACTCTCCCGCAACGTCCCTGCCGGGGTCGTCCACGAGGCCCACCGCTACCTCGCCCAGGGCGGCCCGGACAACCTGCGTCAGTTGCACGCCTTCCTCAGCGACACCCTGCTCCTCACCGGCGAGGGCTTCGAACCTCCGGTCGAGTTGCCGATCTGGGGCGAATTGACCCGTCCCGACCTCGACCCGTCGATCCCGCCGGCGGCTGCTCCCCACGACGGGGCGCCCCAGGGGGTGCGGCCCCGGGTCGGTGTCCTGTGCTACCGGGCCCAGCAGGTCGCGGGCAACACGGCCTACGTCCACGCGCTCTGCGATGCCATCGACGCCGCCGGCGGGATCGGCGTCCCGCTGTATGCCGCGTCGTTGCGTGACGCTCCCGCCGACCTGCTCGACCACCTCGGGACCCTCGATGCGCTCGTGACGACGGTGCTGGCCGCCGGCGGCACCAAACCCGCCGAGGCCCAGGCCGGCGGGGACGACGAGGCGTGGGATGTCGCGGCGCTGGCCGCCCTCGACATCCCGATCCTCCAGGGGCTCTGCCTCACCTGGAGCCGCGCGGACTGGGAGGCGTCCGACGAGGGGATGAGCCCCCTCGACGTCGCCACCCAGGTCGCCGTGCCCGAGTTCGACGGGCGGCTCATCACCGTCGCCTTCTCCTTCAAGGAGACCGACGACGAGGGGTTGCCGCATTACGTCGCCGACCCGGAGCGCTGCGCCCGGGTGGCCCGGATCGCGGTCAACCATGCCCGGCTGCGGCATACCCCGACGGCGCACCGCAAGATCGCCCTTGTCCTGTCCGCCTATCCGACGAAGCACTCCCGGATCGGCAACGCGGTCGGCCTCGACACGCCGGTGTCGACGATCCGGCTGCTGCGCGCGCTGGGCGAGGCCGGGTACGACCTCGGCGAGCCCGGCGGCATACCGGGCCTGGACGAGGTGACCCCGGTCGAGGGTGAGGCGCCGGACACGACCGCGGGCAACGCCTTCATCCATGCCCTCATTGCCGCCGGTGGGCAGGACGCGGACTGGCTCACCCAGGAACAGGTCGAGGGATTCCACGTCCGGATCAAGGCGTCGACGTATGCCGCGTGGTTCGCCGCGCTGCCGGCGGATCTGCGCGCCGACATGGTCGAGCACTGGGGGGAGGCGCCGGGCACTCTCTATGTCGACGACTCGGCGGTCTCCAACGGCGGCGAACCCGAGATCGTCTGTGCCGCACTGGTGTCCGGCAACGTCGTCATCCTCGTCCAGCCGCCGCGGGGGTTCGGGGAGAACCCGATCGCCATTTATCACGACCCCGACCTGCCGCCGACCCACCACTACGTGGCGACCTACCGGTGGCTCGAGGAGGAGTTCGGGGCGCATGCCATCGTCCACGTCGGCAAACACGGCAACCTCGAGTGGATGCCCGGCAACAATCTCGCCCTCTCGCCCTCGTGCGGGCCCGACGCCGCGCTCGGGTCGCTGCCGCTCATCTACCCGTTCCTCGTCAACGACCCCGGCGAAGGCACCCAGGCCAAGCGCCGCGCCCACGCGACGATCGTCGACCACCTCGTGCCGCCGATGGCCCGCGCTGAAACCTACGGCGACATCGCCCGGCTGGAGCAACTCCTCGACGAATACGGCAACGTCTCAGCGATGGACCCGGCCAAGGCGCCGGCGCTCCAGGGCGAGATCTGGACCCTGCTGCGCGCGGCCAAGATGGACGAGGACCTCGGCCTCAGCGATAGGCCCGAGGAGGACGCCTTCGACGACCTGGTCGGGCAGATCGACTACCACCTGTGCGCCATCAAGGACGTCCAGATCCGTGACGGGCTCCACATCCTGGGGGAGGCGCCCACCGGGGACGCGCTGGTCAATCTCGTGCTTGCCATGCTGAGGGCCCGCCAGATCTTCGGCGGGGTCGGTGACCAGGTGCCGGGGTTGCGGACCGCGCTCGGGTTGACCGAGGACGCCGGGACGGCTGAAACCGACCGGATCGAGGCGCTCGCCCGCGATCTCGTATGCCGTCTCGCCGCCGCCGACTGGGACCTCGCCGCGGTGCCGGGCGTCGTCGCGGAGGTCCTCGGCGCGAGTGCCGCCGACGGGATCGATCGGGACGGGGTGGGCGCCGCCTTGATGTTCGCCGGGCGCGAGATCGTGCCCCGCCTGGCCGCCACGACCGGCGAAATCCCCATGGTCCTGCATGCCCTCGACGGCGGCTACGTCCCCGCTGGTCCCAGCGGTTCGCCGCTGCGCGGCCTGGTTAACGTGCTGCCGACCGGGCGCAACTTCTACTCCGTGGACCCCAAGGCGATCCCCTCCCGGTTGGCCTACCAGACGGGTACCGCGATGGCCGACTCCCTCGTCGCCCGCTACGTCGAGGACAGCGGTGCCTACCCCGAGTCGGTGGGTCTGTCCGTCTGGGGGACCTCGGCGATGCGCACGAGTGGTGACGACATCGGGGAGGTGCTCGCCCTGCTCGGGGTGGTGCCGATCTGGGACGAGGCCTCCCGCCGGATCGTCGGCCTCGAACCGCTGTCCCTGGCCGAACTGGGCCGGCCCCGCATCGACGTCACGGTGCGCATCTCGGGCTTCTTCCGCGACGCCTTCCCGCACGTCATCGCCCTCCTTGACGACGCCGTCGCCCTCGTCGCGGCCCTCGACGAGTCGCCCGACGACAACTTCGTCCGCAAACACGCCCTCGCCGACCTCGCCGCCCACGGTGACGAACGCCGTTCGCGCACCAGGATCTTCGGCTCCAAACCCGGGTCCTACGGCGCGGGCCTGCTCCAGGTCATCGAGTCCGGCACCTGGCGGGACGACGCCGACCTCGCGGCGGTCTACACCGCCTGGGGTGGGTTCGCCTACGGGAGGGGGCTCGACGGCATACCGGCCAAGGACGACATGGAGCGCAACTATCGGCGGATCCAGGTGGCGACCAAGAACGTCGACAACCGCGAGTCCGACATCCTCGACTCCGACGACTACTTCCAGTACCACGGCGGGATGGTGGCGACCATCCGGGCCCTCACCGGGGCCGAACCGGCCGCCTACGTCGGGGACTCGACGAGCCCGGACGCGGTGCGCACCCGCACCCTCCAGGAGGAGACCAACCGGATCTTCCGGGCCCGGGTCGTCAACCCGCGGTGGATTGCGGCGATGCAACGCCACGGCTACAAGGGGGCCTTCGAACTGGCCGCGACCGTGGACTACCTCTTCGGGTTCGACGCGACCGCGGGGGTGGTGCCGGACTGGATGTACGCCTCGGTCGCCCAGGAATACGTCCTCGACGAGGTCAACCAGGCCTTCTTGCGGCACGCCAACCCGTGGGCGCTGCGCGGCATGATCGAAAAACTCGGCGAGGCCGCCGAGCGCGGCCTGTGGGCGGCGCCGGACCCGGCCGTGGTGGCCGCGATGCAGCAGGTCTACCTTGACGTCGAAGGTGAGTTGGAGGAATGAGTATGCCGTCGCAGCCGTCGTCAGCCCCGGAGTCGGGTCGCTACCCGCGCCCGGTGCCGCTGATCGGGGATACCACCAGCGCCCGCGAGCGCCGGGAGGACCCCGACGGGTGGGCCATGGGGGAGGCGGTGACGGAAGCGTTGGCGCAGGTCGTGGCGGGTCGCCGGGACATCCGCCGCTACCGGCCCGAGCCGGTGCCCGATGAGGTGGTCGACGCGGTGCTCGCCGCCGGGCATGCCGGTCCCAGTGTCGGGCACAGCCAACCGTGGCGGTTCATCGTCGTGCGCTCGCAGGCCACCCGCGATCAGGCGGCGCGGTTGGCCGACCGAGCCCGGTTGGCGCAGGCCGAGCATTTGACCTCGGATCGGGCGAACCGGCTCCTGGACTTGAAGTTGGAGGGGCTGCGGGAGGCACCGATCGGGATCGTCGTCGCCTGCGACCGGCGCACCCCCGCGCTGGGGGTGCTGGGGCGGGCGACGTTCCCGGACGCCGATTTGTGGTCGTGCGCGTGCGCCATCGAGAACATGTGGCTGACCGCCCGGGCACACGGGGTGGGGATGGGCTGGGTGACGCTCTTCGACCCGGCCGAGTTGGGGGAGTTGCTGCACCTGCCCGAGGGCGTGGTGACGTTGGGCTGGTTGTGCCTGGGGTGGCCGGACGAGCGCCCGCCGGCACCGGGCCTGGAGCGGGCCGCCTGGTCTTCCCGTATGCCGCTCGCGGACGTGGTCTTGGCCGAGCGCTGGCCCGCCGGTGCGGACGAACCGGCGGCGCCGACGTCGCACTTGCGGGGGCCGGCTCCGGCGGCGCTCGCGGGAGCGACCGATGCTGCCGACGAGTTGTTGTCGCCTCCCGAGTCGTTGGGGGTGCTCGACCGGGCGTTGTCGCGGATCGAGGCCCTGGGGGGCGGCGAGGTGTCGGGCGGCACCTTGGTGTTGGCGGCGGCCGATCATCCGGTGACGGCGCTGGGGGTGTCGGCCTACCCGGTGCATGTGACGCGGGATGTCACCGAGGCGGCCGTCGCGGGGACGTCGATGGGGGCTTCGTCGGCGACTGGTGCCGGGTTGGGGTTGGTCGTCGTCGACGCCGGGGTGGACGGGGGCCCGGTCGCGGGGGCGACGATGGCGCGCCCGCGCGATGCCCGAGGGGACTTGGCGACGGGGGATGCGCTCACGGCATACGACGTCGATCTGCTGATGGGGCGCGGTCGAGAGATCGGCGCGGCGGCGGCCCGCCGCGGGCTGGTCGCGCTCGGCGAGGTCGGCGTCGGCAACACGACGGTCGCGGCGGCGCTGGTGGCGGCGCTCACGGGTGCCACGCCGCAGGAGGCCGTGGGCTTGGGCGCGGGATCGGACAGCGCGATCCTGGAGCGCAAACTCGCCGTCGTCGAGGCAGCGGTGGCCCGTGTGCGGCCGGCGGTCGACGCGGCGGGCTCGCCGGGGGAGCGGGCCCTGATGGCGTTGCGCGGCGTCGGCGGTGCCGAGTTGTGCCTGCTCACCGGGGTGGTCCTGGGCGCCGTGGGCGCGGGCGCGCCGGTTGTGCTCGACGGGTTGTGCGGGTCGCTGCCGGGGCTGCTCGCGACGATGATCGAGCCGGCGGTGCAGTCGCACCTCATTGCCGGGCAAGTGTCGCGAGAGCGGGCCCATGCGATCGTGCTGCGCGAACTGGGCCTGGAGCCGTTGCTGTCGCTGCGGCTGCGCGCCGGTGAGGGCGTCGGGGCCGCTTTGGCGGCGTCGTTGCTGTTGCAGGGCCTGTCGATGCGCCGCACCGTCGCCCGCACCCGATAGCTGCCGGGCACGGTGGCCGTGGGATGCGATTTCGCCGGATCAGTGACGGTCGTAAATGTCGCGGCGGTGTCCGACGGCGACCACGAGGACGACCAGTACTCCGTCGTTGATCTCGTAGATGACCCGGTAGTCGCCCGTGCGCACGCGCCACAACCCGTGCGCGCCGGTGAGCATCGTGGCACCGGGCGGGCGGGGCTGGTCGGCCAGGAGTTCAATGACCGCCTGCACGCGGCGCCGCGCACGAGGGTCGAGTTTGCGCACCTGACGGGCCGCGTGGGGCGCGAACTCGACGCGATAGGTCACGTCAAGCCCAGGGATGCCTTGACTTCGTCCCAGGGGATCGTGGCGGCACCCGCGGCGAGTTCTTGGCGGGCCGCCCGGGCCGCCGCGAGATCGGCAAGGTCCTCGGCGGCCTCGATGAGTCGATCCAGGTCGCTGGCGTCGATCACTGCTGCTACACGGCGGCCGTGGCGGGTGAGGTAGACCGGGTCGTGCTGGACTCGGGCTTGATCTATGACCTCCGCGAATCGAGCCCTGGCATCGCTGACGGTCACTTGGGACATGCCATTCATGGTCGCAGTTGATGGCTGATTTGTACATTTGGTACGGCCCGGAGGGGTCGCGCAGCTCTTCCTACGGGCGGCTGTCCGCCGAGGGACCCGCACGGGACAGGAGCGGCCAAGGCGCAGGATGCCCTCGCTAGTCTCAGGCCATGGTTTGTCCATCGCGGCTCTTGGCGTTTGTCCCGGTGGCCCTGTTGGTCATCGCCATGCCGGGTCCGAGCGTGCTATTCACCATCGGGAGGGCGTTGACGGTGGGTCGGCGCAGCGCCCTGCTCACCGTCGTGGGCAACGGGGTCGGTCTGGCCGTGCAGGGTCTGGCGTTGGCTGTCGGGATCGGGGCGTTGCTGGCGAGCGTGTCAGGGGCGCTGGCCGTGCTCAAGGTCGGCGGCGGGCTCTACCTGATCTGGCTCGGGGTGCAAGCGATCCGGCACAGTCACGACGACGTGGATGCCAGCGCGGTTGCGGCGGCCCCGCGGTCCACGATGGCCGACCTGCGGGTGGGTTTCGTGCTCGGTCTGACCAATCCGAAGTCGCTCGTGTTCCTCGGGGCCCTGCTGCCCCAATTCGTCTCGCCGCACGCCGACCCCGCGCCCCAACTGGCGCTGCTCGGCGCGATCTTCGCGGTCCTGGCGATCCTCGGCGACAGCGTCTGGGCGCTCGCGGCCAGTGCGGCGCGCGGCTGGTTCGGCCGGTCTCCACGTCGGCAGGCCCGTTTGCAGGCAGGCGGAGGGGTCATGCTCATCGGGCTCGGCGCCTACTCGGTGGTGTCCGGGACCAAGCCCGCCTGACGGCGCCCGGCATACGAGGCAGCTTTCGAGGATTGGGACGCCAGTGGCGAGGCTCAGGCCTGGGACAGCCCTGCGGGTGACGGACTTGGGCATGCGGCGCGGTGAGGTTGCCTATGCCGACCTCGACCGGTACGGGGCGATGAAGCCAACGAGGACGCCCGGTAGTGATCGTCAGCCTTCGCGGCGCTCAAAGACAGAGTCCGCATGCCATCCAGCGCACCTGGGCTGACCAGAATTCTGGGCTGATCCTGAGGTGGAGGTGCTCGTGCGGGGGTGAAGGGCGACCTCTCTGGCACGATGACGATTGCTCCGGCGTCGCCGAGGGTGACTTCGGAGTTGCCATCCATCGTCGCGGCTTTCGCAACCGCGACAACGACTGCCTACGCATGGTGCTCATCCGCGGTGGCTACCCCCATGACCCCCACCCTCAGGTACGAAGAGCCGGTTATGTTGCGGTGCCTCCCCTTTCTGGCAGGAGGACGTGGAGAAGTGGTTCCAATGGGGCTGGCCGGCGTTCCAACCGCAAGGGGCCTTGGCGAATCGTCCCGCGCACTTCAGGGACGCCGTCCTACTGCTTCGGCGACAGGTGTCGGACGAAGAACCGAGCAGCGTCATCGCTCGCGAACTGGGGAACGCCGGTGTGGCCTCCCATGTTGGCGTAGAGCGTCTTCTCGGCGGAGCCGAACGCATCGAACAACTCCAACGCCATCTGTCGATCGTTGCCCTCGTCGTCCCACTGCAGGAGGACGTGGAGAGGGATGGTGACTCGCCGGGCCTCGTTCATGGTGGCGTGCGGCACGTAACTTCCCGCGAACAGGCCGGCGGCCACAACCCGCGGATCGACCGCCGCCAGGCGGACGCCGATGGCCATCACACCGCCGGAGAACGCCACCTTGTCTCCGATCTCGGGAAGGGCGAGCACCTCGTCGAGAGTGGTCTGCCACTCCGGGACCGCCCGATCGACCAGGGGAAGGATCAGTTGCTCAATGACGGCCTCCCCGGGTCGATCCCCTGCGGCCAGCGCCCGTACGAGGTCTTTCCGTGCCTGCGCTGCGCCCGGCAAAGCGGCACGATCACCCGCCCCGGGCTGCTCGATCGCCACCGCCGCGAGTCCCTTCTCTGCCCAACTTCGGGCCCGATCTCGCAAGCGGGGAAGCATTCGTTGCAGGCTGAATCCGCCGGGTTGTCCCATCAAGATGAGCGGAGCAGGTGTCGAGGCGGTGGTAGAGGTGGGCGTCCAAAGCGTGCCGGAGAAGTCGCCGAGAGTGAACTCGCGCTCAACGAGAATGTCGTCGAGGCGCTGTCGGGACGTGAAGTGCATGGTCGTGCCTTTCGGGAGTGCTGCTGATCGGCGGCGCTCCCGGACGACCTATCGCCCGACCGTGACCCCTGACAGGAGCACCCACGTCGAAACGTTCACGGGTACCACCTCCTGACTCAACTGCACGGCAACGGCAGGCTAGCAGGGGTGCGATCGTGCAGGGGTCTGGTTGGCGGACTGCGCCTGCTCGTGGCGCCCAAGTTGCTCGGCGCCGGAGTGCCGGACTTCGCAGGAACAGCCACGACGCTGCACCTGGCTGAGAGACGCGCCTGGCCCGAGAATCCGGTACCCGCCCTCCGGTTCTCACATTTCTTGAAGGCAGTTCATGCTTATCTCATGATAGAATCATGAATATGGCGATCTTGCAGGTGAAAAGCGTCCCCGATGACCTGTATGCCGCCATCCGGGCCCGCGCTCGTGAAGAGCACATCACCCTCAGTGAATTGGTGGTGCGCACCCTGCGGGCGGAGGTCGAGCGGCCCTCGCTCAAAGCATGGGCAGCGGAGCAGCAGCGCCT
>JAKOPT010000048.1 GCA_029778715.1 Actinomycetes bacterium | reverse complement strand
GTGGGAAAGGGGCAGTTCGCACCCGAACATTCGGGGTGCGAAGTGGACGTTAGGCACTTCAGGCGGGAAAGGGGAGAAAGGGGAGACGGGTGAGGTCAACGGGGCAGCGGGAGGTGAGCACACGGCATACTCTCGGCTCTATGACGCGACCTCCCGGGAACCCGGCCCTCACCCCGTTCGGGACCACGATCTTCGCCGAGATGTCCGCGCTCGCCGTCGAGCACGGGGCGATCAACCTCGGGCAGGGCTTCCCCGACACCGACGGGCCGCGCGAGGTCCTCGACGCCGCGAAGGCCGCGATCGAGGGCGGGCGCAACCAATACCCGCCCGGCCCCGGCGTGCCCGAACTCCTCGACGCGATCGCCACCCACCAACGTCGCTTCTACGGTCTCGACATCGACCCGGCCACGGAGGTCCTCGTCACCGTCGGCGCGACCGAGGCCATCTTCTCGACCATCCTCGCCCTCGTCCAACCCGGCGACGAGGTCGTCACCTTCGAGCCCTACTACGACTCGTATGCCGCCTCCATCGCGCTCGCCGGCGGCGTGCGGCGCACGTCGGTGCTGCGGTTCCCCGACTGGCAGGTCGACGAGGCTTCGCTGCGGGCGGCCTTCTCCGACCGGACCCGGCTGGTGCTCCTCAACACCCCGCACAACCCGACCGGCAAGGTATTCACCCGGGCCGAACTCGACCTCGTCTCCGCCCTCGCCCGCGAACACGACGCGTGGGTGGTCACCGACGAGGTCTACGAGCACCTCGCCTTCGACGGACGTGCGCATGTGCCGATGTCGACCCTGCCGGGGATGCGGGAGCGCACCCTCACCATCTCCTCGGGAGGCAAGACGTTCTCGACCACCGGGTGGAAGGTCGGGTGGGTCAGTGGGCCCGCGGCGGCGGTCGCGGCGGTGCGGGCGGTCAAGCAGTTCACGACGTACGTCGGGTCGGGGCCGTTCCAGCCGGCGATCGCGCTCGGGCTGGGTTTGGGCGACCAGATGTATGCCGCGCTCTCGGCATCCCTGTCGGCCAAGCGGGACCTGCTCGTGGCCGGGTTGCGCGCGGCGGGGCTGCCGGTGGCGGTGCCCGACGGGGGCTACTTCGTCATCGCCGACGCCGCCCCGCTCGGGGCCGTCGACGGGTTGGCGTTCTGCCGCGAATTGCCTACACGCGCAGGGGTTGTCGGGGTGCCGGTGTCGGTGTTCTGCGACGATGTCGAGGCGGCGCGCACCCTGGTGAGGTTCGCGTTCTGCAAGCGCGACGAGGTCCTCGCGGAGGCCGTGCGCCGGTTGGCGGCGCTGCGCGGGTAGCCGCCATTCATCCACAGGTCGGGGCCGCCGGGGTGTGTCGTCCACAGGGCCGCCGCTCGCCTTGCCCTGGTGTTGGCGGCGGTCGAGAGTCGGGTCATGGATGCCGTCACTGCCCGCCGCTTCTTCCTCACCGTGGCGCTTGTCGTTCTTGTCGTCACCGGTATGCCGCCGCCCGCGCATTCGCGATCGGTGGCCGTCAGGGGCGGCGTGGGTTGGGCGGCCGGGACCGGGGTGTCCGACGAGGGGACCAGGGCCGGGGCCGCCGGTGGGCCACGGTGGGCCTGGCCGTTGGATCCCCGGCCCCGGGTGGTCCATCGGTTCCGGGCGCCCCCGGTTGCCTGGGGCGCCGGGCATCGCGGGGTGGACCTCGCGGCCGAGGTCGGCCAGTCCGTGACCGCCGTGGCCGATGGCACGGTGTTCTACGTCGGGGTCATCGACGGGCGGGGCACGGTGAGCGTGCTGCATGCGAGCGGCATACGAAGCACCTACGAACCGGTGACGGCCAGCGTGACGCGCGGGGCGAGCGTGACCCGGGGGCAGGTGCTCGGGGTGATCGACGCCGCGCCCGGGCACTGCGCCCCGGCGGCGTGCCTGCATCTGGGCGCCATTCGGGACCACACCTACCTCGACCCCTTGGCCCTCCTCACGATCCCGAAGATCGTGCTGCTCCCCACGCTGCCCGGGTGAGGTTTCGGTGTCGGGTCGTCGGGGCGGGGGCCCGGGCGATCCGTCACCCAAGCCTGCTGCCCGGGTGAGGTTTCGCAGACTCAGGCACGCGGGTGGGCCTGCGCGTAGCTCGCCCTGAGGCGCTCCACCGACACGTGCGTATAGAGCTGGGTCGTCGCCAACGACCGGTGCCCGAGGAGTTCCTGGACGGTGCGCAGGTCCGCTCCCCCTTCGAGGAGGTGGGTCGCAGCGGTATGCCGCAGACCGTGCGGCCCGAGGTCGGGAGCCTGGGGGGTGTGGGCCAACAGGGCGTGCACGACCGAGCGCACCTGGCGTTGATCGATGCGGCCACCGCGCACCCCGAGGAAGCAGGAGGGCCCCGAGGACGAGGTCACCAACGAGGGGCGGCCGATGGTGAGCCACCGCTCCAACGCCGCCCGCGCCGGCACCCCGAATGGCACGGTCCGCTCCCGGTTGCCCTTGCCGACGACCCGGATCACCTGCGCTGCGAAGTCGATGTCGTCGATATCGAGCCCCACGAGTTCGCCCACCCGGACCCCGGTGGCATAGAGCACCTCCAGGATTGCGGCGTTGCGGACCCCCACCGGATCGTCGTCGTCGGAAGCCACCGCGGCCACGTCGAGCAGAGCCGCGGCGTCGGCCTGCCCCAGCACCGGCGGCAACGGGCGCAGTTTCTTGGGCGCGGCCAGCCGCAGCGTCGGATCGCTGTCCGCCAACCCCTCGCGCAGCGCCCACCGAAAGAACGTCCGCACCGAGGCGACCCGGCGCGCCAACGTCGAGCGCGCGACGCCCGATTCCGACAGTGACCCAAGCCAGCCGCGCAGGTCGGTGAGGCGCACTTGCCCCACCCCCGGTTCCCCGTGCGCATCGAGATAGTTCGACAAGGCCCGGATGTCGCCCACGTAGGCGCGCACGGTGTGCTCGCTGCGCCCCTTCTCGGACCGCAAGAACCGCGCAAAGCCCTCGACCGCGGACTCCTCGATACTCACCCCGCCACGGTAGCCGGAGCCCGCCGCGCCGCCGGGACCTTGCGCCATCGGTCGTCCCGCCGTTCCACCAACCCCGACATGACGAGGCGGCCCAAACCGGCGAGCGTGTCGGTCGCCGACAGGCCACTGGCCGCGGCCAAGGTCATCAGGTCGGCCCCGCGACGCACCGGCACCGCGGACCACAAGGTGGCGTCGAACTCCTCGACCGCGTCCTCGGCCACCTCGGGTGCCCGCCGCTCTTCCTGGGCGTGTTCCCCGAGGGGCGCCATGAGGTCGAGGACATCGGCGGCGTCGGTGACCAGCGAGGCGCCCCGAGTCCTGATCCACTCGTGGCACCCGACCGACAGCTGCGAGGTCACCGGGCCGGGCACCATGGCGACATGGCGGCATACCCGATCGGCCGTGTTGGCCGTGTTGAGGGACCCGGATCGGGGGCCGGCCTCGACGACCACCGTCCCCACGGTGGCCGCGGCAATGAGTCGGTTGCGGAGCAGGAACCGCTGCCGGTAGGGCGCCCACCCCAGGGGCAGTTCGCTCACCACCGCGCCGGTGCCGATGATGCGCCCGATGAGGTCGGCGTGCCCCGCGGGGTAGACCCGGTCCAGCCCGCATGCGAGCGCCGCCACCGTGGTGCCGCCGACGGCGAGCGCGCCCTCGTGGGCGGCGGCATCGATTCCGTATGCCGCCCCCGAGACGACCGTGTATCCCCGGTCGCACAGGTCGCTGGCCATCCGGCGCGCCACGGTCGTGCCGTAGGGGGTGGCCGCCCGGGCGCCCACGAGGGCGATGCCCCGCTCGCGCAGCGTGGCGAGATCGGCCGGGCCGCGGACGTAGAGACAGTAGGGCGGGTCGTCGAGGTCGTCGAGGCCGACCGGCCACTCCCGGTCCCCGGGGATGAGGACGCGCACCCGCAGCCGGGCCAACCCGCGCAGCACGCTGGCGACGTCGAGCCCGTCGAGACGCCCGGCTGCCGCGCTGCCCTGGCCGAGCTCGCCGGCGACGAGGAGTTCGAGAGCCCCGAGGGCGCCATGGGTCTGCACCCAGGCCTGGGCGGCGCCCGGCCCGGGTTCGGTGAGCAGGGACCAGATGATCCGGGCGAGGCGCTCGTCGGACCCCACACCCACCCCGCCGACGGTCAAGCCGGTGTCGAGAGTCATGCCGCCATCTCCCCGGCGCGCAGCCCGAGGGCCAAGCCGACGTCCTGGCGGGACGGCACCGACCGTCCGGCCATGTCGGCCGCTGTCCAGGCCAACCGCAAGACCCGGTCGTAGCCGCGCAGGCTGAGGTTCCCCTCGTCCAGGGCCCGGTCGAGGACTCCGGTCACCGTGCTCGGCAGGCGATAGGGTGCGCGGCGCAGCACATGCCCGGGCACCTGACCGTTGAGCCCGACCCGCAGCGAGCGCCAGCGTTCGGCCTGCGCCGCGCGTGCCGTCAGCACTCGACCGGCGACGGTGGCGCTGCTCTCCCCGCGCTGATCGCCGAAGGCCCCTCGCGGCACCGGCGGCACGGTGACCCGGATGTCGATCCGGTCCATGAGCGGCCCGGACATCTTGTTGTGGTAGCGCCGCAGATCCAGGGCGCTGCACGTGCAATGCGCGCCCTTCCCCCAGGCCTTCCCGCACGGGCACGGATTGGCGGCCAACACGAGGAGGAAGCGCGCCGGAAACGTCACCGACTCCCGGGCCCGAGCGACGGTCACGACTCCGGACTCCAACGGTTGCCGCAGGGTCTGCAGGACCGAGGTCTTGAACTCTGCCGCCTCATCGAGGAACAGCACCCCACCATGAGCTCGGGAAATGGCGCCGGGCAGCACCTGCCCGCTCCCGCCCCCGACGATGGCGGCGACACTCGCCGAATGGTGCGGAGACTCGTAGGGCGGGGTGCAATCGAGGTCACCGGCGACCCGGACCCCTGCCAGGGACCGGATCGCATGGGATTCGAGCGCCAACGCTCGCGACAACGGCGGCAACACCGTGACCAAGCGCTCGGCCAGCATCGTCTTCCCCACCCCCGGCGGCCCGGACAGCAGCATGTGGTGACCACCGCTGGCCGCCATTTCGACGGCCAACCGGGCCTCGGGCTGACCGACGACATCGGCGAGATCGACGGCCCGCCTCACCGGCTCCGCGGTCGCCGACGGGGCCGGAGCGAGCGGCAACGGCGCCCCGGTGTCGCGGTGCGCGGCATACCACAGGAGCAACTCGCCCAAGGTGCGCGCGGCACTGACCCGGACGCCGCTCACCAGGCGCGCCTCGGCGACGTTGTCGACCGGCACGACCACCGCCGTCACCCCCGCGCGGGCCGCCGCCATGACGCACGGCAAGACCCCGCGCACGCTGCGGATACTGCCGTCGAGACCCAACTCGCCGATGTGGACGATGTCTGCGACGAGGCCGGATCGGATGTCGCCGGCGGCTGCCAACACCGCGACCGCGATGGACAGATCGAACATCGACCCCTGCTTGGGGATCGACGCGGGCGAGAGGTTGACGACGATCCGGCGCGCCGGCACGGTCGTGCCCGACGCCGACGCCGCCGACCGGATGCGGTCGGGGGCCTGCCCGCACGCCTTGTCCGGTAGTCCCGACACCGCCATCGCGGGCAGCCCGGCGGCGATGTGCGCTTCGACGTCGACGACCGTGCCCGCCAGGCCCGACAACGCCACCGCCCGTGTCCTCCCCAGTTTCACGACGCCACCCCCCGCACGTGCCGCAAAGACGGTCGGCCACCCTCGGGCCACCAAATCCCCACCGCGTCGAGGCGCGTCCCGGCCAGGTGGTGGGTGGTCGTGGCGAGGTATGCCGCGGCCAGCCGCCGCAGGCGACGCGCCTTCTCCCACGTGATCGCCTCGAGAGGGTCGCCGTATGCCGTTGTGCTGCGGGTCTTGACCTCGCAGACGACCAGGTCGTCGCCGTCGCGCAGCACGAGGTCGATCTCGCCGTGGGGGCAGCGCCAGTTGCGATCGAGGACGACCATGCCGAGCGAGGTGAGGTGGCGGGCGGCGAGCCGTTCACCGCGGCGGGCCAGCGCCAGTTGCGGCGTGGACTCCGGCGGGGCAGGTGTTGAGGACATACCGCCACCTTGACCTCGACCGGCGCGCCTCACCAGGGCCTCCTCAAACCTGTGGACGACACACCCTCGACCGCCCCGCCTGTGGACAACATCCCCACCACCTCGACTGGCCTCATTTGCCAGGTCAGCAGGACGACTGTCTGCAGGAGTGACGAAACTCGCCCAACTCAGATTGAGGTTCGATAACCTAGCGAATGTGCCTGAGCCCGACGGAGAGCGCCCAAGTCACGATGAGGATCGAGATCCTCACTCGAGTCATACACAGAGTGCCCCAGCAAACTCCACCCGCGGGCAAGTCGATCGCCAGCCCGATTGGAGGGCAGCACCGCCAAATCACACCGATCACCGAAGTCGGCCGTGGACTGACCAGTTAAGAACGCCCAGCAACCCCTCGAACCTGCCTGAGATTGCTACGCTTCCTGGCGCGGCTCCCCTCTCGACCTCTCCCCAGGTAGGCTCGCTGGACTTCTCCGTTGAGTTTGATCCTGACCCCTTTGGCGCGGCTCCCCGACCTGCTTCCGCGGCTCCCCGATCGGCCTCACCAAGAAGGAACTTCCGACCGGACTCGGGTGACGTGACCCGATCGCCGAGTGCCTTCTGGGCGCTGTCCGATGTTGCAGCTGCACTACTTGCCGCAGCAACAGTCACGATGATCTCGGTTATTCTGCAGGCCCCTGCCGCGCTTCGCTTCCCGGACTGGACCATTCTGCTCTTGATCGTTGCGGCGGTCTGCTTCGTCTTCACGGTGCAGGCAACCATCCACGCCCGTCATGCGGACGAGGATCAAGTTGTTGCTCGTGAACGCTGGATCAATCGCTCACGGTGGACGTACAACGTTGCCATAGTTGCCTTCTGGACGGGCGTTGGCATCGCCATGGTCCCTGTCAACGGATCTCCGGTGCGTTGGGCTGCAGTCGCATTCGCAGTCTGTGCGGCCCTGCTCGAGATCGCGTGGATCGCGGCCCCTTCGCTGGTCTGATCACCCAGTTTGCGGCACAACATGGTGGGCGGCCTACGGAGCCATCGAGCGAAGCCGGGGCGACTCGACCTCAACACGGACGTTGGTGAGCACCTCCAGGATGCGGAGGGGTCTTCCCCCGGAAGCATCGTTATATCGAAAGCGCGCGCCCGGGAGGTTATCGAGATCGATGCCCTTGCCCGGTCATAGGTCGTGGTCTGCCAGGACGAACGCTCGCTCACCAGCAACCCTACGCAGCGGGCCATCTCGGGTCACGATTGACCGTCATCCGTGCGTGGGGCGCCTCCGGCACCAACCCGGACTGTTTGCCACCCACTGCCACAATTTACGTTATACGATTTTCTCATGAGTCCCGACGAACAGGTGACAGACGCACAGATCCAGCGGTGGGCCGACGAGGCCGAGGCCGGATACGACGTCGAGGATCTGAAGCGCCGTGGCCGGGGACGACCTGGCCGGGGCGCCGAGCCGATGCAGGTGATCGCGGTGCGGCTCACGACCGAAGAGATCGCCGCCCTCGATGCGTATGCCGCGCGCGAGCATCTTTCGCGTTCGGAGGCTATCCGCAGAGCCCTCGCCGGCTCCGCCGCGTAACAATCGACTCATGACGGTGCGCATCGACCTCAACGCCGACGTCGGCGAGTCGTTCGGTGCCTGGACCCTTGGCGACGACGACGCGCTCCTGCCCCACCTCACCTCGGCGAACGTCGCCTGCGGCTTCCACGCCGGCGACCCGACCACGCTGCGGCGGACCTGCGCCCAGGCGAGCGCCGCCGGGGTCGCCATCGGCGCCCAGGTCGGCTACCGCGACCTCGCCGGTTTCGGGCGGCGCTTCCTCGACGTCGACCCCGCGGACCTCACCGCCGACATCGTCTACCAGATCGGCGGCCTCGACGCCCTCGCCCGCACCCACGGCAGCGCCGTCCGCTACGTCAAACCGCACGGCGCGCTCTACAACGCGACCGTGCATCACCACGCTCAGGCGCGCGCGGTCGTCGACGCCGTGCGCACCCTCGATCCCACGCTGCCGATCCTCGGCCTGCCCGGGTCGGCGCTGCTCCAGCTCACCGAGGAGGCCGGGCTGCGCGCCGTCCCCGAGGCGTTCGCCGATCGGGCGTATGCCGCGGACGGCACCCTCGTGCCCCGCGGCATACCCGGCGCCGTCCTTTCCGACCCGGCGGTGATTGCCGAGCGCGCCGTCGCGCTGGCCACGACCGGGCTCATCACCGCCATCGACGGCACCGAGATCGCCGTAACCGCCGCCTCGCTGTGCGTCCACGGCGACACGCCCGGGGCGGTGGCCATCGCCGCGGCGGTGCGTGCCGGGTTGGCGGCGCATGGGGTCGAGGTCGCCTCGTTCGTGACGGCGTAGGGCGGTGGGCTCCGTTGGCCAAGGGCTCGCTGCCGCCATGACCGTCGACCTGCGTCCCTGCGGGGACCGGGCCGTCCTCGCCGAGTTCCCCGACCGGGCCACGCGGGCCGCGGTCGCCGCGTCGCTGCGCGCCCAGCCGCCACCGGGGATGGTCGAGGTCGTCGAGGGCGCGCTCACCGTGCTCGTTCGGGTCGCGCACCCCGCCGCTCTCCCGGCCGCCGCGAACGCCCTGCGCGCCGCCGCCTCTCACCCTGCCGCGCTCCCCTCCCCGGAGAGCCACCAGGCAATGCTCGTCGTCCCCGTCACCTACGACGGTCCCGACCTGCCCGCCCTCGCCGCCCACCTCGGCACGACGACCGGCGATGTCATCGCGCGGCATACGGCCACGCCCTGGGTGGTCGATTTCCTGGGCTTCCTCCCCGGCTTTGCCTACCTCCTCCCGGACGGCCCCGCGCCCTGGCCGGACCTGCCCCGCCGGCCGACTCCGCGGACCCGGGTGCCCGCCGGCAGTGTCGCCCTCGCCGGGCCGTGGTGCGGGCTCTACCCCTTACCCTCGCCGGGTGGCTGGCAACTCATCGGCCGCACCGACCTCGTGCTTTGGGACAGTGGGCGCGCCGAACCGGCCGCGCTGGCGACCCAGCGCCAGGTGCGCTTCGAGGTCGTGCCGTGAGGGCTGCGCTGCGCGTCCTCGACCCCGGCGCGCTCACCCTGATCGAAGACCTCGGCCGCCCCGGGCACGCCGCGGCCGGTGTCCCCACCGGTGGCGCGGCCGATCGACCCGCGCTGCGGCTGGGCAACCGGCTCGTCGGCAACCTTGACGGCGCCGCGGGCCTGGAAACGCTGCTCGGCGGCCTGACCCTGCGCGCGCTGACCCCCGTCCGGATGGCGGTGACCGGCGCGCCCGCCCCGGTGACCATCGATGACCGGCCCGTGTCGTTTGGCGCGGCCGTGCCGGTGGCGGCGGGCGCGACCGTGCGAGTCGGCCGCCCGGTGGTCGGGCTCCGCACGTATGTCACGGTCGCGGGTGGGGTCGTCGCGCCGACGGTCTACGGCAGCGCCGCCGCCTCCCCGTCGCTGGGGGTCGGCCCGGCGCCGCTGCGCGCCGGTGACGACGTGGCCGTGGGGTATGCCGCCCGCTCGCCGGGGTTCGCCCTACCGCTTGCGATTGCGGACCCGCTCGAGGCGGGATCGACGTGGGCGCAGGCTCCGCCGGCGCGGGTCGTCCTTGGCCCCCGGGCCGACTGGTTCACCCCCGAGGCGGTGCGAGCCTTGATCGGCACCACGTGGCGCGCGTCCACTGACATCGACCGGATCGGCGTGCGCCTCAGCGGGCCGCTCCTGACCCGCGCCCCCGAACGTGTGGGTGCCGAGTTGGCGAGCGAACCCATGACCAGGGGCGCGATCCAGGTGCCACCGGACGGCATACCGATCGTTCTCTTGGCCGACCACCCGACCACCGGCGGGTACCCCGTCATCGGGGTCATCCTCGACGCCGACACCGACCGGCTGGCCCAATTACGCCCCGGCGACCCGGTGCGCTTCGACTTGACCGCGTCCCCGTTCGAGTGACCAGCCACAGCAGGCCGCGCGAGGCCTCGACCAGGCCGAACTCGCACGATCGGCCCTCGCCGGTCGCGTCGGCATCCACGTCTCCCGTCTCCGCCGCGACGAAGCCGGCACCAGCCAACTCACCCTCGACGTCCTACGCGCCATCGCCGTCGCCCTCTCGGTCGCCACCGACTCACTGGTCTTCGGGGACACCGAACGCGGCCCCGGAGGCCACGAGCCCAGCCCCTTACACGGCGACCGCCTCAAGACCCTGCGCACCGAACGCGGCTGGTCCCAAGCCGACCTCGCCGAGAAGACCGGCTCCGACGCCCGCCAAGTCTCCCGCTACGAAAACGGCCGCGTCGCCCCCAGCCTCGACGTCCTGGCCCGCATCGGCGAAGTCCTCGACATCACCGTCGACCACCTGCTCTACGAGGCAGCCGAACGCCGACCCCTCACCCGACCCTCAACCCCCCTCGACGCCCGCCTCACCGACCTCACCCAACTCACCGACGACGAACGCGCCACCATCACCAACGTCATCGACGCCCTCGTCACGAAAGCCAAACTCCGCCTCCTCACCAGCGGCGCCAGCTGACGATCAGGCCGTCTTCCCGGTCTCATACATCAACCGGCCGGCGTCCTCCTGCTCCTGCAAGTAGTCCGCGATTTGCTGAGCATGTGCCGCGTCCCGTGCATCGACAGCCAGCAGGTTTGGCGAGGACCACTCCAGCAGGGCGCCGTGCAACTCCAACGCTGAAGCAACCTCGTCACGAGGATGGAACGACTGTCCGAACCAGACACGGAACACGTAGCGCCCAGAGGGCTTAGAAACCTGGCGGACCAAATAATTCTCATCCGTCTCAACGACATCACCCAACGCGAGGTCGTACGCAAAGAACGGAATGCAGCACAACTCGAAGTGCCGATCGTCGATCTTCCGTCCCCACAGCTGCTCCGTCACGACGTCCGTGTTACCGGACTCGATCGCCGTCGCAAGAATGAAGTTCGACCGCTCACGCCAAACAGGCCGGTCGTGGGTAGCCTCCGGGACCGGGGTCACGGCAGCCCCCACCACACGGGCGGCCAATCCCCGCGGAAGCCCGGCGGTGGATTCACCGGGAAGTCACGAGCGCCCTTCGAGGCGTTACACCACGGACAGGCGATCTGCGCATTGTCCAGGGTCGCGTTTCCGCCACGAGCCCGCGGGATAGCATGATCGACCTGACCCTTCGTCTCCATCCGACAGAACACGCAGGTGCCTGGATTCTCCGCACGCGCGGCGTCCTTCACTGCCTGTGGGAACACCTTCCCCGCAGACTCTCCACCGGCCGAACCCGCCTTAATCAGCGGCATTCCGGCGTTTGCGGCAACAGACTCTGCGGCAGCTCCCAAGTGGGCAGAATGGCTGAGCACTCCGTCGACGGCGTCGGTTGCCAAGCCGGTCTTGGCGCATCTGGTGTTGATCTGAACTGGACGTGTCAGGTGGTCGTAGTCGGTGGCGGCAGCCACGGTCCGTGTAAGAGGTGAACGCGCCGAAGCGCCCTGCGACCCCCGGTCGACTGCGCCGACCACCACGAACTTTTTGGAGGCGGCGGGCGGGCCACGTTCGGCGATGCTGCCGGTCACCGCCGTCGAGCGTGGATGTACGTCGTAGGTGTGGGTGACTTGAATGGCGGCGGCTGGGCCCGGGGTAGCTATAGAAGGCTCTACGACTCCCAGCCATGCTGCGATGAGAGTCGCCAAGAAAACGACCATGCGCCTCACGACGTTGCCTCTGCACGCTCCGAGCCGCGATTCGTCAGGCGGAGCCAAAGCCCGTCACCCATCGGCGCCCAGCCAAAGTCCTCGAGCTGCGCATGTGCGCGGTCGAGCCAGTCCTCCCTACTCCCCGGCCAATCCTCGAAGCACTCCTCCCCGAGATCACCGGGGACCATGAGGTCGTCCGTGAAGAGCCGCCTTAGGACACTCATAACCAGGCCCTGTGACGCGGCGTCGATGTGCCCGTGCGTCCCATACCAGACCACATCGTGCAACGAGACCCAATCGACCAGTCCTCGATTGAGCAGATCATCGACTGCTTGCTGCTCGGTCACCATGGGACACCATCCGCCAGGTGCACGGTCCGGGCTGCACCACTCGTGGGGAAGATGTCGATCGTGGGTCCGCCCGTCCCTGAACCCGTGCGCCACTGAATGACGCCTCCGTCTGGCAGACGGTAGACGTCAGGAACCTTCGCTCCTCGAGCGGGAAGCCTTTCGGCTCCGACCGACCAGGCTTCGAAGGTTGAACGCATCTCGTCGACCGAACCGACAGTCCGGACAGTCTTCTGCTTGGCAGGGCCGAGCCCACGGAAGGAATCTAGGACGAGTTCCGTACTACGAGCCGGACCGACGACCTCTGGAACGGTGTTTGCGGCAACGCCGCTTCGAGGAAGCCCCGAGTTGGCGCCTTCAACCGCTGTCACCTGGCATCTTGGCGCAGTCACCGCCGAGCAGCGGGTGGGCACCTGAGCGCTGCTCCCCGTAACAGTAGCCGGGATGCAGTCGTAGTCACGGCTGGCCGAGGTCTGTCGTGGGGCAAGCGCACCCGCTAGCGGCTCCAGCACGGTGAGCCGGGCGGGGGCAAGGGGCGCGCGTTGAGACGTTTCCGAGACGGGCCCCGTCAGGGGTTCGCGCGCGCCGGAAGGGCTCCCCACCATCGCCGCAAGGGACGAACCCGCGGTTGCCGCAGCAGGCTGCGTTCCCATCAACAAGGGCACAACAACCGCCAGGAGGACGGACAGCCAGCGAGCGGATCTGGCCATCGAGTCCCTACTACCCTCTCGCCTTGTCACAACTTCTCCGGCACGTCATTGCTTTGGATTCCCGGACCATGATCGTGTGGAACGGGACCTCACCGCCCCCGAAATCGTCCGGGAGGGCAAAAGCATGTGCCCATGTGCGCCCGGCATGGGTAAGCGCCTCTTCAAACGGCTCCAGCTCCTTGAGCTCGTCCGCAAGCACATCATCTGCGTGATCGATGATCGTGAGGTACCCATGGGCGGGTCTGCCCTCGAGTGTTGTGATGCACTCGTCGAATGCTGCCCAGTTCCAACCGAAATACTCTGGGAATCGAAACTCCCGCACGTACGCACGAAAAAGGGCCTCGAGAGTTCGCATTGCACGGCCATCAAGGCGGATCATAAGACAATTGTTCTCGACGCTCGGTTCTATGAATGAATCGCTCGATACTCTTCGAACGTAGGGGGCACCTGTTGACCAGAGGTCTGTCATCACCGCACCTGAATGAATGTTTGGTAGTGGTCTGGCGAGTAATAGATGGACCCGTTCGACCCGGTGACGATTCGTTCCCCGCCCGGCGTCAGGTTGCCGGCGCTGGGAACCGTTCCCCACTCTCGGTACGTCAGGGCACCATTGGCGTCGCTTCTTGGCAGGATCTGTCCGCCACTTGAGCCGCTGTTGCGGAAGGTCTTCGGGACAGACGGCCCCATCACTCCGCTCTCGCCTATGGCCCCGAACTCGTCGATCTGCCTGATGACGGCGGCCGACTCACTTGGAACGCCAGCCTTGACTGCCCGTTCACCAACGCCAATTGTCTTTGCGGCAACACCGGTAGCCACCACCGTTTCGCCCTGCGGCGGCGCGTGACCCCAGCGTTGACCTGCGGTGATGCACTCATGCGGCCCGACAATGTTCACCACGACGGGGTTCCAGGCCCCGACGCGAGTTTCAGCAACGGGTGGGGTGAACGCCGATGCGGTTCCGGCGCCGAGCAGGACGGCGAGGGCGGCGGCTAGGGCGGCTAGGAGAAGCCGCCACCACCCCGTCTTCGTCGTGCTGCTCGCCTTGGTCATGGGTTCAGTATCGCGGCTGTATGCCGCTCCTGTCTGGTTGGACACGGGCCTCACCACCGGGGCCGGTGGGTGGTCTTCTCCCGCCGCGCCAACGCCTCCACGAGGTCCCGGACGGCGGCGGTGAGGGTGGGCAGGTCACGGTCATCACGCGCCCGGAATCGAGGCGTCGGGTCAGGTCGGTCAGGACGTCGACGAACTCCGGGACACTGGCCGGCCGCGACGGGACGGGGACCTCTTTGGTGTGGTGCTGCACGACGGTGACGGTCTTGACGGTCTGGACCTGACGGTCCCGGACCTCGACCGCGGCACGCCCGGACGCGGCTGCTCGGGCTTGTTCCCACCCCCGGTGCCGGCACGCCGGCGAGCACCATTTCGGCACCCGCCCGCGGGCCGGGACGGTCACATGTTGGCCACACCAGCCGCACTCCACCTGCTGCCCGGGGGGGGGCGGGGAGCGGCCCGTTTCCGCCCTGCCGGCGGCTCTTCTTTAGCTGCCTGTGGCTGCTCGCCCACGCCCACCTCCCGGTTGGAGCTGCTCGCTTCTTGTCGTGGCAACGATAGGGCTAGGTCCGGGAGTGCAAGAGGTGTGTCAATATCGTCAGTGACAAGTTCTGTGCGTGAGCCGCGACGAGAGGGGACGAGCCGGATGGCGAAGACGAGACCCTCGGGTGGGGTCGGGCGTCGGGTGGCTGGTCAGGTGTTGGCGTGTGGGTGGTGCGGCCGGCCGGTGACGGTGAAGGCGCGGGGGCCGGTGCCGAAGTGGTGCTCGGGCGCGTGTCGGCAACGGGCCTGGACAGCCACGCGGGGTGCAGCATCCGGCGCGACGGGGGTGCGGGTGGTGGACCGGGAGGTGCTGGTCGTCCCTGGTGACGGGCCAGGCTGGGCGGAACACCTCGGGGTGTTGGCGCGGCACCTGGCCCAGGGGCCGAGGGTGGTCGCCGACTACGACCTCGACGCGGTCGCCGACGCCCTCGGGCAGGTGGTGGATGCGCTGGCCGTGCGGGAGCAGTGGCGGGGACGGTTCGAACCCTGGGAGTGAGTCAGGCCAGGTGCTGCGCGGCGGGGTCTAGCAGGGCCGCGAGGTCGTGCGCGGCGATGGTGGCCGCGTGCAGGGCTTCACGAGCCTCACCAGCGTCGCTCGGGGCGTGCTGGCGGGTTTGGGTGAGGACTTGCGGCAGGACAGCTGCTGCGGCTGCGAGAGCGGTCACGGCGGCGTACCGGTCCGCGTCCGACATCACCTGTCCGGGACGGGTGGCCCAGGCCAGCTCGACCATGGTGTCGGCGACGCTGCGGGCGATCGCCGCGGCACTGTCCGGGCTGGTCATGACTGGTCGCCGTTCGATCCGGGGTGGGCGCGGTTCTCTTCCTCGATCTCTGACTCAAGAGCAGCAGCAAGAAGCTCTCGCGGTGAGGCCCGCAACGTCGAGATGAACTGCTCAGGTTCCCCGTCGTCGTCGACACCGCCACCACGTCGGAGGTGTGTGGGTGGGACCGGTCGCAACGCCCCGGGATGCGTGGCCCGGTGAACGGCTTGCAAGGCCCTGATGGAGACTTGGGCGTAAATCTGGGTCGTGGACAGTTCGGCGTGCCCGAGCATGGCTTGCACGTACCGGATATCGGCGCCGCCTTCCAACATGACCGTGGCCAGGGTGTGCCGGAACAAATGACACGCACCGTCTTTGGCGACACCGGACGCTTTCACGTGGTCCCGCACCAGCTGGGTCAATCGGTCCAGGGAGAACGGGGTGCCGTCGACGGTGAGGAACAGGGTGCCGTCGTCGGGTTCGACGACGAGTTTCGGGCGCGCCTCGGTCAGGTAGGCGGTGATCCAGGTGAGGCACCGGTTGTGGATCGGCACCAGCCGGTCCTTGCGCCCTTTGCCCTGCCTGACCATGAGCGTGAACCGTTCCCGGTCGATATCCCGCACGTTCAGGTGGGCGAGCTCGGCGCGGCGGATCCCGGTGCAATACAGGACCTCCAACAAGGCCCGGTCCCGCAGGCCGCTGACGGTCTTGTCGTCGGGGACGGCCAGGACCTGCTCGGCCTCATCCGCGGTCAACGCCGCTTTCGGGAGCCGCTGCTCCACCTTCGGCAGCTCCAAATCCGAGGCAGGGTTCGCCGCGAGGTGCCCGTTTTTCACACACCACGCGAACAACGCTCGGACCGGCAGGAGGCGGGCGTTCTGGCTCCGGAAGGTCAACGGATCACCGTTGGTCTTGCGGTAATGGAACAGCCACCGCTGATACCGGACCAGCACCGGACGAGTGACGGCGGCGGGGCCGTCCAGGCCGCGGTCCAGGCACCACTGCGCGAACACGGCCAGGGCCTGCCTCCTGGCTCGCACCGTCGCCGGCGAGTAGCCCCGCGCGGACAGGTCGGTCAGGAACTCCTCGACCACGACCGGCCACCCGCCCGGGTCGCTCCGGTTGCCGGGGATCGGTTGGGGGACGTGCACCCCACGCCGCGCCACCTCATGCCCCCCGACGAACGTCGAGCAAGCCGGCCGGCAGGGTCAGCGCGTCCGGGGGGACGTGGTGCGGCTCGGGCTCGACGAGGGGCGGTGCAGGCTGCTCAGGAGCCTGCTCGGCGCCGTTGCGCGGGGTCCGACCGGGGCCCGACCGGGTACCGACCAGGGGCCGACCACCCCCCGACCAGGACGGGTTCTGCCCCGACCGGTTCGTGTCGTACAGGGTCGCGGGGTCGGTCAGGCCGACCAGGAACCGGCCGTACCCCTGCCCGACGTCCCCACGGTCACCGTCTACGTCGCTGCGGTCACCGGGTACGTCCCCCCGAGCCGGGGCCGTGGTGGGGGGACGCCAGGTCAGCTCGTAGGTGTACGTCCCGGACTCACTGCGGTGCACGTGCAGGAGTTCGAGGTCGACCAGCCGCGCCAGGTGGACTTTCAGCTGGGTGTCGCCCCACGTGATCGCCTCGCGCAGCTGCCGGCGGGTGAACCGCACCAGGGACACATCCACCGCCAGGTCGGTGGCCTGGACAGCGACGTGGTCATGGATGGCGAGCAGCAGCCGGCGGGTCTGTGGGGCCAGCTCGTCCAACGACTGCCCGAGCACCGCATGAGCGAGAGCGTTGGCGACCTCGATATCCCCAACCGTCGACTCCACATACGCCACCGGCTGCCCGTTGACCATCGCGGTCTTGCGGTCCCGCTGATGCTGATGCAACAACGTCACCGCGGCAATGAGGTTCAGGTACTTCCCGTGGTCCCGCCGGGTCCGGGTCCGCCCATCGGCGAAGGTCAACCGATCGGCGTACGGGTTGACCACCGCGAGGGGTTCGAGGAGGCGTTGGGCGTCCCGGTGCAACGCCACGACCCGCTCCCGCTGCGCACGCCGGGTGAGGCCGGTGAGGGTCTGCGCGGCACGTTGCGCAGCATGGATGGCCTGGGTCTGAGCCCGGTCCTCATCCACCGTCAACACCAGGCACCGATTCAGCAGCTCCTCATCGACGTCGATCGCCGTCGTGGTCAGGACGATCGCGGTCGGGCCCTTCACCGAGTACGTGTGCGTCACCAACCGCCCCGAGGCGGTGTCCTTGCCCGTCGAGGCGATCGACAGCTCACCCTCACTCTGCAGGAGCTTGAGGGCGTACGCCGCCCTATTCGCGCCCTCTTCCTCCGCGATCGAGAGGACCTTGTGCGCCAAATCCGACTCGCCCAAATAGAACAGCGACTGCCCGGTCATCGCGCTGAAGCTGACCCGGTCTTCGGGTGGGACGAACCCGAGCACCGCCTCCATCACCGCCGACTTGCCCGCCGCCGACGTGGACTGCACGATCACCGCCAGGGGCGCCGGGAGCTTCCTGCTGATCGCCGCGAGGTAGCCGACGAGGCAGTTGGTGGCCTCCCCGACCATCCCCACCGCCGCGAACGCCTCCACGACCTTCTCGATGAGTCGCGGGTCTTTGAGCAGGGTGAGGGCGTCGTCGCGGGCCTGCCCCGCCACCACCACCTCGGCCTTACGCTCGGGCTCGGCCGCGGCGGCGATCACCTCCTCCGCCTTGGCCTCACAGGCCAGCAGCACCCGACCCAGGTCGGACTTGACCACCTCCGAAGCGATCTTCAACTCGCCGGCGGCTTGGGTGACGAACACCCCGCGGGCGCGGGCGGAGTACAGGTCCAGGGTGTCCACGTGGAACCCCGCCGCCACCGCCCCGGGTGGGGTGTCCGTGCGGGCCACGAGCACATTCACTCGCAGCGCCTCGAACGAGGTGACCCGGTCCAGGCCCCGCACCCGCCACGACCGGTTCCCCAACGTCAGTCGAAGCTCGACGGCCGGGCCCTGCCCCGTCACGGCCACCTGACCCAACCCGGCCGCATCCGGCACCACGGCCGGGGAGAACACCTCCGGGGTCACCGGCTCCGGCCACGATGACGGAGCGGCCTCCTCACCTGCTGCTATCGACTCGGCGGCGGGCTCCTCGACGGCCGTAACGGGTTCAGCAACAACAGGATTGGCGTCCACCGGAACAGTGGCTGAGAAAGACGGCGGCACGGGCGCCGGGGTGGTGCGGGGTGAGCCCAGCCAGGCGGCTTTGCGCAGGAGCCGGCCCAACGCCGCCCGCGCATCCTTGCTCCCCACGGCGATGTCGTTGACGTCCGCGCCGCGCGGCAGCTCGACCCGGTAGCACTCCACACCACGACCAGTCAGGGCCTGGGCGAGGTCGGCCGCGCCCCGGTCACCGGCCTCGTCCGCGTCGAACGCGACCAGCACCCGCTTCACCCCGAGCCGGTCGACGAGAGCGTCGTGGTCCGGGGTCCAGCCGCTGGTGCCGTAGGCGGCGGTGACATGCCGGAACCCGTTGCACCACAACGACAACGCGTCGATCACCGACTCGGTCACGACCAGCTCATCCACCCCCGCCGCGACCAGGCCAGCGTGATTGAGGACCCCCGCGTGCGGACCGGGCAGGTACAGGTGGCTCGGCGTCCCCGCCCGCAAGTCATCCCGGACCTTGCGCCCGTACACCTCACCCACCGCGCCGTGCTCGTCGAGGATCGGCACGACCACCGAGCCGGTGAAATGCTCATGCCCCGAGGCGCGGATGAAACCCAGGGTCTGCAGGCGGGCCCGCAGCAGCCCGCCGGCCTTCGTTTGAGAGTGCCCGAGCCGGTACCCCAACGTCCGGTTCGCGAACCCCAACCGGAAGACCTCGACCGCCTCGGGATGACCGATGCCCCGGTTGCCCAAGTAGCCGAGAGCCTCCGGCGAGGACGCCAGGGTCTCGGCATAGTGCTCGACCACAGCGGCCGCCAAATCCGCGTCCGAGACCTCCGGGGACGCGAGCAGCGGCAGCTTCCTCGTCACCGACTTGCCCACCGGCCCAGCACCCGCCGCGAGAGGGGAAGTCTGCGCGAGGACCGACAGGGCCGGCGACTCCTGCTGCAACAGCTCCACCGCCAACCGGAAGCTCACGCCCTGCGCGGCCATCACCCAATCGATCGGACCCCCACCCCGGTTGCACGCCCCCAAGCAGTTCCACAGATTCTTCCCCGGAGTCACCACCAGGCTCGGCGTCTCGTCATCGTGGAACGGGCACCCGCCCCACCAAGTCCCTACCCTGCGCCCGCAGCTGCACCCCGCAGCCCTCCACCAGGCGCGCCACGGAGACCTCGGCCTTCAGCCGCGCAAGTTCAGCCTCAGGAACACGCGCCACCGAAACCTCCGAACCGTCCGAAACCTGTCAAGTCTCACATGCGGACTATCTGACATGCTGTATCCGAACGATAGCGGATCGCGGACCCAGGAGGTCAACCCGATGATGAACACGCCCACCATCGACCTGCTCACCGCCCTGGGAACCATGGACTTCGCCACCCGCCTCGCCGCCGCCCGCAAACACGCCGGCCTGACCCAACAAGTCCTCGCCGACCGCGTCGGCATCCACGTCTCCCAACTCCGACGCTACGAAGCCGGCACCAACCAACCCACCCTCGACGTCCTACGAGCCATCGCCCTCGCCCTATCCGTCACCACCGACAGCCTCGTCTTCGGCGACACCGAACGCGGCCCACAGTCCGAGAACCTGCGCCTACGCATGGAAGCCCTCGACCACCTCCAACCCGACGAACAAGCACTCGTCATCGCCATGATCGAAGGCGCACTCCTCCGCCACCACGCCCGCCAACTCAACGTCAGTTGACGGAAGGCGGCCTTCAGGCCGACTCTCGGTCAGTTTCGTAGGCGTCAACGACGACACCACAGCCGGCGAACGCAAGCATGTTCACCTGCTCAACATCAAGATCGACCATCGCACCTAACGGAGCTGCTTCGAGCATCAGCACGATGTCTGCCACCAAGTCCGGATCTTCCTGCCGGGCACGGCCCAGCCCGTCGAGGGCTAAGCGCAGCGCCGCCAAATGCTCACCCAGCGCATCCCCCGCCGTCATCGACGAACGGGTCCAAGTAGTGACCTGATGTCGGGGGCCATCGGTTCTACGCGTGCTCACCGGATCACCGGCCTCAACTGAAGAGGACGGACCGACCCCCAACAGCGCCGAAAGTTGCCCAACACCCAGGATGCGCGACTGCACTCTCAGACTCACGGCCTGCAACATCGCGTCACCCTTTCCCGAGCAGGTCCCACATGTTGCCGATCGAGTCCCCGAAACCGCCCCCAGGCAGCTGCGGGTAAATCTCGCCTGACACAGGATCAACGCTCACGTCAGGGTTTCGGACCGACCCTCCCCGAGGAAGATTCGTCTTCGCCTGGTGAATCGCGTCCTTGACCTCCCGGGCCGTTGCACCGAACCGATCAGCAATCTGACCCGGACGGGAGATCAAGTCCCCATAGTCAGCATTGTGAACCAGCACGGGCGTGGTTCCCGCCAGGGCGTAGTAATCGTGGTTGACCGCGACTTGGAAGTTGTACACCGTCGCACCCTTAGCCACGTGCTCGATCCCGGCCAGCACGGTGGTGCCCGTGGGAGTGACCAAGACATCGCCGACCTGCAGGTCGCCGGCTTTGACCCACCCGCGGTCTTTGACCATGAACGGGTGGTCTGCAGTGGTGGTCAGCACGGCACCAGCGACGGACAACTTCAGCAGCGAAGCGGAGTGCCGGACGTAGGTGTCGACAACCGGCTGTAGCTCATCTTTCCCGGTGGTGAGGTTGCGGGACCAGACCTTGTCCCCGACCACGACTTGCTCGATGGGAATTTCGCCACGTTCGGTCCGGATCAACGTCCCCGCAACGAAACACGTCTTTCCCGGAATGCCACAGAGACCACCCTCGCAGGCACGGACTACACCTGCTTCGGCCTTTGCGGCAACACCGGTAGCCACCGTCGTTTCCGCTGTCGGAGGGGCGTGACCCCACCGTTGACCTGCGGAAACACTCTCGTGGACCCCGACGGGGTATGCCGTGGCGACCGTTGAGGCCCCGACGCGAGTTTCCACGTTGGGCACGGTGGTCGCGGATGCGGTTCCGGCACCGAGCAGCACCGCGACAGCAGCGGCTAGG
>JAKOPT010000047.1 GCA_029778715.1 Actinomycetes bacterium | reverse complement strand
GCGCCGGTCGGTGGCAGCCCAGGTCCGGCGATTAACGGCCAGAAGACGGGCGCCTGGTCCGAGTTCATCCGGTAGGGGACGACCGGCGAGGAGGCCGGCATCCATCCCGGCCCGTTCTTGCGTGGGCCTCGCTGCGCGGCGTGCCGGAACAGCCTTGCCTCTTTCGCGGCCGGCTAGTGAGGCGCGGCGGTGGGCAGGTCGTGGCCGAAGTCGGCCAGCAGCTGGCTCATGTCCCGCCCGGAGCGGTGGGTACGGCGCATGGATGTCATGCCTCCTCAAGCGCGGGCTGGGCGTGGGCGGGTCACGCCTCGCCCTTGCGGGTCAGGCTGACGCCCAGGGGGACCACGGAGGCAGCGAAGGCGAGGTCTTGGGCCAAGTCCAGGCGCAGCGGGGCGAAGCCGGCACGCCGGATGGAGGCATCCAGTCGGCGGCCGTACTCGGCGATCCGGACGGTCTTGGGAGCGGTGACGGTGCACACCGCGTACGGGCGGGTCAGCGCCGACCCGCGGGCGAGCTTGGCTTCGAGGTTGCGGACCTGGTCGGCCTCGTCCTTGGCCTTGGTGGTCTGCTTCATCTTGGCCTTCTCACGCAGTGCCTGACCCATGTCGGCGGTCCATTCGCTCGAGGCGGACGCCCGGGCGGCCTTCGCGTGGGACAGGATGGGGAAGGCGACCAGATAGCTGCGTCGTTCGCCGCTGGTGGTGGGTGCCAGGATCGGGGCCAGGGCACCCAGGACGGCGCCCTTGACGGGCAGCTTGAGGGTGGCGCTGATGGAGTTCCAGGCGTCGTGGCTGTAGTGGCGGGCCACCGCGTCGGCGCCGGACGGACCGGCCATCGCCCAGGGGACGTCGGCGTTGACGTGGGGGTCGCGGGTGCGGGCGTGCAGGGCGTCGATGATGCCGGCGCGGTCTCCTGGGGCGAATCCGGTGCGGCAGGCCATGGCCAGCTCGGGGCTGGTCAGCCAGGAGACGCTGGTGCACCCCATGCCGCCCTTGAGCTGGGCTTCGATCTCGGCCATCTGTGAG
>JAKOPT010000046.1 GCA_029778715.1 Actinomycetes bacterium | reverse complement strand
GCGGCATGGTCGTCGGCGGGTTCACCCGACGAAGGGCGCTCGCCGCGGCGGGTGAGCCGGTGCCCCAACCGGGGCGACGCCGGGACGTCAGCGCCGGATGGGCGGCCGAGTCGCGGGCCGCCCAGATCATGGCCGAGACCGGCACCCCCCCCCCGCCGGTCACCCCCGAGGCCCCCGACCTGGTTCGTGACGACGACCCCAACGGCTGGCACACCCTGGCCGTGCTGCCGCCGTGGGCGATGTCGCGCCGCCGCCGGGTCGATGCCCACCTCGATGGGGCCCAGATCGAGGTCGACGCGATGTTCCGCGACTCGTTCGTCGACATCGAGGGGCGCGAGCGGGTCCTGCACGAATACGCGGTCCACGCCACCTTGGAGGCCAACGAGGGTCGGGTCCTCGCCGTCCAACCGGCACCGCGGGTGCTCCCACACCTGGAATGTCCCGTCGCCGGAGCATCCACCCAGCGCCTCATCGGTATGCCGTGTGCCGACCTTCGCGACCTCGTCTCCAGCACGCTGTTCGGGCCGTCGACCTGCACCCATCTCAACGACCTCATGCGCTCGATCGCCGACGTCCCTGCCCTGCTGACCCGTTGAGTTCCTGCGCCCGAGGGGCGTCGGGCGCGTGGGGCAATCGCCGTCGTGCGGCGGGGCAAATAGGACAGACTGGCCGCATGCGGGTCATTCGGGGCGCCCTTCTGGCGGCCCTTCTCGGGGTGGTGAGCGGGTGTGGGGCGACAGCGGGCGGTAGCCCCGCGACCTCCGGGTCCGCGACAGGTGCCGGGCCGTCGTCCACGGCCACCTCGACGTAGTCCAGCCGGGGCGCTGACATCCTGTTCGCCCAGATGACGCTCCTGCATCACGAGCAGACCGTCACCCTGGCCGATCTCGCGACCACCAAGGCCGGCATCCGCCCTGAGGTGCGCGAGTTGGCCCGGGACTTGCGCGCGATCGAGGAGCCGGACATCGCCGTCCTGCGCGCGTGGTTGATCGAATGGAACGCCCCCGAGCGACTCAACGTGCACAGCGGGCACCCGATGAAGGGGAT
>JAKOPT010000045.1 GCA_029778715.1 Actinomycetes bacterium | reverse complement strand
CTCAGCCAGGCCTTCTCGCATCCACCGCTGGCTCAAGGTCGTGCTGTTGAACCAGACGTGGGCGAGTTCGTGATGGATCAGATGCGGCTCGACCCGCTCGCCGAGGACGATCTCGCTGTCGGACTGGCCGTACCAGCCGTCGAAGCCGTACAGGGTGACGACGGCGTCCTCACGAACGGTGGTCGTCCGCCCAGGCCAGGAGCGACCGACGATCTTGGTGAGCGCCGGCACGCCGTGCTGGAGCCCGGTGGTCACCGAGTCCTTCCAGCCCTGGTCCTCCGGCCACGGCTGGACCGCGAACACGGCCGAACCGACGGTGACCCCCGAGGTCTTGAAGGCCGAGGGCAGGCGCAGCGAAACTGCACCGACGATGCCACCGCTGTAGTTGTTCTTCGTCGCCGCCACCACGTCGGCCTGATCGGTCTTGGCGAACTGGATGGACCCGCCGTCAACGGTGACCCCCGCCGCGTGCTGGATCTCAAGTCGCGCCGCGCCCTCGTTGCCGGGCGCGACCACCGGGAACGACGCGTACCCGCGCCCGACCCGGGTCGGGGTGTCCGACCGGGGCGCGGTCGCCACCAGATCGTGGTCGACGACGATGGTGACCGACTGGCCATGCCGCAACCACGAGGGCAGGGTGATGACGGCACGATCGAACGATGAGGAGCCGATGGCCTCCCGAGCGACCGTCAACGTCTTCCCATCCGACGTCGCCACGACATTGGCCGACGACGACGGCAAGGGAATGGTCACCTCCGGGTAGTAGTAATAGCCGGTCGCGGTGTCTTCCTTGATGTTGGTCGCGGTGAGTTGCAGGTGACTGTGGACGACTTTGGCGCCCTCATCAACGGCATACCGGTTGGTCGAAGTGATGGTGAGTCCCTCGTCGGCGACCGCGACCGGGGCGGCCCCGAGGCCCGCGATGGTCGCGAGCGGCCCGGTCTGAGGCGCGGCTGCGGTCCCGAGGACGCTGCACAGGACGAGGGCGAACACGGCAAGGGCGCGGCGGCGCCCGCGGCGCGGGTTCGGGTGTCTCATGGGAATCATGACGATGGCCGTCCCTGCCGCTCAGGCACCGTGGACCAGGTCGGCATAGTCCGGGTGCCGCTCGATCCATGCCTTGACGAACGGGCACACCGGCATGACCTTGTGGGTGCCCGCGGCGCGCACGTCGTCGAGCGCGAACTGCACGATCGCGCCGCCGACGCCTTGCCCCCCGAACGCCGGGTCGACCTCGGTGTGCGGGAAGACGATGAGCGAGTTGGTCAGTTTGTAATCGGCGAACCCGGCGAGAGCACCGTCAAGGTGCGCCTCATAACGGCTGAGATCGCGGTTGTGAATGACGACTGGCGTGGACACGGGGTGAGCCCTCCTTCGGTGGTGGTCTGGTGGTCGGGTATGCCGTGGGGCCGGCTGCCGTTTCCCGTCCGGTGGTTGACGGGGCTCGCCGGCCCTCGTCAGCACCCGAGGGCGGCGTGGATAGCGGCGAACCCGACCTCGAGGGGGGCTCGGTGACGTTCGACGATCTGGCAGGGGTCCGCGAGTTGCCCGCGGTCTTTGCGGTCGGCATCAGTGACCGTCATCGCGATCTGCGGCTCAAGGACATTGGCTTTGATGCGAGTGAGGACGGGCACGAGCTGCTCGGCGGCGAGCACCCCGCCGTGATAGCCGTAGGTGACGAGCAGAATCGGCTTGCCGGACCACTCGGCATACAGAAAATCGATGGCGTTCTTGAGCGGGGCGGGGTAGCCGCCGTTGTACTGGGGGCTGACGATGATGAGGGCGTCGAGACCGTCGATGGTGCGTTTCCAGGCGCGGGTGTGCTCGTGGACGTAGCGGCCGAGGGAGGGCATTTCGGGTTCGTCGAGGAAGGGCAGGGCCACCTCGGCGAGATCGACGACGGTGATGTCGGCCTCGGAGCGCAGCCGGGCGAGTTCGGCGATCTGGTCGGCGAGTTGGCGGCCCACCCGGGTGGGGCGGGTCGAGCCGACGAGGATGCCGATGACAGGGACGGTGGCGGTGGTCGGGTTCATGGTCGGGTCGGTGGCGGTCATGCGAGGGTCCCGAAGAGACCGGCGTTGAAGTCGCGGACGGCTTGGATGATCTCGGCCTCGGTGTTCATGGCGAACGGGCCGTAGAAGATGACGTTTTCGCCGATGGGTTGGCCGCCGAGGAGGATGGCGCGGGCGCCGGTCTCCGGTGCGGTGAGTCGGACCGTGTCCCCCTCGCGGTCGAAGATGCCGAGTTGCTCGTGGCCGACGGTGCCGCTCTCGGTGGTAAGCGAGCCGTCGATGACGAACACCATGACCGTGTGGCCGTCGGTGACGGTGAGGTCGGCGGTCTCGTCGGCGGCGAGTTGGATGTCCCACACCTCGATGGGCGTGAACGTATGGGCCGGGCCGCGCTCGCCGTCGAGTTCGCCGGCGATGAGGGTGACGGTGCCGCCCCCGGGGAGTTTGACCTTGCCCATCGACTCGGCGGTGAGGGCCTGATAGCCCGGTTCGTCCATCTTGTGCCGCCCGGGCAGGTTGACCCACAACTGCATCATGTGGAACCTGCCGCCGCGTTTGGCCCATTCGGCCTCGTGGTACTCCTTGTGGAGTATGCCGCCCGCTGCCGTCATCCATTGGCAGTCACCGGGATAGATGACGCCGCCGGCACCGGTCGAGTCGTGGTGCGCGATGGCGCCTTCGAAGGCGAGGGTGACGGTTTCGAAGCCGCGGTGCGGATGCGGGCCGACACCGCGGGCGCGCTGCGTGGGCGAGTACTCCTTGACCGGGTGGTAGTCCATGAGGAGGAACGGGTCGGCGAGTTCCTGCAGGGAGGGCGAGCCGGGGAGGAGTTGGGTGACGTAGAAACCGTCACCGACCCAGTGGAAGCCGTCGCCGGAATGGACACTGCGCAGGACGCGCGTGGTCATGGTCCCTCCCTTGGGTGTGAACATGTCGGCGGTTCCACCCTCTCACGCGGGTGGGCCCGATGCCAGGGATGCCGGGGGTGCCAGGGATACCGGACTAGAGGTGGGAAAGGGGCAGTTCGCCCCGGGACTGTTGGGGTGCGAAGTGGACCTTGGGCGGTTCAGGCGGGAAAGGTGTTACCCCGGGAGGCGAGCGGCCGGCATACGGTGGGGGAAATCGGAGGTATGCCGCAAGGAGGCCCGCGATGGCGACCGAACTCGTCCTGTTGGGCACCGCCGGGGGGCCGACACCCAAGGCGGGGCGGGCCGCTCCCGCGCAGGCGATCCTCATCGACGGGCACACGTATGTCGTCGATGCCGGCAACGGGGTCGGGCGGCAACTGGTGCGGGCCGGGATTCCCCTGAACAGCCTCGACACGGTCTTCCTCACCCATCATCACAGCGATCACAATGCGGACCTCGGCACCCTGCTCCTCCTGGCTTGGGCCGACGACCTCGACCACACCGTGCGGGTTCTCGGGCCGGAGCCGACCGTCGCGATGCTCGAGACGTTCCTGTCGATGCAGGCGACGGATATCGCCATCCGGGTCGCCGATGAGGGGCGTTCACCGCTGGGGCCGCTGATCCAGGCGCGGGATATCGACGGCTCGATAGCGGTTGTCCACGAGGACGAGCGGGTGCGGGTGTCGTGTGTGCGGGTAGATCATCCGCCGTTCGAGGTAGCGCTGGGGTATCGGTTCGACACCGCGGATCGCTCGATCGTGATTTCTGGGGATACCGCGCCGTGCCCGGCCCTGGTCGAGCTGGCCGCCGGCGCCGACGTGCTCGTCCATGAGGTGATCCACCGGCCCAGCATTGCCTGGCTGGCGCCGGGACGCAGTGGGGCGCGGCTGGCTGCGCACTTGGCGGCGAGCCACACCGACGTCGAGGCGGTCGGCGGGATTGCCGCGGCGGCCGGGGTGGGGCTGCTGGTGCTGTCGCATCTGGTGCCCGGCCACGACGTGGTCCCCGAGGCGGAGTGGTTGCGGCTGGCGTCGATGGGGTATGCCGGTCCTGTGGTGGTCGGCCAGGACCTGATGCGCCTTTGATACCCCCGGGCCCATGACGGGACTGGGATTGGGCGGAGCGTGGTGCTGTGGAAAACCGTGGTGGAATGTCGGAGTGGTGTCCTAGGGTTGAATTAGGTACCAGGAACTGCCCAGGAGGTAGACCATGGCCAAGGACCCATCCACCGACCGACCCGCGGTCACCACCCCCACCGGTGCCGACCGCGACTGGCAAGCCAAGATCGCACGCGCGAAGGCGGCCCGCGACGACGGCAAGACGATGCGCGCCGGCAAGCCCCTGAGTTTCCGTGCCGCTGTGGGTCGGAGTCGATGAGCAAGTTGCAGGGCCAAACTAGGTCCGCCCGGACCCCACTGTTCGACGCGCAACACTCCGAGCGGTACGCCCGACACGACTTGATTCGTGACTATCAGGAGCACACGGGCGCCAACTTCATCGTCATGATCGATCAGATCTTTCCTGACAACATGACCTACCTCGAGGAACTCCTCCATCCTCTTGACTCGTCTCGTCCGCTCCACCTGCTCCTGGCCTCCCCCGGTGGTGATGGCGAAACCGCCATTCGCCTCGTGTGATCGCTCCAAGCGCGATGCACGGAGTTGACCGTCCTTCTCCCGGACATGGCGAAGAGCGCGGCGACGATCCTGTGTCTGGGCGCGGACCGGATCGTGTTTGGCCCCGGGGGCGACTTGGGACCTGTCGATCCCCAAATGCGCTATCCCAATGGCACGCTCGCCTCAGCCAAGGAGTTGGTCGAAGCCGTCGACGAAGCTGAACGCCGCATCACCCAGAACCCGGACACCTACCCGCTCTTTGCCAACCTGCTGGCCGAGGTGACCATGGTGATGGTGGAGCAAGCACGTTCGGCACTGGCTCGCTCCGAGGCCCTGGTCAAGGAGGGGCTGGCAGCCGCCACAGGCCGCACCCAAGAGCAAGTCGCTGACTTGTCGAAAGCATTGAAACAACCCCTCATCGACGACCCCCGGAGTCACTCGGCGCTCATCTCGTGCGATGCAGCGCGGAGTTTCGGGCTGCCCGCTGTCGAGGCCGATCCCGCATCGGATGAGTGGCGCATCATCTGGTCGTTGTGGACCCGCTCCTTCACAATGGGAGCGTTTCCGGCCGGTCGCGTCGCCGTCTACGAGGGTGACCGCGTCTCGCAGATCATCAAGCCGTAGCGTCCGGCAGTTCGCGCCGCACCCCCTCCGGCCATTCCAGGTCTGGACTCCTCCGAGCGCTCCGGGCCTTCAGGCGAACCGTTCGGCTTCGGGTGGGAAAGGGTCACTTCGCCCCCCGACAGTTGGGGTGCGAAGTGGACGTTGGGCGGTTCAGGCGGGAAAGGTGTTACTCCGGGAGGCGGAAGCGGGAGGCGGGTAAGGGCTCGATGAAGCCCTCGGACACCAGCGCGTCGAGGAGCCGATCCACCCGCTGCGGGTCGGGGTCGACGCCCCCCAGCGCCTCCCGGGTCAGGGGCCCCGGGGCATCGCGGAGCAGTTGAAGAAGGTCGCCGCGTACCTTCCGGTCGGTTCCCTCGTACCGTTGCCCGCGTCGCGCCGGGCCCTCGTATGCCGTCCGCCCGCCCGCCAGCCACGCGCACCTTCCGCTCACCGGACATTCCTCGCAACGCGGGGTCCGGGCCTGGCACACGAGGGCCCCGAGTTCCATGAGCGCGACGTTCCACACCACCGAATCGGCCCGATCCAACGGCACGACCGAGGCCGCGAGGCGCTGCTCGGCCGCCGTCACCGCCGGTGCTGCCTGCGCGACGCCCGTCACCGCCCGCGCCAACACCCGCCGAACGTTCGTGTCGACGACAACGGTGCGCGCGGCATACGCAAAGGCCGCGACGGCGGCAGCGGTGTAGGCACCCACGCCCGGGAGCGCGAGCAATTCGGCCTCGGTGCGTGGCACCTCCCCATCGTGACGCTCCACCATGACCGCGGCCGCCTCCCGCAGGCGCAACGCTCGACGCGGGTATCCGAGTCTGCCCCAGGCACGCACGATATCGCCGGGCGAGGCGGCCGCGAGCGATGCGGGGGTGGGCCAGCGGGCCAGCCACTCCCGCCACGGCCCCTCGACCCGGGCCACCGGCGTCTGCTGCGCCATGATCTCCGAGACGTAGACCCCCCAGGGCGAGCATTCCGGGTCACGCCACGGGAGCGGGCGGGCGTGCGCGGCATACCAGTCCAGGACGGCGCGCTGCAGACCGGGCAGATCGGCAACCACGACAGAACGGGAACCGGCCGAGGACTCGGCGACCACCGCTGACCTCAGACGTACCGCTCGAGGATGCTCGTCTCGGCCAGCCGCGACAGGCCCTCACGCACGAGCCGGGCCCGGCCCTCGCCCACGCCGTCAACCTCCATGAGGTCGTCGAGGTTGGCCGCGAGTAGCCGCTGCAGCGACCCGAAATGGTCGACGAGCCGCTCGACAATCGCCCCGGGCAGCCGTGGCACCTTGGACAGCAAGCGATAACCGTGCGGGCTGACCGACGAGTCGAGCGCGTCGCCGACGACCGTGAACCCGAGCGCCCGGGCCCCGCCGACAGGATCGAGGAGCTCGGTGGGGTCGAGGGCCTGCAGGTGCGCGATCGCATCGGCCTCGGAATAGCCGGCCTTGGCCTCGCTCACGTAGTCGCGCACGACGAGTTCGAGGTCGTCGGACAGGCCCCCGGTCAGTTCCTCCAGTTGGAGGGAGAGGAGACGGCCGTCAGTGCCGAGCTGGACGACGTAGTCGTCGATTTCGTCGGTGATGCGGCGCACCATTTCGAGGCGTTGGAGGACGTTGGCGACGTCGCGGACCGTGACGAGATCCTCGATTTCGAGCGCCGACAGGGTGCCGGTCACCTCGTCGAGGCGCTGCTTGTAGCGCTCGAGGGTCTGCAGGGCCTGGTTGGCCCGCGAGAGGATGTCGCTCGAATCCTCCAGGACGATGCGCCGCCCGGCGACATAGAGCGCGACGATCCGCATCGACTGGCTCACCGACACCACGGGGAACCCCGTCTGCTTGGCCACTCGCTCGGCCGTACGGTGCCGGGTGCCCGACTCGCTCGTCTCGATGCTGGGGTCGGGCACGAGTTGAGTGGCGGCGCGCACGATGCGCGTCACGTCCTTGTCGACGACGATCGCGCCGTCCATCTTGGCCAGCTCGCGCAGCCGAGTCGCCGAAAAGGTCACATCGAGGGGGAACCCGCCGGTCGCGATCTCATCGACGACCTTGTCGTGGCCCAGGACGACGAGCGCCCCGGTGCGCCCCCGCAGAATCCGCTCCAGCCCGTCGCGCAACTCGGTGCCCGGCGCGACAGCAGCCAGCGTCGAGCGCACCAATTCGTCGCTGTGCAGGTTGAGCGTCGCCACGTGACCCCTTCGGTTGGACCCCGGCCAGCGCCGGGCATTCGGCACCCCGCGGCATTCTACGCACTGCTCACAGCGGGCTTCCGTCGGTCCGCTGCGTGGTCGCCATCGGCGGTGGGTATGCCGCCCGCTCACCCGGGGGTCCGGCGTTACCGCTCGTATCTCGCCCCGACGCGTGCCAAAGGTGCCGGATACCGCACCCTCGACACGCATCCCACGGCCCCATCGGTGACGCGCGTGCCAAGAGTGCCGTATGCCGCACTCCCGACACGCATCACCACAGCCCCCACCCCGTGCGGGCCATGGGCGCGAACGAGGGTCAGGAGCCCAACGTCAGGCGCACGGCATCGCCAACGCTCGCCGCTTCCACCACCCGCAGCCCGTCGGGCACCGGGCCGGCACCGAGCACGCCGACGGGGACCACGGCATACCGAAAACCGAGCCGGGCCGCCTCGGCCAGGCGACGGTGCGCCCCGGTCACCGGGCGCACCTCGCCGGCGAGCCCGACCTCACCGATGGCGACCGTGCCGGCGCGCACCGGTTTGTCGAGTACTGCGGAGGCGAGCGCGACAGCGACGGCGAGGTCGGTGGCCGGTTCGCTGAGGCGCACCCCCCCAACCGTCGAGAGGAACACGTCGCTGCGCCCGATCGGCACCCGCGCCCGGCGCCCCACGACCGCGAGGATCATGTCGACCCGCGCTCGATCGAGCCCGCTTGTGGCCCGCCGCGGCGTCGGCAAATCGCTCGGGTCGACGAGGGCCTGGACCTCGGTGACCAGCGGCCGGCGGCCCTCGAGCGTCACCGTGACGCAGGTGCCGGCCACGTCGGTGGTGCGTTGCCCGAGGAACAAGCCACTCGGGTCGGCAAGCCCCACGATTCCACTGTCGGACAGATCGAAACAGCCAACTTCGTCGGTGGGGCCGTAACGGTTCTTGACCGCTCGCACCAACCGCAGGCGACTGTGCCGATCTCCCTCGAACTGGACGACGACATCGACCAGGTGCTCGAGCACCCGCGGCCCGGCGATCGAGCCGTCCTTGGTCACATGCCCGACGAGGAGCACGGCGATCCCGCGCGTCTTGGCCACCTGGATGAGCGAGGCGGCGACTTCGCGCACCTGGGTCACGTTGCCCGCGGCCCCCTCGACCTCGGCGCTCGCGACCGTTTGCACCGAGTCGACGACGACCAGCGCGGGCGCGAGCGCCTCGATCTGGCCCAGCACCGCCGCCAGGTCCGTCTCGGCCGCGAGATAGAGCGTGCTCGCCAAGGCCCCGATCCGTTCGGCTCGCGCCCTTACCTGCGCGACCGACTCCTCCCCGGTGACGTAGAGCACCGGCCGCCCGTCCGAGTGCCGCGGATCGGCTCCGGCCGCGCCCTTGCCGCCGACCCGTGGGGCACGACCGCCTGCTGGCGTCCCGGTCCACCCCCCCGCCCCTGAGTCGCCAACCGCTGCCCGGGCGGCCACGTCCAAGAGCAAAGTCGACTTGCCGATGCCAGGCTCTCCGGCGACCAGCACCACCGCCCCCGGCACCAGCCCCCCACCCAACACCCGGTCGAACTCGCCGACCCCCGTGCTCCGCGCGACCGCCGCCTCGGCATCCACCTCCCCGATCGGCACCGCCGCCCGCTCGACCACCCGCGCCGCCGTCGTGCGCGCCACGAGCGGCCCGCCGGCCTCGGCCAACGACCCCCACGCCTGGCATTCGCCGCACCGTCCCACCCATTTCGAGGTCTGCCACCCGCACTCGCCACACCGGTATGCCGCCCCGCCGCGTGAGGTGCGCCCGTTCGCCTTGCCCGCCATGCGGCATACGGTATGCCGCTCCTCCGACACTCCTCGTCTTCCCGCCCGGCCCCCCAAGTGCTGCCCCCGGGCGCCCACGGAGTGGGACCACAAGGCCCAGACCTTAAAATGGGCTAGTGACTTCAATCGATGGGTGCGGCGACGTCCTTGACACCTTTGCCGCATTTGCCCACCGTGACCCATACGCAGTTGCCCATCGTTGGCGCTCGTTGACACTCACTCGCACGGAGTTGGCCGCGGCCTCCGATAGCCTCGCCGCCGCCATCGTCGACCGGTACCCCAACAACCGTCAACCGGTCGTGGTTTACGGTCACAAACACCCCCATTTGCTCGTCTGTTTCCTCGCGTGCGTCAAGGCTGGCCACGCCTACGTGCCTGTCGATTCTTCTCTTCCCGAAGACCGGGTTGCGGCGATCGTCGCAGCCGCTGAACCAGTGGCGGTCTTCGCACCCGAAGACCCGACGGGCCTGCCGGAAACCGAGGTGGAGGTGTGGTCCGGCGCTGAACTCGAATCGGCGATGGCACGGCATACCGCTGCCCCGGACGGCGTCGCAGTGCGACCCGACGAACCCTTCTACATCATCTTCACCAGTGGCTCGACGGGAACCCCCAAAGGCGTCCAAATATCGCGGTCCGCGGTGAACAACTTCACCAACTGGATCACCGCGGTCGAGGAGAAGGCCCGGCTGCGCTCTCCGCCGCAACCGCGAACCATCATCAACCAGGCTCCATTCAGTTTCGACCTGTCGGTCATGGATCTCATGATCTCGCTGGCAACCGGCACTACCTTGTTCTCACTCGACCGCGACCATATTGCCTCCCTCAAAGACCTCTTTGCTGCACTGGCCGAGAGCGCTGCCACGTCGTGGGTGTCGACACCGAGCTTCGCCGATCTGTGTTTGGCCGTGCCGGAGTTCTCCGCCGAACTGCTGCCCGACCTCACGACCTTCCTCTTCTGTGGTGAGGCCCTTCCCCACGCGACCGCAGCCGAACTGCGGCGCCGTTTCCCCGGGGCCGCGGTGGTCAATACCTACGGACCGACCGAGTCCACGGTCGCCGTCACCGATGTCGTCGTCGACGAGGACATCCTTGCCCGCTTTCCCATCTTGCCCGTGGGAAAGGCGCGACCCGGGACCCGTTTGCTCATCGTCGGTCCCGACGCGGAGCCGATGCCGGCCGGCCAGCAAGGGGAAATCGTGATCGCCGGCGACACCGTCGCCCTCGGCTATCACCACCGCAGCGGTCTCACCAGGAAATCCTTTGGTGACGTCACCGTCGACGGCGAGACCCTGTGGTCCTACCGGACCGGCGATGCCGGTGTTCTCGACGAAGAGGGCTACCTGCACTTCCGGGGGCGTCTCGATTTTCAGGTGAAGATGCACGGCTATCGCATCGAGATCGAGGACATCGAGGCTCACCTGCGCGCCCTCGAGGGCATTCACCATGCCGTTGTCCTCCCGCGTTACGGCTCTGACGGCACCACGGTGACCTCGTTGCACGCGGTCGTCCAGCCGCAACAGATGCCCCAGGGGTCGCGTCTGGCTGCGGTCGTCGCCCTCAAGGGCGAACTCAAGTCCCGCTTGCCCGAATACATGATTCCTCGGACGATCGACTTCACGCCGTCAATGCCACTGACAGCCAACGGTAAAGCGGACCGGGCAGCCGTCGCCGCGGCGCACCCGGCGCCGGGACAGGGCCGCGGCACCTCCGCTGCCGCCGCGGGCGGCACCGGCACAAACGTTTCCGGGGGTCGTGCATGATCAGTTTCGGCACGATGACCTTTTTCGTCCTCCTTGCCGTTCTGACTCTCCCCGCGATCGTCCTCGGTCTGACCGGGCGGCGGCTCGGACCCTACGGTGCGGTGGCGAGCACGATCGGTATTCTCGCCCTCCTTGCCCATTCATCCCGTCAGCTCGCCCTCTTCGTGGCCTTTGTCGCCTGGCAGTTCGTGCTGATGAAGACCCACTTGTGGTTCATCCAGCGCCATGGGCGACAGGTCGTGTGGGAACGCCGGCTGGCCGCCCTCGCCGCCCTCTTCCCGTTGGCGCTGGTCAAGGCCACCGGCGTTTTCGATGCGAACCTCTTCGGGTTTCTCGGGGTTTCCTATCTCACTTTCCGGGCCGTCCAGGTCATCCTCGAGATATCCGACGGTCTCATCAAGGAGATGCCGAGTTGGGAGTACCTCTACTTCTTGACGTTCTTCCCCAGTGTCGCGTCGGGGCCCATCGACCGCTCCCGCAGGTTCAGCGCCGACCTCGCCACCCGGTTGACTCCTCGCGAGTATGCCGCGCTGGCCGGCGAAGGGTTGCGGCTTCTCGTCCTCGGGGCTGCGTACAAATTCGTCGCGGCAGCGGCCCTGGCCCACTGGGCCGCGGGCACGGGAGGCGGGCTGCCGGGAACCATCGCCTACATGTACCTCTACGGCCTCCAACTCTTCTTCGACTTCGCCGGCTATTCGTGGATGGCCGTCGGCACGGCATACCTCTTCGGCATTAGGACACCGGTCAACTTCCGCCTCCCTTTCATCGCCGAGTCCATCAAGGACTTCTGGAACAGGTGGCACATCACGCTGTCGTTCTGGTTCCGCGACTACCTGTATAGTCGGCTGCTCATGGCCATGATGCGGCGCAAGGTTTTCACCAATCGCCACACGGCGGCCCGGGTGGCGCTCGTCGCCAATATGACGGCCATGGGCATTTGGCACGGGACCGCGCTCCACTACATTCTCTACGGCCTCTTCCACGGTTTGTTGCTCGTCGCCAACGACATTTACGAGCGCAGCAGCAGCTTCTATGCCGCCCACAAGGGCGCGACGTGGTATCGCATCGTCGCGATCGTTGTCACCTTCCATCTCGTGATGTTCGGCTTCTTGATCTTCTCGGGCCGACTGATCTCCGTCTAACTCGAAAGGACCCCCCGACATGAGCATGAGCGACGAGGCCGTGGCCGCCCTGGTGGCCGACATCGCCGGCACCGACGAGGTGCTCGCCGAGCCCGATCTCAATCTCTTCGACGCCGGCCTGTTCGATTCCCTGGCGATGGTCGAACTGCTCGTCGACCTCGGCACCCGGCTGGGTATCGACATCTCGCCCACCGAGGTCGACCGCGATGACATCGACACCGTCAACAAGATCATCGCCTTTGCGCGGGAGCGACAGGAATCGTGAGCCACGCGGGTTCCCCACCTGACCTGCCGGTCACGGACAGCCGTGGCCGCCGTCGCCGTCCCTGGACTGGCCTGGTCGCGATGGGGGGCGCTCTCGTCATTGGTGGGCTCACCCTCGTCTCGCCGCTGGCCGATGCCGCCGCGTTCCGGGTGGGCGGCGCCAATGCCGCACAGCCGGTTCCCCAGATGAATGCTCGGGACCTGACCGGGTATACGGACGCCGCCAGTATGCGCACTCGGGATCGCTATCAGACCTACCTGGCCTCGAGGCCCGCAGGCGTCAACAGCATCTATGTCATGGGCTCCAGCGAATTGGGCTCCAACGTTCCGCAGAACCCGATCAGCTACTTCTCGAGGTCCGTCTCCGATACCGACCTCTTCATGTCCGGGCGGGGTTACGTTCAGTCCCTGCCGCATGCCCTCGAACTGGCCGCGATTGCGGATGATCTGCGACCGCGCAAGGTCGTTCTCATCGTCTCTCCTCAATGGTTCTCGCCCGGGGGTATGTCGCCGCAGTCATTCGGAGAGGTGGCCTCGGTGACCTTCACTCGGGACGCACTCGACAACTCGCGCCTGCAGGAGAGCACCCGAGAGGCGCTGACTCGCCGGGTCGCCGAGCTCGCCGACCCCGAGGATTCCCCGGGCCTCCCTGTGGCCTCGTCGGGTGCGCTTGCCCCACTCAACCCGCTGCGCACGTCTTTGCACCGCGTGGCGTACCAGTTCACTTCCCGCCCCGAAGACCTGCAGAAGAGATATTCGGCTGGCCGACATGCGCCCGACATCACCGGTCCGGGCGACACCAAGGGCGTCCCCCACGATCAGATCCCCTGGGCTGCCTGGCAGGAACAAGCGGCCAAAGACGGTCAGCGCGCGGTGACGAACAATCCCTATTTCATCGAAGACGGCTACTTCACGACCTACGTCGCCGCCAAGTTGCCCACCCTGAAGGACTCGATGGCGACCCTGGACTATGCGGGCCCGGCACCCGAGTACGGCGACTTGGAATTGTTCCTGCAAACGGCCAAGGACCTCGACGTCCAGGTCCTCTTGGTGAGCGTGCCCATGAACGGTCGCTGGTACGACTACGCCGGTTATCCCGCCTCCCGGCGAGCCCTCTACTACGCGAAGATCCGCGATATCGCCCACCAGTGGCGGGTGCCGGTCGCGGATTTCTCCGATCAGGAGTACACGCCGTACTTCCTCTACGATGTCATGCACTTGGGCTGGAAGGGGTGGTTGGATGTCACGCGAGCATGCGTGGAGTTTGGCTATCGCAATTGATCACCTCCAGCGGATCGGGATCACCCCGGTCGTCAACCCCACTCGGGGTGGGCCGCCCCCGGTCCCGAGACCCCCGACGGCTAGCCGCGCACTCCTCTGGGCGGTCCTCACCATCGGGGTGCTCGTCGCCATTGTCGTGACGCAGGTCCTACTGTCCGGAGAATCGGCGCCCTTTATCTACTCCGAGTTCTGAGGCCGCCCGCGCCCTCGCGTCGGCGACCACGTCCGGGTACCGGGCTGGGCGGCATACAGTCGACGCGGCATACCCGGCTGAGCGTCGAAAGAGCGAGACACGCCGAGAATCTGCGCGATTCTCGGCGTGTCTCACTCTCTCGATGGCGGCATACCAGCCGCGGCGGCAGGCGTCAGGCGCCGACAATCTCCAAGGCCACCTTGGCCTGAACCTCCGGGTGCAGGCGCACCAGCGCCTGGTGCGTGCCCGTGGTCTTGATCGGCGTCGGGACCTCGATGCGGCGCTTGTCGAGCGCCGGACCGCCCGCGGCCGCCACGGCCGCAGCGATGTCGGCGGTCGAGACGGCCCCGAAGAGCCGGCCCTCCTTGCCGGCCTTGACCTTGACGGTGACCGCCTGCGCCTCCAGGTTGCCCTTGACGGACTTGGCTTCCTCGAGCGACTTGACCGCGCGAACCTCACGGCCCTTGGCGATGGCGTCGACCTGCTTCTGCCCACCCTTGGTCCAGGCGGTGGCCAGGCCCCGGCGGAAGAGGAAGTTGCGGGCGTACCCCGGCTTGACCTCAACGACCTCGCCGGCCTCGCCGAGACCCGTAACCTCGTGCGTAAGAATGACCTTCATGTGATGCTCCTTAGCGGGGGGTTGATTCAGCGGCCGGAGCTGGAGTAGGGCAGGAGCGCCATCTCGCGGGCGTTCTTGACCGCGTTGGCGATGAGGCGCTGTTCCTGGACGGAGACGCCGGTGACCCGACGGGCGCGGATCTTGCCGCGGTCGGAGATGAACTTGCGGAGCAAGTTGGCGTCCTTGTAGTCGATGTTCTCGACCTTGGCGACCTTGAGCGGGTTCGCCTTTTTCTTGGGCTTGCGAATGGCGGGCTTGGCCATCGTGGTGCTCTCCTTGATCGGATGAGCCCTGGTCTCCCAGGGATGGGGTTTGTCGTGGTGTGTTGTCCGGTATGCCGTGGGCTCGCGGTGTGCGACCCGGCGGCGGTGCCGGAGGTGATGTCGGTGAACAATCCACCTATTGGTCGATTGTTGACGGTGGTCGGTGGTGGGTGGGTGGCCTCGGCGCCTGGTCAGTGGCCGCCGGCACCGGGTCTAGAAGGGGGGTTCGTCGTAGGCGGGGGCATTGCCCCAGCCGCCGCCTTGATTGCCCTGCTGGCCGCCTTGGCCTTGGTTACCTTGGTTGCCCTGGCCGCCGGAGTTGCCACCCCAGCCGCCCTGGCCCCCGTGACCTTGACCGCCCTGCTGGCCGCCGAACTGCTGGCCGCCCTGACCTTGACCCTGGTTGCCCCAGCCGCCCTGACCGCCGCTATGGCCGCCCTGGGCGCCGGAGCCACCGGTGGCCCACGGGTCCGACTGCTGAGCGCCGAAACCGCCGCCGCCGAAGTCGCCGCCACCGCGCGAGGTCTTGTTGACCTTGGCGTTGGCGTAGCGCAGCGACGGGCCGACCTCGTCGACGTCGAGTTCGACGACGGTGCGCTTCTCGCCCTCCTTGGTCTCGTAGGAGCGAGACTTCAGGCGCCCGGTCACGATGACCCGGGTGCCGCGGTGGAGGGACTCGGCGACGTTTTCGGCCGCTTCGCGCCAGATCGAGCAGCGCATGAACAGCGTTTCGCCGTCCTTCCACTCGTTGGCTTGCCGGTCGAACATCCGCGGCGTCGAGGCCACGGTGAAGTTCGCGACGGCCGCCCCCGAGGGGGTGAAGCGCAACTCGGGGTCACCGGTGAGGTTGCCGATGATGGTGATGATGGTTTCGCCGGCCATGAGTCAGATCCCCTTTGGTCTGGTGCCTTTGGACTGGTGGCGGAAGCGCGGTCGCAGGTGGCGTGGCTCGCCGGGCTCAGGCGCCCGGACGGAGCAACTTGGTGCGCAGGATGGCCTCGGACAGGCCGAGTTGGCGGTCCAACTCCTTGGCCGTGGCCGGTTCGGCGGTGAAGTTGACGACGGCGTAGATGCCTTCGGGCTTCTTCTTGATTTCGTAGGCCAAGCGGCGGCGACCCCAGATGTCGAGGTTGTCGACGGTCCCGCCGTCCTTGGTGATGACCTTGAGGAACTTCTCCAGCGAGGGCTGGACACTCCGGTCGTCGATCTCGGGGTCGAGGATGACCATGAGTTCGTACTGACGCATGCGTTAACCCGCCTCCTTCGGTCTAAGCGGCCACGGTCCTTCCGTGACAGGAGGGTATGCATAGTCGCCATTGGCGCGCAGGAGTTTTCCACAGGGGGTATGCCGCGCGCCAGGCAACCGAATAAGGGTACCCGCCTTCACGGCATACCCCGAAATCGCGGCCCCCTCACCCCACCCGTCCCCCCTTTCCCGCCTGAACCGCCTCAGGTCCACTTCGCACCCCAAACGTTCCTGTGCGAAGTGCCCCTTTCCCACGGGGAGCACGGGCCCTCTGGGCTCGGCCCGGGGGCCGGGTGTCTGGACAAGGACCCTCGCGTCTTGTCCCCGCGTCCGCTCCGAGGCGAGCGCGAATGCTGGCTTTCGCGACCTGCCCGCCCGCCTTCCCAGCGCCGCTCGGCGTCACGCTCGTCGGTGTTCCCGGCCAAACGCGCGAGGAGGCGCTCGATCGTCGCGCCCATCGCCCCCGAGGTCGCCGAATTAGCAGCCACCTGGCGCGGGCGGGCGGCCGAGAGTGAGGTTCACTCGAACTGCAGGTGGGAAAGGGGCACTTCGCACCCGGAATGTTCCTGTGCGAAGTGAACCTGGGACGGTTCAGGCGGGAAAGGGGTGACAGAGGTGACAGGAGGGATGGGCTAGGGAGTCGGTGGGGGCGTGGGATGGCTGCTCGGATGCGTGGTGGGCGAGGGGTGCGCCGACGGTGAGGGCGACGCCGTCGGCTGACCCTGCGTATCGGAAGGGCTAGGCGTCGGGCTCGGCTCCGCGGTCGGGGGTCGGGGCGCCTTGGTCACGGTCGGGCTCGGCTCCGGGGCGCTCGGGGGCGCGGCTGTCGGGGTCGCATCCTGGTTGACGTTCGCCGCCGCTGGGAAGTCGACCACCGGCACCCCGTCGAGGGCGCTGGTCATGTATGCCGTCCACACTTGGACCGGCAAGGTCGCGCCGGTGATTTCGCTGTAGCCAGCGATGTTCTTCATTTGCAGTTCTTCACCGTTGGGACCGGGCCGGTAGATCCCCACCGCCGTCGCCAGTTGGGGCGCGAAGCCGTTGAACCAGGCCGCTTTGTTGTCCGAGGTTGTACCGGTCTTGCCGGCCAGCGGCCGACCCACGGCTTGGGCCCTGGACCCGCTGCCCCGCTCGACCACGGCCTGCATCGCGACGGTCGTATCGGCCATGATGTCCGCGGCAAACGCCGGAGTGACCTCGGGTTTCGCGGTGTAGTCGAACACCCCGTCGATGCTCTTGGCGGACTTGACGAAATAGGGGGCGGCCGCCTTGCCCTGCGCGGCAATCGTCGCGTAGGCGCTCGCCATCTCAAGAACGTGGACACTGGAGGTGCCGAAGACGTTGCCGTAGTTCGCCGCGACGTCCGAGGTCACTCCCGCGGCGTGCGCGACATCGACCGTCGCCTTGGGGGTCGCGATGATGTTGAGTTGGGCATAGACCGTGTTGACGGAGTTCGCCGTAGCCGTCGGCACATCGATGGTGCCGAACCCGGAGTTGCCGAAGTTCTGCACCCCGCCCTGTTGGCCGAACGACGTCGCCGCACCAGGGTCCTTGAACTCGGGGAAGAACTGCGGACTGGCCCCGTTGAACGAGTCGCTCAACTTGATCTTGCCCGACTTCAACGCGGCGATGAGGGTGAACGGCTTGAACGTCGACCCGGCCTGCATCTTGGCGTCGGTCGCCGAGTTGAACTGCACCTTCGCGTAATCGGCACCGCCGTAGAGCGCGACAACCGCGCCGTCACCAGGAGTGACCGACGCCAACCCCACCTTGAGGTTGGGGGCACTATCGGGCATGACCTCCTGGACGGCCTTGACGGCGGCATCCTGGCGGGGCTTGTCGATCGTCGACACGATCTGCAACCCACCGCGCTCGATATCCGAATCGCTCAACTTGAGTTTCGTGCGCAACTCGCTCTTGATGAGTTGGACGAGGTAGCCGCTCGTGCCGGTCGCGGATTTCGGATGCCACTCGATAGGCATCGGGAACTGCATCGTCGCGCGCTTGGCCTGCGGGAGCCAGCCCTGGGCGACCATCCCGTCGAGCACATACCCCCACCGCGTCTTGACATTCTCCAGTTGCTTGGCCCCCAGTTGCGGGTCGTACACGGACGGGCCGCGGATCACCGAGGCGAGCACGGCCGACTCTTCGACGCTCAGATCCTTGGCGCTCTTTCCGTAGTACGCCTGCGCGGCGGTCTCGATACCGTAGGCACCCCGCCCGTAGTAGATCGTGTTGAGGTAGTTCTCAAGGATCTGGCTCTTACTCTGCTGCTGGTCGATCTTGATGGAGAGCAGGATCTCCTTGTACTTCCGGCTCAGCGTGCGGTCCGCCGACAGGAAGTAGTTCTTGACGTACTGCTGGGTGATCGTCGACCCGCCCTGAGTCGCCTCCCCGCCGCGGATCGCCACCCACACCGCCCGCGCCATGCCCTTGGGCGAGATGCCGCTTTGCGAGTAGAACTCGCGGTCCTCCGCGGCCAGCATCGACTTGCCCACATGATCGGGCAGGTCCTTGATGGACACCGCCACCCGGTTGATCTGCGAAATCCGATCGAGTTCGGTCTTGCCGTCGGCGTAGTAGATCGTCGACGTCTGCGCGGTCGCGATGTCGTTGGGCTTCGGCGGGGTGATCACGGCATACGAAATGCCCACGAACACCAGCGCCAGCCCCACGATCACCAGCCCGGTCAACAGGATCCGGCGCAACCACACCCGCCAGCGCGGACGCGGCGGCTTCCCGGAGCGGGCGCGACGCGAGGGAGGAGCGGAGCGGGCGGCGCGACGCGACGGGGGAGCGGAGCGGGAGGGGGCTTGGCGACTCATGGGAGCTTTCGGTCGGGGGCAGGGGCGGCCGGGCACGAGTGGCTGACGGGTGCGGCAACGACGCGCGGGCGGTCACCGTTCCCTGTCAGTATGACCCCGAACTCTGGGTATGCCGCTACTCCCCCCGCTGGAGAGGCCGCCGTCGACCCGCCACCCGCGCTGCCGTCCGTATGCCGCAACGCCTCCCCGCGATGTATCTCACCGATACATCTTGGGGTAGATTGAAGGGTATTCCGTCCGTGTCATCCGGCGTGCTCGCCCGCTGCTCATTCGCGCCGAGGAGGTGCCCTCTTGGCCCGTCGCGCCGACCTGCTCGACTTCGCCATCCTCGGGCTTCTCCATGAGGGACCCACGCACGGCTACGACCTGCGGCGGCGCCTCAACTCCGCCCTCGGACCGTTCCGGGCCCTGTCCTACGGCTCGCTGTACCCCGCGCTCAAAGATCTCACCCAGCGGGGCCTGATCGCCCAGACCACCGAGACCACCTCGGCGACCGGCCGGCGCCCACGAATCGGCTACGAGTTGACGCCCGAGGGCAAGGAGTTTTTCGACGCCGCGGTGAGCCATGCCGGTGCCGACACCGCCGAGGATGACACGTTCGCCGTGCGGTTCGCGTTCTTCGCCCGCACCGAGGCCGACATTCGCCGGCTCATCCTCGAGGGGCGCCGGCACCGGCTCCAGGAGCGTCTCGACGCGGCCCGCGCCGACACCCGCCGCAAGCGCGAGGAGTTCGACGCGTGGAGCGCCGCCTTGGCCCGCCACGGCGAGGAGACCGCCGAGCGCGAGGTCCGCTGGCTCAGCGAACTCATCGACGCCGAACGGCGCCACCCCCAAGACCCCGGCCCGCAGCCCTAGGCGAGCCGACGACGGCAGCCGGCTCCGCGGCATACCGAAAACCCCGCCCCAACCCCAACCCACCCCGAGGAGAAGCGCACATGGCCACCATCCGCGCCGCCATCGTGGGCGTCGGCAACTGCGCGAGTTCGCTCGTGCAAGGCGTCCACTACTACCGCGATGCCGACCCCGCGTCGTCCGTGCCCGGCCTGATGCACGTGAAGTTCGGCGATTACCACGTGCGCGACGTCGAATTCGTCGCTGCGTTCGATGTCGACGACAAGAAGGTCGGCAAGGACCTCGCCGAGGCCATCAACGCCAGCGAGAACAACACGATCAAGATCGCCGAGGTCCCCACGACCGGGGTCACGGTCCAGCGCGGGCACACCCTCGACGGGCTCGGGAAGTACTACCGGATGACCATCGACGAGTCGGCCGCCGAACCGGTCGATGTCGTGGCGGCCCTGCGCGAGGCTCGCGTCGACGTCCTCGTGTCCTACCTGCCGGTGGGTTCGGAGCAGGCAGACAAGTTCTATGCGCAGTGCGCGATCGACGCTGGGGTGGCCTTCGTCAACGCGCTGCCGGTCTTCATCGCGAGCGACCCCGAATGGGCCGCGAAGTTCGAGGCGGCAGGGGTGCCGATCGTCGGGGACGACATCAAGTCGCAGGTCGGCGCCACGATTACGCACCGGGTCATCGCGCGGCTGTTCGAGGAGCGGGGGGTGGTGCTCGACCGGACCTACCAGCTCAACGTCGGCGGCAACATGGACTTCAAGAACATGCTCGAACGCGAGCGCCTCGAGTCCAAGAAGGTCTCCAAGACCCAGTCGGTGACGTCCAACCTGACCGGCCCCCTGTCGGGCAAGGTCGACGACCCCAACGTCCACATCGGCCCGTCCGACTACGTCGCCTGGCTCGACGACCGCAAGTGGGCCTATGTCCGCCTCGAGGGCCGCGCCTTCGGTGACGTGCCGCTCAACCTCGAATACAAACTCGAGGTCTGGGACTCCCCCAACTCGGCCGGCATCATCATCGACGCCATCCGCGCCGCCAAGATCGCCAAGGACCGCGGCATCAGCGGGGCCCTGTTGTCGGCCTCGTCCTACCTCATGAAGTCCCCGCCCGAGCAGCGCGAAGACACCGAGGGCCGGGCCCGCTTGGAGGCCTTCATCCGGGGCGACGAACCCCGCTGACGCCACCCTCTCGGGTCCGACACGACGGCGGCCCTCCCTGCACACAGGGAGGGCCGCCGTCGCCCTCGACCACCCTGAGTCCCTCGCCCCACGCCGACGTCCTCGCCCACATCGGGCCCCCTCCTCGCCGTCACCGAGACCGGGGTGGCCTGCCAGGGTATGCCGCCCGGACATGCCTTCTCCCTCAGCCGGGCTGAGGCGCACGTCGAGTAGTGAAGTCAGGGCTGTCGAATGCGTCACGGGATCGCAAACAGATGCCGGTGATGGAGTATCTTCAACGGCGATCCCAGCGAGCATGAGGGGTGGCCATGACAAATTGCTCGGGGTGCGCAGCCCCCATGTCCGACGACGCTGTCCTCTGTTCCGCATGCGGGCGTTCGACACCCGACGCCACGGGCCGCAGCCAGGCCCGCCAGGCCCGCAACCCACACAGCCACTCACGGTCGCCCCAACGCCCGTTGCGCCCACGGGCCCGCCCGCCGTGCCCCCTTTGCCGCCCGCCGCGCCCGACCGCAAGACCCGCACCCGCACGGCCGCCCTTATCGCCGCCGCCCTGGCCGTGGTCCTGCTTGTCGTCGCAGTCGGCTATGTCGTCCTCCACCGCTCGAGCGGCTCCGTGGAGGCAACCCGGCCGACCCCCACCGTCAGCACTGCACGGCCGTCACCGACTCCATCGGGCACGCCTTCGACCTCGCCCTCGGCAAGCCCCTCGCCCTCCCCGACCCCTTCACCCTCCCGGTCAACGGCCGGCCCGATCATGGTGTCCGGCGACGCGGCGTTCATCTCACCGTCAGGCAACCTGGTCTGTTGGCTCGACGAGGTCGGCGCGGAATGCACCGCCCTGATCCGCAACTGGCCGATGGCGCCCAGCATGCCCGATTGCACGCGGGCGAAGCAGCCCAACACGGCGAGTTTCCGGGTCTCGGAATGGGCCTATGTCGGGTGCACGAGGTTCGTCACCGGCAATACCGCCATCATCGGCTCAAGCCACCCCGTGCCCCAGTGGTACGACCCGAACCGGGACTCGATCGTCGCCGCCGCGGACGGCAGCGGCTGGAAGGGCTACGCCCTCGCCTACGGCCAAACGGTGCGCAGCGGAGTCAGCGAATGTTCCGTCGCCGAGACCGGAGTAAGTTGCCGTGACACGGCCAGCGGGCACGGGTTCACCCTCAGCAAGACCTCCGTGGACATCCACTAGCCCGGCGGAGGCGTCCACCCTCGCTGCGCGGCATACGCCATATCGAGGCGTATGCCGCGACTCGTCAGTAAATCCGCGACACACAGAGCCTTCTGGGTTTTTCAACTTGGAGGAAGAGCCGGGTCAGATTGGTAGCTACGTTTTGGACTTCGGCAAGTTGATTACCGCGCGCCAAGGCGCAAAGAAGCTCTTGTCCAGTCATTCGCCGGGCTGGGGATTCGGGACAGCCGCTAATCCCCATAACACATCTCAGGGATGTCCCCCATCGCCGCATCGGCTTGACTTTGACTGGCGGTCACGATGCTGCCCCCGTTGCCCTCGGCCACCCGCACGAGCCTGTCGCCGGCCGAACGCACCATGTCCTGATTGGCGCCGGCGTAATCCTGAGCGGTGGTGCCGAGTTCCTTCAGCCTGTTGAACCAGGGGCGGTCCGAGCCGATGATCGACGAATTGTGGAGGGACTCCTGCCTGAAGGCGGCATACGCACTGCACACGTCGTCCCGGTTCGCGTGGGGCGCAAACCCGAACAGGCCCCACAGCACACCGACCACCAACGGCATGAGAACGGCGACGACGGTGAACTGGACTCGCCGTTCTCGCAAACGTTGCGGTGCCGACACCACTCGCCGGACGAGCCCGATCAGATCAGCCACCGCGGTCGTGAAGATGTTGACCGACATGCTCCACGTGTTCTGCCGGATCACGGCAAACAGAGCCACGCCGACGATCACGTCGGCCAACAAACTCAGGGGGCCGATCGTGAGCCACGAGAAGATGGCGAGCAGGACGGCAAACAGCGCCGCCGGGCCGGCCACTTTCGGATTAAGACTCTCCACCAACTCCGCCTCTCCAGGAGCGGTGGCCCCCTCGAGGGCTGGCGTGGGCGTTGTCACGGGCTCGCCGCCGGCCCAGGTAGGGGTCTGGCTCCCGGACGGAACTTGGCCCCCCGGTGCTTCCGGAGGGTTCGGGTCGAAGCCGAAGGCGAAGGCGACATCCGCGGGCATGGACCCTGATGCGGATGCCGCGCCGCTCGGTGCTGCGTCAACTCCGGCATCGCCCCCGGAACCACCCGTCTGCGCGCTAGCCGTCCCTGCGCCAGTAGGCGCCGCATCGTCCGTGAGATCGGCCCCCGCACCTTCGCCACGACCGTGGCTCGCCTCGAAAGGATCGGCCAGGGGTTCGGTCGGGTTCGGTCCCAAGCCGGCGGTACGTTGGGCCAGCCCACACTGGGGGCAAAACGCGTCGTCGAAGCGAACCGGCGCACCGCATCGGGGACAGACGGCACCAGACGAACGGAAGACGGTCACAGCGGTTCCTTCCACAGACGGCGCGGTTGACATGCCGAAACCAGCACCGGCCGCGTAGGTCACCGGCATCGTGAGACTCCTGGGACCTGTGGTGACACGGCGGTCAGCGTCCCACCGTCCCAGCGGCACAGTAGGACGGGGCGGCCGGGGTGGACGAGTCCCCACTTCGGGGGACCGTCACCGCGATGAGCCTCTCGTCGGGTGCCCAGCGGCACCGGAAGTGAGGACAGGTCGTCGCTAGCGGATTTCTCGGGCCAGGCGTTGAATCGAAGGCACGCCAGGGCCGGTTCGTCCCCCGCTCGACTCGCGGCCCTGAACCCAGGAAGAGGAACGGCCGTGACCGTGAGCACCGCACCCGATTCGACGGAGCCCACATCGGGGATCCGCCCAGCCCGTATGCCGCTGGCGCCCGGCCGCTGGCGCCATCGCCTCGCCAGCATGATCACCACATGTACCCTGCCGCTGCTCCTTCTCGGTGCGTGTTCGGGAACCTCCTCGAACGCGAGCTCCACGGCTGGGACCGGCATCACCGTGGCTGGTAGCGCCGACGGCGCCGCGCCCAGCCCCACTGCTCCCCACGCGTCTGTGCCCACGGCCGCTTCCGCCGCCCGTCCGACTCCCTCCCCCGCAGCGGTCCCGGGTGCCGTGACATGCGCGCAGTATGCCGCGATGGCCCCCGACACCGGCCTGAACGGCAATGCCACCAAAGAGCAGATCGCCGCCGTGACGGCCATGCTGTTGCGCCACAATCGCGCCGCCGACGACCAGAACCTGCACCTGGCCATCCTCCAGGTGATCGCCTACTGCAACATCTACGGCGGGCACTCCGGGTCCAACCAAGACGCCGCGATCGACGGCATACCGGGTCTTCGGAACTGACGGTGCGCCCTTCGCCCGCCTCCTGGAGTTCACCGCGAACCAGAGTCGGGGATCAGCAGACCTTGCGGTAGGGCACACCGGGCAGCAACGCAGACCACCGCTCCGTCGTCATCGCGTCCCCCAGCCCCGCACAGATGTGCCGAGCGGCCCGGTCAGGGTCGGTGGACCAGATCTGAACGGTCGCCTTCATCTCCCCGCTCGCAAGTCTTGTCGCGTCTGGTGAGAAGCGCACCGTGAACATGCGCGCCGCCGTCGTGATCCGCGCGGACAACTCGTGGTGGTCACCGACTTGACGGAAGAGAACGGCGTTGCCGTCGGTGACGGCCGCCGCGATAGAACCGTCGGCACCCAGGTCGACATCTTGGATGCCGCCGGTCGCCCCGACAAGGTCCTCGATCAGCCGGGGCTTGGTGGGGTCCGTCATGGCGTAGAGCCGAAGATGCCCCGAATGTGAGGCCGTCAACATCTGCATCCCGTCGGTGGAGAAGGTCACGCCCCAGACGGGGCTATCGCCAGGGACGATCACCAGCGGCGCATCCGAGGCGGGGCCCCACACGGCCACGCTTCCGGAGTCAAGGGCCACCGCCAACAAGCCGCGCGCCGCCGAGACACCGCCGTTGTTGGGGTAGTCGTGGACTCCGGTCAGGCGCCGCACGATGCTCGGCGGGTTCACCGACACGTCGATCACCAGGGCGTTGGTGTCATCGTCGACAACGAACACGTGCGTGTCGTCGATGAACTTGGTGATGCCGACGTTCGCCGTGCCCAGGGTCATGGTGAACGCCCGCCGCCAGCCACCCGTTTCTGCACGCGCCCAGCCGACAAGTTGGCCGTTCATGATGCCGGCAACCACGCGGCGCCCGTTCGGGCTGATGTCGCCACCGCCGCTGGCCCACTCGCCAACGGGCATGCCGGGGAGTACGGCGGACAACACCGGGCGCAACGAGTCGCCGACGTCCCACACTCGCACTTGGTCCCCTTGGGCATTGGGGAAGGTCACCAGCGTCCGGCCATCGTGCGCCCAGGACGTGGCGAAGACCTTCGTCTTCGGCTCGTCGGCGATCGGCGTACGTCCCCCGCGGAGGACCACCTGCCCCGACGCAACGCCGACCGCCAGTCGACCGTCAGGCAGGTACACCACTCGCCCGAGACCGTCGGGGAAGTCCGCGACGTCAATGACGCGACCGAGCCGGTCCATGGTTCGGGCCGATCCGTCCGCCGACACGAACGTCACCTGCGTCCCGTCGGCACTCACCGCGACATCGTTGACCCAACTGTCGAATTCGCCCACGCTGACCGGCGTCCCCAACGAGGCCTGCTCGAGGGGCACGGCATACGCGTGGTTCTGCCCGCGAGTGGCCGCGAACACGTGGTCCTCAAGGCCCAGAACACCGACGATCCGGTCCTTCCCGAGCGCTGAGGTGGCGAGCGGCGCATGGGCTGGCCCCGGGCCACGCAGCGTCAGGACTCCTTGCGGGGACCCCGTCACAACTCGACCGTCGGCAAGGTAGTTCAGCGACGTCACGGGCACGTCCGACGGGATCGCGGGGCCTTCTGCCAGAGAGTGGTTCACCGGATCGAGCAGGAAGCGGCGGATGCCGTCCGTCTCCGTGGGAACCAGCATTTCGGAGCCATCGGGCGCAATGTCGAGGCGTCCGCCGACGTAGGTCTGCACGGCGAAGGATCCCATGGACTGCGGCCGGCTGATGTCAGAGACGTCGTAGACGATTCCGCGGCCCTTGCTCGTCACAGCGGCCAGCAGCGGCGGCCCGGCGTGCCACACCAGCGCATCGAGCCCCTCCTCGCCACCGCCGGGCACGGTCACTGTCGCGCCACGCACCGGTGCTTGTCCGCTCACGTCATAGATCGTCAACACGCCACCCGAACTTCCCACCGCAAGATGCGTCCCGCGGGGTTCGGCAGCCAACGCCGGCATCCCCGCCGAGGTCGAGATTGCGGTGACGGCGGGGTCCCCGGTCGCCGAGAGCACAACCGAGCGGGATTGCAGGGTCGATGCCTCTTGGTATGCCGCGACCGCCAGTTCGCGGGACACCATCGGGTCCGTTGCGCCGAACTTCACCGATTCGGCGGCAAGTTGACGGGCTTGCGCCACATCGCGCTCAGTCGCCAACGCCTCGCGGTACTGGACCACCAAACCCGCGGCTGTCAGCGCTGCCACGGCTGTGACGGACACCGCGGCCAGCAGGATGCGGGTGCGACGGAGTCGCCTCTTCGCCGCCGAGGCCTCCTCCGCATGAGCCGCCTCACTGGCCTCGACGAATTGTCGTTCGTCCGGGTCGGCGATCGTTCGCGGGTCGTTGAGCCAGTCGCTCGCCGCCTCGAGACGGGTGCCCCGCAGCAGGAGTGAGGGCTCGTGGTCAGCCCGCATCCACGCTCGGCTCTCCCGTTCAACGACCTGACCGAATGCCAGGCGGGTGCGGTCGGACTCGATCCAGCCCGCGAGCCGATCCCAGGCAGAAAGGACGGCTTCGTGAGCGAACCGGGCAGCGAGATCATCGAGAGCAATGAGGCGGTGCCGCGCGAAATGGTCGAGAACGTCCATCTCGTCTTCGCTCAGGGCAGCTGTCAAGGGCAAGGTCGCTGCCGTTGGAGCCGCGTCCTCGTCGACCACGACCATTCGCAGCAATACCGAGCGGGCGACCTCACGCTGTTCGGCGCTGAGGGCGGCATACGCATCTTCGGCGGACCGGGCAATCGCGCCACTGACCCGGCCAACCGCGTCGTAATCTGCCAGCGTCAAGACACGAGAGGAGCGATGCTCCCAGGCGAGGTGCATCGCGTGGGACAGGTGCGGCAGCACCGCGGACAGATCACCTCCTCCGACGGCGAGATCACGCAGGACTTCGGACGCCAGTCCGGCTTCGACGGTGGCGTCGACCGCTGCCGCTGGCCCAGTGATGGTCATCGTGAGAGCAGCTGGAGACATCGCAGAAACCAGGAATGAACGATGACGTAGCGGCTTGACCAGTTCGGGCACGGCCGCCACGGCGGCATAGAAGTCCGACCGAACGACGAGCACCACCCGATGGCCGGGGCGAGAAGCCCGTTCGGCCAGGGCTGAGACCACCGACCCGCGCACCTCGGGGTCGCTGGTTTGGGTCCAGAGTTCCTCGAATTGATCGACGACGAGCACATCTTTGACGACAAAGTCGCCGCTCGAGGAGGGGGCCGGTACCTCGCCCATCGGCCCGTTGTCCACCGCGGTCAGGGCAGCAAGGGGGTCCGCCCCCGGACGAATCACGTGACGCGCCCATTCCGGACCAAGTGCGCACAAGACCCCGGCGCGAATCAGGGAGGATTTCCCCGAGCCGGACGCGCCAAGGACGATCATGATGCCTTGGGGCATGTCCCGGATCAGCGCCGCGGCCGCGGCGGTCTCATCGTCACGGCCGAAGAACACGGTCTCGTCAGCCATGTCGAAGGCACGCAGTCCGGGGTACGGCTCTTGGTCTCGCACCCCTGAGCGGTGATGTGAGGCCCGCCGCAACGCGGCGATCCACGGTTCGTGCTCGTCGAGCGGGACTCCCAGTGCGACGAGCAACCCGGCAAAGACGGGCAAACGGGTGATCGGGGGCAAATGCCGACCGGAGAGGTAGCCGCCAAGGGTGCTGCTCGGTAGATTCGCAGCCTTCGCCACGTCACGGACGGTCCTTGCCCGGCGCTCTCGCAGCGCCGAGAGCGCGACGGCGAACTCGTTCGCCGTGCCGATACCCGCTGGATCCGGGGAGGGACCCAAGGGCATCCCGTCCGCGGGAATGCTGCCTGGACTGTTGCTCACGCTCTGACCCTATCGTCGCACGCGGTTCATTGGCTGAGATGAAAGCCCAGGTCAAGGGGGGCCACGCCGTTGCAACACGACGGGGTTGGGATGTACGGACCTGTACGGACTCGGGCAATGGCCTAGTCCTGGTCGTCAAGCCGCGCCATAGTAGGGGTGTGGTGACCTTTTCTAGGGGGTCCACGCGCCGAATTGACCCCATTTCATTCGACACGCCTCCGGTGGCAAGGGTCACCTCATCGCATCACACTGAAGGAGACGCCCCGCCACGTCTCAACCCCCGCCCCCAATCCGGGTCGTCACCGACCGCGATGCTTCGTGACCAGCCCGCCCTGCCGCTGTTGGCCGACTTGCGCATCGGTGCCGTCGATGATCACCCGATCATCCTGGCCGGGGTGTCCGAGGGGTTGCGTTGGCATCTTCCCGGTGCCGTGGTCGCCCCGGTCACCAAGACGGTGGGGGACTTCCTGGCGACCGAGCCTGCGGTTGATGTCATCCTGCTCGACATCGAATTGCGCGATGGGTCCGATCCTGCAGACAACGTCCGTCGACTGACCGCCCGGGGCTGGCCGATCCTGCTCTTCACCCAAGACCCGCGCGTGCGTCTGGTCGCCCGCACCTTCCGCGCCGGTGCCTCAGGAATCCTCTCCAAGAGCGAGGATCTCGCCACGATTGCCTACGCGGTGAACCTCGTGGCCTCCGGGGTGCCCTACCTGTCCTCCGAATGGGCCGTGGCCGTGGCCCAGGACGAGGCATGGACGACTCCCAACCTTGCCCCTCGTGAGGTCGAGGCAGTGCGCTTGTATGCCGCCGGCATGAAGTTGACGTCGGTGGCCCGTCGCCTGCGCGTCAGCGAGGACACCGCGCGGACCTACCTGCTGCGGGCGAGGACGAAGTACTCGCAGGCAGGTCGTCCGGCAAACACGAAGACGGATCTCTACATCCGAGCCGTCGAAGACGGCATACTCCCCACTCCTGGCAGTCTCCCGGACGACTGAGCGGCGGCGACCAAGGGGTGGGATCACGGTGTGACGTCAAGGTCTCGTGGGCCGAGCGTGCCGCGTTTCGCGGGGTCGCAATCGGAGTCGTGTCGAGTTTGGTGTTTACTGCCCTGCTCTGGCCTGGTACTCGCAGCTACTACGATTCGCGATTCGGCTGGTCCGCCCTGCTCCTCACCACCGTCGTCGGGATGTGGCTGCTGTTCCGGGTCGCCCGCGACACCTTTCGCCATGCCGACATCGCCGTCTTCGGAGCCACCCACGTGGTCGTCCTCGCGCTTGTCGCCGTCGCACCCACGAGCGGACCCCCTCCGCAAGTGGTGTCGTGGGTCCAACCGTGGACCACCTGCGTCATTATCGGCGCGATTCTTCTTCTTCCCCTCCGGCGTTCCCTCGCTCTGATCGCCGCGATCACCGTTCTTCAAGGAATCATCCGCGTTCACCTGGCGCCGCTGTCGATCACGATGGTGGAGGCGGCCATTCAGATCGTTGGGGCGTGGATTTCGCTGCTCGCCGCCCGGTTCGCCACCGAACGGTTCGAGGCGACTGCGCAAGCCCTGGACGCCGCAGCCGCGGCCGAGAGCGAGACCGCAGGGGCGCTCGTTCGCGCCCGGGCCCGCGCCTGGTGGAATCGGCTGCTCCACGACAAGGTCCTTGGCGCCTTGCTCTTGGCCTCCCGGGCGACCAGTCCCGTTCTCCTCGACCAGGCCCGCACCCTGGCCCGGGACGCGATCGACACGATCGCCTTGACCCGGGAGCCCGATGACTCACCCGGGGATCCCGCCCCCAGGAGCCGCGACGAGGCCAACGGTGGCCGGCATACCGACGCAAGCGACCCGGGGAGCACGATCGAATCGACCCGGCGACCGCGAGAGCCCCTCCAACGCTCCCTTCTTCGGCGAACCGATACCCAGCGAGTCGACCTCGCGCCCGTGCTCACGGAGTTGGCGACCGGCATGGGCTTGACACCGAGCGTGAAGCGACGCGGCCGGGGAGTTCCTGCCTCCGTCGCCGAACCGCTCCTCGCGGCGGCCGAACAGGCCATGCGCAATGTTGTCGAACACGCAGGGGTCAACCGGATACGTCTGAGAGTGGTCCAGTACCCGATGTCGGCCACCGTGACCATCGCCGACGACGGCGTCGGCTTCGACCCCCTCGCGGTCGATGGCCGGCGGCACGGACTGCGCTACTCGATGCCTGGGCACGTGGCGGCGATCGACGGCCAGGTCCGGGTCAAGTCCACGGTGGGCGTGGGGACGACCGTCGACGTGGACTGGGCCGCCAAGTCGCGGGAGAGCGCCGCTCCGGTATCCGCGGAGCAAATTCGCCGGTGGTCCTGGATCACCGTGTTATTCGCCGGGTTGCATGCCCTGGGTGGCGTAGCGGTCACCGGTCGCCTGGCCGTGGGGATTCTCGGCAGTGTCGGCCTCGCCGTCTGGGTGGTGGCGAACGGGGCGCTCAACGTGTGGGCGCGCGGTCGCATGATCCCGGTGGGTATCGCCCTTCTTCTCCTCAGCGACATGCTGATGCTGTGGCCGGCCCTCGCTGGACCGGGTTGGGCCGTGTGGTTCCTCGGCGCGAGCCTTCCCTCGCTGTGTGTGCCCGCGATGCGCGGTCGGCCGCGGTTGTCGCTGCTGGCGGGTGTGGCCCTCTTCGGACTCATCGTCGCCGCATATGCAGTGCATCATCCCGATGGCGTCCGTTGGGCCTGGCCGTTGGCCCTGCCCTTCCTCGCGATCCCCACGATCGCTTCGCTGTATGCCGTGATGCTCGCGCGTGCGGACGCTCACCTGCGCGCCGCCCAACGCACCGCGCTCGCGGCCCGCCAGCAACTGGACGAGATCGATGCCCGAGCGCGCCTGCTCAACGAACGCATGGGGCAATTGGCCAGCGGCACTGTCGAACTTCTCCAGCACCTCGTCAGCGGCGACATCGTCAGAGCCCATGACCGTCAGGCCGCGCGGGCCTTGGAGTGGGCCAACCGCGACCAACTCGTGGCCCCTGATGTGGTGACTCCCGCTCTGGCCCACGCGCTCGCTGAGGCGCGGGCCCGCGGCGTTGTCGTCCACCTCTCGTCGACCAACCGCGACGACCTCTCCGGTGATGCGTCCCACCCGATCACGCGCAAGGTCCTCGACGAACGCGCCGTGGTCCAGCGCCTCGGGGAGTTCCGCCGCAGCCTCATGGGGGTGGCGAGGACGGCATACGAGGGGGATCGCGTCACGGCACGATGGCAACCCGACAGTTCGTATGCCGCGGGGACCATCGCGTGCGAACCCGACACGGAACGGACCGTCCCGCTGAAGCCCAGGGCACCTCTCAACGGCTCCCTGCGGTCCGGTACCCAGCCCAACGGTGATGGAGCGGGGGCGTTGGAGATCGGGGGCATCGAGGCCAACGGTCACGGAGTTGAGGTGCTCATCGTTCCTCCGGTCGATGGACAAGCGAAGGCCGACGTGGCGCGGTGAACCAGCGGTATGCCCTCTCCGGTGCCGTATCGGCCACGAGTTTTCAGGGCGACACCGGGTGTGCGACACGTTCCTGTTGCGGGCGACGCCGAGAAGCAGTAGACAGCGGCGTGTGACTTCGCAGGCTGTCGCTCCCTCGGGCACGCTGCGCTGGCTGCGCATGGGGGTCGTGCGGCTCACGGCGTTCGCCATCGTCGTCAACGTCGCCATTTCGATGCACTCGCCCTACGTCACCTCACCGTGGACCGCGTCATGGGTGACCGCCGTGGTGATCGTCGTCCTGGGCGTACCCTCGGTAGCCGTGCTTGTGGCCGCGATGGCCAACCGTGTGGACTTTGGGCCATTGCGGATGTTCGTGGTCGCGGGTGTGGTGGCAAACTTGCTGGTGGTCGCCGGGCCGCATCACGGAACCCCACCGGCAGGCTCGATGTACCTCAACGCTTCGACGACAGTAGCGACCTGCGTCTCGGCCTTCGTATGGCGGTCCCGAAGGGTAACCGCGTTATGGATCGTGGCATTGACGGCGAGTTTCGCCGCGGTGATGACCCCTGCCGTTGGGGTCGTCGTGGCCGTCTTGCAGGCGTCGGTCTCGATGGTCGGCAGCATCGTTTTGGCGTTTCTAGGCCAGGCCTTGGCGGGAGTTTACCGGGAGGTCGAGCAAACTGAGCTGCAGCGCCGGCTCCTCGGGGAGAAGTTGGCGGCCCATCAGGAGTTACGTTGGGCGCGCGAGCGGTGGGACCGGTTGCTCCACGACAAGGTGCTGGGGGCATTGACCATGGCCTCCCGAGCGATGACGCCCACCTCGCTCGCGTCGGCGCGGGTGTTGGCCGGGGACTCGCTTGCCGCGCTGGGTGTCATCAAGCCCACGCCCGGAGCTGGCGGCGAGCCGATGGAGAGCCACGTCAACGCGGCGTTCGGCCTGGGGGTGGAGCGACGAGGTGAGATGCCCGTAGGGCTGCCGCCGGCGGTGGTCACAGCCCTGGAGGCAGCCACCGGCGAGGCCCTGCTCAACGTGGCCAAACACGCGGGCGTGTCTAGCGCCGTCGTCGCAGTCACCGGGGACGCGCAGGCCGTAACGGTCACCATCGACGATCGTGGTCGTGGCTTCGCGGCCGCCGACCGTCGGGGCCCTGGCCGCTTCGGGCTCGGGCGGTCTGTGCCAGGCCACTTGGCCTCGGTCGGGGGCCGCAGCGTCGTGATATCGACACCCGGGGAGGGGACGACCGTCACGCTGTCCTGGCGCGCGACCGTCCCTGCTCCGCACCCGCCCTCGAACGAGCGTGCCACCCACATCGACTATCGCCTGGGCCGCTGGCGGGCGGGGGTCATCCTGGGGCCACTGTGGACGACGCTCCATGCGGCCGTTGGGCTCGCCTCCAGCGTAGGGCTGTGGCTCCCGCGGTATGACACGTGGCCGCCGGCGTTCTGGCTGGCTGCGGCGCTACTGGTCGGCGCAGCCGCACTCGTGACTATCGATCGCGCCGGGGCGCAGGCAATGGCGGTGATCATAACCGCGATAACGGTCGTCTACCTCGTGCGCCGCACCCCCCTAGGCACGGTCGTCGACTGGCGAATGTGGTTTGTCGGCGCCACCCTCCCGATCGGCTTCATGACGGTCATGTCAGGTCGGTTCCGGTTGACTTGGCTGTACGCCGCGCTTATCCCCACGGCGATGGTCCTGGGTTGGCGGCCGTGGGGGTGGGGCATCTGGGCTCGCCACTGGGAGCTGCTCGTGGGACCGGCGATCGTTATGGCAGTGGCGGCGCTCGCCCGCGGGATGCTCAGTCGAGCGCAGCGCCAACTCAGCCACGCAACGGAGCAACTAATCCGTACCCATAGAGCCAACCAGAGCGCGGCGCTGGAAGAACAGGCCGCCCGGCACCGGCGCGAGGCTCTGTCGACCCGCGTCATTCCGTTGTTAACGAGGATTTGGGCGGCAAATGTGCTCACCGCCGCAGACCGCCGCGCCGCGGCCCTAGCCGAGGCCGAGGGGCGGGACCATTTGATGGCGGATGCTCTCGTAGACGAGTCGATGGCAGTCGCCGCTCGCGCTGCTAGGGCCCGCGGAGCTCGCGTGGACCTACGCGCCTTTGACGCCCCAGACTCCGGCGAACTCGACGTTCGCGGGGGGCGACTTGGTGGACCTGCGACCGACGGCTCACCCGGTATTTCACTCCCCTCTCTCGTGCACGAGGCAAAAGACCCCACCGCCGCTCTCACCCGCTTTCGACGCCTCGTCACCTTGGGTCTTGGCGACTGCACCGAAAGCAGCCGATTGACGGCTCAGTGGTATGCCAATGCCACCGATCGCGCCGCCACCTTGGTCATCGAGGGACCCCGGGACGGCGTGGACTGCACGGCATACCAACAAGTGCTGGCGCACGCGCCCCACCTACTTGACATCAGTCCAGAGGAAATCTGGGTCGAAATCCATCAGTAGTTACGCTATTCTCACGGCTCTCCGAACGGCGCCCATTCAGCCTGATGGCGGCATCCCGCGGTGATGAAATGCCTGAACTGCAGTGGTCGACAACGAGTTCTCGCCCGAACCAGCACCCTACGCTTGCTCCCCGGTTGGACAAACTAGCCCTCAGAGGTGTCCTCCAAACAGTCGACGTCGACCGGATGAACACTGACTCCAGGTCCACAGCCACCAGTAGTCTCTCAGGCTGGGCCAGCCCAATTCACGGGGCCGGGCGCCACGCGCCCGGCCCCGTCGCAGTCTGCCAAACTCAGCTGGACGACTGGTCCAACTCCGCGAAGCGGTTGGCAATGCTGTCGAGCTGGTTGCCGAGTTCACTCATGGTCTGGTTCAGGTTGTCGGCGTTGCGCTTGAACTCCTCGAAACGCTCGCCAAACGCCCCCGAGGAGGAGTCCGTGGTGAAGCCACTCTCGAGCATTCCCTGTATCTCGCTCTGCAAGCTGGCAAGCTCGCTCTTGATTGTCTCCTCCTTCATCCGAAGGCTGCGGGCCTTCTCCGCCATGACCGAGTAGTCCATGTTGATGTTTGCCATGCGATTCTCCTTCTTTTCTGTGTTCTGGCGCTCCCGCAGTCGCGGGGACCAGAGGACTAGCGATAGAGGTCCGGGTCGAGGATTAGTTCTCGGTACGTGTGATATCCGAGGGCGGCGAGTTCGAGGTCGACCGATGAAGCCGTTGCCACTATATCGACAAGTGAGCCTTCGATCAGGCGCCGGTGCACGCACCAGAAACTGGCGCTTTTCGGAATCACTTCCCCCCGATGACCCTCAAGTCGATGAGACTCACCGGACCCTACGTGAAAGTAGCAGAAGCCGATATTATCCTTGCCGTCATCAATCTCCTCCACCGCATGATCGCGATTAAGGCCCAAAAGATTGCGCTGCACCAACTCCCTTGGCGTTGATGGTGGCGCCTCCACTGTGACCACGTCGACAATCAGTCCCGATACTGCCCCAAAAGGCAGATAGAATAGTCTCTGGTCAAAGGGCTGAACGCTCTCTTTCGCGACGGCGCGGCCGAAGCGCTCGAGCAGCTCCCTGTAACCGGTGACAGGGTCAGCCTCGAAATACACCGCGGCGAGGAGTTCTGCCATAGCGGAAGCCCAAGGACCGCCCTCGCGCCCGATTTCTTCCGGGGGCACGACATACCATCGTGGGAAAGTGTCGTCGTCGGGTAGGGACTCCGCAATTTCGGGCAAACTGAGCTCAAGCATCGTTGCACCACCTAAAGGTCGTCATTATCCCGTCGAATAGCCCGAGGGCGGCCGCTTGATCGGGTTCCTGCCCGGCCTCCGCGGGCAAGTTCATTACCCCGACCGCCTCGAACCAGCTGTCGGGTTCACCCGGGACCCCCAGGGTGTAGATTGCGGTGAGTCGATGCATGTCTATCCCATCGAGTCGACCCTCGGAGTCCCGAATATCGAATTCGTCCTCAGCTCTCTGCAAGGAAGAAGCCATGTCGATTTCGATAATCTGGTGAGTACGAAGACAAACTGCCGGATCGATATCGAGAATGACGGCGCTGGAGTTGCTAGCAGCCAAGGCCGAGAGCGCGGTCATGGGATCGCTAGCGATCTCTGCCTCGCACTGACGGAACGCCAGCATCGGTTGAGATGCGGCGAATAGCGACTTGGGCGACGCCAAGAACACGAGGAAGCATCCGTCGGCAACGAGGTGATCGAACATCCCAAGAATCCCTGCGTGCAGGCCGCTGGCTACACTCGCAAACACATGCGGTGGAGCTGTCTGAACCGCCTGACTCACCATTTCACGCAGCGCACCTTCATCGGCAATCGGAAGGTCAAACCGCAAGAATCCGGGGACGACGTTTAAATCGAAGGCCTTCATGCCGCAACCTGCATGTAAGTACGTTCGGTACGGTGAACAGAGTCATACCTTGGCGCCTCGCTACGAGCGTCGCCGGACGACGTGTGTGATCCGACCTGCTTGAGAAGCGTTTCTAGGGTTGCTCGCGTGGCCTGAGTCGCTGACTTTGGGCTTAACCCCAAACGACGAAGAGCCTTTGCGCCCGCCTCCGCAGTGACCGCTTTAAGAAGCTTCTTACCTTGCCCGGCAAGTGAAATGGCTTTGCCCAGCTTTTTTGTCAATGGAGTCGAATGCCCTTTAAGGCCCCTGATGAGAGCTTTGGTCTTAGCCATTTGGTGTCCCGCCACATTCGTGAGGCGGGCTGACGCCTTCCCGTAAGTTCTCATCGCCTGCACTAACGGCATTTTTCCTTTGGAGGCTATCGTGCCGACGGCCTTAAGACCCTTGGCTGCACCGATAATCGTAAAGACAGAAAAGGCAGTTGAAAGTGCGAATGCTCCCCAGTTTCCATCCTTGAGCGCCTGCCCCAATCCACCTGCAATTGAGAAGACTGCACCTATGGCGCCAACAGCGAGCGCTATCGGTAGCAGCACGGGGAAGACCAGGGAGGCTAAAGTGAGCGCAAAGCTCACCCAGCCAAGGAAGTCGCCTATGCTACTCAGCAGTTGCGAGTGATCCTTAAGCCAATTCCCTGCCTTTTCTACAAGATCTTTGAACTTGTCGATAATCGTGTCGGTGAGCCCGCTCGAATCCATAGCACCTTGGATCGCTTTGGCCGCGGCGTCGGCGGCTGCGTCTCTTTGTCTGATTAGGCCGTTGAGTTGCTCTTTTGCGGAAGACACAACGGCCCGTGCCGCGGTGCGCTGCTTCTCCAACTCGTCATACTGAGCGGTCAGGCGGTCGTGTTCACCTGAATCGAAGGTGACTAGAATGCGAGCACGGAGGGCCAGGGAGTCATCGAAGTTGTCCGCATCAACTTTGTGCTGCGGCCCTGCCTGGCGGGCTAATTCGTCGGCCTTAGGTTGTATCGGAGCCAGCGCCTGTCGGTAGGCGTCCAGCGCCGTGGCCGCGCCTTCATAGCGTGCAACCACCAGGCTCAGCTTCCCCGCGACGGCGGTGACATCTGTCATGATTTCGTCGAGTTGATTGCTCACTTGGTCGGCCTTGGAAAGGGCATCTAGCCCCTCATGGGCCTGGCGCACGCTCTGTGCCGTGGAGCGCAGTGACATGACCTGCTGCCCCATTGCGTCTACGTCACCAGACACCGGGTCGTTGTGATAGCCCAACGGGGCGAAGTCCGCCGCGACCCTACTCATTTCCGGTCTCCTTCGTTCGTTTCCTCGCTGTTGTCCTCCGCTAAGCCGGCGTTGTCCCTGCTCTTGAGTGAAGCGAGCTTCGCTGCTGCCGTTTGCGATCCCTGAGAGGGGCCTCCACTTCCGGTCGCACCGCCCCCTGGGGCTGTCGCTGCAGACGGAGCGGCGTTGCCCCCGGTGGAGGTGGTCGCTGTTCCCAGGTGACTCAATGCCGACAGGGGTCCCATAGCAGCCTGCGTGACCTGGCCGGTCATACCCGCGACTCTCGGCGCCGAAGGCAGAGTCCCCAGTGTGCGCCCGGCGTCCTGCGCGGTCCCTGCTCGGTTCTGGCCGTCTGCCGCGGAGCTAGCCCCTGAGATGGACCTTGCCGCTTCACTGCGGGCGGCTTGATCCTGCGACGGTCCTTCGGCCATCACATCACCGGGTATCGCAGGCGGGGGTGGCGCTGGTGCGGGCTGAGCCGGTGACGCAGACGTCGAGGCAGAGCCTCCACCTGCACCCGAGGATCCACTTGCGCTCGCGACTGGCTCGGCTGCGGTGGGCTCAGCGGGTGGTGGTACCGCTGTTGACCCAGGCTCCGCGGTACTCGCCGGTGAACCCTGCGAGGCTCCGGGTTTCGGAACATCCGTGCCAGGTGCTGCGGTGGGCTGGGCTGGCTCGCCGAGAGCGCTGGTCTCCTGACCCTCTATAGCCGACTCAACCGACGGTGCGGTTGACGGGTCGAGGCCATTGGGCTTTTCCGACCCATCCGTGGGGTTCTGATGCGGTTGGGGTCGGACCCCCTTGATTAGTCCACTTGCCGATTGGGTCGGGACCCGCCCAAACATGGTGAGAAGCGCGATGGCACCTGCACCGAGCAGGCTGAGCGGTTGTCCGCCATCAACGAGTCTTTGAGCTTCGGATGCAAGTCGCGTGACGAGAGCCTGAAAGTCCGTGCCTTGCCTGTCGAATACCTGGGCGACATCGGGGTGAGGGTACTGGGCTAGCGGTTGGTCCATTATGTGCGCTCCACCGCCCGGGGGCGCCGCCTGGGGAGGGACACTGGGCACCGGCCTCTCTGGGGCGTTCTCAGGATGAGACGATTCACCGACGGGGGCCGGCGCCGCGGGGGCAGACCTCGGGATTTGCCCCCCGGAGGCTCCGCCTGCCGGCCCAGCGCTTGCGCCCGGGGACTTGGGAGTCGAGGCGGTTGATTGCGGTGATGGACCGGCTGTCCCTGTCGAAGTCGCTCTCAACTCCTCCGCCGTTTTTGTGTCTGTTGCCTCAAGTGCCTCGCGGAACTTGCGGACCCGCTCATCGAGCTGCTCCATTTCAGTGAGGAGTCGCTTGCGGTGTATCGCCCAGTCTGAGGACACCCTGCCAAGTGCGCCTCCCAAACCATGAGGAGCATCAGCGACGCAACGCTCGAGGCCCCCATCATCCTGGGCCGTACCTTCGATCGACGCCTTGGCACTGGCCAGAGTGCTCTCCGCGCGACGGAGAGCATCCAGGTTCACCTTGAGTTGGGTCTTCGACATCTCTTCCTTCCTTCTCAGTCCACCAAGGGGAGTTGCACCCGGGTCGCTTTTCCAGCACTCACCCAATAGCCGCGGCCGACGGGAAAATCGCCGCGCTTGGTCCGTGGCAGCGAGGTACGCACCACCGTGTCCCCATCGACCGTGTCTGGCTGCAACAGTATCCCGGTACGTGCATTTCGACACTCGGTCAGCAAACCCCACGAACTGCCCCAACCGCTGGTCTCACCGTCAGCGACGAGCAAATGTCCATTGCGCCGACACAGCTTCACGAGCTCAGTAAGGGCTGTTTCTACTTTGGTTCCGACAAACTCGGGAAGATATTCGACATAGATTGCCATCATCGGCGCGTCCTCAGGGGCAGCATTCGTGGCGAGGTCCTTGAGCACCCTGATCAGTTCCTCCGACCCCTCGGGCCCTACACTTGAGTTCTGCCATATCGCGAGGCCGCTGAGGGGGGAGCGGCGGGCAGAGATATGGACCAGTGGGGTTTCAGGAAACCGGCGGTGCACGGACTCGGCGAGCCAACGCAGCGCAGAGGTTCGCCCCGACTGTGCGAGCCCCGCAACGATGACGACACCGCGCGCGTGGAAGCCCATGGGAGCCAGATCCGTATCACGAATGCCAAGCACCGGTAGGCCGTCCACCGAGTCAGGGACACTGGCAGCCGACACCAGAGTCGGGAGCGAAAGGACCGGCTCTGGAAAGCTCCCACCTCGTGACCGGATAACAGCTGCAAGCTCCTCGATTCTGCGCGCCTGAGTGGCCACATGCACGTCATCACCAAAGATGGCGAGCTGGAGCTCCTGGGGTTCATCGACTTCCATACACCTGCCCGCGGGACTCTGCGGAGAGAGCACATCGCGCGGCACTCCCATGGTGAGGTAGGCATCTTCGTTGGCCTGCCGCAGACAGAGCTTGCGGGAGAACGCCGCCAGGACGGAGGACGGCAGACCTGTAGGTCGGTCACTCGTCACCGCAACATGGATTCCCAGGGCGCGACCATCCCCGAGGAGCCGGACAAGCATGGAGTAGAGCGGGGCGCGACTCACAGTCGCCTCATACTCCTCACGGAATGTGGTGAATCCGTCGATCAGGAGCATGATCCGGGGCTCATTGGGCCGTCCCACAAGTTGCCGATAGTCAGTCAGGGTTGACGCGCGCACGCTCGAGAAGCGTTCGGCTCGGCGCTCGGCTTCCTCGGTCAGTTGACGAAGAACTCGCGCGACACGCTCTTCGTCGTCCCCGTTGATGATCGACCCGACAGTCGGCATGGTTTCGAGTGCAGCCAGCCCACCGCCGCCGAAGTCGAGCCCATAGATATGAACTGGACCACCATCGGGTGTGATGGATGCCGCGATCGCTAGAGATCGCAGGGCTGTTGACTTACCCGAGCCCGAGGCACCCACATACAGAAGGTTGCCGTCGCGGTCAGGCCGGAAATGACGGGTGACATGCCGCTGATTGTCAGGATCGTCCATGACGCCAAGCACGATCGCTTCATCGGTGCGTTGCATGAGTTGAGCGATGTCATAGACAGCTCCGATCGGATCGAGCCAGGGGCGGCGAGGAGTGGGCACACCACCAAGTCGAGCTGCCCCGGCCACCGTGTCGACAACCCTGTCGATGTCCTTGGCCAGCCCATCGGTGATCGGCGGACGCTCCGGAATCTTCCACGGCTGACCCGGCCCGAAATCCAACTCACGAACCAGGATCGGGGGCGCGGGCGGACGGTCCGGCGTGCGGGCTCCAGGAAAGCCCGACTGGAATGGCGTGATGCGGCCCGGGCCGGTCTTCGCCGCTCCGCGACCGGGGATCGCGGGGTCGAAATGTGCGGCCATCGGCGTACCAAGGACATCGCTCGAGTCATGTTCGTCAGCCATTCGCAGCGCGACTCGAAGGTTGGTATTGGCACGGAGGTTGTCTTTGATCACGCCCGCTGGCCGCTGCGTGGCTAGGATCAAGTGCAGTCCCAGGGAACGGCCCCGCTGCGCGACGTCGACCACACCATCCACGAACTCCGGTACTTCACCGACTAACGCCGCGAATTCGTCGACCACAATGATGAGGCTCGGGGGACAGTCAGGATCCCCCGTTTTCTCCAACTCCAGAAGGTCCTTAGCGCCTTTGTCATTGAGTAGGTGCTCGCGGAATCTCAACTCCGCGCGCAGACTACGCAGCGCACGTCGCACCAGATGGGTGTTCAAGTCGGTCACGAGACCAACGAAGTGGGGCAGTTCGACGCACTTGGCGAAAGCGGCGCCCCCTTTGTAGTCGACAAAAAGGAACGTGACTCGGTCGGGACTATAGGCGTTGGCCATGCCAAGCACCCACGACTGAAGGAATTCACTCTTGCCAGCCCCCGTCGTGCCCCCCACCAGTGCGTGTGGCCCTTGCGTCCGCAAGTCCAGAACAAACTCCTCCGATCCCGCGTGGCCGACCAGGGCTCGCAGAGTGCTTGGTCCCTCAAGCGGTTGTGGCTGACCGTGACGACGCACAAGGGAGCGGTTTTCGCGCCAGTGAGCCAGGACCGCCTCCGGGTTGTCGCACATCTCTTTGCCCAGCAGATTCACCACCGACATTGACCTCGGCAGGTCGGACTCGTCCTCAACGGGTACGCCCGCGTCGGTCACCGGCGCCAACAGCCGGGCAAGGTCCTCGGCAGTCGTCACGTCAACGCGCTCCGCGACAACATCGCTGAGCGTCAGGCCCCGACGGACCAGACCGACCACCGCGAAATGGGCTTGATGGAGATCGAGGAAAGCCCGGCAGGCCGCGGGTAGATCCGCGACCAGGGTGGCCACCCAGAGAACGAAGACTCCGACATCGGGCCCCCGTTCGGCGATGCGGACCAACCGCGCCCGCTCCACCGAGGGGTCGTCAGCGATGACGAGGACCGAAGGCAGGATCGGTGGATTTGTCTTCTCTTCACCTTCCAAGGGCCCGCGGTCGGAAGACTGGCGTTGTGAAGACCTTCGGCCCTCGACAAGCTCTTCCAGTTTGGCCAGCAGGACTCGACCCGTTCCGGCATCGCTTGCCAGGTGGCTGCCTGATATCGGGGAATGCGGAGATGACGTGTGGGGCATCCACTCCATCCACTCCCACCGCGCCCTGCCGACGGTAGACGTCATACACGCCAGGATGACCTCGGCCGGAGAGTGCAAGACCGAAACTTGGACTGCAACTGCCCGAGCGACCTCGTCGATCGCCCCGCGCTGGCCCGCCAGGCCCACTCCGCCAACGGACCGTAGGTCGACTGAGATGGGTGCCTGCGCCAAGGTCGCGGACTCCGCAGCGAGCGACCGCGCCTGCTCGGCGAACTCGGGGATACCTCCCGGGCGCGGAGCCTCGAAAACCGAGAAAGCCGGGACGGTGCCGACCCCCAGGCGGACGTTCAAGAACTCGGGGTTCTCTGGACGTCGCGACCACACCAACGGTCGCAATGCCCGAGCAGCTAGCAGACACTCTTGCGTCGACGGGAACATCATCTCGAGTGCTGCCCGGTCCGCTTCCGCTTGCGCGGCCATGGTGCGTTGGGCAACGGACAAGTCCGCCCGGAAAACCGCAGCTGCCGCCTTGACCGCCCGCCTGCCACGGATGTTCTGGTCGACCCAGTTGCCAATCATGAGCAACGGCGAGAGCGCTACGAAGATGAGACTCAAAGGGTTCCGGCTCATCAGCCACATGACAGAGCCCATGGCCAAGGGAGCTACCATCGCTAGGAGCGGGAACTTGTTCGCTTGCGGTTCGGTGGGAACGCTGGGCAACTCCAGTTTGGCGACGCGGGGACGGCTGACCACCATAGGTGAACGGTTATAGAGGATATCGGTCGATGTCGACGCGACTGGCGCTGCGGTGCGTAGTAGAGAAGCCTCGACCACCGTGGCACCCAAAGTCGCCTGGTCGCCCGGCCGCAACGTAACCCGACTAACCATCACTCCGCCGACAATGACGCCATTGGCCGAGCGGTCGTCGATAAGTTCGATCTTGTCACTAACGCGCAGCTTGGCGTGGGTACCCGACACCATCGGGTCACTCAACCGGACAGTGTTGCTCAGGGCCCGACCCACCGAAGAGTCCCCTTCGGGGAGCGGCACTTCCAATCCTGCTTCGGGGCCCTCCACCACTTTGAGGATCGCCACTGGCGCCCCGGTGGCCACCTGATGCGCAAGCGCCTGAGCGGGCACGAGATCCACAACCATCCCGGAACGCAACCCCGATTCCAGCAAGGTGACACCTACGGGTAACGTCCGACCGGCGTCAGGGCCACGACCGGCAATTTTGAAAGTTACTTCGCTGCTCACTCCCTCAGCCGAGACCTCACCAGTGCTGATCAAAGCACGGGCGACATCTCCGGCAGTTGCCGTGGCATCGGCAGTGATTTGAACGTGCCGTTGAGGTGGTATGGCTTGCGGCTGGCGAATGGTCACTTTTAGACGCATGACTAACCCCTGCCGCAGGACGGGGTCGTGCAGTTCTTGATCCGGCTGCTCATGAGGCTGCTATCCATGATGGATCGAAGATATGGCTCTGACCGCCATTGCGTTAGTCCACACATATGGGGACGTCACGCGCGGGCCTTGCGTAGCGACGGCATGCGGATGCCACGCACCCGCTGGGGCGCCGACGAGGGCAGTTGCTCGACCGGCCGGGGATCACGGACGAGCAGGCCCCGCAGCGCGAACCGGCGTAGTAGCCGCCGCTTGCGGGAACTGGCAGCCGTCAGCGCAGCCCGGGCGGCCCTGATCTGGGCCCAGTATTCGGCGATCGCCTCCGGTGGCGGCTCACCGGCACCGAAGACCGCGGCGTCGGCGCGCTGAGCCAACTCCTCCTGGCCGACGAGCGCCACCTGCTCCCGGCGCGTCAGGGCAACCGGCACCCGGATACCAAGGTCGCGGGCATGGTCGACATAGTCCCGCCAGCCCTGGGCGAGGCGGCGTGAGGGAGGGCCGGTGCTCTTGCGCCGGCGGCGGCGCAGGGCGCGGATCACGGCCAGGATTCCGGCGGCCGCGGCGAGTGCGATCACGGGATAGCCGATGATCTGGAGGATCACCAACACCCAGCCGGGCAGCGCGAACAGCCGGTCGAGCAGAGTCGGCGGTTTGACCTGGCCGTTCGTCGTGTCGAAGGTGGCGTCGACCGTCCCCGGTGGGCGCTGCGAATTGGGAGGGGGCACGTCGGCGGCGCTGGCGTCCGGGGCCATCGCTCGCGGTTGCTTCTCCGGGGCCTTGTTGCGGTCGGGCATGAACGTCGCCGTGGGGACGGCATACCACTTCCCGTCGGCGGCCTGGAGCTCGACCCAGGCGTGCACGTCCCGCCCCCGGACCGCGCCACCGGTTGGCACGACCGCGCCCATGACGACACGCGCGGGCACTCCGAGGCTGTTGGCCATCAGGGCGAACGTCGAGGCGTACTGCTCGTCGTTGCCGACGAGTTGGGGTCGGCCCAGGAAGGTGTTGGTGCGAGACACGCCGTGGCCGGGAAGATACTGCGTCTCACCCGATTTCGTGCCGTCGCTGTAGGCCCCGCCGTGGAGGACCGCGGCGACCGCCTGGAGTTGCTCGGCGGCCGTGGGCTTCTTCTGCGCCCACTTCACCGCCCTGGACGACACCGGTTGCGTCATCTCGCTCGGCACCGCAACGGCGCTACCGCCAGTGAACCCCTTGAAGTCTTTGGGCACGCTCGCCACGCCGGCCGCCGTCACCCGGAAACTGTCGCCCTCACGCAGCCGGGCACCAACCACTGCCTGACCGGTGCTCGGGTTGTAGCGCAAAGACTCGGCCAACTCCTTGGTCCGGTCCCCGGTGAACGTCAGTCGAGTGACGTAGCCCACGGAGGGCAGCCAGGCGTTGGCGTCACTCAGGCCCGCGTAGGCCGCCCGCACCGTCACGGTGGCCGTCGTGGACTCGCCGGTGGTCGCCGGCCCTGTCGCCGCGATGGTCGAGCCCACCTTGCGGAACTGCGACCCGGTCCCTCCCGATGCGCTTCCCGCGCTCCACACGGTTCCGCTGTAGTCGTCGAGGATCGCGATCCGCACCAGGGACCCGTCGGGGGCGCCAACGATGGTGAACAGTTCCTGGTCCCACACCTTCTTCGCGCCCTCGGTGTACTTGCGGAAGCCGACGAGGGGGCTGGGGTATTGGGTGATGTCGAAGGGCGGCTGGACGTAGGTGCGGAGCACGATCCGCTCGCTGTCAGTGCCTGGCAACTGCCCGCCGAGGAGGGTGGCCAACGCCAACGAGATGGCGATCAGCCCAGCCCCGATCATGACCTGGGAGCGCATTCCCCCGCCGGTGCCGACGATCCGTAGGCGGCGCCGACGCCGCAAGACGACCCACAGGAACGTCAGAGCCCCCACACCAAGTCCCTGGAGAAGCAGCCCCGCAGGCTCCGCGGTGCCAAGGAGGATGACTACCGCGAGGAGGAGGACCGGCATGAGCGCCGGCCAGGCGGGAGAACCAGCGCGGCGCGCCCAAGCGAACGCCACCGAGCCGGTCACCAATCCCAGGAGATAGGGCAAGACGAGGAACTGTCCGCCGCCGTCGACGGGTGGCAATGTGGTGAGCAGGTCTTTCCAGCCGGTCACGGTGAGCAACGCGAGTTTGCCCAGAACCGCGCCCGTGGGCACCACCCCCGCGAGAGACTCGCTCGTCAGGGCAACCGCGCCACCGAAGAGGAAGAAGGCAACGACGACGAGCAACGCCATGACGAGCCAGTGTTGCTTCAGAACCGTGGCGATATGGGCGATGGCGATGCCCAGGAGCAGCCCGATCCCCCCGGCGAGGAGGAATCGCGGTGAATCGAAGGTCGTCCGGAACCCCCACAGCGCGAGCAGCCCGAGCGCCAGCACGAAACCCCCGTCCGTCAGGTCGGCCCCCGTCGGCCGACCGGTCACGGCCAGCCGCTCCCGGGTGCGGCTGCCGGTCTGGGGTGCCGCGTGTGCAGTCATCGAGTCACACTCCTTCGGAGAGTCATCCGCTCACCTTCCCGGAGAGAGCGCGCGGCAGATCACTGAGGCTGCCGATGGTCACGATGGCTCGGCCGCCGCTGCGCTGCAGCCCGATCGGCGCACCGTGCTCGATCCGCACGGCGATGACGTTGACGTCGGGCCCGAAGAGTGAGGCGCAGCGGCGCACCGAGAGGAGCGGGGTCAGGGAGCCGACGAAAAGCACGGCGGCGCTGATGTTCGGTGCGAGTTTGGTCAATCGGGCGGTGACAACTTCCATCGTCTCCTCCCCGAGCCGGGCCCGGGAGAACAGGTCGAGCGCGGTATGCCGCTTGGGCTTGGTCAGCGCGAAGGGACCCGTTGCTTCACTCACGTCCTGTCCGTCACGCAACGCCCGCACGACGATCGAGGCACCGGCCGCGACCGCTGTCTCGAACTCCTCCGGGTCGAGCCACGACTCGGCTCTGGCGTCGACAACAACCCCGATGTGCGAGCGACGGGTGTCGAGGAACTGGCGCACCATGAACTGCTCATTGCCCAGGGCGCTGGAGCGTTTCGCACTGCTCAACCAGTGAATGTGGCGCCGGTCGTCACCGGGTGCGTATTCGCGCAGAGTGTGGAAGGCCAGGTCGGACATCGACATGTCGTTGGTCGAGCGGCCCTCGAGATCCTTGAGCATGCCCGTGCCCAGGGCGTCGAGGTAGACGGTGCGGGGGTGGACGAACAACTCCACCGGCTCGGTCCAGGCGATCTCGCGACGCACCAGCCCGAAGGGGTCACCGCGCACGGTGCGTGCGGGCCCGATCGGGTAGACCCCCCGCCGCTGTGAGGGGAGGATCACCACGTCGCTGAACTCCCCGCCGGGTTTGAGCGCCGGGAGCCCGAACCGGGTCGTCGACTCACCGGTTTGCAGGTCGAGGGGCACGGGCAGCATCGGGGCCTTGCCGACGTTGCGGACGAGCACCTCCACGGCCGAGGAGTCGCCGGCGACGATCCGCTGCGGCTCGACCCTGGTGCTCACGTCGAGACTGGTGCGCCCGATGGTAAGCAGGCACGAAAGGGCGAAGACGAGCAGGAGCGCGGCCGCGGCATACCCGAACTCCCCCCACCCGAAGACCGAGGCGACCAGCCACGATGCCACCGCGGCCCCGAGCGTGAGCCAGCCGAGCGGGGACACGGCGGCGAGCACCCGTCGGGCCGGGGTCAGGACCGGTTCGGCGATGTCGAGCCATTGAGAGAAATGCTCACGGCCGGCCTCGACGGCGGTGCCCCATCGACGGCGCACCGCACCCCGGTCCAGGGACACCCGCGGCAGGCGCCGGGGCGCACGGTGCGATCGCTGCCATCTTAGGGGGCGAGGGGTGGCCGGCGCGTCCGTTGGGACATCGGGCGGGGCGGACATCGGGGTATGCCGTTCAGCTCAGCCGGTGGGCGGGTGCCGCCACGTCGGTGAGGAGCTCGTCGATGACCCGCTCGACACTGATGCCGGTGAACTGGGCCTCGTCGTCGAGGAGGAGGCGGTGCGAAAGAACCGGGTGCGCCAGATCCTTGATGTCGTCGGGGATGACGTGATCGCGCCCCTGACTGGCGGCCCAGACCTTGGCGCACCGAATGAACGCGAGCCCACCCCGGATCGAGAGGCCGAGGCTGACGTGGGGGTGACGGCGCGACTCCTCGGAGAGGCGGGAGACGTAGGCGAGGATCGCCGGGTCGACGTGGATCTGGCCGGCAAGGGCGCTCATCTGGGCGACGGCCTGAGCCGAGATGACCGGGGAGATGGTCGCACTCCGGTCCCTGGTGACGGCCTGGGAGAACAACTCGACGGCGGTCTCGTGGTCGGGGTAGCCGAGCGAGGTCTTCATGAGGAATCGGTCCAGTTGGGCCTCGGGCAGCCGGTAGGTGCCGGCCTGCTCGATGGGGTTCTGGGTAGCGATGACCATGAACGGCGTCCCGACGCTGTGGCTCGTGCCGTCGACGGTGACCTTGCCCTCCTCCATCACTTCGAGGAGGGCCGACTGAGTCTTCGGGCTGGCCCGGTTGATCTCGTCGGCGAGCACGATGGTGGCGAAGATCGGGCCCTGGTGGAAGGTGAACTGCTGGGTGCGTTGGTCGTAGATTGTTACCCCGGTGACATCACTGGGCAGCAGGTCCGGCGTGAATTGGATACGCGAGTGACTGCCCTTGACGGTGTTGGCCAGCGCCTTGGCGAGTTGGGTCTTGCCGGTGCCCGGGTTGTCCTCGAGGAGCAGGTGCCCCTCGGAGAGCAGGCAGGTCAGGGCCAGGCGCACGACCCGATCCTTGCCGCGCACGGCGAGTTCGATGTTGTTCGCCATTTGGGTAAACGTGTTAGCAAACCATTGCGCTTGCTCAGGGGTACTTGTCAATTTAGTCCCTTCTCACTTTTGAACACACAGGGGGTCTGGTGCGTCTGCGTAGTAGTTGCCGTTTGGCAAGAAGCCAGACTTATTTACGCTCCACAGAGTGCCTTGATTTCCTTGACTAGATGGGGCCGCGTAGCCGTTTTCGTTCACGTCCCTAGTGACATCCCAGGAGACCAGTGAGATCCCCTTGACAAAGCAGTAGACTTGCGATTTTGGCCGAAAGTCATGCAGTTCGATGGAGGTGTCATAACAACCCGCGCACGTGCCCGTACCCGAGTAGGGCGTATTTCCATGGGTGACCGTTGCGTATGGCCGCGGTGGGGGGCCGGTGGCGGCGGACCAAACTGCCGATCTGGTCGACCGTCCGGGTTCACCGTTTGGGTGACCGCTGTCGGTGATGGTCGCGGTGAAGTTGGCTGTGGCGTTGTAGCCAACGTTGGCGCACCTCTGGTCTATTTGCAGTCCTCCAGACCCGGAAGTGCTTTGACTGACTCCAGGTCCGTTGAGGGTGAGGGTGGCATCCCACCCGCTCGCCGACGCCTGGGTGCCCACGCAGACTGAGGGCCCGTTGACGGCGCCGTTGATGAACACAGGCGTTGACGTGTCCCCATAGGCGTTGTAAGGGACCGCACCCGACTGCGAACACTGGCCCCCCTCGTTGCACACCTTGAGGGTGACCTGTCCGCCGCCTTGGCGACCCTGCACGGTGGCATTCCCCGCCCCGCCCGCCGGTCCTGGACCAGGAATGGTCACCCACCCGTTGCCGAGATCCGCGCTCACCGTGGATGTCTTGCCGCGCGACGGCGGCACCGTGTAGGTGAGCCGGACATTGTTGCCCAGGTCCGCTGCACGTGCGGTCACCGAGCCCCATGCGGCCGGGATGCCGTAGGGGGTGATGGGTGCGGACGTCTTCGGCGCCGAGGTGCGAGTCACCCCGAGGAATGAGGTGGTCGCCATCGCGGTGTAAGTGTACGTCTGCCCGTTCTTGACACCTTGGTCGACACAGGTGGTGCCGGTCATGTTGGTGCAGGCCGGCAGCGCCGTGCCGTCCCGGGTCACACTCACCGTCGCTGGCTGCGGGCCGTTCTTGTTGACCCCAGCCACGTCGACGGTCACGGTGGTCACATCGGAATCGGCAGGCACTGCCTGTTTGGGCACGACAGGGCCATCGATTGACGGTGTGCCTGCGGCATACCCGACGACCGTCGAACTCGGCCCGGGGACGGAGTTGTTCTTCGCGACGAGGGTGAACGTGACCGGCGGCCCGTTCGCCGAGACCGACAAGGTCGCCGTCAACGCCGACCCCAACGGCTGCTGCCGCCCTTCGTAGGCGACGATGTAATCGGTGATGGGTGACCCCTCGCCCTGCGCCGACGGCCAGGTCAAGGTGACCGAATGGTCGTTGGCTGCGGTCTGGGTCGCCACCACAGCCAGCGGCATGGCATTAGGCCTGGTCGACGGTGAATTCCCGGAGAAATCCGACCAGTCGGCCTTGTTGCGGGCCCGCACCCGGAATGTGTAGTCGTCGCCATTGGTCAACCCGGTGATCGTGCACGGCGTCGACGGGCAGGACTGGGTGCCGCCACCCCACGACACTTCATACTCCGTGATCGGGGCCCCGTTGCTCGACGGCACCGTCCACGACAACGTCGCCGACCTCGACATCAAAGCGGATTGCGGCTGCGGCGCGCCCGGAGGATCGGGCCTGGTGAAGACATCGAAAGCAATCGTCCCCGTCACCCGACGCGCCTGATCGGTCGCGTTCTTCTCATTGACGTCGGTCACCGTCACCTTGAACTCCATGCGCCCATGGCTGGCCGCTGCCGGAGTAATCGACGCCGTCATCCCGTTGACCGCCGACTGCGCATCCATGCCCACGGTCTTCTCGATCGAGATCGCCTTCGGGTGCGGGTCCTTCAACTTGGACGAGAAGTAGGACGTGAGGTCCACATCGCGCTTCTCCCCTGCCTTCATCTCCGGCAAGGTGATCGGCGACAACGTCGCCAGCGGCGCCTCCTGGACGACCACGTTCATCGGCGAAGCCGTGGCCTTGGTGCCGGCAGCAGTCACCGAGATGACACCCGCCTGACCAGGGGTCGCGTCGCTCGACGCGTCGATGACCAACGAGCGCCCGTTCGTGATCTTCACGCCCTCCAGCGGCGTGGTCCATGTGCCCTCGAAAGTGAGTTTGGCGGCCATGTCCTGATTGGGCGACCACACCGAGCAGAAGCTCGTGATGTCCTTGGGCACCTCGCGACCGCCACGGACCACCGGCACCGGCTCGGTCGGGCAGCGCAACACCGGGGTCTCGGGTCCGACCTGCACGGGGATCGACACGAAGGTGGTGATTCCCTGCGGGTCGTCGAGGGTCTTGCCGTCGGTGAACTCGGCGACCACCGCGCCCGGACCGATATACCCGGCGGCGCCGGTCACGGTCAGTTCGGTGCCCGACGGCGCCGACGCCGTCACCTTGCCGTTCGGTCCGGCCTTGATCTTGTCAACGAACGTCAACATGACCGGCTTGTGCTGGGGATCGTCGACGTAATCGGCCACCTTGACCGTCACCGACTTGCCCTCCGGCACCTGAATCGTCTTCCCGCTCCGAGCAAACGGCCCACCAGCCCCCTCGCTGGGCACGTAGATCACCGCCGCCGAAGTCGCCCCCGACTCGTCAGTGACCTCGAACGGGACAGCGCGCACATTCTTGGTCACCGGCACCGTGACCTTGCCACCGCTCACCGTCGCCTGCGGCAAACCCACCTTGGTCACCTTGAGTTTGCGCGAATCGCCGTCAGGGTCGTATGCCGTCGCCAAGACGTCGATGGTCGCCTTCCCCGACCCGTCGGGCGAGACCGTGGTGTCCTGGACCCGAGGCGGATTCTTGAAGCCGTCAACGGCATACACCGTGACCGTCGCCGGCGCCGACTCACCCCCGTTGCCGATCAGGCCATAGGAGAACTGCACCGGACGATCCTTCGCCGAGCCCGCCACCGCGGTGATCGAATTGGTCTGCTCATCGACGGTCGCCCCGGAGGGCACCTGGCTGCCGAACCGGCTCAACGGCAGCACCCTGACCGGGTCGGTCTTGACGAACGCCGCCGACGGCAACGGGTAGAGCCGCACCGTCGAGCCCGGCGAGGCCGTCATGGCCAACGCGGCCGGCACCGGCGCCTGCATCAGCGTCGGCGGGGTCACCCCGACCCGCACCGTCGACGTCGCGCTCGCCCCATAGCGGTCAGTGACGACATAACTGAACGTATCCGTCCCCTGCGCCGCAGCATCCGGGTACGCCTGATACGTGATGGCCGTCGGCGAGTACCCGAGCACCCGGCCCAGGGTCGGCGCGGAGGCAATGCCCGTCACCGACGTCGAGTCCCCGTCCGGGTCGCCATTGGTCGGGTTGATCGGGATTCGGACGGTCTCGCCGGACACCGCGCGCACCTCAACCGGATGCGGCGTCGGCGCCTGGTTGGTCGACGTCTCCGACGGCTCCGGGTTGACGGTCACCTCGATCGTGCCCGTGCCGCGGTCCCCCGCCTCGGTCTGGGCGATGTACTCGACGATGAGCTTGGTCGCCGTCTTGACGGTTTGCGGAGCCACGAACCGGACCGCGTCCCCACTCACGTATGCCGACCCCGGCTCACCGCCGGTCGGGTCGCTCGAACCGGGGTTGTACACCTTGAGTTGCCCCGGGGCAACCGCGCCCGGGACGTTGCCGAGCAGGGACAGCGTCGCTCCCGAGAGGGCCGCGTCGTTCTCCAGGACCCGAATCGTCGTCGCATCTCCCGCGCGCACCGTCGCGTAATCGGGCCTGGTGAGAATCTTGTCGGGATTGGCCGCTGCCAGTTGAGTTACCGAAATCACCCCTTCGACCGAGGGGGCCACCCCGTTGGAAAGTCGGTAGGTGACGAACGTCGGATTCTGGGTGAACGCCGCCGTTGACGGGGTGAGCTTGACCCAACGTCCGTTGATCACCGCCGCCTGCAACTGCGATGAATCGGCGGCCGCCGCGCTCTGCACGGTAAGGATCGAGCCGAGCGGGTCGGAATCGTTGGACAACACGTCAACGAGCACCGAACCGGTGCCACGCACGACGGCCTTGTCAGGCACGGCCACAGGCGAGCGGGTGTCCTGACTCGCCGGGTCGATGTCCACGCGTAGCGACCCAGGCGCAGGGGCCGCACTGCCGAAGGCCGCGGCATACTCCAAGAAGAAGTGACCCGGCTGGGTGCCGGTCACCGCCACCTGACCCGACACCACATCCGTCGACACCTGCAACCCCTCTTTGGGGGCCACCGGTGCCGCAACCTTCATGACGGCCTTGGGGTTGAGCGGGTCGGCGCCCGGGATGTCGTTGAGCAGCGGGCTGATCACGATCGGGCGCCCCACCTCGCCCCGCCCCACGTCCGGCTGCGTCACCACGGGCGAGGACTTGATCTCGTCCGAGGCCAAGACGGAGACGGCCAGGTCGTGCGGAACGGGGTCGGAACGACCATCGCTGGCCCGGTAGGTCACCTTCGCCTTTGCTGCCTTGTCGGTGGCGGCGGCCGACAACTCGATGCGGCCATCCGAAGTGAGGTTGGTCGTGCCGGTCGAGGTGTCCGCGCTCGCCAAACCCACCGGGTCGCCGTCGGCGTCCCGCCACAGGTCGAGGACCTGGATCGGCAAAGTACCACCCGAGGCCACGGTGAGGGCCGGGTCGCTGGCGCCGTCCTTGAGCCTCGGGGGCTCGTTGTTGACCAGCCCCCGGTCCTCGACGTGGACGTCCCCCTTCTCCTCGGCCACCCCGTTGCTCACCTGGTAGGTGAAGTCGGCGGAACCACCCTTGTCGCTCAGGGTGTAGATGACCGTTTGCCCGTCGGGCGAGATGGTGGCCTTCGCATTGGGATTGCCCGGCTGGCTAACCGACGAAATCGAGAGCACGCGCCCGCTCTTGTCGGAGTCGTTGTCGAGAACGTGCAGGATCGTCGTGCGTCCAGGACGTGCGCCCAGATTGTCCGGATTGGCCTTGGGCTTCTCCTTGTTCTGCTCGACAAGTTGCTGATCCACAACGGTTTGGTCAGTGGATGACTCCTTGACTTCCTGCCAGTTGTCAACCCGCTCCAACGTGTCGAGGTCATAGAGCTGGCCGTCGGCGGTGTCGTTGACGAGCACCTGCGATCGGTTCACCCGGAACACCGGCTTGCTGAGAACCGCGCCCGCTTTACGCACCGTCAAGGGGCTGGCCTTGTCCTGGCCGCAACCCTTGACCACCGTCCCCGGGGAACCGGACCACGCCCCGTAAGCGCAACCCGAGACGCGCACGGGCTGCGCCGGGGTCCCCGCGCCCGCATCACTGAGCAACCGCGCCGAAGCCTGCGGCGTCGACACCGAGAACCCGTAAAGCGCCTTCGGCGCCGCCATGAGTACCTCGGCGTTGTCGGGACCAGCCACCTGCAGCACGCTGCCGGCGACGACCTCCTGGCGCTTTCCGGGCTGCTGATCGTCAACGGTGACCGTGCCGCCGATGACGTCGAGAGCAACGACATGCCCCCCGACGGCGGTCAGCGCAATCGATTCCCGCTTGGGGACCGTACTCGTCACGGGCTTCCCGAAGACCCCCTCTGCCACCGGTATGGTCACCGCTTTCCCGGTGATATCGGCGGCGTGGACAGCTCCACTAGTGTCCACGACAAGCGCTGAGAAGTGCGCGCCCTCTTTGAAAGTGCCTGACTTGCTCGCCGCAGTAATCTCGGCAATCGGCTTGGCCGTGCTCGCCAGGGAAGTGAGATTCGGGGCCTGGCCAGAATCGGCGGCATACCGGGTCGCCCAAATCTTGCCGGTAGCCGGCTCCAACACCGCCACCGTCCCGGCTCGCATGTCGACCATCATGCTGCTGGGCATCGGCACCGAGTTGTCGTTGAGCAACTTCGCCGATGCCACCTCGACCGGGCTCAGTTTCGCCCCCGCCTTGTCCCAGGCGAGGACGGTGCCAGCGTCCTGCACCACGTCGAGGGTGTATGCCGATTGCGCGCCACCATACGGGTTAAAGAACGCATCCAAACTGGAGGCCGACTTGTTGAGCCGCCCGAAGAGGCCGCCACCATCATTGGTGACCCACACGCCCGCGTCGTTGAGGTCGACCCGATTGGCGGGGTATCCCCGGTTGAGGAAGGCAAACACCGCGAGTGAAGTGACCACCAGGGTCGTCACGAGCACGGATGCGATCAGCCGGAGCCGACGCGGATCGAACGTCGGGCGCGGCAGGCGCAGACGCGGCATACCAAGCCTCCACAAGACGAGGGTGGGGGGCTCATGACGAGGTCCCGAAAGCGACCCTAGACAGCAGAACAGGCCCGCCGGGAGGGCCAGCGGGCAAATGTCCCCCGAAGAAGGGACAGATCCGAGCCAGTGGCGGAGATGCCGAAGATCAGGTGGGAAAGAGGCACTTAGCACCCGGACTGTCGGGGGGCGAAGTGGACGTTGGGTGCTTTAGGCGGGAAAAGGGGGACCGGTGGGATCAGCCGCAGCCGGGGGCCGACCACTCCTTGGTGGCACTGGAACCATCGAGGCGCACGACGATGACCTGCAGACACACGGGGTCCGCGCTCGCGGCCGTCACCGTGGTCGTCGCCTCCTTGCTCGTCCCGGCCGCTCCCCCCTGGACCTGCCACCGGTATTGGTCACTCGCCAACTTCGCCGAGTAGTCCCACGTGAAGGTGACAGTCGTGCCCGACCGGGCCGCCTTGACCGTCACCGGACCTGGCGGCAACAGGTCATCGCCCCCGCCGGCGTCGGACACCGTGACACTGGGCGTGGGGCCGTCCACCGGCCCGCTGCGGCCACGACCGACGAGCCAGAACCCCACCACGGCAGCGATGACGAGCAGACCGACGCCCAGCCCGACGAGCATCAACTTCGTCCCGCCTCGAGCCTGCGGGTCGGGGCCAGGGGGAACATCGACCTGCGTCACCTTGGGTCGGATGACCGTGCCGGCCTCCCGAGAATCGACAGGGACCGCAGACCCCCGCAGTTGAGTTCGCGCCTCCCCCAGCGAGTCACGGACCGGCCCTGACGCTGACCGCCCTGGCCCGGCCTGGCTATCGGAGCGTCGAGGCCGGATCACGGTGCCCGCCGCGTCGCTGGATCCAAGACGCCCGGTGACGATGGACTCGGGCACCTGATCCATGGTGTGCTGCGGCGCGGTCACCACCGACTCGGTGACGCTGAGCCGCAGTTCCTGCTCCACGGACTGCAGGTTCCGGATGAACTCGGCCATCGTCTGCGGCCGATGATTCGGATCCTTGGCCATCGCCTGGCGGAGCACCCGTTCCAGCGAGTCCGGCACGTCGGCGCGTTCGGTGCGCGGCACCGGGAGTGACTTGATCCGATGGAGCAGAGCCAGCGAACTGTTGTCTCCCCCAGGGATTTCGAACGGTGACCGGCCCACGAGCAAGTGCCAGAGGGTCGCCGCCAACGAGTAGACATCCGAGGCCGGCGACCCGTTCGTCGAGGTGTAGATCATCTCCGGCGGCGACCAGGGCGGCGAGACCCCCACATCGTCGTGGCCCGGGGTCGCCGCCTCATCGGCCGACGTCTGGTGAGCCACCCCGAAATCGGTGAGCCCGGGAGCTCCCCATGGTGTCTTGAGAATGTTCGCCGGCTTGATGTCCCGGTGCAGGAGGCCGGCCTCGTGCGCGGTCTGGACAGCCGAACCGATCCGAATCCCAGTGGCGAGCACCTCGGGCACCGGCAAGCGTTCGCGGCGGACCCGCAGGTCGTAGCTGTCCCCTTGGCAGTACTGCATCGAGATATACGGCCGGCCATCCGCCGTCAAACCCGACTCGTAGACCTGGACGATGTTGGGATGCGCCAGTTTGGCCATCGTCGTGGCCTCGGCCAGGAAGAGCCGGGCGGTGTCGGCCCCAAGTTCGGGATCGCGGATGACCTTGATCGCGACGTGCCGTTGGAGGGTCTCGTTCTCGTAGAGGTGGACGTCACCGTATCCCCCTGCTTGGCTGATGACGCGCAGGTGCCGGTGCCCCGCGATCACGGGCGCCGAACCACTCATCCGGACGCCTCGAACGTCACCTCGAAAACCTCGGCGAAGACGATCTTGGTGCCCGGTGCGATCGTCACGGGTACATCGGGGGCCAGCCGTTGCCGCCGGCCATCCGGTGTGACGATCTCGGTGCCGTTCGTCGACCCGAGGTCGGTGAGGCACACATCCCAGAAGTTCAAGGAGATGGCGGCGTGCTGGCTCGACACTTCCATGCGGGGATCATTGAGGACGACCAACCGCGGTGTGGGGTCGGCACCCAGCGGCACTCGAGGGTCGCGGCCAAGGACGAGATCGCCGTCGAGGACGACCGGGTCGCCCACGGGGAGGACGAGCCGGCCCAGCACCGGTCGCGGAATCTCCACCGGCACCGGGTCGGGGGGCATCGCCTGTCCGCAAATGCGGCACCGGCTCGCGTGGGCCTGGCTGGGGTGCCCCGTTGGGCAGTATGCCGCCCACACCGTCGGTCCTGGTCGCGCCGGTGAGCGGAACGAAGCCCGGTTGACGGTGCGACCGGACATGGGGGCCGACGACGCCGACGCTGAGCTCGCAATCTCCGGCTCCCATGGGGGTGCGGGCCAGGTTGGCTCGGGGAAAGCCATCGCGGGAGCGGCGATCGGTGACGGAGGCACGGGGTTCGTCGGGGCGACCACCGACTCGCCGACGACCGGCCCGAAGAAGCCGGGAACAGCATCGATGAACCCATCCGAGGGCTCCGGCGCCGGCTCCGCGGCATACGGGGCCACTGCCGGAGTGTCGTGAACGACGGCAACGGGTTGCTCGACGGGCTGCACCGGGACGGGTTCCGGCTCTGGCTCGACTGCTTCGACAGGGGCGCTGGGAGCAGCGCCCTCGGTGACATCGGCGTCCGGTGGGTCGGCAAAGAGGAACTCGTAGGCGCTGCTCACCGGCAGGTCAAGTGGCGCGTCAAGTGGCGCGGGGGCCTTCTCGACCGGTTCGGAGGGAGCGGGGTCAGCGGGCAGGTCCGAGACGGACGCGGCAGCCGGTGAGAGATCGGGCACGAGGTCGACAGGATCAGCCTGAGGTTCTTCCGCGAGCGGCGGTTCCCCGTCGGTTGTCGCGGGGGCGGCCGTCGAGACGGGGGGAGCGTCCGCCTGATCGTCACCCCAACTCAGCCGGATGCCGCTGGCCGGCACGACCCCGGCGATCAGGGGCAGCACTGGGTCGGGTTCCGTCCCGTCGGTCTTGATGAGGCACCACTGAACTCCGACGCGGGTTTCGTCGTGGAGTATGCCGCGCGCATGAGTCGTGAACTCCCCGTCGGTGTCGACACCGATGACGGTCACGCTCCCGCGCACAATGATCCGGCACTCTCTCCCAGCGGAACTGACCACCACGGCGAAACTCGGTGCCGCCCCCATCCCCTGGGCCAGGAGCGCCCCGACGACCTCGTCGGCATCCGACGTGCGCCCGAGCACCCCCCAGACGGCGAGCGTCATCGGGTCGGTGGGCGGTCGGCCCACGAGGGCCGCGACGTGGGATGACACACACGAGGCGTGGTCTCCGATGCTGTAGCCGACCCGCGGAGTTTCGAAGGCGGTTGTTCGCTCCTCCGTGCTTGGTCGCTGACCGGTGGGGCTCACTGGGCCACCTCTCGCACGATGAGATCTCGGGGAACAGTTGTCGACCGTCGACGCGGTCGAGTGTCGTCGTCAACGACGACGTCGTCAACGACAATGACCGTGATGTTGTCGCGACCGCCAGCGTCCTCGGCGACGCGGACCAGGAGCGCCGCCAACTCCGCGGGCACCGTCGTCGTTGCACAACACTGGGCGATCTGGGCGTCGTCCAACTCCGTCGACAATCCGTCTGAGGAGAGGAGCAACCTGCTCCCGACGCCGGCCGGTGTCACGAAGAAGTCGACCTCAGGGCCCGGATCCTGGCCGACGGCCCGGGTGATGACGTTGCGGTTGGGGTGAACACGCGCTTCCTCGCGCGTGAGTTGACCAGCATCGATCAGTTCTTGCACTTCGGAATGGTCCACGGTGATCTGTCGAAGTCGCCCTTCCGCCACCTCGTAGCAGCGGGAGTCTCCCACATTGAAGACGAGCCACCCCTCATTGCCCGCCACCAACCCACAGACGGTCGAACCCAAACCGGTCGCCTCGGGATGGTCCACGGCATGAGCCAGGACGGCCGCGTTCGCCTCCGCGATGGCAACCGCTACCTCGCCGGCGTGCACCCCGGGTCGATCCAAGACCGTCAATGCCGCGATCGTGAGAGCACTGGCCACGTCACCAGCGGCGTGACCCCCCATGCCGTCGGCGACCACGAAAAGGTGCTCCCCGGCATACCAGGCATCCTCGTTGAGCGTGCGCACGCGACCCACGCTCGTATGCCCCGCCGACCCGACTGTGACGCTCATCGGGGCGATGGGCCGACCCACGGAGGCCGAGTCTCGACAACGACAACACCCGCCACCCGGTCGAACCAATTCTGGTTGAGCGGCGGTCGCAGGATGAGCGTGACGATCCCCCCGAGACCACAGGTGGCGCTGCTCACGACGTTTTGCAGCAAGAACTTGAGAAACACCGCGACACCTCCCGGCTTGCCTGTCGACATGGTCACCTGGGTCACCCCCGTCACCCATGATCCGATTTCGTAGCCCCGCACGATCATCAAGACCATTTGGCCGGCCCCCACGACAAACAGCCACACGAAGGCAACCCATTGGCCGGCAGAATCGGCTTTGATCATGCCGACCGGCGCGAGGAGAACGAGGGTGGCTGCAACCGTGGCCAACCGCGTCAATGCGCGGCGTTCGAAACTGGCTGCGGGCAGGCCCGGAGGTAGCAAGGCGGGTGCAGCGGAAGCGGCCGGAGCGGCCGGTGCGGCCGGTGCGGCCGGTGCGGCGACGGGTGGGAAAGGCGCGACCGCAGGCGCCGCGACCGCAGGGGGCTGGGGCAAACTCATCGCTGGGGCTACGGGCGGGCCCGCTGCCCCCGGAGCAATCGCTTCCGGCGGCGGCACGAGACTGGCTCGACGAACGGTCTGACCGGCGAGAGGCAACTGTACTTGCAGACTCGGTTGGGCCACCGGCGGCGCGGTCCTCGGCGCCGGAGGGGGCGGCGGCACGGGCGGCGGCGGGGTCGCCGGGGGCGGCGGTGGGGGGAGCACCGGCGGCGGCGGGGTCGCCGGGGGCGGCGGTGGGGGGAGCACCGGCGGCGGCGGGGTGGCCAGCGGTGTGGACCCAAACGCAGCGGAGGACGTCGAGGTCAGTCGTTGCCCGCACCGAGGACAGTTCGCCACGCGATACTCCGGCTGGTACCCGCACGCCGAGCACCCAGTGAACTCCGCAGGACCCGCCATGGTCCAGCCCTTTCGCGAGAGAGGCATCGCGGGATGCGGGCGCACCCCATGAGGCAGGGTAGAGAGCCGGACCGGCGCGGACGAGGGGTCTCGCCCGTTTGTCCCCGGAAATGGGGACGTCCCGTGAGGCCGACTGGCGCTCAGTCCCTCAGGGCTTCAAGGTCCCCACGACGGCCCGGATCGCGGCCCCGAAGGGCACCCGCGGTGCAGCCACGGCCACACACCCGGCAGCCTTGTCGTGCCAGGCGCGGTGGTACCCGGAGGAGTCCGTGACGTAGGAGATGAACCCCAGGTAGCACGGCACCGCCATCAACGCCCATACCAGGCGCCGCACAATGGCGCGCCCCACCCCGATGGTCGTCCCCGCACGCGCGTCGATGATGCGCACGCCGAGGAGCAGCCGGCCCAACGAGGCGCCGATCCGCCCGACCGGCACGATCTCCAGGAGCACGACGAGGACCGTCCACACGGCCGCTACCACCGCGACGGTGACCGAAAGCACGAGCGAGGAGGTCCGGGCCAGGACCGCCGCGGCCACCCCCCAGACGATGACGTTGGGCAGGCCGAGCAGCAGCCCGTCGAGGAGCACCGCGGCCAACCGCAGGCCGAGGGATGCCGGCGCCGCGCCCCCTAGCCCACCGAGCGGCTGCGGCAACTCCCGGTCCGGAAGGGTGTCTGGCACCCGCGTCCGAGAGGTTTCCTGCGGCGCCTCGGTGCCATCGGCCTCACCCCAGGACGGCAGGCCAACCCCCGGCGCACCGCCGGCACGCGGAATACCCCCATCGACAGGTATGCCGCCCGCCGCCCCGGCAAGGTCGGCCCGACGCATCGTGCGGTCGGCAAAGCCGGCGTCGGGAGCGGGCGGCGGCATACCCGCCACCGCGGAGCGCGCCGTGACCACCCCACCGCATTGCGGACACGAGGTCGTGGGGTACGACGGCTCGAACCCACAGGAGGTACACCGCCCCATCGGTGCGGTGGCTGGGGAGGGCGTCAACGGGTACTCCTCACCGCGTCAGATAGACACTCGCGCCGCCCTGCGCGGCACAACGCGTCGGCGTTCCAGAACAGGTCAGGGTGTAGTCGCGATTGGTCACCGGCGAGTGAGCGGTGATCGGACTGTCCGCCGCCCCGGTGGCGGCGGCTTGCGCGTATGCCGCGGCCACGGCGAGCGCGAACGGGCACGAGGTGTTGCGATCACCGGCATACACCTGAGTGTTGCCCGCCGACCCGCAAGCGACCGCCCCGGCCGGCACCCCGGCCGGCAGTGAGGTGGCGCTCGGGCTGGGACTGGGCGACCCGCTCGCCGACGGCGAGGCGCTCGCCGCCCCGGTGGTTTTGACCACCGACCCCGTGGGAGACGCGGCGGCGCCGGCAGAGCGCGTCGGGGTTAGGGTCCCGGGGTCGTCGACGCGCACGAACGCCCAGGCGGCGACGGCGACGGCGATGACAACCAGAATGCCGCTGAGAAGCATGAGCCACGGCGGCACCCCCGAGCGGTGCTGCGCCCGCCTGGCACCCTTGTATGCCGCGGCCCGCCGCGTGGGCACGGGCGGCAGTGCCGTCACCGGCGGCGGGGTCGTCACCGGCGGCCCCGCCGGCGGGGCCGAGGGACGCTGTGCGGCCCGGGAACGCCGGGACGGCGCCGAGGCGGCCACCACCGGTACGACCTCGGTGGGCGGCGCGGACGACCACGCCGGCTCCGGAGCAACCGCCTCCGGCGCGGACGACGACACCGGCTCCGGAGCAACCGCCTCCGGCACCGGCCCGTCCGAGAAGATTTCATCGGAGAGGGAGGCATCGTCCTCGTGAGTCACTGGTGGTTCGTCGTGAAGACGAACGCCGCAGTGGGGGCAGAACAACGCCCACACGGCCACGGCTTCGTCGCAGTTGGGGCACTGCACGGGAGTGTGCTCCTCTCCCTCGGGGTGGCGACCAAGAAAGTGCGGTCTGGGCCAGTCTCCTCGGTCCGGGGGCACCCGGGCAATGCGGGCGCCCCCGGAGCGAGCCGATAGTTAGTAGACCCAGTTCTGGGTGACCGACTTGGAGCCGTTCGGCCCGGAACACGTCACCTGAACCGACTGGTAACTGTAGTAGCCCAGGTAGTTGCCGTGCTCCTCGGTCGAGTTGTCCGGCTGGGTCCACGACGTGCGGTAGTCGTTGTAGCCCGTCCCCGGCGTGCTCGTCGGGGCAAACAGCGAGCAGGAAACCGTTCCACCGAAGTTGCCGACCGTCACCTTGGGCCGGAAGCACGTGATCGCGCTGCCGTGGTAACACCCGTAGCTCGCATTCGTGGTCGAGGTCCCATGTTCGACGGTGAGCACCAGCGGCGGTGGCGGGGTGCGCACCGACACCGGCGAGGACCAGCCGGACCAGCCGGCCTCGGAGTAGGACCGCACCTGGATGGTGGCTGTGGCGCTGTAACCCGCGTTGTAACTGACCGACGTCAACGGCCCGCCGCTGTAGGAGTACGAACCCGTGACTTGGACTTGGGTGATCGGGCGACCATCGGTGGGCAGACTCCACGAGAAAGTGACGGTCGTGCCACTCGCCGAGCCGTTGACGTTCGTCGGCACCGGAGTGGGTCCGAACGGGCTCGCGGACACCGTGGCCGGTGCCGAGTCACTCGTCCCGTTGCTGGCGATCACCGTCATCGTCTGCGCGCCCGGGGTGGGCAGGGCGGGAGTCTTGATCGTCACCTGACCACCGGCCGGGCAACTCGAGGCCGTGCAACTCATCGAGCCACTTCCGCCACCCGAGGAGGACCAGCGGACCGAACTGTAGCCCCGGGCGTGCGGATTCCCGAGCGAGACCACCATGGTCACCGTCTTGTCGGGGGCCGGCGTGCTTGCCGACACCGACGGGGTCGCCGGTTGCCCGATCGCGGTAAACGTGCTCACGTTGGCTTGCGGTGAGGTGATGCCCGCCCCGTTGGTGGCGGTCACGACGTAGTCGAACTTCGAGCCGTCGACCGGCACCTGATCGCGGTAGGTGAAGGTCGAGGCCGACACCCGCGCCAACTCCTGCCAGCCGCCGCCGCCAATCCGTTTGAAGACCGTGTATGCCGTGAGCGGCGGTCCGTTGGGTCGGGTCGCGGTCCAGGCGAGGTCAACCGTCGTGAGGTCGGCCGTCGGCCCGAGGCCGCCGGGTGTGAGGGTGGGAGCGGCCACCGCCGGCGGGGTGCCCGCGGACTGCATCCGGCTCGAGGCGCCGAACGGGCCGGCACCCACCTCATTCCACGCCTGAGCCGAGACGTCGTATTCGACCTCGTTGTTGAGGCCGGAGACGACTGTCGACAGATCCGGGGCAGCGACATCGACGGTGCGGGCCGCACCCGAGCCGTCGGTGGGGATGACGCGCAGGGTGTACTTGCTGATCGCGCTCCCCTTGTTGTCGGGCGTGGACCACCCGATCGTCAACGACCCATCGCCGCGGCTGATCATGGACACCCCGCCGACCGGGCCGGGCTTGGTGTCGGGCCGAGCGACGTTGCTCGCGGCGCTCGGGTCGCCTTCGCCGACCCCGTTGGTGGCGGTCACGGTGAAGGTGTAGTCCTGGCCGTTGGTGAGTCCCTCGATCGTGCACGGTGAGGACACGCACGGTTGGGAGCCGCTCGAACCGCCGGTCCAACGCACGGTGAAGGTGCGGATCGGGCTGCCACCGTCGTAAGTCGGAGCCACCCACGCCACCCGGGCGCGGCCGCCGGCCTCCCGGTCCGGCTGCGCGGTCACCGCGGTGGGGGCGCCGGGCTTGCCGAGCAGGGTGAGGTCGATGGACCCGGTCGCGGTCCGCCCCGGGCTGTCCGACGCGGTCACGGTGATGGAGCCGGTCATACTCGGGGCCTTGCCCGCCGTCACCGTCACCGTGCAGCCGCTCTTGGCGACGTCGATGTTGGACCCGCTGGCGAGAATGGCCGATTCGACGGTGCACTGGGGGTTGGCCAGCGGCGAATCTAGATAGGAGGCGACGTTGACCGTCTGCGACTGACCCTCCTGGAGACCCGCGATCGACATCGGGCGTAGCCGTGGAGGGGGCATCGGCTGGGGTGTCGTGCCACCCGGACCGCTCCTGCCGATGACCCGCACGGTCACCTCGCCGCGGCTGCTGCCGCCCTTGACACCGATGGCGAGAACACCGTCCCCGCTCGGGGCCGAAGCCCCCGCCGACAACCGCACCTCGCGATCGCCGGTCCCCACCTGCTGGAAGTCCACGCCGGCGGGTTCCTTGGTCCAGGACGCGGTGAACGCGACATCGTCCATGGTCATCCCTTGCGGCAACCAGGCCCGGCACAGCGTCGGGATGTCGAGAGCGCGAGCCCGCCCCCCGGCATACAGGTCAATTGCGCTGCTCGGGCACCGCAACAACGGCACCTTGGGCCCGATCTGGACCGGAATGGTGACGTATGCCGTGTTGACATCGGTCTGATCGGCCTTGGTCTGGTCGGTCACCTCCAGCGTGATCGCGCCCGGCCCGACATAGCCCTGGCTCGAGGTGAGGGTCAGGCCGGTCGGGCCGTTCTCGGTGACCGTCAACCGGCCGGTCGGTGTTGAGGAGATCGTGGTGGCGGCGGTGATGCCGAGCACGCGGCCCTGGGGTGACTTGACGTAGTCGGCGAGGGCCACTGTCTTGGTCGCGTCCTGATCCATGGAGATGAGCGCGGTCTCGGGGACATAGGGGCGCCCCTTGGAGCCGGCCGGCACGTGGATGAGAGCCAGGCCGCGCGCGCCGTCCTCGTCCTCGACGACGTAGGGGACGGTGCGGGCGTGATCGGTGATGGTCACCCGCACCCGCGGTCCGTCCGCGGTGCGCTCGATCGTCGCCCCCTCGCCGAGGACCTGGGCGATCTTGAGGGTGCCCGGCTCGGAGTCGACGTCGAAGTCGTTGGCAAGCACGTCCACGAGGGTGCTCTCCTCACCCGGCTTGGGTTTGGCGACGTCGTCCTTGGTGATCGGCGGGTTGATGAACCCCGACTGCCCGCGCACGAGGATCGTCGCCCGGGACGGGTCGAAGATGCCGTTGTCGATGGCGTAAACCGTGTGGTGTAGCGGTGCGGTTTCCGGCGGTACCTTCGTCGTCACCAGGTGAGTCGCCGGATCGACCTTCCAGTCTTTGGCGTCCTCGGCAAGGGTCACGGTCACGACATCGCCGCGGGCGATGAGGTCGTTCTGGAGGACCGGAATGGTCACCGTCTTCCCCGGGGCAGCGGTCACCGTGTCGTCGACGGCCACCGGCGGTTGCGGGTCACCGGGGGCGATGACGCCGACCCGGACGAAGGCCCGGCTCAACTCCCCGAACCGGTCGGCCACCTCGTAGTCGATGATCTCGGTGCCCGAGGCGTTGGGGTAGGCCTCGTAGCGGATGGTGTCGGGCCCGATGGACACGACCCGGCCCAGGGTCAGGGCCACCGCGCCGCCGCCACGCCCGACGATGCCGCGGATGCTCACCGTGTCACCGTCGGGGTCGACCCCGCTCGTCGGCACCGTGATGGTCAACGGGTCACCCGCAGTCACCGAGGTCGTGAAACTGCGGGCCACGGGCGCCCGGTTGGGCCGCGCGGCCGTCGGCAAGGGCGTCACCGTCACCGCGATCCGGCCGGTCTGCGCGCGCTGCGGCGCTCCCTCGGGGTAGGCGGCATACTCGATCGTCACGTGCTGATCGGCGGTCAACGCCTTCCCCTCGGGCACGAACCGGACGACGTTGTCGGAGGCGAACGCCGTCTGCGGCAACCCGTCGAGCACCTTGACACTGAGGGGGTCCAGGCGCAGGGGTATGCCGTCGGCCATCGTGTCGTTGTCGAGCACCGGGATGGTGACGGCGTCGCCTTCGCGGACGATGGCCTGATCGTCGCGCACGACGGGGGTCAGGGCGGTGACCGGCCGTTGGACGACGTCGATCTGGCCCCGGGCGACGTGCGTGCCGTCGCTCACGACGTAGGTGACGGTGCCCGACCGGGCCGCGTTGCCGCCACCGGAAGGCTCGAGGGCGCGCAGCCGCACCCACCGGCCCTGGTAGACCGACGCCTCGATCCACGAGTTGTCCTTGGAGACCGACACCGACTGGGTGACCAGGACGTCGGCGCGCGGGCTGTAGTCGTTGGCGAGGACGTCGACCATCGTCGGCAACTGACCCCGCAAGGTCCCGGTGTCGGACACCGCGACCGGGGGCGCGTTGGGATCGGGCGAGGCCGCGACATCGACCCGGATCCGGCCCGGGGCGACGGCGCTGCCCATCTGCGCGGCATACGCGAGCACGAAGATGCCCGCCGCGGACGGGGTGATGGTCACCACCCCGGTGTCCCGGTTGCTGTCGACGATGAGGTTGCCGACGGCGCGCACGTCACCGGCCAGCCGCAGCGCGGCATCCGGATCGCCGGGGTCGGCGCCGGGGATGTCGTTGGCGAGCGGCTGGATCTGGAGCGGTTTGCCGACGACCCCGCGCAAGACATCGGGTTGGGTGATCGGGTTGCGCGCCCGGGTGTCGGCGCCGCCGATGACCTCGACCCGCGCCGACCCCGAGGTGGGGTCACCGCGGCCGTCGCTCACCAGGTAGGGGACGTCGACCGAGGCCGGGGTGAGACCGGCGACGTAGTCGAGGCGGCCCTGACCGTCGACGCTCGTCGCCTCGTCGGTCGTCGACACCGAGACGGTGTCGGATTCGTCGTCGCGCCAGTCACCGACGACGGGCAAGGAGAGCCGTTTCCCGGCGAGCACCGGGTAGGACGCGGTCGCCAACTGTTGCGCCCCGGCGCGCAGGTGCGGCGGGGTGTTGACGGAGTCGTCGACGATGGTGACGGTGACCTGCGCCGCGGACGAGGTCGCCTTGCCGTTGCCCACCTTGTACGTGAACGTGAACGTCCCCTTCTCGCCGGCGGGCACCGAAGCGTCGATGCTCTGTCCATCGCCGGCGACCGAGACCGCCACCTTGTCGTTGCTCGACGCCGTCACATCCGCGGGGTCGATGGCCAGGACCGACCCGGCGACATCGGTGTCGTTGTCGAGGACGTGCAGTTTGCTCGTGCGTCCGGCGCGGACCTTGAGGTTGTCCGGTTCGGCGGTCGGCGGCTGCTGGACGACCGCGCTGTCGACGAGGTTCTTGTCCTTCTTGTCGTTGTTCTTCTCGAGTTCGGGGGGCGGGATGACGGCATCCCAGTTGTCGATCTTCTGCTTGTCGTGGTCGACGTCCCAGGCCGAGCCGGTGTCGAGGTCGTTGAGGATGATGAGCCCCCGGTTGACCCGGAACTTCACCCCGGAGCGCACCGCCGTCTCGGACGGGTTGTCGATGGTGCCGGTGGGGACCGCGTGCGTGACGCCGCAGTTCGCCCCGTAGAAGACGTGCCCGGTTTCCTTCCACGCCCCGTGGACGCAGCCACGGACGACGACGGGCGCGGCGATGAGCGGTTGGGTGGCGCTGCGGTTGACCCGTTCCTGGATCTCCACACCCCCCGTCGTCGTGCCCCCGTCGAGGCGCACCATCCGCACCGCGTTGGGTCCGGCAATCGCGGCGGCGTCGGCGGTCGGGCCGGGCACCTGCAGGGCGGCGTATGCCGCGTGCTCACTGTCCGTGGCCAGGCCCACGCCCACCCCGTCGGCGTGGTCGGCACTGAACAACCGGTCGGTGCGCGCGTCGTAGACGACCCAGGCGGCGCCGAGCGCACTGATCTGGAGGCTGTCCCCCTTGGCGTGGGTGGACACCGTGACCGGGTCGGCGAACCCCTCACCGTGGGGTGTCAAGGTCGTCACCGCGGCCTTCTCGCCGGACACGACGTGCACCGCACCGTCCTCACCGACGGCGACACTGGCCTCGCCGCCGACGGTCGTCAGCGGTTTGACGGTCGCGGCGAGTTTGGTCAGGTCGGTGATGCCGCCGCGGGAATCGACACGCTGGGCCCACACCTTGCCGGTCTTGGGGTCGACGAGGGCGACGGTGCCACCGCGCAGGTCGACGACGGTGCCGGGAATGACCCCGGCCTTGGGGGCCGAGGGGGCCGGCACGACCGTCGCGGCGTTGGTCGTCGTCCCCGCCCGCGGGTCGATCGCCTGCAGCTTGGCGCTGCCGATCGTCCAGGCGAGCACCGCCGCCCCGTCCTGGAGGACGTCGATGGCCGACCCGGGGGCGACGTCCACGGCGACGCCGGCGTCCATCTGCCGGGCCTGGGTGTTGAACCGGCCGTACTTGGCGAGCACATCGGAGGTCAACCAGATTCCGCTGTCGCCGAGGTCGGCCTGATGCACCATCGAGCCCTGCGAGGAGGCCGCCGCCACCCCGAGCGCCGTCGCAGCCAGCGCGACGACGACCGTCGAGGCGATCCGGCCCCGGCGCCCTCGGGCACCTGGGCGAGCGGACGGCATACCGAACCGGCGGGGCGCACCCGAGCCCGACCGCGAACCCCAGGGGAATCTCATGACGTCGCCGCCTTCGCACGGTGGGGCAGCGCCCAGCGCCGCCGAACGCCCGAGGGCCCGGGCCGGCGGTCGAGGAAGGGGCGCAAAGACAGGTCGGCACGCAACCGCTGCCAGCGGGTCGCGCGGGCCCGCATCGCCGTCCGCACCTCGTCGGCGCGGGCGAGCAGGTCGGTCGCGAGCTCCGGGGGCGGGTCACCCGGGCCGAACACCGCGGCATCGGCACCGGCCGCGACGGCGACCACCGTCTCGGCGGCATCGAGCAGCGCCGCCTGTTCGAGCCGGGTGGCGCCCCGCAACGGCACCGCAATCCCCAGGGTGCGGGCGTCGACGACCAGGTCTCGCCACACCCAGGCGGCCCGGGACGGGACCGGCCCGGTGCTCGCGTGCCGCCGCCGGCGCCGCCGCTTGGCCCACCCGATGGTGAGATATGCCGCCACCGCGACCAGGATCGGCAGCGCCACCCAGAAGAGGAGGATCCGCAGCCACATGGGCCAGGTGCTCGGGTCGAACAGGCTCCTGCGCTTGGCGATGTCGGTCGCGTTCTGCGCCTGGTCCGGGCCTTGGAGGACCGACGGCGGGTTGCTCCCGGCCGGGGGCGGCACCTGGGCACCGACCTTCTGCTGCTCGGACTTGAGTTGCTGCTCGTTGGGCTTCTTGTTCCGGTCGGGAAGGAACGTCTGGGGCATGAGCGCGACCCACTCCCCGGCGCGGGTCTGCACCTCCACCCAGGCGTGGACGTCCTTGCCCTTGACGGTCCCCTGGCCGTCGGGGGTCGCACCCATGACGACCCGGCTCGGGATGCCGAGCCGCTGCCCGGCGAGGGCGAGGGTCGCGGCATACTGCTCGTCGTTGCCGGCCAGCTGGGTGGCGCCAACGAACCGGCCGAGGCGGGCCAGGCTGTGCCCGGGCAGGTAGACCTTTTCGTAGGAGTTCGCGGTGCCGCCGTCGGTGTAGGCGCCGTTGCTCGCCATGGTGCGGGCGATCGCGACGAACTTCTGCCACGGGGTCGAGGCCGACGCACTCCAGGCGTCGACCGGGGCGTCGAGGAACGAGGTCTCCGGCGGGGCGTTCGCGCCCGAGGCCACGTCGAGGGTCGCCGGCAGGGTCGTCAGGCCCGCCGAGCGGGGCAGGATCGCCGTCATCGTGTAGCGGTCGCCCTCCCCCAGTTGGGCGGGAACGACGGCGGTGTCGGTGCTCACGTTGAGCCAGAGGGCGTCGGCGAGGGAGCGGGCCCGCGGCCCGGCAAAACCGATCGCGGTGGGGGAGCCGACGGTCGGCAGCCACACCCCGGCATACCCCCGAGCCGGTATGCCGACCTGCACCGTCACGCTTGGCCCCTCGGTCCGGGGCGCGATCCGCGACCCCACCTGCTGGAACGCGGCGCCGTCGCTGCTCCGGTCGGCGGCGCCCCAGACAAGCCCGTCGTAGCGATCCAAGGTGGCGAACCGGAGCGGGGTGCCGGCGGGTAGGCCGGTCACGGTGAGGATGGTGCGGTCATACAGTTCGGCCGGGTTGGGTTCGGTGTAGCGGCGGAAACCGGCGAGCGGACTGGTGAACTGGGCGACGTCGTAGGGTGGGACGAGTTCGGAGCGGACCACCGAGCGGACGTCGGAGGCGGTGGCACCGGGCAGGTAGGGCCCGAGGAAGGTGCCCGCCAGGGCCGCGACCGTGAGCAGCCCGACGGCGGTCAGCGCGCGAACCCGGGTGCCGCTGCCGCTCGGCACGACGGCCCGGCCGCGAGCGGCCCGCACCGTGACCCAGCCGATGAGGACCAGGGCGAAGACGGTGCCCTGGAGGAACTTCGCCGCGGGTTGCATGGTGCCCAGCGCGATCGACCCGGCGAGCAACCCCAGCGGGACCAGGACGATGACCGGGGCGCTGCGCCACCGGCGCGCCACCCCGTAGGTGAGGGTGCCCCCGACCAGGCCGGTCATCCAGGGCAGGGCGAGCAGCGGGCCGCGCGCGTCGACGGGGGGCAGCAGGGTGAGCCAGCGTTTCCACCCCGCCACCGCCGCTGCCGCGAGGTCGGTGAGGGTGGTCCAGGAAGGTACGACACCGGCGATAAGGTCGTCGCGGACGGCGAACGGGCCGCCGAGGAGGAAATAGACGGCGACGAGCACCGCGGTCGTCGTGAGCGCGGGCCAGCGGCGCACCGCGCCGAGGTGTCCGACGAGCAGCCCGAGCCCCAACCCGGCACCGGCGGCCAGGACCCACTGCCAGCCGAGGAACCCGGTGCGGAACCCGAGCAACGCCAACGTCACGAGGGTGGCCGCGAAGAGTAGGTCGACGACGGCGCCATGCCCGGTGAGCCACGCACCAAGGCGCATGACGGCAACGCCGGTGGGAGCGGTGGCGCCCGCCTCGGTGGCGGTTGGCTCGCTCGATGGGGTGGGGATGTTCATGCGAGGGCTCCACTGAAGAGGACGCGTCGCAGGTCGGCGAGCTCGCGGACGGTCAAGACGGTGAGGTCGCCCAGGCGGCGCAGGCTGACCCCGGCGTCGGGGTCGACGATGATGGCGACCTTGACGACCTCGACGTCGAACTGGCTCAGGGCCCGACGGATCTGGATGAACGGCCGCTGGGGGCCGGTGACGAGCACCCCGACCGAGGCGTCGGGGGCCTGGGCGGCGGCCGCCCCGGTGGCCGCGAAGACGTCGATGGGGGCCACCTCGGCACGCGCCATCGCGTCGAGGGTGAGGGAGGCGGTCGTGCGGGACGCACTCTGCTTGCCGACGATGACGGTCGTGTCCTGCTCGTCCATGATCGAGCGGACCGCGAGTGAGGCGGCGACCGAGATGGCGAGTTCGACGCTGTCCTCGGCCCCGGTGTAGATCTCCGGGGTCGTGTCGACGACGACGGCCAGGTGCGAACGACGGGTGTCGAGGAACTGCCGCACCAGGAGCCGGCCGTGTTTGGCCGAGGAACGCCAGTGGATGTAACGGCGATCGTCGCCGGCCTGGTACTCGCGCAACGCGTGGAAGGCCAGGTCCGACATGGACAGGTCCTGGGTGGTCTGCCCCTCCAGGTCGCGGAGCAACCCCGCGCCCAGCGGGTCGAGCGGGGTGGTCAGCGGGTGGACGAACAACTCGGTGCGCCCGGTCCAGGCCACCGTGCGCCGGACCAACCCGAGCGGGTCGCCGTGAACGGTCGTCGCCGGGCCCACGGTGATGACCCCGCGCCGGCGGGTGGGCACGACGAACAGTTCCTCGTGGACCTGACCCGGGCGGAGCATCGGCAACAAGAACCGCGCCGCCGAGGTACCCACCGGCAACTCGACGAGCAGCGGCAGCCGACCCCGTTTGCCCGCGTTGCGCACCGTGATCCGCCCGGTCGCGGGGTCCCCGACGGTGACCCGGACCGGATCGACGTCGGTCGTGATCTCGACCTGGGAGCGGCCGAAGGCGAGCGCGAGGCAGGCGATGAACAGCACGAGCGCGGCCACCGCCAGCAACGCCAACTCGGTCCAGCCCCACCGGGCCGCCGCCCACCACCCGACGAGCCCCATCGCGAGCACCGTCCACCCCGTTGGGGACACCCACCGCAGCGCCGTCACCACCGGGCGCCACAGGTGCTCGGAGTCGACGACGAGCGGTCGCAGCCGGGTCGTCGTGAGGTCGAGGACCCGGGTGCCGGTCGCGGTCACCACCTTGGGCACTTGGACCCGGGGCAAGGTGACCGTCGGCAACTCCCGCCGCCGGGTCGAGCGGCTCCCGGTCGCCAACCCCGACCTCGGCGCGCTCCCCCTCGGGAACTCCGCCGGCTCCGGGGCCGGAGTTTCCCGTCGGTGTCGCCGAGCGAAGCGTGACTTCGCGGGGCGCATCGGGGCCGCCGAGCCGCCGGTTGTCGGGGTGGGGGAGGGAACCGAGACGGGGTCAGGCACCGGGGCAGGGTCGGGGCCCGACGGCATACCGGATGCCGCGGACTCGCCTCCCGAGCGCACCCGCCCGGCCGCCCGGCGGCCCACGGTGCTGCGGCGCGTGGTCTCCCCCTCGGCCTCACCGGTGGCGGCGGGGTCGGGCGGGGGCGGCGAGCCGAAGGGCGCCGGCGAGTCGGGCGGAACGGTCATGGGGTGGCGACCCGCTCCGTGGGCGGGGCGACCTCGCCGAGGATCTGGGTGATGACCTGTTCGACGGTGATGCCGGCGAACTGGGCCTCGGGGGTGACGAGGAGGCGGTGCTGGAGGACGGGCAGGGCGAGCAGTTTGACGTCGTCGGGGATGACGTGGTTGCGGCCCTGACTGATCGCCCAGGTCTTGGCGCAGCGCACGAACGCCAGCGCCCCACGGACCGAGAGGCCGAGGCGGATGCTCACGTGCCGGCGGGTTTCCTCGGCGATCCGGGCGACGTAGTCGAGGATCGCGTCGTCGACGTGGACCTCGTCGGCGAGCGAGGCCATCTCGGAGACGACCCCGGAGGTGACGACCGGCTGGAGGTCTTTGGTGCGGTCACGGGTCTTGGCCTCACGCAGCACCCTCACGGTCGCGTCGTGGTCGGGGTAGCCCAGCGAGGTCTTCATGAGGAACCGGTCGAGTTGGGCCTCGGGCAGCCGGTAGGTGCCGGCCTGCTCGATGGGGTTCTGGGTGGCGATGACCATGAACGGGCGGCCGACCTCGTGGCGCACCCCGTCGACGGTGACCCGGGCCTCCTCCATGACTTCGAGGAGCGCGGACTGGGTCTTGGGGCTGGCCCGGTTGATTTCGTCGGCGAGGACGATGGTGGCGAAGATCGGGCCCTGGTGGAAGTCGAACTTCTTCGTGCTCGGGTCGTAGATGGTGACCCCGGTGACGTCACTGGGGAGCAGGTCCGGGGTGAACTGGATGCGGCTGTGGGTCCCCTGGACGGTGCCGGAGAGGGCGCGCGCTAACTGGGTCTTGCCGGTGCCGGGGTAATCCTCGAGGAGCAGGTGCCCTTCGGAGAGCAGGCAGGTCAACGCGAGGCGGATGATGTGTTCCTTGCCGAGCACCGCCTTGTCGATGTTGGCGACCATGGCCCCGAAGGTCTCGGTGAACCAACTGGCCTGCTCCTGCGTGACGGTCATGGACATCCTTCCAGCGCTCTGTGATGGGGTCACGACGGGTGCGCTGTCGATGGACACGGCGACGGCCTCGATGACGCCCGCCGCGCTGACCCGCGAATGGCCCCAGTCCCTGCCTGCCACTGTACGGAGCCGGGCACCCGATCACCAAGATTCGGGGGAGGGGAGCACTCCCCTGTATGCCGCCCGCTCCCGCTGCGACCCAGGCCCCCCGCCCGGGCCCCCGCTGCGCCCCAGGCCCCCCGCCCGGGCCCCCGCTTCCTCGGTATGCCGCCCGCCTCCAGGTCGCCGATGGAGTGAGACTCGCCGTGGCGCGCGGGCGACAACGGCGAGTCTCACTCCATCGATGACCCAGACCGAGGTGGCGGGCGCCGACTCTGCGGGGCTAGTCGAGCAGCGCGAGGTCGGCGTCGGTCACCAGGCGGGTGGCGAGGGCGTGTTCGACGAGACGCGCCTTGCGATTGCTCGCCAACTTGCCCGGGCCCCCGTGCAGGCCGCGGGTGCCGGCATCGGCCAGTTTCTGGCAGACGTTGTCGAGTTTCCGGTTGAACTTGGTCACGGTCCACCCGAGGCGAGCGGCCGCATCGGCGGAGGAGGGGATGCGGCCGGACCCGGCATACGTGGTCCGCAGGAAACTCTCGCACAAAGCCACCACGAGCAGTTTCTGGTCGGGAGTCATCGTCACCCGGCCCACAGTCGTCGCCCCCGAATCGGGGTCGGGCTCGACCTCCGGGGTGACCGCGACGCTCTGGAAGGCGGGGGTGTCGACGGTGATGTCGAAGTCATAGGTGGTCGGGCCCGCGGTGAACCACACGGTGAAGGCGTCCAGAGCGAGTGGGATGCGCGCGCCCGGGGCGAGCCACGCCTGGAACAGGCCGGCCTTGTCGGCGACCGTCGCCGTGAGCGTCGAGCCGACGTTGCTCAACCACCACAGGTCGTGTTCGCGATAGATCTTGAGGAACACCCGGTGCAGGTAGGGGTTGTCGTCGATCTCGAGGTCGGCGTCCCGCCCGATCGTCAGCGGCGCCTCGGGCGTCGCCACGAACTCCTCGCCGCAGTAGTCGACGCGCACCGACATGTCGTCCTCCTTCGGGGTTTGCCGATGGGGGTTTGCCCCCCGACCCATTGCGGCCGACCTTAACCGGTCAGCCCGCGGCCAGGCACTTGGCGTTCGAATAGGGGCCGGTCGCTCCCTGAGTGCGGGACACGGCGACCTGGGCGCACACGATGGTGCCCGCCGGGACGGTCGCGGCATACGTGGGTTCCTTGACCGTGGTGACGGCCGCGTCCGGCAGCGTCGCCTCACTGGCGGCCACCCGCAGCCGGAAGAAGTCGCCGTCGTGGGCCGCGCCGTAGTTCCAGGTGAACACGACCCGGCCGGACTCGGCCCGCGCGTCGAGGGCGGGTTGTTCGGGCAGGTCGACGATCGGGCCACCGCCGCCGGTGGGGGTGAGGGCGCTGGGCGTGGGTTCGGGGGTGGGTGAGGTGTCACCGCGGAAACCCACGGCCCAGACGAGAGCAGCAACGAGGGCGAGGACGATCACCCCGACGACCGTCAACAGCACCCCGCCGCTGACGGTGCGCGGGGCGCCGGCCGCGGCGACCGACCCGGCCGGTTCCCCGCTGGTGGACGTCACCCCCGCACCGGGCGCGGAGGTCGCCTCGGCGGCCGCGGGGGCTCCCCAGGTGGCGCCCGTCCCCGTCGCCAGCGGCGACTGGGCGTTGACCGCCCGCGGCGCCTTGACCATGGTGGCGTCCGGGTCGACCCCGCCCGCTCCGCCTCCGGTCGCCACCACGTCGGGGAGCGCCACCCCCGAGTCGTCGAGGACGACGAGCGGGGTGCGGGCCAGCCGCTGCTCGGTTTCGATAGCCTGCAGGCCGCGGGCGAACTCCAACGCGCTCTGCGGGCGGGCCTGCGGGTTCTTGGCCATCCCGTGGGCGAGGAGGCGTTCGAGGGACAAGGGGACATCGGCGCGCCCGGTCGGCGGCACCGGGGTGGCCCGGATCCGCGGCATGAGGGCGTATGCCGAGTTGTCGCCCCCCGGTTGCTCGAACGGCGAGCGCCCCACGAGGAGGTGCCACAGGGTCGCCGCCAACGAGTAGACGTCGCTGCGGACATCCCCGTTGCTCTGGCCGTAGAGGATTTCCGGGGGCGCCCAGGGCACCGACACCCCGATGTCCTCGTCGTGATCCTCGTGGGCGGCCAGGGCGCGCCCGGCGATGCCGAAGTCGGTGAGGCCGGGGGCGCCGTACTGGCTGACCAGCACGTTCGCCGGTTTGATGTCGCGGTGGATGATGCCGGCCCGGTGGGCGGTTTCGACGGCGCTGGCCAGTTGGATGCCGGTGCGCAGCACCTCCTCGACGCTGAAACGCTCCCGTTTGGCCCGCACCGCGAGGTTGGGCGGCGGGTAGTACTTCATGACGAGGTACGCCCCGCCGTCGGGTGTGAGTTCGGAGCGGAACACCTGGACGATGTAGGGGTGGTCGGCGAGCGCGGCCATGGTGTTCGCCTCGTCGACGAACTGGCTGCGGATCGCCGGGGTGATGCCCGCGCGCTTGAGCACCTTGACGGCGACGTTCATGCGCGGTGACTGCTGCTCGTAAAGGTAGACGTCGGCATACCCGCCGGACCCCAACGGCTGGATATGGACCAGCCCAGGAATATGTGGGGGCGGCGGGGGGGCACTCACGCTTCGGCCTCGTAGACCAGGGTCACCTCGTCGGCGAGGGTGATGACGGTGCCGGGTTCGATGCCCTGGTCCTCGGTGGGTCGCAGCCGCACCGGCGGCTGCCCGGGCAGGGCGACGGTCGTGCCGTTCGTCGAGCCGAGGTCGCGAACGAGGACGTGCCACCCCTCGAGGACGATCTCGGCGTGGTTGCGGGAGAGGTCGTTGTCGGCGCTGGCCAGGCGGACCAGGTGCGGGCGGGCGTTGGGGGGGAGGTCGGCGTTGACCCGCGGGGCCCGGCCAAGGAGCACGCCACGGTCCAGGGGGACCACCCCGCCGGTGCTGATTCGCAGGTGGCCCAGGCGCGGGCGAGGCGTCTGGAAGGGCTGTTGCGGCGGGATGTCGCGCCCGCACACCCGGCACGAGCCCGAGTGGGGCGAGGAGGCGTGCCCGGCCGGGCAGAGGACGGCGAGGACGATCGGCCCGTCGCTCCCCGGGATGCCGGCCGCCTGGGCCAGGGTCGCCAACGATTGCCGGTCCTGGGTCACCTCGCTGAGCGGGGGTGGGGCCGGCGGGCCGGCCGGTGGCGGTGGGGGCGGCGCTTGCCGCGTTGTCGCCGGCGCGGTCCCCCAGGCGGGCGGCGGCACCGGGGGTATGCCGACCGGTGGCGGCGGTGGAGGCGGCGCAACCGGGGCGACGGGCGGGCCAGCCGGCACCGAGGGAGCTGGGACCGGCGGACTCGAGGGGGGCGAAGTGGGCGCGGGCGGGCTCGCCGCGGGGGTGCTGGAAGCGGGGCGCCGCCACGGCACGGAGTCGATGACCGAGGTGGATCGGGCCGGGGTCGGAGGGACCCGCTGGGCCGGTGGTCCGCTGTCCTCGTCAGTCGGGGGCGGCAGGGTCAGGTCCGCCGGGGGCGGGGTGGGGACTGGCATTGGTGCGGGCACCTCAGGAGCAGGCGCGGGTGCCGCATCGGCGGGGGATGGGGCCGGGGCGGGCGCAGGCACCTCAGCCACGGGCGCGGGCGCCTCGGCACCGGCTGCGGGTGGGACCGGGGCGGGCGCGGGTGCGGGCACCTCAGCCACGGGCGCGGGCGCCTCGGCACCGGCTGCGGGTGGCGCGGCCGAAGCCGCGTCGTCGTCGTGCGTGAACCGGCTCGGCATCTGCCACCCCATCCGTACCGCGGGGGCCCCATGCAGCGTGACCGGGTCGTCGAACTCGAGCTCGCGCCACGGCATACGACCGAGCGACCGGCCCTCCACGGAACCGGCGCTCGCCCAGGCCCGGCCGCGCACCAACACCCGGGTGGGCACTGCGCTGGTGTCGGCGACCGCGAAGTCGGGCAACTCCGACAGCCGCGGTCCCAACGCCTCGAGCAGCGCCACCAGCCCGGCCCGCGCCGCCGTCTCGATCTCGGCACGCCGCGCCGCGGGGGGCAGCAACGATCACCTGGAGGTCACCCTCGGCGACGGCGATCCAGCCGTCGGGGATGTCATTGGTCACCGCGGGGGCGTTCATCGGGACCTCAGTTCGGGTTCAGGGCGGAACGAGGCGAGGTGTCCGCCTCCTCCTCGTCATCTTCGTCGGTGTCGACGGCGACGACAACCACGGTGACGTTGTCCCGGCCCCCGTTGCGGACCGCTGCGTCCACCAAACCCTCGGCGATGATCTGCGGATCGGCGTCGGTGCGCAGGGCGAGCATGAGGTCGCGCTCACCCACCTCGTTGGTCAGGCCGTCGGTACAGAGCAGGAAGCGTTCGCCGCGGCTCGGCGGGAACACCCACACGTCCGGGGTCGGTGCCGGGTCGGTGCCGAGGGAGCGGGTGATGATGTTGCGCATCGGGTGGCGCGCGGCTTCGGCGGGGGTGATGAGACCGGCGTCGAGGAGTTCGCGGACCTCGGAGTGGTCGTGGGTGATTTGGCTCATCCGGTTGCCGATGAGCCGGTAGACCCGCGAGTCCCCGACGTTGACGACGCACCAGTGGTCCGCACCGGCGGCCTCCACGACGGCCAGCCCGGCGAACGTCGTCCCCATCCCCTCGGTCTCCGGGGTGCTGCCGCTGGCGAGGATACGCGCGTTGGCGTCCCGGATCGCGCCGAGCAGGTCGTCGGGACGCAATGGGTGGCGATAGGCCAGTGCCCCCACGGTGTCGACACCGATTCGGCTGGCCACCTCACCGGCGGCATGCCCGCCCATCCCGTCGGCAACCCCCCAGAGGAGGTTTTCCGCGAGATAACAGTCCTCGTTGTGCGCCCGGACCCGACCGACATCGGTGGCGGCGCCGACCCGGATGCGGATGCCCTGACCGGTGAGCGTGTTCATCCGCCGTCAGTCCCGCCCGGGCTCGGTGAGGCGCACGGTCTCGATGATCCGCTGCAACGCGGCATAGTCACTCTCGATCCGCGGACCCTTGGCGCGCCCGCTGACGAGCACGACCTGGGTGACGGCGCCGCGATCGAGGGCAGCCGCGAGGTGCACGGCCACGCTCGGCGAATGGGGCGGCCCCCACGTGGCGTTGACCGCGGTCCACTCCCGCCCGCCGAACTCGACGCTGAACACCGGGTCCTCGACAAACCAGCCGCGGTCCCGGTCCGGGCGCAACGCCGCGGTCAGAGTCTCGCCGAGGGCGTGGCCGGGGCGTTCGAGATGCACCCACACGTCGAGGGTGGGCTCCGGGTCCTCGCCCCGCTCGATGCCCCGCGCGCTGAGCAGCGCCGCACCGCTGGGGAGCGCCTCCCAGTCCTCGGCAAGATCGAGGGTCACTCCGGGAGGGAGCGGCGACAGTTCGCCCGGGTGGCTCAGCGTGGACATGCGGCGACCTTCCGAGGGACAGTTCAGGACCGTCAGCCTAGTTGCAGCCGTCGCGCCCGGCCCATGGGGAGAACTCCCCATTCGTGACTCGCTCGATGTGGCGCCTGCCGGGCCCGCGGGCCTGACGTCCGGTGGCGGGAGCGCGCCTTGCCGGACCCCTGACGACCCCGGTGACCCCACGGGCGACCAGCCGGGGCGCGCGGCGGCCTCCGCCCGGTCACCCCTCGACGAGCCGCCCGACGAGCCTCCCGACGAGCGGCCCGGCGAGGACGAGCACCGCGCCGAGGATCATGAACGGACCGAAGGCGAACCGCGCCTTGCGCCCCCTCCCCCGCAGCAGCAGCACGAGGGCCGCGACCCCGCCGACGAGGAAGGTCACCACCACCGAGGCGAGCACGTGCGTGACCGAGAGAAAACCGAGCAGCGCCCCCAGGCTCGGGGCCAGTTTGACATCTCCAGCGCCGATGCCCGAGGCACCCCCGAGCAGCGCGAGGGCGAGATAGGCCATCCCCAGGGCCACACCGGCGACCAGAGCGCGCCACCACGGCTGGAGCCCGTTGCCCTCGGCCACGGCGACGCCGAGCAACGCCACCGGCACCACGATCCAGGACGGTTTGGTCCATTGGTTCGGCAGCCGTTGAACGTCGGCGTCGATCGCGGCGAGGATGACCAGCGGACCGGCGCACGCGGCATACACCACCGCCACCCACGGGCGCGGCGCCCACGCGCCGGCGAGCGCCGCACCGGTGCCGGTCGCGGCCGGCATCAGCCACCCGGTGCGCCGCCGCGGCCGGTCCAACTCGTCGGCATACCGGTATGCCGCACCCGCCAGCCAGCCGCGCAACGCCACCACCGGCGCCGCCCCCAGGGCCGCGCCGAGCGCGAGCGCGACCCACCAGGTCACCCGGGGTACTCCGGTTGCTGCGCCCACCAGGTGAGCAGCCGCTCGCGGGCCGCCTCGGGACCGATCGGGCCCTCGTCGAGCCGCACGGACAAGAGGTATTGATAGGCGCGCCCGAGGACCCGCCCCGGCGGGATGCCGAGGACCTCGCCGATCTCGTGCCCGTCGAGTTCGGGGCGGACCGCCTTGAGTTCCTCCTGGGCCAGGAGGGTCTCGATCCGCGCCTCCAGGGCGTCGTAGGAGGCGGCCAGCCGGCGGGCCTTGCGTTGGTTGCGGGTCGTGCAGTCGGCGCGGGTGAGGCGGTGCAGGCGCGGGAGGAGGTCGCCGGCGTCGGTGACGTAGCGGCGCACGGCCGAGTCGGTCCAGGCCCCGTCGCCGAACCCGTGGAAACGCAGGTGCAACTCGACGAGCCGAGCGACCTCCGTCGTCGTCTCCTTGTCGAACCGCAGCGCCTTCATCCGCTTGGCGGCGAGTTTGGCCCCGACGACCTCGTGGTGGTGGAAACTCACCCCGCCGCGCGGCGCGAACCGCCGGGTCGCGGGCTTGCCGATGTCGTGGAGCAGGGCGGCCAGGCGCAGCACGAGGTCGGGCCCGGGCACCGACTCCGGCGGCCCGTCGGCCGGCCCCTCCTGGGCGATCGCCTGCTCCAAGACGGTGAGGGAGTGTTCGTAGACGTCCTTGTGGCGGTGGTGTTCGTCGATCTCCAGTTGGAGGGCGGGCAACTCCGGCAGGGCGTATGCCGCGAGCCCGGTGTAGACGAGCACCTCCAGCCCCGCGCGGGGGTGCGCCCCGAGGAGGAGTTTGACGAGTTCGTCGCGGATGCGTTCGGCCGAGACGATTTCGAGGGAGGACGCCATCTCGCTCATCGCCGTGAGCACCTCGGGCGCGGGCGCGACCCCGAGTTGGGAGACGAACCGGGCCGCGCGCATCATCCGCAGGGGGTCGTCGCCGAAGGACACCTCGGGGGGCCCGGGGGTGCTCAGGACCCGGTCACCCAGGGCGGACAACCCGGCATACGGATCGACAAAGGCGAGGCCGGGCAACCGGATGGCCATCGCGTTCATCGTGAAGTCGCGACGGCGCAGGTCGTCCTCGAGGGTGTCGCCGAAGGCGACGATCGGTTTGCGGGTGACCCCGTCGTAGGCATCGGCCCGGTAAGTCGTCACCTCGACGACGGTCGCGCCGCGCCGGGCCCCGATCGTGCCGAAGGCGCGCCCCATGTCCCAGGTGGCGCTGCCCCAGGCGGCGAGGATGCCCTCGGTGACCTCCGGGCGGGCCGAGGTCGTGAAATCGAGGTCCGGCGACACCCGGCCGAGGAAGGCGTCGCGCACCGGTCCGCCGACGAGGGCCAACTCGTGTCCGGCGGCGGCGAAGCGTTCCCCGAGGTCGGTGAGCAACGGCAGCACCGGTGCCAGATGGGCGACGGCGGCGCGCAGGGTCGAGGCGGGGACAGACGCAGACATGATTCCTCAAGGGTAAGTGCAGTGTCCGACGCACAGAGCGCGCCGGCGACCAGCACGACCGGGGTCGACTGTGGTTGAGTGGTCGGGACGGCGGGCCTTGACCAGGGCAGCCGGGACGAGGAATGCAGCGACTCGGCGAACGAGGAGGGAACTATGGGGGAGCGACAAGGCCGGGTGATCCTGGCGATGCTCGTCCTGGCTGCCGGCCTGTCGGTGGGGGGCCCGGCGGCGGCTCAGCCGGCGATGCCGGGCGAGGCAGGGGCCATCCCGGTGGTGCGGACCTTCGGCTATGTGGTGCCCGATTCGGGGGTTGCGGTAGCGGGCGTGGTGCACCAGGTGACGCGCGTGCCGCACGGGACCTTGGTGGTGTGGAGCATCGGCCCGCGGGACCGGGATGTGGCGGTGTCGCGGTTGGTGCGGATGGGGGGCGATTTCAACGACGAGGTGTCGTCGGTGGGGCCGTACTTGGCGAAGGTGGCCGACCCGTCGTCGAAGACCGTCTTGAAGCCGTTGGTGCTGGACAAGAAGTGCTTGTGTAGCGACTTCTTGTCGCGGTCGGGGGAGGTGAAGGCCGGTCGGTTGGTGGTGTTGTATGCCGTGTTCCCGCAGGTGGCGTCGACCACCCGAGTCGTCGATCTCGATCTCGGGGGGTTCGGGAGTTTCGTGTCGGGAGTGCCGGTGACCAGTAGCGCGGGCTTGGGGCCGGCGGGGTCGCAGGGTGTCCCCGACCTGGGTGTGGGTTGGCCTGGGTATCCCGCCGACGAGCAGGTGGCGGCCGCGGTCGCGGCGGACAAACCGGCCGCGGTGTGGGACATGACGGTGCGCACGGGGCGCGCGGACAATTCGGCCCGGGTGGCCGAAGGGACACAAACGACGGTCGACCTGGCCGCCGATGTGCTATTCGCCTTCGATGCTGCGGAGTTGACCGGTGCGGCGACGTCGGGATTGACCTTGGCGGCGGAGCGGATCAAGGCCGCGAAGGCATCGTCGGTGACGGTGACCGGCTATACCGATAGCACGGGCCCGGATGCATACAACCTGACGTTGTCGCAGCGGCGGGCCGAGGCGGTGCGGGGTGCGCTGGCCGGGCTCGTGCCAGGGGTGCAGATCACCGCGACCGGCAAGGGTGAGGCGGACCCGGTGGCCTCGAACGACAACGCCGAGGGTCAGGCGCTCAACCGGCGAGTCAGCATTGTGTTCGAGGGGGGCCGGTGAGAATGCGGCAGCACTCAGGTCGGGGTGCGGTGGTCGCTGCGGTGCTCGCGAGCGTGTTGTTCACGGTCGGGGGGTGTACCGGTGATCGGACCGCGCCGTCGGCGGGTGCTGGGTCCGCTGCCGCGGATGCGGCGGCCGAGGTGACGCGCCAGGCATTTGCGTCGACGCCGCGGGCGGAGGCTCTCGGAACGGTCACCGGGACGATGGTGCGCCAGCAGGGGCAGCAGACCGCCGAGGTGCTCTCGGTGCAGACGTCGGCGGAGGGCACGACGTTGCGGTGGCGGTTGAAGAGTGCCGATGGCCGGGCGCAGACGTTGGCCTGGCTGTGGGGGGTGGCGCCACTGTCGGCCAACGAGCCGTTGGGGGATCTGCGGGCGGTCCGGTTGACCACGGCCGACGGCACGTACTACCTCGCGACGATCTACGACCGGATCCGGTACGGGGGCAAGTCGAGTACCTACTGTTTGTGTTCGTTGATGCCGCACAGCCTTCCCGCCGGTGGGGCCGTGGAGTTGTACGGCTTCTATCCCCCGCTCCCCACCGGGACGGCCACCGTGACCGTCCAGATCGCCGGCCTCCCCGACATCACCAACATCCCGGTGACCAAGGCCGATACGTAAACAGGGCGTGAACGGCGCGACGCCATTCGGAGGTCGGGCCGACCAATCCCACTGGTTACAGTGGCCGGTATGAGTCATGCCGCCGCCGAACCGCCCGCGGTTCCCCGACGGCTCCCCAGTGTCGAGGAACGCTCCGCCGGTGGCGTCGTCGTCGACATCCAGGACGGCCAGGCCCGAATCGCCGTCATCGCCCGCCGTAACCGGGCCGGCCGGGTCGAATGGTGCCTGCCCAAGGGGCATATCGAACTCGGCGAAACCCTCCCCCAGACCGCTGCCCGCGAGGTCGCCGAGGAAACCGGCATCCTCGGCCGGGTTCTCATCGAACTCGGCACCATCGACTACTGGTTTGCCGTCGGCGACCGGCGCATCCATAAATACGTCCACCATTACCTCCTCGAGGCCATCGGCGGCGACCTCACCATCGAGAACGATCCCGACCAGGAAGCCATCGACGTCGCCTGGTTGCCGTTGCGCGAGGCCCACCAGCACCTCACCTTCCCCAACGAGCGCCGGATTGCCCGGATGGCCTGGCAGCGTTTGGCCGGAGATCTCTGATGACTCGCCCGGTGGCCCGGCGCCGGGGCCTGTGGATTGCGCTTGTCGTCACGCTCTTCCTCTGGGTACCAGCCGCCGCTCTCCCCCTACCGCACGCCGCCGCCCATTCGGATGCCGCCCCGCGCGCGACGGCCCACTCGGACGCCGCCCCGCGCGCCACGGCCACCCCCCTCACGTTGTCGCTGGCCACGATCACCCCGACCGTCGCCACGGCTGACGAGTCGACCAGCCTCACGGTGACGGTGAGCAACCCCGGCACCACGGCATACCCCGGCGGGATCGCCCAGGTGGTGAGGGGCGACGCACGGCTCGCGACGCAGGGCGAGGTGGACGCCTGGGCGACCGATCGCACCCCGGCCAGCGGGGCCGTCCTGGCGACCGCTGCCGTGCCCGCCCTCGCCGCCGGGGCCCAGACGGCCATCACGCTGACCCTGCCGCGCGGCGCCGACCTCACCGCCCGCTCCTCCGAGGTACTCCCGGTGAGCGTGGAGGTGGGTTCGATCGTGGTGCACACGTTCGTTGCGGTGGTGCGCGCCAAGGAGTTCGAACCCCTCTCACTCGCTTGGTTGGTGCCGCTCACCCCCGATCCGGATCCGGTCCGGTATGCCGCGCCCTCGCCCCAGCGGTGGCACGCCTGGCAGGCCGCGCTCGCCACCGGGGCCCGGCTGGACCGGATCGTCACCTCGTGGACCAGCCCGGAGGTGACGCTTGCCGTCGACGCCGACCTGATCGCCCCCGATTCAGGGCTGCGGCCCGGCAACCCGTCCAGGGCCTCGCCGACACCGAGTGCATCGGTCACCTCGAGCCCGAGCGCTTCGGTGCCGACCGGTGGCGACCTGGAGCAACTGTCCCCCGTGCGCGCCGAGGCCCTCGTCCGCGCCGCCGGTGCCGCCCGGCTGCGGGCCGCCCTCGCCGGACAGGCACTGACCGTCCTGCCCCGCCACGATCCCGACCTGGACGCGGTGGCCCCTGACCCGGCATACGCCTCGACCCTGCGCGGCGCCCAGGCCGCGGCCACCGAGGTCGCCGCCTCCCTCGGCGGGACGACCGACCTCGAGTGGCCGATGAGCAACAGGTACAGCGACGAGCAGGCGGCCCGTTATGCCGCCGCCACCGGTGCCGCCGGGCAGGCCGTCGTCGTCGACCGGGACGCCCTCGAGTGGCGCCTCGACCAGGGTGATGCTGGCCGTCGCTCGGTGGGCGGCATCCCGCTGCTCGCCCGCGAACCCGCCCTCAGCGCGGCGGCCACGACCGCGGCGCGCGCCGACGCCCATGGCTGGGGTCGGCTGACGTTCCTCGCCCACAGCTACGTCCTCCTCAACGAGTCCCCCGGGCTGGCCCGCACGGTGCTCGTCGCCCCCGCGCGCGATCTCGACCCCGACCCGGCGGCCACCGCGGCCCTACTCGACACCGCGCGCACGACCCCCTGGTTGGCCACGACGACCGTCGCCAACCTCGTCACCCAGGCCAGGCGCGCGCCGGCCGCCACGGCCCCGGTCACCGCCGTCACGCCACCGGCCGGCGCGCCCGGGTCGGGACCGCTGGCAGCGGCCGCCCAGCGGACCACCCTCGCCCACACTCGCAGCCAGGCCGCGACCCTCGGACAGATCCGTTCCGATGGCGGCGCGTCGGCCGCAGACTGGGCGGCGCGGTTGGACGCGCTCACCGCGACCGGCTGGCGGAGCAACCCGGCCGGTTTCCAGACCGCCCTCGAGTCGGTGCGCGCCGAAGTGGCGGCGACCGCCGACGCGGTCCGGGTGGCTCCGCAGACGATCAACTTCCTCGCCGACAGTGGCCGCGTCCAGGTGACCGTGCTCAATACTCTTGACGTGCCCGTCACGAATGTCCGCGTGCGCCTGGTCCCGGGCAACTCGAATCTGCGGATCGAGGGGGACACCAAGGAGGTGTCCATCGGGGCCCAAAGCCGCGCCACCGTCACCTACGACGCGACCGCCATCGCCGCCGGCCAGGTCCTTGTCGACGCGCAGGTGCTCGGGCCGCTCGGCGCGCCGGTCGGTCCGACGACGACTGTCCTCGTGCGCGTGAGCCCGACCGGGGCCGGGGTCTACTGGTCCCTCGGGGTGCTCACCCTCGTCGTGTTCCTCCTCGGGTTGCAGCGCAACCGGCGCCGGCGCGGCCGCGCCGGGGATTCGGCACCGGCGCCACCCGCCAACGCGGTCAACGTCGAGGACACCATGCCCCTGAACCGGGAGGGTGCGTTATGAGCCGGCGCCCCCCGGGAAGACACCGTCACGTTCGTGGGCGCGCGCAAGCCCCCGGCCCGGCTCGTCGAGACGGCCACCAAGACGTGGCCGTGGCCCGATCGGGCCTGATCATGGCCTCCGGCACCGCCACCAGCCGGGTCCTCGGGCTGGTCCGCGTGGCTCTCCTCGGCGGCATCATCGGCACGACCGGTCTGACCGCCGACGCCTTCCAGGTCGCCAACACGCTGCCCAACCAGTTCTATCTCATCCTCGCCGGCGGCATCCTCAACGCCGTCCTCGTCCCGCAGATCATCAAGGCCGACACCCATGAGGACGGCGGCGAGGCGTTCATCAACCGGCTCATCACCTTGGCCCTGGCGCTGCTCACCGTCGTCACCATCCTCACCACGGCGGCCGCACCCTGGCTCGTGCGCCTCTACTTCGACACAACGAACCCGCAGGCCCTGGCCCTGTCGACAACCTTCGCCTACGTCTGCCTGCCCCAGATCTTTTTCTACGGGCTCTACACCGTGCTGGGACAAGTGCTCTCCGCGCGCGGCCGGTTCGCGGCATACATGTGGGCGCCCGTCATCGCCAACGTCGTCGCCCTCGGCGGCCTGGTCGCCTTCCTCGTCCTGCGGCTGCCCAGCCAGGCCCCGCCGCAGGAGTGGACGCCGCTCATGATCTGGGTGCTCGCCGGCTCGGCCACGGTGTCGATCGCCATCCAAGCCGTATTCCTCGTTATCCCATTGCGGCGCATGGGCTTTCGCTATCGCCCGACGTGGGGATTCCGTGGCGTGGGCCTGGGGTCGGCCTCGAAGGTGGCCAAGTGGACGTTCGCCGCGGTGCTCGTCGCCCAGGCCGGTTTCATCGTCACCTCCAAGACCCTCACCTGGGCGAGCGACAATGCGCTGCCCGGGCAGGATTTCGCGGGCCGGTTCGCGTTCGACAACGCGTTCCTGCTCTTCATGCTCCCGCACTCGCTGGTCACGGTGTCGCTCGTCACGGCGCTGTACACCCGGATGTCGCGGGCGGTGGCGACCCGGGATCAGGTCGCCTTGCGGGCCGACCTGCTCAAGGGCTTGCGGCTGCCGGCGGTCGTTCTCGTGCCCGGCGTCGTCGTCGGCATCGCCTTCTCGCCGCTGCTGCTGCGCGCCTTCCTCCTCGGCAACTCGACCACCCAGACCGATGCGGTGGCCGTCGTCGCGATGGCGCTCTTCCTCGGTGTCATCCCCTACGGCTGGGTCTACCTCAGCGAGCGCTACTTCTACGCCCACGAAAACGCCCGCACCCCGTTCTTCGTCCAGGTCGTCGTCACCTCCGTGTCGGTCACCGGGGCGCTCCTCGCCCGGAGCATCGGGCCGGGGACGGCGGCGATCGTCATCGGGGTCGGGCAGTCGTTGGCGTATGCCGTGGGCGGCGTCCTCGGGTTCACTCTCGTCCGGCGTCAGGTCGGCCGGATCGGCATCGCGTCGGTCCTCACGACCTACCTGCGCCTCGGTGTGCCCGCCGTCCTCACCGCCGGTGCCCTGTTGTTCGCCCTCCACCGGTTCACCGAGGGGCATGCCCTGGCGCGCATCCCCGGTGCCGGGCTGGCCGCGGGGTGCGCCCTCGTGACCGCGGCCGTCTCCTGGGGCGTCGCGCATGCCCTGCGGGTGCCCGAGGTCGGTGAACTCCTCGGCCCCCTCGTCCGGCGACTGCGCCGACACTGACGCGGGCAGCTCGCGCGGTGTGGTCCAGCGCGCTGGTCACCCGGTGCGCCTACGATGAGAGGCCGAGCGGGTGATCGGCACCCGTGCCGGCCTGGGCGCGCCCGGGACGCCAGACCGTTGAGGAGGGCCCGTGGAGGGCATCGGACCCGGCACGACGCTGGGCGGACGCTATGTCGTCGGGACCCGACACTCCCAGAGCCAGGGAGCCGAACGCTGGGGGGCCAGCGACGCCCAGACCCGTGCGCCGGTCGAGATCCTCGCGCTCCCGACGGCCGATCCCCGCAGCGCCGCCCTCCTCGACGCCGCCCGGATGGCCCGTACGCTGCGCGTTCCCGGCCTGGTGGCGATCCTCGACCTGGGCGCCGACGGCGCGGTCTCCTGGGTTGCCGAAGCCCCGGTGACGACCGCGCGATCCCTGGCCGCACTCATCGATGCCGGTGGGCTGCCCGCCGAAGAAGTGCGCCGGATCGTCGGTGAGGCAGCCACCGCCCTCGACGCCGCCGCCAGTCGCGGCATGCACCACACCCAGTTGGGTCCCGAGGATGTTTTCCGCACTCCCGAAGGACTGGTCGAGGTGCGGGGCGTGGCGACCGCCCATGTTCTCGCCGGCGGCAATGACGACAGCGGTGCCGCGGCCCGAGCCGACGCAGTCGCGCTGGGGGCGTTGGCGTATGCCGGTCTCACCGGTTTCTGGCCCCTGCTGCGGCCCTGTGCCCTCAGCCCGGCGCCCCGGCTCGGGGCCGGAGTAGCCGCACCCTCGGAAATCGCCGCGGGGGTGTCGCGGGATCTCGATGCTCTGTGCGTCGCGATGCTCACCAACGACTCGGGGCCACGCACACCCGGCGAGGTCGCTCAGGCCATCGGTCCGTGGCCCTCGCGGCCCCAAGTGGGGTCACCGACCGAACGCTTCGGTCTCTCCCGGGTGGTGGGGAGGCGTTCCTCGCCGTCGGTGCCAAAGGAAGCCGCGGCGGACACCCTGTTCTTGCCCCTCCCTGCACCGGCCGCCACCGCGCGACCGCCGCGAGCGGGCCCGAGCCCCGCTCAGCGAACGACTCGGCGCGCCGAGCCCCGCCCGGCCCCAAGTACGGCCGGTCGATCCGCACCACGTCCGCCCGCGCGCCCGGCGCCGCGACCACCACGCGCGGTCCCCCTTGAGCCTCCCCTGCCTGGACTGCCGGCCCAGCCTCTCAACCGCAGTGAGTCACGCCTGGCGCTGCTCATCGTCGTCACTCTGGTGTTCGCCTCGCTGCTCGCCGGACTGTACGGCGTCTCCAAGATCGGGTCCCGGACGGCATTGGACCTCAGCGGCGCCGCCACTCATTCCTCCGCGTCCCCGAAACCGACCGGCACCGGCGCCAGCCCGAGCTCCAGCGGCCTGCAGCCCTTGGCGATCCTCAGCGCCGACGGCTTCGACCCGCTCGGCGACAACGCCGAAAACAGTCAGGCCGCCCCCAAGGTCTTCGACGGCAACCCCGCCACGCAATGGGTGAGCGAGGGGTACGCCACCGCTGAGCTCGGGGGTCTGAAGTCCGGTGTGGGCGTCATCGTCGACCTCGGGCCCAATGTGCGAGCCAAGCAGGTCACGCTCACCTTGGGTGCCGCGGCGAACTTGGAGTTGTATGCCGCCTCCACCCGTTCCCTCGACGGCGCCGTCAAGTTCGGGGCGACCACCGATGCCAAGGGCACGGTGACCATCCCGGTGCCGGCGGCGGCCACGGGCAAGCAGTACCTCATCGTGTGGTTCACGTCCCTCACCCAGGCCGGCGACGGGTACTACCGGGCCGTCCTCGGTGAGATCTCGGTGATGGGCTGACCGCGGCCCTGCCCGGGAACCATCACGCCTGGCTGCTCGTCTCCTACACAGACCTGCCCATCACCGACGCAGCCCTGTGTCCCCGTGCTTGAGACCGAAGACCTCGACCTGCCCCGGAGGTAACCGTGAGCGCACCGAAGCGGTGGTCGCGCTCATCGCCGAACCCCGACGAGGACCCCACCGGCATCCGCGACCTGCTCCGTGATTTGCCCGATCCCGAGCCCATGCCCGAGGACCTCGTCCACCGCATCCGGCAGGCCGTGACCGCCGTGCCAGACACCGATGGCACCGGGAGGGCCACCGCGGCGAGCGGCATACCGGCCCTGGGCGGCACCCGGGACCGGTGGGCCTCACGGAGCCGGATCTGGGTCCTTGCCGGGGGGGTGGCCGCTGCTGCCGGCACGGCCGTGGTGTTCGTCGGTGGCATCACCGGCGGGTGGTCCGTGCTCGATGGCGCGGCCACGACGAGCGAACTGTCGCTCGCGACGGCCGCCGCGCCGCAGACCAAGGAGCCCTTGACGGCGCCACTCAGCGGATCGGCCGCGGGGGGCGCGATCGTCATCACTGCCTCGACGCAGGACTTCGCCGCCGCCGACCTCGCCGCCGCCGCGGAACGGGCCCTGACCGCCCCCGCGCCGCTGACCCGCCCGGTCGCGGCCGCGGAGAAACCCGAACGGGTCGCTTCGCCCGCTGGGGCGCGGGACTGCGCCGACGCGCTCGGAGTGGCGGCCGGCGCCGACCTCACCGTCGTCCTGGGCCGGCTCGACGGGGCCCCGGCCGCGCTCCTCGTGGCAACGACGGCGGCCCGGCACACGGCATACCTCGTCGGGCGCGACTGCCGCACCGGTGACCCGCAGCGGCGCGCGGGCCCGGTCGAGTTCTGAGCGCCGGGAACACCGCGGCCCTAGGATCGGTTGCCACGACGGGTCGCCGCGCGCCGCGCCCCCTGCCCCAACTCCCCTACGAAGGACGGTATGCCGTGCCCGCCGAGGTCGCCCCTGACGTCTCCGAGGTCCGTGACGTCATCATCATCGGTTCCGGCCCAGCCGGTTACACCGCGGCTGTGTATGCCGCCCGAGCCCGGCTCGAGCCGCTCGTCTTCGAGGGGTCGGTGACCGCGGGCGGTGCCCTGATGAACACGACCGAGGTCGAGAACTTCCCCGGCTTCCGCGACGGAATCATGGGCCCGGACCTCATGGACAACATGCGGGCCCAGGCGGAACGGTTCGGGGCCGAGCTGGTGCGCGACGACGTCGAGGCCGTCGAGTTGGACGGCGCGGTCAAGGTGGTCGTCGACTCGGCCGGCACCCGGCACCGCGCCCGCAGCGTCATCCTGGCGATGGGGTCGGCCTATCGCGAACTGGGGCTGCCGGACGAGAAGCGGCTGTCCGGGCACGGCGTGTCATGGTGCGCGACATGCGACGGGTTCTTCTTCCGGGACCAGGACATTGCCGTCGTCGGCGGCGGGGACTCGGCCCTGGAGGAGGCGATGTTCCTGGCGAAGTTCGCCCGAACGGTGACGGTCATTCACCGCCGGGATGCGTTGCGGGCGAGCAAGATCATGGCCGACCGGGCGCTGACGCACGAGAAGATTCGGTTCGCCTGGAACTCGACCGTCGACACCCTCCACGGCGACCGCAAGTTGACCGGTATCACCCTGCGCGACACTGTGACTGGTGAGTTGCGCGAGTTGGCGGTCACCGGCTTGTTCATCGCCATCGGCCACGATCCGCGCAGTGCGCTCGTCGCCGGGCAGGTTGGCCTGGACGAGGGCGGCTATGTCGTCTGCGAGGGCCGGTCGACGCGCACCAACCTGCCCGGGGTCTTCGCGTGCGGCGACCTCGTCGACCACACCTACCGCCAGGCCATCACGGCCGCGGGCTCGGGGTGCTCGGCGGCCCTGGATGCCGAACGGTTCCTCAGCCACTGATCCCGGGCGCGCCCTGCCCGCGGTGTGCTTGCGGGGTGGCCTTGCCTTCCGCCTGTCGGCTCCACCCCCTCCCGTCGGCTCCACTCCCTAGACTGACCATCGACTTCCGCTTTCCCGAAAGGAACCCCATGGCTGACCTCAAGGCCGTCACCGATGCCACCTTCGAGACCGAGGTGCTCGCGTCCGACAAGCCCGTGCTTGTCGACTTCTGGGCCCCCTGGTGCGGGCCGTGCCGGGCCGTGGCCCCGATCCTCGAAGAAATCTCGCGCGACCTCGGCGACAAACTCGAGATCGTCAAGCTCAACACCGACGAGAACCCCGCGGTGACCGGCCGGCTCGGCATCACGAGCATTCCGACGATGCACCTGTACAAGGGCGGTGAGATCGTCCAGACCTTCATCGGGGCGCTGCCCAAGCCCAAGTTGGTCAAGGGCTTGGAGCCCTTCCTCAACTGAGGTTCGACCCCACCTCAATCGACATACATGTCTGTTGTGGTGGATCGTCCGGGTTGGGACCCGGACTACCCACCACAAGAAGCGCCGACGCCCGTGGGCCGGCGGCATACCGGCGTTAGAGTCCGGTGCTGCGCGGTTCCCTGAGGTTCATGATGTCGAGGATCCGGTGGAGGTCTTCGACAGAGGCGAAGTCGATCGTCACTCGGCCCTTGCGGGTGCCCAGGGCGATGGCGACCCGGGTGTCGAGACGGTCGCTGAGATCGGCGGCGAGGTCGTCGAGTTGGGGGCGTCGGCCGCCCGGTCGTGGCTTTCGCCGGACCGCAGGCGCTGTCTGGGCGTCACCGAGGGCGACGATCTCCTCCGTGCTGCGCACCGATAGGCCCTCGGCGACGATCCGCTGGGCGAGTCGTTCCATGGCGGCCCCGTCGCTCAGGGCGAGCAGGGCCCGCGCATGCCCGGCGCTGAGCACCCCGGCCGCGACCCGACGGGCCACGAGCGGCGGCAGTTTGAGCAGCCGCAGCGTGTTGGAGACCTGGGGGCGGGAGCGACCGATGCGGGTGGCGAGTTCCTCTTGGGTGCAGGAGAAATCGTCGAGAAGTTGCTGATAGGCCGCGGCCTCTTCGAGTGGGTTGAGTTGCGAGCGGTGCAGGTTCTCCAGGAGGGCGTCGCGCAGCAGGTCGTCGTCGTCGGTCGCCTTGATGATGGCGGGCACGGTGTCCTTGCCGGCGGCTCGGGATGCCCGCCAGCGACGTTCACCCATGACGAGTTCGTAGTGAACGTCGGCGTCGGCGTCCGCGTCCGGGGCGAGCGGGCGCAAGACGACCGGCTGGAGGACCCCGATTTCGGTGATCGAGTGGACGAGTTCGGCCATGTCGTCCTCGTCGAACACCGTGCGCGGCTGGCGCGGGTTGGGGCGGATGGCCGCCAGCGGCACTTCGGCGAAAGTGGCGCCCGGCACCTCGACGAGTCCGTCGCCCTGGGGGGCCTGATGATCCGGGAGGCCCTCCGTGGCGGTCGGGTCAGCCTGGGATGTCTCGGTCCTCACGAGCGCGGTCGGTGGGTGCGGGTCCGATTCACCAATCGGCGACTCGGTGGCGGACACGGGCGGGCTGGAACTGAAGAAGACGTCGATGGGGCGGTCACTCGGGGCGCTCGGTGGCCCGCTCGGGATGAGAGCCCCTAGTCCGCGGCCAAGGGCTCGGCGCTTCTCGCTCATCGCGTCTCCTCCTGCCGGGCAGCACGCTCGGCCATTTCGGCGGCGGCTTCCAGATAGGACAGGGCACCGCTGCTGTTCGGGTCGTAGGTCATGACGGTCTGGCCGTGGCTGGGTGCCTCGGAAATGCGCACCGACCGCGGGATCACCGCCCGGAACGTCTCCTGGGGGAAGTGCTGACGCACCTCGTCGGCGACCTGTGCCGCGAGCCGGGTCCGGCCGTCGAACATCGTGAGCAGGATTGACGAGACATGGAGCCCCGGGTTGAGGTGGCTGCGGATGAGGTCGATGTTGTTGAGCAACTGGGACAGCCCCTCGAGTGCGTAGTACTCGCACTGGATCGGGATGAACACCTCGCGCGCCGCGACGAAGGCGTTGATGGTCAACAGCCCAAGACTAGGCGGGCAGTCGATGACGACGTAGTCGACGGATTCGCCGCCGGTGTCGTCCAGGTATGCCGTGATGGCCTTGTTGAGGCGCGTCTCACGCGCGACGAGCGACACGAGTTCGATTTCCGCGCCCGCGAGGTCGATGGTGGCCGGCGCACAGAAGAGGCCGGGGACGTCGGGGCAGGGCTGTACCACGTCCGTGAGTGGACGTCCGTCGACGAGCACGTCGTAGATGCTGGGGATGTCCGCGTGATGGTCGATACCGAGGGCCGTGCTGGCGTTGCCCTGCGGATCGAGATCGACCACAAGCACCCGGGCGCCTGCCTGCGCGAGGGCCGCGGCCACGTTCACGGTGGTGGTCGTCTTGCCGACGCCCCCCTTCTGGTTGGCCACCGTGAGGATGCGGGTATGCCGCGGTCTCGGGAAGGTCCGCCCCACGAGTGTGATCCGTTTGCGGGCGTCTTCGGCCACGGCCTGAGCGAGGGGGCTGTCGTTGTCGCCGGGCGGTAGCGCATCGGCGAGCGCCGATATCGCCGCCGCAGTCGATGTTTCACGTGAAACATCGTCCGAGTTGGGGATCGGCAATCCATCCCCCATCGCGGGCCCTGCCTCCGGCCGATTATCGGCCCGATGGGTAGTGGCCGGACCCTGGGAGGTGGCGGGTCTTTCCACCAACTCCGCGTCGCTCCGTGCCGGCGTTGCGGCGTCTGCGTCATCATGACTTGAGGTCACATTCGCCGCCTCCCTGCCTACCTCCCCAGGTGGTGTTTCACGTGAAACATCTTCATCGCTGGTGTCTTCCATGGAACCGGATTCCGCGCCTTCGCTGGGGCGATGGGTGTCGGTCAGGGGCACGCCCGTCGACTGCGTCGTGCCGTGTACCTCGCCGGCAGTCGCTGCGTCTGACTCATCGGCACCGTCATCCCTCGATGTTTCACGTGAAACATCGACAACTTGTCGTGATGAGTCGTACCTCAGGACGGTGTCGGCGGCCGGCCATCCCAGTGGTCGGGTAGGCGCGCCAACGAGTTGGGGGTAGCCGATACCTTCGGTGATGACGCGTTGGGTGACGACGTCTTGGATCACAGGAGTGGCCTTCGTCGGGGAATGGGGCACTTCATCAAACCCCAACAAGGGCCACGACACCAACCGCGACCGTGGCCGCGTAGCGTTAGACAGCCGGGGCGGTATGCCGCCCGGGATGCCCGCACCCAGATGCTCGCCGCGGTCGACGCCCGGGATGCCCGCCGCGGTTGGCTCCCCAGATTGGAGACCGCCCCGGTGCCTACCTGGGCCGTCGTCCTGCCCGGCCCGGGAAGGGTCAGGAAATGCCGCGACCGAGCGTACTGGGACAAACAGGCCCGCCGGGGGACAGGGGCACCGGGTCACGAGCCAAACTCGGCCCAGCCCCCACGTGCGTCTCAGCACACATGGGCCTCGCCCTCGTCGCACACGACGCCAACCTCCAATCCCCCTCACGACGTGCGCCTCATCCCCGCCACTGGGCAGTCCCCTCTGGCCCTTGACACGCACCGCGACTCACCTCCGCCACGCACTGCGACTCACCCCCTGCACGCACCCCAACCCCCCTCCGCACGACGGGCACCTGTCTCCCCGCGCGAACCGCGCCTCACCCCCGCAAGGCATCACCGGACCCACCTCCGCACGACGGGCACCCGTCTCCCCGCTCGAACCGCGCCTCACCCCCTGCCCACACCCCGGCCCCCTCCGCAGGACGTGCACCTCTGTCCCCGGACGAACCGCGCTTCCCTTCCCCCATGAAGTGCCCCCCAGCGCACGGCATCGCCCTTCCCAGGAACACCGCCCGAAACGGCCACGAGCGAACAATCAACGAACCCGCCTCCGTCCAGTTGGGGATGCACCGCAAGCACAGACACCCGCCGGGCTTTCCGTGCTGGTCGAGGGTTTGGCTGGGCCTTCTCGTCCCAACGACGGGTTGGGCGAGCCCAACCACCGCCTAGACCGCACCATGAACTCACACCCCGCGGGAGCGCCCTATCGCCGCCGACCGCACCATCTGGCGTTTGCCAGCGGGCTGGGACCACGTCGTGCGAACGAGCATGGGGCCAGCTGGACGTGCCGTTGACGATTACGGAACTCCGTGGTGCCCTCAACCTCGGCGCGCTGGCGTTGGTGGTGTATGAGGCCCGCGATGATGACGGTGTGCGCCGGAGGCGCCGACGACGATGGCGGACTGGGCGAGAGGGGCGTCGCTGGTGAGACTGAGCCGCTCGGCTGGTGAGCGATTGGAGCCCCAGATCGTGGAGGCATGGCAGTGACGTTCGACGACGACCTCGGAGAAGCCGTTGGTCTTGGTCGGGTCCAGGGTGCGGAGGGCGAAGTTGTTGACAACGAGCGAATTGAGGCAGGTCAAGCGGCGGGCCGCGCGGCGACGACGCAGCAACCCCCGACTAGACAGTCCACAGTGGCCCTCGACAGCGATCGCTGCCACTGATCGAGTTGCCAGCATGACGTGAGCAGCGAAGCGGCCCAGGGAACTCCGTCGCGTGACCCCCGGACCACCGGCACGTCAACCACCGACGCCGATCCCGGCGCCGCAACCAGTGGAATCAACCCCGCGAGCGGCCGGCCCGCCGAGGCCGAGGGGCAAAGGTCGCATCGACGGTGAGCACCGCTTCGTCGAGGAGCCCCGCACCATGAGCGCTCACCGATGCAGACACCAAGCCCAAGCGCGCCAAGGCGGCCCGATCCTCGGCCAACTCCACCGCGGCCGAACGCCCCTTCATCGCGACCAGCCTGCCGCCCGGGCGCAACAGCGGAACACACCACAGCGCGAGTTTGCCCAGCCGGGCCACCGCCCGCGCCGTCACGAACTCGGCCGCCAACCCGCCACGCAACTCCTCGGCCCGCCCCCGGTGCACGGTCACATTCGTGAGCCCCAGCGCCGTCACCGACTCGGCCAACCAGGTCGTGCGCCGCAGCATCGGCTCGACAAGGTGCACATCGAGGTCGGGACGAGCGATCGCCAGCGCGATCCCAGACAGCCCCGCACCCGAACCCACATCGATAACCATGGCCCCCACCGGGAACGCGTCCTCGATGACCGCACAGTTAAGAACGTGCCGATCCCACAGGCGCGGCACCTCCCGCGGTCCGATGAGCCCGTGGCTGACCCCTGTGTCGGCCAGCCTCGCGACGAACGCCTCCGCCAACCACACCCGGTCACCAAACACCGCCGCCGCCACTCCCGGCACCGGCGGCACCGGCCCGACATCCGGCACCCGTATGCCGCGCTCCCCAGGACGCTCCCCTTCCGCCTCAGTTGCCGGTATGCCGCCGCGGCCACCATCCACCTCGGCACCAGTCACCTCGGCACCAGCCTCCCGAGGCTCGTCGCCTCCATCACCCGGCTCGGTCGCGGCCACGTCGCCAACTACGCCCGCCACGATGACTCCGTCCTCGACGGCAACCGATGTTTCACGTGAAACATGCCCACTCGGCATACCGAAAACCCCCCACGAGAGCGGTCCGCGACGCCGGGCTCAGGCCGGCGAAATGACGACAAACCGGCGTGGCTCGGTGCCCTCGGACTCGGACGCCAGACCGGAGGCGAGCACCTCGTCGTGGACGACCTTGCGCTCGAAAGCGGTCATCGGCGACAGGGCCTCCCGGGGGCTGCCCGCCCGAACCTTCTCGATGGCAGCACGGGCAATCGTGACGAGGGCGGCGCGCCGATCCGCGCGGTGCCCCGCCACGTCGAGCATGAGCCGGCTCCGTTCCCCGGTCGCACTCTGCACGGCGAGTCGGGTGAGTTCCTGCAACGCCTCGAGGACGGCGGCATCGGGCCCGACCAACCGACGCGGCACCCGCCCCTCTTCGGAGTCGACGATCGACACCGCGGCCCGGTCGCCGTCGATATCGACATCAAGGTCGCCGTCGAGGTCGCAGATGTCGAGGAGGGTCTCGAGGAAATCGGCAGCGACCTCCCCCTCGCGCTCCAACTGGGCCCGGCGGTCGCGGACAGCACTCGGGGCCGGGCCGTTCGAGGCTTCCTCCTCCGCAGCAACCGCTCCGCCGCTGTCCCCCTCGGCGCGGTCCGCGACGGGGTCCGCCACCGATGCGGCCTCTTCCTCGGTGAGCACGGCGGTGTCGACGGGGTTGTCAGTCATCAAAACTCCTCAGGTAATACGCACGGACGGTGATCGTCCCCGAGTCGACGCGCGGCAGCGGCGTCAACGAGTCTTTCGCTTCTTGCTCTTGGGCTGCTGGCGCTGACCACTGACCTTGGGTGCCACGGCGGCGGTCCCGTCCCCACCGGTCGATTGATCCACGGCTCCGATGGTGTCGCCGTCGGTCCCTTCGACGCCATCATCGGCTCCCGCGAGGACAGCGCTGGCGCCGGGAATCGGTTTGCCGCGCCGAGCCAGGCGGGCGTGAAGCGCCCGTTCGGCCTCCGACCCGGGCGCCGGCATTCGCCGGATGACGTAGAACTGCTGCACCATCGACCACACGTTGGTGATGAACCAGTAGATGAGCACCCCGATGGGGAAGTTGACGCCGGACACCGCGAAGATGACCGGCATCGCGTACATGAGCATCTTCTGCTGCTTGGCGAACGGGTTGTCCAGCGCCGACGCCGGCATGTTCTTCGTCATCAACTGACGCTGCGTGGTGAACGTCGTTGCCGACATGAGCACGATGAGCACGATGGTGACGATCTTGGTCGACATCGTCGTGGCGCCCATGAACTTGTCGGACAACTGCGCCGCGAACAGCGTCGCCGACTCCGCCTGGTGCGCGACCGCCTCGGTGATCGGCCCGATCGCCGGCTTCTTGCCCTTGGAGATGTCGGACAGCCCGTTGAGCACCCGGAACAACCCGAAGAAGAACGGGGACTGGACGAGGATCGGCAGACACGAGGAGAAGGGGTTCGTCCCCTCCTTCTTGTACAACTCCATCGTCTCCTGCGTCATCGCCTGACGGGAGTCGGGATCGTTCTTGCCCTTGTACTTCTTCTGGATCTTCTGCAACTCGGGCTGGATCATCTGCATCTTGCGCGATGCCTTGATCTGTTTGACGAACAGCGGAATCATCGCCGCCCGCATGACGATCACCAGCCCGATGATCGCCAGCGCCCAGGTCCATCCCGACTCGGCGGGGAACCCGATGAGGGTGAAGAACTGATGCCAGCCGTACATGATCCACGCGACGAGCAGTTCGATCGGGTAGAGGATCGTGTTGAAGAAGTCGCCCATCATGTCCTTCGGTTCGGTCCCCGCCCGCGGGCAGGGTCGGTGGTGTGGTGGGGTGCGTGGGGAACCGCCATCGCGGACGTCGCGTCGCCGTCCTCTATCGGACCGGCGTTTTCCGGTATGCCGTGGGGCTCGCTTCCCGTCGGCACTGACCTCCCGAGGTGGTCGAGGACCTCACCGGGTCGAGCCGGCACATGGTCAACCCCGCCTGCGGTCCACGGATGGCACCGCCCGAGGCGGCGCATCGCCAGCCAGGTGCCGCGGAGCGGACCGAAGCGCTCCAGCGCGGTCACGGCATACGCGGAACAACTGGGGTAAAAGCGGCAGGAGGGCGGTAGCAGCGGTGAAATCAGCAGCTGGTAGGCCCGCACGACCGCGATCAACGGCCAGGCCAACACCCTGCGGACCCGGCTCATGACGGCGCCAACCGGGCGAGCACCCTTGGCAGCAGACCGCCCACCGCCGCCCTCAACTCGACGAAAGTCGCCTGCGCGGCAGGAGGATTGGCCCGAACGACGACGTCGGTCCCAGCGGGCAACTCGCCGAGGTGGGTGCGCATGATCTCGCGGAGGCGCCGCTTGGTGCGATTGCGGACGACCGCCCCGCCCACGGCCTTGGACACGACGAAACCGACGCGCGGCGGACAGTCCGTGCGCGCCGGGGAGCGGCGTGCGTGCACGACGAGTTGCCTGGATCCGACCCGGACCCCACCTGGACCGCGGAGCACCGACGTGAAATCCGCCCGCTCACGCAGGCGATGCCGCGCCGGGAGCACCGGCTCGGCCTCAGGCGGACAGTTCGGCGCGACCCTTGCGACGGCGGGCAGCCAGGATGGCGCGCCCCGCGCGGGTGCGCATCCGCAGGCGGAAGCCGTGGGTCTTGGCGCGGCGACGGTTGTTGGGCTGGAAGGTGCGCTTGCTCACGGGCTGATCTCTTTCGGCGGCGGGTCAGGGAAGGACCCGGTGGTCTGGTGGCGGCCGCTGGCATCGGTCGCCCTCGTCCGGCCGCGGTGCCGGGGCCGGATCGTCGAGAACGACGCCACGGAAGGAATCACGAGCAGGCGAAAACGCCCGATGCAACAGGCCCATCCACGGTACGGGAGGCGCGAGGGTGCGGTCAAACCAGCCGGAGATGTCCCTTGAGGGGGAGAAACGAGTTAGGATCGCACGCCGAGCGCCTCTGCGCGGGCAGCGACACGCCGAGAATGCGGCATGTCACAAGACCCGCCCGATCCGTTCTACCCACAGTGTGTGGATAATCCTGTGGATACGTCGAGATGACGACCCGACCGGGCGTCTGAGGGGAGCACGCGGTGACCGACACGTCGATGGCGACGGTCTGGATCAGGACGTTGCAGGCCCTGGATCAGGACGGGGTATCCATCCAGCAGCGCGCCTTCCTCTCCCTGGCCCGCCTCGTCGGACTCATCGACGGCACCGCGTTGTTGGCCGTGCCCAACGACTTCACCAAGGACATCGTCGAAAGCCGTCTGCGCGACCGGCTCACCGCCTCCCTGTCGAGCGAGATCGGGCGCGAAGTCCGGTTGGCCGTCACCGTCGACCCCAGCCTTGTCGACGCTCCCTCGGAGGAGGGCGTCGACTCCGCCTCGGCTCCCGGGCCGGGCGCCCGCGACAGTTTCGTCCTTCCTCCGCCGGGAGGACTCGGCGAGGGTGCCCTCCGGGTGGTGTCCGACGATCCCGGCCGCACCGACCACGAACTACGTCGAGCCTTGCGCCGCAACGAACTCGACGACCTTGACGACGACGAGGACCCGCACGGGGGCGCCGGCGGCGACTTCGGCGGCATACCGGATGTGCGGCTGGTGCGGGGCCGCGCCGGCGAACCCGAAGGCATCGAGGTGACCCGGCTCAACCCCAAATACACCTTCGAGAGTTTCGTCATCGGCGCGAGCAACCGGTTCGCCCACGCCGCGGCGACCGCCGTCGCCGAAACGCCGGCCAAGGCGTACAACCCGCTCTTCATCTATGGCGAGTCCGGGCTCGGCAAGACGCACCTCCTCCACGCCATCGGGCATTACAGCCGCAGCCTCTACCCCCACCTCAAGGTGCGCTACGTGAACTCCGAGGAGTTCACCAACGACTTCATCAACAGTATTCGCGACGACAAGGCGGCCAACTTCCAGCGCCGTTACCGCGACGTCGACGTCCTGCTCATCGACGACATCCAGTTCCTCCAGGGCAAGGTGCAAACGCAGGAGGAGTTCTTCCACACGTTCAACACGCTCCACAACGCGAACAAGCAGGTCGTCATCACCAGCGACGTGCCGCCCAAACAACTCGCCGGCTTCGAGGAGCGCATGCGCAGCCGGTTCGAATGGGGCCTCCTCACCGACGTCCAACCCCCCGACCTCGAGACCCGGATCGCGATTCTGCGCAAGAAGGCGATCCACGAGCGGCTCTCGGTGCCCGACGACGTGCTGGAGTTCATCGCCAGCCGCATCTCGACGAACATCCGCGAGCTCGAGGGGGCCCTGATCCGGGTCACGGCCTTCGCCAATCTCAACAAGCAGGCCGTCGACCTCGCCCTCGCCGAGATCGTCCTCAAGGACCTCATCCCCAGCGAGGGCAGCGAGATCACGAGCGCGACCATCATGGCCCAGACCGCGGCATACTTCGGGCTCACCCTCGATGACCTGCGCGGACAGTCCCGGTCGCGGGTCCTCGTCAACGCCCGCCAAATCGCGATGTACCTCTGCCGCGAGTTGACGTCGATGTCCCTGCCGGAGATCGGCAAGGAGTTCAACAAGGACCACACGACGGTCATGCACGCCAACCGCAAGATCGGGCAGCTCATGGCCGAGCGGCGCGCCATCTACAACCAGGTCACCGAACTCACCGGGCGCATCAAGCAACAGTCCCGCTGAAACGACAATCCGGTGAGGCGACGACGGCGCCCTGGTCCGTCAACAATCCACCTATTGGTCAGTTGTTGACGGCGCTGACCCGGCCACTCGGCGCGATGACGAGTTCGCCTGTAGCAGCGGGCTATCCACCGACTGTGCGTAACTCTGTGGACAACTACGGCCACCTTGCGACCCCTATCCCGCACTGTCCCCAGATTGCTGTGGATAACTGTGGAAAAGTACTGTCTCGCGGGGTATCGCCGGGGCTCACCGCGTGAACGGCGTGTGGACGCCCCGCAACAGTCCCCAGTCGCCCGGCGGACATCCACGCGTCACGCACCGGCCATCCACCACCCCCGTTGCCGAGATGACCTGCGCAGATACCGGTTTACCCACAGGATGCACAGGCCCTATGACAACGATGAGATCCCTGACCTAGATTTCGCCCCCCGATCACGAACCCCGGTGCGCCCCACGCGTGCGCCCCACCCCGGGTGTGCACTATGGTCAAAGGTCCCGGGGGCACCGTGGCCGTGTCGGCTGTCACGGCGGTGTCGTCGGCCCGTTTCCCTCGTTCGGGCGCCTGTCGCGCCGGATTGGTCGGTATGCCGTGAAGTTCCGTGTCGAGCGCGATGTCCTCGCCGAGGCGGTCACCTGGGTCGCGCGTGGGTTGCCCGCGCGCCCGCCGGTGCCGGTGTTGGCCGGCATCATGGTGACGGCGAGCAGTGAGGGCTCGTTGACCCTGGCCGCGTTCGACTACGAGGTCTCGGCCCGGATCACCGTGCCGGCCGAGGTCGAACAGGACGGCTCGGTCCTCGTCTTGGGCCGGCTGCTCGCCGACATCTCCCGCAACCTGCCGCCGCGCCCGGTCGATGTCGAGATCGTCGGCAGCAAGGTCGAGGTGACCTGCGGTTCGTCGCGGTTCTCGCTCATGCAGATGCCCTCGGCGGATTACCCGACCCTGCCGGCTTCCCCTCAGGCAAGCGGCACGGTCGACGGGCACCTGTTCACCCAGGCGGTGAGCCAGGTGGCGATCGCGGCCGACCGCGGCGACACGCTGCCCATCCTCACCGGGGTGCGGGTCGAGATCGAGGGCGAGAAGATGACGCTCCTCGCGACCGACCGCTATCGGTTGGCGATGCGCGAACTCACCTGGCACCCGGCCGACCCGTCGGTGTCGCACGTGCTCCTCGTCCCGGGCCGGACCCTGTTGGACACCGCGAAGGCCCTAGGTGCTTCCGGGTCGATCGACCTGGCGTTCGGTGGTGCGGCCGGGGGTGACGGGCTCGTGGGGTTCGAGGCCGGCCAGCGCCGCTCGACGACCCGCCTGCTCGACGGGGACTACCCCAAGGTCGCCTCGATCTTCCCCACCTCCTCCGACACCGACGCGGTGTTCGCAACCCACGACCTCGTCGAAGCCGTCAAGCGAGTGGCCCTGGTCGCCGAACGCAACACCCCCGTTCGCCTCACCTTCACCGACGGCCAGGTCACCATCGAGGCCGGCACCGGTGACGACGCCCAGGCCAGCGAAGCCGTCGAAGTCTCGCTCACCGGTCCGGAGTTGGAGGTCGCCTTCAACCCACACTACCTCCTCGACGGGTTGGGCGCGGTCGGTATGCCGTTCACCCGGATCTCGTTCACCCAGCCCACGCGCCCCGCCGTGCTCGTCGGGCAGCCCGAGGCAGACTCCGACGCCGACACGGCATACCGCTATGTCCTGATGCCGGTGCGCTTCGCTTCCTGACCTGGGGGCGTACGTCAGCGCCAGATGTGGACGACGGCGCTCCCAGTGGCCGGCGAAACGGGTCGGTAGTGGCGCTGGGAGGGGGCCGCGGCCGAATCGCGGGTCGCCGAGCGGGGAGTACGCGTAGCCTGTCCGGGAGTACATCGCCGACCTGTGCGCCACGGGCTCGGCCGTCACGATGCGAGGAGTCACGATGAAACTGGGTCTGATCGGGCTGGGCAAGATGGGCGGCAACATGCGGGCTCGGATCAAGGCGGCCGGGCACGAGGTCGTCGGCTACGACCTCAACCCGGCGGTCACCGATGTCGGCTCGCTCGCCGAATTGGTCGCCGCGCTCGAGGCGCCCCGGGTCGTGTGGACCATGGTGGCCGCCGGGCAGATCACCCGCACGACCATCGCGGCCCTCGCCGACCTGCTCTCGCCCGGTGACCTCGTCATCGACGGCGGGAACTCGCGCTTCAGCGACGACTTCGCCAACGAGGCCCTCCTTGCCGAGCGCGGCATCGGCTACCTCGACTGTGGCGTGAGCGGCGGCATCTGGGGCAAGGACAACGGCTACGGCCTCATGGTCGGCGGCTCGGCCGACAACGTCGAGCGTGCGATGCCGATCTTCGACGCGCTCCGCCCCGAAGGGCCCCGCGACGAGGGCTTCGTCCACGCCGGCAAGGTCGGCGCCGGGCACTACACCAAGATGGTCCACAACGGCATCGAGTACGGCCTGATGGCCGCGTATGCCGAGGGCTACGAACTGCTCATGGCCAAAGACATCGTCGAGGACGTCCCCGGGGCGTTCAAGGCGTGGAGCCGCGGCACCGTCGTGCGCTCGTGGCTGCTCGACCTCATGGTCGATGCCCTGGAGAAGAACCCCGGCCTCGAAGGGGTGTCGGACTACACCGTCGATTCCGGGGAGGGCAAGTGGACCGTCGAGGAGGCGATCACCCTCGACGTGCCGATGCCGGTGATCTCGGCGTCCCTGTTTGCCCGGTTCGCCTCGCGCCAGGCGGTGAGCCCGGCGATGCAGGCGGTGGCCGCGCTGCGCGGCGAGTTCGGCGGGCACCAGGTGATGACGGTCGCCGAGGGCGAGGCCCTCAAGGGCAAGCCGAAGCCCTGACGGGCCCACCCCCGGCGCCCGGCGCCGCATGGGGCGCGGCATACCGGATCGCGAAGCCGCGCAGAAAGTCGCGTTCGCACGCAGAAATTTCTCCGCGTGAACGCGACTTTCTGCGTGCCATCCGCAACGTGGCTCACGAATCGGCCCGAGGCGGCGGCACGGCATACGCTGAACCGGTGTACGTCCGGCACCTGACCCTGGGGGATTTCCGCAGCTACCCCCATGCCGACGTCGCGTTCGAGCCGGGGGTGACCACCCTCCTCGGGCTCAATGGTCAGGGCAAGACCAACCTCGTCGAGGCCATCGGCTACCTCGCCACCCTCGGCTCGCACCGGGTTGCCACCGACGCCCCGCTCGTGCGGGCCGGCGCCCGGCAGGCGATCGTGCGCGGCGCCGTGGTCGCCCGGGGCCGCGAAAGCCTCGTCGAACTCGAACTCAACCCCGGCCGGGCCAACCGGGCCCGCCTCAACCGGGCCGTTCTCACCCGGCCACGCGATGTGCTCGGCACGCTGCGGACGGTGCTCTTCGCACCCGAGGATCTCGCGCTCGTCAAGGGCGACCCGAGCGAGCGGCGCCGGTTCCTCGACGACCTGCTCGTCGCCCGCCAACCCCGCTGGGCCGGCGTGCGCGCCGATCACGACCGCCTCCTCAAGCAGCGCGCGGCCCTCCTCAAGTCGGCGCAGCCGGTGTTGCGCGGGTCCCGTCGTGGTCGTTCCGGTATGCCGCGCCGCGCCTTGGGCCCGCCCGTCACCACCTCGCCCGATGCCGCCGGTGTCGACGGCACCGGGTCTGCCGCGGCCGGGGTCGGCGCCGGATCGTCGGGGGCGGTTGGTGCCGAGCACCTCTCCGACCGGGACTCGGCCCTCCACACGCTCGGAGTGTGGAATGCCCAACTCGCCCGGGTCGCCGCCCCGCTCCTCTATGCCCGGTTGCGGCTCGTCCACGACCTCGCCCCGCACCTGGCCGCGACATATGACGAGGTGAGCGCGGGTCGGGCCGGGGCCCGGATGACCTACCGGGCGAGCGTGCGTGACGAGGCAGCGGCCGCCATCGCCGCCGGCGAGATCCCCACCATCGAGGAATTGCACGACGAGTTGCTCGCCAGTTACGAGGCCGCCCACGCCCAGGAGGTCGAGCGCGGCGCCAACCTCGTCGGACCGCACCGCGATGACCTGCTCCTCAGTCTCGGGGACCTCCCCGCCAAGGGCTATGCCAGCCACGGCGAGAGCTGGTCGATGGCGCTGGGACTCAAGCTCGCGGCATACCACCTGCTGCGTCACGACCTCGGCGACGACCCGGTCCTCATCCTCGACGACGTGTTCGCCGAACTCGACGCCGGACGCCGCGCCCGGCTTGCCGACCTCGTCGCCGACTGCGAACAGGTCCTCGTCACCGCGGCCGTGCCCGAGGATGTGCCCGCCACGCTCACCGGGCGCACGCTCACGGTGACGTTGGGTGAGGTGTATGCCGATGAGCCGGCGCAGGCCTGAGTCGCTCCCGCCCGGGGGTGGGCGGGGCGCGACGCCTGGTCCGGGGGTGCCGCGCGGCGCGGGCGAGGTCGCGGATCGGCCCGGCGCGGGCTCATCGGGGGATGCTCGTGGGGTGGCCGGGGCTGCTGACGGGCGCGAACCGGATGCGGCGGATGCGGCGTTGGCCCGCGCGCGAGTGGCCGCGTCCGCGAAAGGGCTGCGGCCCGGACGGCCCGGCGCGCGCCGGCGCAAGGACCGGCCCGCGGGCGGGGGGCCGGCGAGCGCCGGGCGCGACCCGCGGCTGCTCGGGGATCAGATCGACGAGTTCATTGACGAACGGGGTTGGCGCACCGAGTTGTCCGTGGGTTCGGTGCTCGGCCGGTGGGACACGATCGTCGGCCCCGAGGTGGCGCAGCATTGCCACCCGGTCGAGTTCATCGAGGGGGTGCTGACGGTCCGCGCGGAGTCGACCGCGTGGGCGACCCAGTTGCGGCTGCTCGCCGTCTCGATGCTCGGGGCGTTGGCGGCCGAGGTGGGCGAGGGCGTCGTGACCGACGTGCGGATCGTCGGCCCGAGCGCCCCGTCGTGGAGCCGCGGCTCCCTGCGCGCCACCGATGGCCGCGGCCCCCGCGACACCTACGGCTGACCCCGGTGGGACTCCTGGCATGAGGTGTCATAGGCGACTCACTGCGCTAGGATTGACAGCAACACGACCGGTTCCGCCTAGCGCAAGCTGGGTCCAGGGCCGGTCTTCATTTGTGGGGGGTCCACGTGCGTGTCATCAAGACCTTCAAGACCTATGAGGAGCAAATCGAGATACTCCGATCTCGGGGGATGCTCATCGGGGACGTGGGCACGGCCATCGATCAACTCCGGAGAGTCAACTACTACCGCTTGAGCGGCTACTGGTATCCCTTCCGGAAGATCCAAGCGTCCGCGGATGAACGGCGCAGCGACGAGTTCTACCAGGGGACCACCCTGGACGCGGTCCTGCGCCTCTACGCCTTCGACGCGAGGTTGCGTGCCGCGACGTTCACCGCACTGGCGCCCATTGAGTTGCGAGTGCGAGCGTTACTCGGCCATGGCCTGGGGAGAGTGGACGAGCGGGCCCACCTGAGACCGGAACGACTGAATGCTCGAGCGACCACCCGGACCTACGCGAAGTGGCTGGCCGATTACGAGAGCCGTGTCGCGAACTCGCACGAGGAGTTCGTCGACCATCACAAGCGTCAATACGGTGGGGCGCTGCCCGTGTGGGTTGCCGTCGAGATCCTCGACTGGGGCGGACTGGTGCGCCTCTACGGCTTCTCGCCGCGATCCGTTCAAGACGATGTTGCCGATGCCTTTGGACTGCGCGCTCCCCAACTCGAGTCGTGGCTCAGGACTCTCAACGTCCTGCGCAACATCTGCGCACATCATGGGCGCCTCTTCAACCGCGTCCATGCGTTGATCCCGAAATTGCCCCGTCCCGGCCGCTATCCCGACCTCGACCACGCGGGGAGTTACACCCGCACCTTTGGACAGTTGACCTTGATCCAGTTCCTTCTCCGCTCAGGCGGTGAACGCATTGGGCTGCTTCCCGCAGTCGTCCGCACTTATCCTCACGTCCCCATCGTTCCGCTCGGGCATCTGGGCGCATCCCCGCACTGGGCGGACAACGCCTTGTGGAGGACCTGAAGCGATGAGCAGCTGACGGTGGCGAGAAGACCCGACTGGCACAATCGGGGGCGTGGCCATGCCCAAGTACGACACCGTCGCCGACTACGAGTCCGCCTGCACCGACGAGGGGCGCGCCGCCCTCGCCACCGTGCGCGCCCGCATCGCCGACCTCGTCCCCGACGCGACCCTCCGCGAGGAACGCCTCAGTTACGGCCTGCCCACCCTCTTCGTCCACGGCCGCCGGGTCGTCCACTACGCCGCCTGGCCCACCCACCTCGCGCTCTACCCGATCCCGCCCTCACCCGCAGGTGACCCGACCCTGCGCGAGGACCTCACGGCATACGTCAAAGGCAAGGGAACCCTCCATTTCCCGTATGCCGCGGGCCTCCCACTCCCCCTCATCGACCGGGTCATCGCCGCACACCTGGCCCGCCTGCCCTGACCCAACCCGCCCGCGCCACACTAGGACCATGGAGCCCGCCACCACCCCCCTGGTCACCCGGCACGACGAGCAGGGCGTCGCGGTCCTCACCTTGGACTCGCCCGCCAACCGCAACGCCCTCTCCAAGGCCCTCCTCACCCAACTCACCGAGGCGGTGACGACCGCGGGCGCCGACCCAGACGTCCTCGCCATCGTCCTCACCTCCTCCCAGCGCGTCTTCTGCGCCGGCGCCGACCTCAAGGAAGCCGCGACCGTCGACATGGTCGAGCAGGCCGGCCGGATCATTGCCGTCCAACGGGCCATCGTCGCCGCGCCTGTCCCCGTCGTATGCCGTCTCGAGGGCCCGGTGCGCGCCGGCGGTCTCGGGTTGGTCGCCTCGGCCGACATCGTCATCTGCAGCGACGAGGTCACCTTTGCGCTCACCGAGGTTCGCCTGGGCCTGGCGGCCGCGACGATCTCGATCCCGCTGCGGGCCCGGCTGGCGCCGCGGGTGGCAACCGACTGGTTCCTCACGGGGCGCACCTTCACCGCCGCCGAAGCGCAAGCGGGCGGGCTGGTCACCCACGTCGTCCCCGCCGACTACCTCGATGACGAGGTGAACCGGGTGCTCGCCGACCTGCGGGCCGGGCACCGACAAGGGCTCAAACACGGCAAGGAGTTGCTCACCGGCGAGTTGCTCGCCGACTTCGACGCCCGGGGCGCGGCGATGGCCCAACTGTCCGGGGAACTGTTCCATTCACCGGTCGCCCAGGAACGGATGGCCGCGGCCCTGCGCCGCTGACCGCTGTGATTTAAGGCGCGGCACAAAACCCACATTTGGGTCGATTTGTCCCGCCTGGCGATCGGGCGCGACGACACGCCGATAAGGGTTCCCTTCTCGTTCCCGACTGAGGAACGTCGGTGGTTGCACCCCCCGCCCCCGGGAAGGCTCACCGCAACGGCATACCGCCGGAAAACCACTCCAAAGCGCCCGAGCCTACCCTCGGGCCTGTCACTGCACGCAAGGGAGCGCCAGTGCCGACCGTGACGATCGACCCGACCGGGGAACGAGTCCACCTCGATCCCGGGGAGACGATCCTCGCCGGCCTCTACAAGGCGGGGTACGCCTTCACGGTCGGATGCCGGCGCGGCGGGTGCGCCATCTGCAAGGTGGACGCGGTCGCGGGCACCTTCACGTACAACCGGCCGGTCGCCGACAACGTCATCACCGACGAGGAACGCGCCGATCACACCTGCCTGACCTGCCGCGCCGTCCCCGAAGGCGACGTGACGATCCGGCTGCGTGGCGAAACCCTCCGCCTCGTCAACCCCTTCCTTGCCCAACTCAATGCCCGAGCCCGGCAGCGGGCCGAAGCGTATGCCGCATCTCGCGCGGCCGCGTCCCCGGACGCAACCCCCCCACCGGCGGCCGACACCACTCCGGCCGAGCGCACCACCAAGGAGTAAAACATGGCAGTCATGCGCATGGGCTACGCCCACGTCCGGGTCACGGACATGGCCGAAGCCAAGAGCCACTACGCCAACACCCTGGGTCTCTACGAGACGCTGACCCAGGACGGCAAGGTGTACTACAAGGGCTGGGACGAGTGGGACCACCACTCGGTCGTCCTCGAAGAGGGCGGCGTCGGCCTGGTCAAGTTCGGCTGGAAGGTCGAGAAGTCCGAGGACATCGACGACATCGAGCGCAACGCCCAGGCGGCCGGCGCGACGGTGCAGCGGATGAGCAAGGGCGAAAACCCCGAGATCGGTGACGGCATCCGCTTCGAAACCCCGAGCGGTCACCTCTTCGAGGTCTACCACGAGGCCACCCTCATCGGCACCGAGGTCGGCACCCACAACCCCGAGGCGTTCCCGCGCCACCTCGTCGGTGTCGGCGTCCCGGCCCTCGACCACGCCCTCATCCTCGCCGAGGACGTGCGTGGCATGGAGCGCTTCCTCACCCAGGTCTTCGACTTCTACCCCACCGAGCGGGTCCAGACCGACCTCGACGACAACGACGCCCACTTCATCGCCACCTGGATGACCGCGAACAACCAGATCCACCAGCTCGCCGTCCTCGAAGGCCCCCCCGGCGACTCCCAGGGCAAGCTCCACCACTTCGCCTTCAAGCTCGGTGACTGGACCGAGGTCGGGCGCGCCGGTGACCTGTTCGCCATGGACGACGTGCCGATCGACATCGGCCCGACCCGCCACGGCATCACCCGCGGCCAGACGATCTACTTCTTCGACCCGTCGGGCAACCGCAACGAGGTCTACGCCGGTGGCTACCCCGCCTACCGCGACCGCCCGCTCGTGAAGTGGACCCCGGACCAGATCGCCAAGGGCATCTTCTACCACGCCCGCGAACTCAACGAGCGCTTCACCACCGTCTACACCTGATCGGACCTGCCTCGTGGCGGTGCGGGTGGCCCCTGACTCCCGCACCGTCATGAGGTGCTGCCCGCACACCGTGTGAATCCACCCCCATCCGTCTCTCACTACCGAAGAGGAGGTATGCCGTGTTGCTTCGCCCCACCTGGAACCTCACGTATGCCGCGGCCACCGTCGCCCTGCAGGGCGCGCTCGCCAAGGCCGAGGACCTGCAGGGACGGTTCAACATCGCCGTGACCGACGCGGCCGGCACCCTCATCGCCTTCGCCCGCATGGACGGGGCGTTCGCCGAGTCGGGGCTCATCGCCCAGGACAAGTGCCGCACGGTCGTGCGGTTCGGCGGCGCCCCGACCGACGGGCTCTACGACGCGCTCGCCGGTGAAGACGCCGTCGTGCGCGGCATCGCCAACCGACCCGGCATCGCCGCCTTCGGCGGGGGTGTGGCCATCGTCGTCGACGGCGAGGTCGTCGGGGCCGTCGGGGCCTCGGGCGGGTCGGCTGCTCAAGACACCGAGGTGGCCGCTGCCGGGGTCGAGACGCTCGTCGCGGCCCTGACCGAGGCCACCGTCACCCCGAGGAGTCCTCGATGACGCCCTTCATGATCCGCATCGCCGACCTCGTCGGTGCCACCGAGGACGAACTCGCCGATGTCGACGAGATCGCCCCGATGCCGCAGACGCGGATCAGCCAACGGATTGCCACCGGCACCGGAGCCGACCGTCAGGTCGCCTTGCGGGCCTACGCCGAGCAGCTCGTCTGCGAGGCCAATGCCGTGCTCGCCTCCCATCACGAGTCCGGCGACCACCACCTCACCCTGTTCGACGAGACCCTTCCCAGCGAGCTCGCCTTCAACGTCGGGTATGCCGGCCGGGCGGCTCGGGTTTCGACCACTTTCGAGGACGGCACGGCATACGGCCGGCTCGTCGGCGACGGTTTCGAGTCCGACCTCCCCCAGGAGTTGACCGGACCCGACGCCCTCCCCGACCTACTCGTCCGCCTCCTCGTGGCCTCGGGCACCTAAGCCCGGCGCCTCCCCGTCCGTCCCCGCACCCGCAAAGGAGAAGCTCGTGCAATTCGAGTTGCGCACTCAGGTCATCGAGCCGCAGCGCAAAACGTTCCAGCACCTCATCGACCGCTACGGCGACCGTCCCGCCTCGCGGTACGAAGAGGGCACCATCGACCTGCAGGCTCGGGTCAACTACCACTACCGGCCGCTGTGGGATCCGAGCAAGGAGATCTACTCCCCGGATTACAGCGCCCTCAAACTCACCGACGCCTACTCGTTCGTCGACCCCCGCCAGTTCTACTACGCCCCCTATGTGACGGCCCGCGCCGACCTGCATGAGGCGTTCGGCGCGACGTTGGCCTACCTGGACAAGCGCGGCATGTTCCAGCGGTTGCCGGCGGCCTGGTCGAGCCTGTTCCAGGATGTCGTTCTCCCGTTGCGCCACTACGAAGCGGCCAACCAGATGATCGCCTCCGGCGCGGCCCGCTACGGCTGGGGCACGTCGATCACGCAGTGCTTCGCGTATGCCGCGTTCGACCGGATCGGCAACGCCCAGATCCTCTCCCGCGCCGGCATCTCCTTCGGTGGTGGCACGGCCGAGTCGCTCGACCTGGCCAAGCGGACCTGGCTCGAGGACGAAGCCTTCCAGCCGCTGCGTAAGCACGTCGAAGAGATGCTTGTCGAGAAGGACTGGGGCGTGGCGATGGTTGCCAGCGACGTCACCGACCGGCTCATCTACGGCCTGTTCTACACCGCGCTCGACGACGCCGCTCTCAACGCCGGTGCCGCGTCCTACTCGCTCGTGGCCCAGCACCTGTCCCAGTGGTTCACCGACCAGCGCCGCTGGTTCGACGCGCTCTACAAGGCGTGGGTGTCCGACCCCGAACTCGGCGAGGCCAACAAGGCGCTCCTCGGCTCGATCGTCTCCACCACCTTGGCGACCGCGCTGGCCGCGCTGCAGCCGGTGGCTGCCAAGGCCGACGGGCTCGTCGACGCCGGTGCCGCCGCCTCGTTGGCGACCGCTGCCGAGCAGATCGTTGCCGCCTTCGCCGCCCTCGGCGTCACCGTCGAGACCCCGGCCTCCTGACCGACCCGTCCGCACAACTTACGGAGAACTGAGCATCATGACTGTCTCTGCCGAAGACCGACCGGTCGGCGTCGACATCCAAGAGAACGAACAGAACCGGCCCGTGATCGAAGCGATCGAGGCCGACAACCCCAAGGCCACGGTGCGCTACCTGCCCGGCATGGTCCGCATCCAATCCCCTGGGGAACTCGTGATCAACCGCGAAACCGTCGAGGAGCGCCTCGGCCGCGAATGGGAGACCCACGAGTTCCAGCTCGCGATCATCTCCTACTTCGGGCACATCAAGGAGTGGGACGACGACCAGATCCGCATCGCCTGGGACCGCCCGTAAACAACCGACCAATAGGTGGATTGTTGACGGCCCCGACCGGCCACCTGGCCCGGATCGCCGTCACCAACCGACCAATAGGTGGATTGTTGACGGACCCGGCCGGACGGCATACGGCATACGGCCGCACGGCATACGGCTCGACTCAACGTTTGAAGGAGAACCCAACCCATGACCATCACCCCCAAGGCGCCACGCAAGCTGACCATGAAGCAGCGCTACAGCGCCCTCACTCGTGACCTCGAGTGGGACCCCAGTTACGTCTCCGATGAGGAGATGTTCCCGCTGACCTCGTTCGAGGGCATCACCATCCACGACTGGTCCAAGTGGGAGGACCCGTTCCGGCTCACCGTGGATGCCTACACGAAGTACCAGGCGGAGAAGGACAAGCGCCTGTATGCCGTGTTGGACGGCTTCGCGCAAAGCCAGGGCCACCTCAGCCTGACCGACGCGAGCTACCTCAACGCGATGAAGCTCTTCCTCCAGGGTGTCTCGCCGCTGGAGTACCAGGCGCACCGCAACTTCGCGATGCTCGCCCGCCACCTCAACGGCCCGGGCCCGCGGTTTGCCTCGCTCTGCCAGAGCCTCGACGAGATCCGGCACGCGCAGACCGAAATCCACACCCTGTCCAACTACAACAAGTACTACGCGGGCTTCCACTCCTACCTGCACATGCACGACCGGGTGTGGTACCTCTCGGTGCCCAAGTCGTTCTTCGACGACGCCCTCTCGGCCGGCCCGTTCGAGTTCCTCATCGCCATCGGGTTCTCCTTCGAGTACCTCCTGACGAACCTGCTCTTCGTGCCCTTCATGTCCGGCGCGTCCTTCAACGGCGACCTGCCGACGATGACGTTCGGCTTCTCGGCGCAGTCCGACGAGTCGCGGCACATGACGCTCGGTCTCGAGGCGATCAAGTTCCTCCTCGAGCAGGACGAGAAGAACGTCCCCCTCGTCCAGCACTGGATCAACAAGTGGTTCTGGCGGGGCTACCGGGTTACCGCCCTGGTCGCCCAGATGCTCGACTACATGCTGCCCCGCAAGGTCATGTCGTGGAAGGAAGCCTTCGAGCTCTACTTCGAGCAGCAGATGCTCGGCGGGCTCTTCCAGGACCTCGCCTACTACGGCATCACCCCGCCGCTGCACGTCGACAAGGCGATGCAGGAGAAGGAGTACCTCTCGCACCAGGCGTACTGGATCCTCTACCAGTTCAGCCACGCCGCCGCCTTCACCACCTCGGTGCCGAGCGACGAGCACATGGACTGGCTGACCGAGCAGTACCCCGACACCTTCCCCATCTACCGCACCCTGTGGGAGAAGGAGAAGAAGAACATCGCGGCCGGTGGTCGGCACTTCATCCGCGGTTTGCCGCAGTTGTGCCAGGTCTGCCAGATCCCCATGGGGTTCACCGAGGCCGACGAGCCGTTCATCCAGGCCCAGCGCGAGTCGATCTTCGAAGGCGAGCGGTACAACTTCTGCTCCGACGGATGCCAGTACATCTTCGACCACGAGCCGGTGAAGTACCGCCAGGCGTGGTTGCCGGTCCACCAGATCTACCAGGGCAACTGCGGCGCCGCCGACCTGCCCGGGGTGCTCGACTGGTACCACATGAAGCCCGGTGACGGCGGGGAATACCTCGGCAGCCTGGACAACCAGAACTGGAAGAAGTGGCACGACATGGCCGACGAGACGGGAGGCAACTGATCATGAGCGCCGTGTTGCAGGACACCATCGAGCGTCCCGAGATCAAGTCGATCGGGGAGTACAACTTCCCGAGCAAGTCCGCCCAGGCGCTGTACGGCGACGACATGCTCCTCCACGTGTGGTGGAAGGGCAACCCGTGGTTCGTCGCGGCGGCCTGCTACCGCGTGCCCCAGGCGATGACGTTCGGTGAGTTCTGGGAGGGCGTGTTCGTGCCCTACCACAGCGAAGACCCGGACTTCAACGCCGAGGGCGGCTGGGGCCAGTTCTCCTGGTTCATCGGCAACGGCCGGGCCTCGACGCCCATCAGCCCGAGCGCGGACGTCACCCTCGCCGACCTGGGTCTGACCCACAAGTCGGTCCTCGGGTTCACCGGTCCCTGATCCCCACGGATCGTCGGGCGGGGCACGGTGATCGTGCCCCGCCCGTGACCGGTCCGCTCGCCTTCGTCTCCACCCACCTCGGAGGTATGCCGCGTGCCGGGCGCACCCGGCATACCTCCCCTGTCCTTTCTCCGTCCACTGTCGAGACCACGAAAGCCAAGACCATGAGCGAGTCCTTCATCGTCACCGTCGAACCGTTGGGGCGCCAGGTGGTATGCCGGGACGACCAGTCGATCCTCGACGCCTGCCTGCGCGCGGGTGTCTGGCTGCCGCACTCCTGCACGCACGGCACCTGCGCGACGTGCAAGTGCGAGATCGCCGACGGGGAGGTCGACCACGGCGAGGCGAGCAGTTTCGCGCTCATGGACTTCGAGCGGGACGAGGGCAAACTCCTCACCTGCTGCGCCAAGCCCCGCTCGGACGTGACGATCGAGGCCGACATCGACGTCGACGAGGACATCGAGATGTTCCCCGTGCAGGACTATGTCGGCACCCTGGTCGCCAAGGACGAGATCGCCCGCGACACGGTGCGGTTGATCGTCGAGGTGGACCGGGACATCGCGTTCAACGCGGGGCAGTACATGAAGTTCACGGTCCCGGGCGCGGCCGGGGCGGAGGCGTGCGACCGCACCTGGTCGATCGGCTCACCGCCCACCCAGGGCCGCACCCTGGAGTTCCACATCCGCAACGTTCCCGGTGGGCGTGGCACCGATGGCTGGGTGTTCAAGGACCTCGCCGTCGGGGACACCTTCCCCATGTCCGGGCCCTACGGCCGGTTCGTCCTGCACACCGGCGAGGACAACCACACGATCATGGTCGCCGGCGGCACCGGGCTCGCACCGATCAAGTCGATGCTGCGCCACGGCCTCGAGAACGAGATGTACGAAGGCGACATGACCCTCTACCAGGGCGGTCGGTCGCGCGAATGGCTCTACGACGTCGACTTCTTCCGCGCGCTCGCGGAGGAGTACCCGCAGTTCACCTACCGTCCGTGTCTGTCGGAGGAGACGGCGGAACAGGTCGAGGCGAGCGGTGACGACCCCGCGGCATACGCCTATGGCATGGTGACCGACGTCATCGCGGCCGATCACCCGAGCCTGTCGGGGTGCAAGGGCTATTTGTGTGGCCCGCCGCTCATGGTCGAGGCGGCCCTGAAGACGATGATGGCCAAGCGGCTGTTCCCGCGCGACATCTACCGCGAGGAGTTCTTCAACGAGGGCGACAAGAGCGGTGGGGTGAACTCGCCGCTCATCAAGCGGTAAGGGCGGCCCCGATCCGGTATGCCGCCGGCGCTCGCTCCGGTGTCAACAATCGACCAATAGGTGGATTGTTGACAGGGGTATGCCGCCGGCGCCCGCCGCCTGCTGCCGTCGAGGTCCGGGCTACCGTCGAGTGAGGAGTTGTTGTCGCCTCGTGGGACTGCAGGCGACAAGAAGTCCTCACTCGACTGCGTTCGCTTCCGGCGGGCGCGATCTCGACCGGAGGAGAGCGGATGCGGGTGCGTGACGACCTCGGCGAGGAACTCGACCTGGCGGTGCCTCCGGCGCGGGTGGTGTCGCTCGTCCCCTCGCTCACCGAGTCGTTGGCGGCGACCGGGACCCTTGTGGGGGCCACGAACTGGTGCACCTGGCCACCCGACCTCGACGTCGTCCGGGTCCGCGGCACCAAGAACCCCGATGTGCCGGCGATTCTCGCGTTGCGCCCGGACTTGGTCGTCGTCAACAAGGAGGAAAACCGCCAGGTCGACGTATGCCGCCTGCGCGCCTCGGGTGCCCGGGTGTGGGTGACGGTCATCGAGACGGTGCCGGAGGCGGTGACCTCGCTCGAACGGCTCTTCACCGAGGCGCTGGGTCGCCCGGTGCCGCAGTGGTTGGGGCGGGCCCGGGAACTGTGGCTGGGCGACGTGCCGCCGGTGGTGGGCACGGTGGCGGTCCCGATCTGGCGCGACCCGTGGATGGTGGTCGGGCGGTCGACGTTCACCGGCGATCTGTTGCGGCGGGTCGGGCTGGGCAATGCCTTCGCCGACAGTGCGGAGCGCTACCCGCACGTGCCCGTCGAGGAGATTGATGGTGCCGGTGCCGACCTTGTGTTGCTGCCCGACGAGCCCTATGTGTTCGCGGCCGACGACGGGCCGCAAGCCTTCCGGCGCGCCCTGACTCACCTGATCAGCGGTCGCCTGCTCACCTGGTACGGCCCTTCGCTCGTGCAGGCCCATGAGGTGCTGACCGGGATTGCCGCCGAGGTGGGCGCGGCCCGGCCCAGCTGAGGAAGGCACGCGGAAAGTCGCGGTGACGCGGAGAAACTTCTCCGCGTCACCGCCACTTTCCGCGTTCGGTCGTGCCCGCTCGGTCACCGCGCCTGAGCTGGGCTGTGCGCAGTCGGCGTGAACGATGGCCCCCGCCCCGGCCCTGCGGCAGGGCGGGAATACGGTTCGGTTATGGATGACGCGCGCGACCACGCCGCGATAAGGGCTGGCGCCCCGGGCCGAGAGGGACACCCCGCGAACCTTGATGGGCAGGCAAGTTCGCTGGACACCCTTGGCGCGACAGGGGCTGGTGGCCCACACCGCGAGGGGCACCCCTCGAGCCTCGATGGGCAGGCAAGTTCGCTGGACACCCACGGCGCGACAGGGGCTGGTGGCCCACACCGCGAGGGGCACCCCGCGAACCTCGATGGGCAGGCAAGTTCGCTGGACACCCACGCCGCCTTTGCTCCCGAGGGGCAGGTCCCGGTCAGCCCCGAACAGGCGGCCAGCGCCGACCACGGTCCTGTCGACGCTGCCGCCGTGCGCCGGTTGGCCCGCGGCTACGGCCTCCACCTCGACACGCCCGCCGCCCGCCGGCTCGCGGCGCATGTCCAGGGGTCCCGGCCGGCGCTCCTCGACGTCCTGCCGCTCCTGCGCGGCCGGGATCTCGCCGAACTCCAAGCCCCCGACGTCGAACTCCCCGCCACGCCCAAGGCGCGCATCTCGGTCCGGGTCCGCCTCGACGCCATCGCACCCGGGGCAGCGGACCTGGTCCGCGCCACCGCGATCGCCTACACCCGCCAGCCCCTCTCGGTCCTGGCAAAGGTCGCCCGTCTCGACCGGCCCCTCGCCGCGCTCGACGAGGCGGTCGCCGCGGGGCTGCTCGTCGCCCGGCGCCGCGGCCCGGACGTGCTCGTGGCCATGCGCCACCCCCTGGAGCGCGCCGCCGTCTTGGAGTCGCTCACCCTTACACGCGCCGCGGTCCTCCACCGCCGCCTGGCCGACACCGTCGCCGACGAGGGCATTTCCTGGAGCCACCGCGTACACACGCTCGTCGGCCCCGACGATGCCGTCGCCGACACGTTGGACTCCCTTGCCGACGGGTATGCCGCACACGGCCGTTGGCGGCATGCCGCCTGGGCTTGGCTGCACGCCGCCCGGCTCACCCCCCCAAGGAGCGACGGCCTGGACGAGGTGGTCGGGATCGCCGGAGCGGCGGATCTCGACATCGGGCGGGCCCGCCTGGTGCGCTCGGTGGACGCGTTCATCGGGGCAGGGGAACTCGACACCGCCGGCGGCCTGCTCCCCGAATTGACCGCCGCCGGCCCGCACCCGGTGATCGACGCGGTGGCGGGCTACCGGCATACCCTCCTTGGCCAACGAGCGGAAGCCGACTATCTCTTGACCCGCGCCCAGGGCGCCCTCTCCGACGACGCCGCCCCCGTGGCCGGGCACGTCCACCACCGGCTCGCGTTGCACGCCTTGCTCGACTGGGACGGGGAGGGCGTCATCGGGCACGCGCTGGCGGCCCTGGCCGCCGGCAACGGACGGTCGCCGGCCGCGATCGAGGCCGAGATGATGGTCGGTCTGGGGTTGGCCGCGGTGGGGCGCTGCGAGGAGGCATTGGCCGCGTATGCCGCGGTCACCGGCGGCGTCGCCGAGGCCGGGATGGGCGCGGGGCCGGCCGGCGGGGCCTTGAGGCAACGCGGGGTCATGGGCTCGGGCTGGCTGCACCTGGCGCTGGGTGATGTCGTGCGCGCGGCGCGCGAGTTGGAGTTGTCGGCACCGACCGAGTTCTGGAGGGGTTCGACCCGGATTTCGCTCTGGGCGCGTGCCTGGCTGGCGCGGGCGCAGGTGCGGCTGGGCCAGTTCGCGGCGGCCCTGGAGAGCGTCGACGACGGGTTGGCGCTGGCCGAACGAACCGGTCAGCGGTTCATCGAGCCGCTCCTCCACTGGAGTGGCGCGGAGGCGGCCGCCCTCGTCGGGGACGACGAGGAGGCGGACCGGCACGTGTGGCGAGCAAGCGGCATACGGGCCGACTATCTCGTCATGATCGTGCCGGCGGTCCTCGCGCGGGCGAGTGTGGCGAGCGTGCGTGGGGATGCGCGCGAGGTGCTGCGGGCGCTGGAGCCGCTCCACGAGGTGGAGCGGGGGCCTCGGGGTGGGCGCTTGGACGAGCCGGGGTTCTGGCCGTGGCGGGACCTGCAGGCGCGGGCGCTGGTTGCGGTGGGCGATCCGGAGGCGGCGCTGGCGGTGGTGTCGGCCCCGGAGGAGATGGCGCGGGCGCGCGGCAACGATGCCGCCGTGGCGCGGTTGGTCAGTGTGCGAGCCCTGGCGGTGGCGGCTCGTGGTGAGACGGATGCGGCGGTGGCGCTGTTCGAGGAGGCGGTGGGGTTGCTCGATGGGGCGCACGATCCGCTGCTCCGGGCGCAGGTGCTGTTCGACGAGGGGCAGGTGTTGAGCGCGGCTGGGCGTGGTGGTGAGGCTGGTGTCGTCCTCGCTCGGGCTCGGGCCCGGTTCGCCGCGATGGGCGGCTGGGCCGCGGTCCGGTTGTGCGACGAGGAATTGCGGGTCTCCCCGGTCGGCGTGGGTCTAGCCCCGACGGGCGCCGACTGCTGATCGGTCTGGACCGGCGGCGACTGGGCCCTCTTCGTTATACCGAGGGCTTGTCGGTGGCTGCTGGCAAGGTGGACCTCGAACCGCTGCCTCTTGCCGTTGGGGCCGCTCCTGCGGCGGTACACACTCCCGGAGGGCACCGTGTTCTTTCGCCAACCACTCCTCGGCGACGTCAGCGAGCCCAGCCGGACAGCTGAAGGGTCAGCTGTTAAGCTGTCCGACATGGGCCGGGAAGCAGCGTTTCGCTACGTCGATCTCTTCGCGGGGATCGGTGGCTTCCACGCCATGCTTGACCACGCGGGCGGACGCTGTGTCTACATCTCGGAGATCGACAGTGAGGCCCGGGAAACCTACCTGCGCAACTGGGTTGATCCGCTCCCCGGCGGCGAACGGCCCACGATCAACATGGACATCACGACCGCAACCCCGGACCACGGGCAGGTCGAGGTGCCCAGCCACGATGTGCTCGCCGCAGGATTCCCGTGCCAGCCCTTCTCGAAATCCGGGTTCCAACGGGGCATGGAAGAAGCGCGCGGCACGCTCTTTTGGAACATCGCGCGCATCCTCGAAGATCGCCGGCCGGCCGTCGTCCTCTTGGAGAACGTACGCAACATCGCCGGCCCGCGGCATACCCATGAATGGGAAGTGATCATCGAAACGCTACGGACCATCGGGTACCGCGTGTCCAGCACCCCCTCGGTGTTCTCCCCGCACCTGCTCCCGCCCGCGCGCGGTGGGACGCCGCAGGTCCGCGACCGGGTGTTCATCCTGGGGACCTATGTCGGGCCGCGGCGCTCGCGGGTAGAGGTGCCGCCGACGGTCGTGCGCGCCGCGGTGGACGACTGGGATCCGATGGCCTGGGAGGTGTCCTGGATCCTCGATCCCGATGACGACATCCCCGGGATCGAGCGATTCCGGCTCAGTGCGACCGAGGAAGAGTGGATCGACACCTGGGATGATCTGGTGCGATCGATGTGGCGCCTCAAGGGGCTTCGCCTCCCCGGCTTCCCGCTGTGGGCCGACGATTGGCACCCGGAACGGTCGCTTGACGCTGACTGGTTGGCGCGGCTTCCCCGCTGGAAGAGCGACATCCTCCGCAAGAACGCCCGCTTTTACGACGACAACAAGGCTCTCATCGATGCGTGGCGCAAGCGGAATCCCGGGTTTGCTGGTTTCCCGGATTCTCGGCGCAAACTCGAATGGCAGGCCCAGGACTCCCCGTCGCTCTGGGACACGGTGATGCACTTTCGACCCTCGGGGATCAGGGCCAAGGCGCCGACCTACCTTCCCGCCCTCGTGGCGATCACCCAGACCTCGATCATCGGATCTCGGCGTCGGCGCATCACCCCTCACGAGGCGGCCCGACTTCAGGGGTTGCCCCGCAACTTCTCTTTCGAAGGGCAGCGGCTGCAGGCGTCCTACAAGCAGGTGGGCAACGGTGTTGCGGTGGGAGCGGCGTGGCACGTCTTTCGGGAGCATGTACTCCGGGACGCTGCGGACCTACCTTCGCCCTTGGTCGCCGCGGTCCGTAGGGCGCCGCTCAACCCGCTGCAGGACAGCCCTTCTGCGCCGGCGATGCGGAGGTATGCCGCACACGCCGACGCGTCGTCGACGGCGGGGTGAGCATCGGCGCCGATGTCGATCCAGAAGGTGGCCTGGCGGTGACCATCGACTAGCGTGGCCGCGACGCACACTGTGGGAGGTCGAGGTGTCCTATCGAGAGGCTCGAGGTTTCGCCGAGGAGTTCTTCGCTGCTCTCCATGGGTCAGCGACCATTGCCGGCGAGGTAGAGGCCGCCATCGAAGAGTGCGTTCGCCGCTACGACACCGGTCCCTACGAGAACAGGTTCATCGTCGGGGCTGTGGTCGAGCAGATCATCGGAGCCGCCGCGCGATCTTTTGGTCTGGAGGTCAAGAATGCTGGGGCTCGCCGTCAGGCCTACGATCTGGAATTGCGTCCAGGGCTCGGACTGAGCGTGAAATACACATCGGTGACGGGGCGATCTGGCGTCATCCGGTTGACGAACAGCCAGGGGGCTGTTGGCGTCTGGGACACCGGGACCATCTTTGTCGTGGCCGGGGTCGGAGTGGGATATGCCGACGATGAACTTCTTCCTGGATGCACGAAGACCTCGGGCGACGGCCGCAGCCTCGATGTCTCGCTGGAACGAATCCGGCAACTGTGGGGACTCGAATCCACCGCTGGTCGCGGCCCGGCGCCGATGTGGCTGAGCGCCATGCCCGTTCCGCACCCGGTCGCCGGCTACTTCGCGCCCCTGGAGGTCCCGCTGCGGGCCACTGTGAAGGCTCCTCGGTTGGCCGGTGATCCGATCGCCCTCGACATCCTCCAAAGCGGTCTGTCGCCGAACCTGCTCGCCAACTTCCAGTGGTCGGTCTAGCGCATCTTGCGGTGGGAAAGGGGCACTTCGCACCCCGAATGTTCCTGTGCGAAGTGGACGTTGGACGGTTCAGGCGGGAAAAGGGGGACGGGTGGGGCGGGGAGCGCGGGGGCTACAAACCGGATTCGCGGAGTTGGCGGGTCAGGGTGAACGCCGCGGTCCGCACGGCCGGGCCGATCGTGCCCGGGTCGATGGAGCGGGTGATCCCGGTCACGGACAACCCGGCCCGGATCGAGCGGTCCGAACCGAACACCGGCGCCGCCACGCACGACACCCCCACCGTCGATTCCTCGATGTCCAGGGCGAAACCGTGCGTGCGGATCTTGCGCAACTCGGCGATCAAGGCGTCCCGGGCGCAGATGGTGCGCGCCGTCAGCTGCGGCAAACCCGCGGCGATCCGGTCGGCGACGACGGAGGGGGCGGCATACGCCAACATGACCTTGCCGACGCCGGTGGCATGCGCGGGCAACCGGCCACCCACCCGGGAGGAGACGTCCGCGGCTCCGGCGCCGAGGATTTCGACGTACAGGACGTCGATGCCGTCCAAGACGGCCAGGTGCACCCGGTGGCGGGTGGCCTCGCGCAAGTCCTCCATGATCGGCAGCGCCGCCGCGGAGAGGGAGCGGTGGGCGGGCACGAGTTCGCCCAACTCGAACAGGCGCATCCCCAGCCGATAGCCGCCGCCGGGGATCCGCGGCGAATCGGCGCGCTCCATGAGCCGCTCGGCGACCATGGAGGCGATGATCCGGTGCGTCGTCCCCTTGGGCAGCCCGGATCGGCGGGCGATCTCGGACACCCCCAACACCGGATCCGTCACCGAGAAGGCACCCAGCACAGCCAGGGCCCTCGACACCATCGTGTTCCGTTCAGTGGAACGCATGGATTGATCCAAGCACAGCCCACCCCTCACCGTGGGGAGCGACACAGAACCTGGAGACGAAGAGGTCCCCGATGTCCATCACCGACGACGCGTGGTGCACCACCACCCCAAAACGCCACCTCTCCGGCGACGACCACGGCTCGGCCCTCAAATCGGTCGGCACCGCCCTCGACGTCCTCGAATGCTTCGCCGTCGACACCGAACTCGGCGTCAGCGATATCGCCCGCCGCCTCGGCGTCGCCAAGTCCACCGCCCACCGTCTGCTCACCACCCTCGTCACCCGCGGGTTCATCGAGCAGGACCACCACACCGGCCTCTACCGGCTCGGCCTGCACCTGTTCGAGCTCGGCCAACTCGTCCAAGCCCGCAACGAAATGCGCCACGTCGCGCTCCCCGTCCTGCGGCACGTCCACCAGGCGACCGGCCACACGGTCAACTTCGGGGTGCCCGACGGCCCCGATGTCGTCTTCGTCGAACGTCTCCACAACCGCGACGGCCTGCGCATCCTCTCCCATTGGGGCCGCCGGCTGCCCTCGCACACGACGAGTTCGGGCAAGGTGATCGCCGCCTTCAATGCGGAGGCGTATGCCGCGCGCGTCGCCTCCGGTTTCCCACCCCGCGTCACCGGCACCGTCCGCACGCACGCCGACTGGGAACGGGTGGTCAGTCAGGCCCGCCATCAGGGGTATGCCGTGTCGCACTCGGAGAGTTTCGAGGGCACCACCTCGGTGGCCGTGCCGGTGCTCTACCGCAAACTGGCGGTGGCCTCGGTCTCGGTGTTCGGGCCGAGCGAGAGCATCGACCCCGATGTCGAGCGGCTCGTCCCGTTGCTGACCGCGGCCTCGAGGCGGGTGAGCAAGTCCCTCGGCGCCTGACCCGACCGTCTCCTCACGAGTACCGCCGTCTCGGCCCCGCCACCGACCGGGTGTCTTGACTGGGCCCTCGAACCGATGTTCTCGACTGTGGAACGTCGCCCGCCGGGCCCGCAGCACCGCCCTAGATTCGTCAACACCGCCATCGTCACCGCCTTCGTCTGTCCCCCGCGGGTCCGCCGCGCGAGAGGCAGCGGAACCGGTCGGCATACCGCGCCCCTTCGAAAGGACCCGCACGTCCCATGGACAACCTCACCCGGGCCGAAGCCGCCCATCGACTCCTGGAGGCGTACACGACGAGGGAGCCGATCGACCCGCTGACCTCGACCTACGACGGCATGGAACTGGCCGACTCCTACGCGATTCAGCTGCTCCAGATGCACGAATTGGTCAGTGGTGGTCGCACCGTCAAGGGCCACAAGGTCGGGTTGACGAGCGTGGCGATGCAGCGCCTCCTCGGCGTGACCGAGCCCGACTACGGGCACCTGCTCGACGACTTCTTCTACCTCGAGCACCTGCCCATCCCGGCCGACCGGTTCGTCCAGCCGCGCATCGAGCCCGAGGTCGCCTTCGTGCTCAAGAAGCCGCTCCAGGGCCCGGGCGTCACGGTCCACGAGGCGATTGCCGCCATCGACTTCGTGCTGCCGGCCCTCGAGATCGTCGACTCGCGGATCAAGGACTGGAAGATCGGCCTGCTCGACACCATCGCCGACAACGCGAGCAGCGGCGCGGTCGTCCTCGGCTCGACCCCCACGGCCCTGGCCGACGTCGACCTGCGCCTCGGTGGGGCGATCCTCCACCGCAACGGCCAGATCGCCGGCACCGGTGCGGGCGGTGCGGTCCTCGGCTCGCCGATCAACTCCCTGGTCTGGCTGGCCAACACGGTCGGCGCGCGCGGCATCGTCCTCGAAGCCGGGCACGTCGTCCTCCCCGGCGCCGTCTGCGCGATGGTGCCGATCGCCGCCGGCGACTCGTTCACCGCGACCTTCGCCGGCCTCGGTTCGGTCACCGCCCGCTTCGTCTAGACCGTCGTCCACCCTCGTCCCACCGCTTCGTCCACCCCCGCTCCCACCCGACTCCCGTAAACAATCGACCAATAGGTGGATTGTTGACCGGCGAACCCAGCCCCACGGCATACCAGGCCCCACGGCATACGAGAAAGAAGCCACCATGGCACCAGTGACCCGCAAGGGGACCGCGGCGATCGTCGGCCCCGGCAACATCGGCACCGACCTGATGTTCAAACTCATGCGGCGCAGCGACATCATCGAGCCGCGCTACATGATCGGCGTCGACCCGGCCTCCGACGGTCTGCGCCGCGCCAAGTCGGTCGGCCTCGAAGCCAGCCACGAGGGCGTCGACTGGCTGCTCGCCCAGGACGAGTTGCCCGACATCGTCTTCGAGTGCACCTCGGCGAAGGCGCACAGCGCCAACGCGCCCCGGTATGCCGAGGCCGGCATCCTCGCCGTCGACCTCACCCCGGCCGCGGTCGGGCCCTACATCTGCCCGCCGGTCAACCTCGAGTTCAACCTCGACGCGATGAACGTCAACATGATCACCTGCGGCGGCCAGGCAACCACCCCCATGGTGCGCGCCGTCGCCGACGTCGTCCCGGTGCCGTATGCCGAGATCGTCGCCTCGATCTCCAGCAAGTCCGCCGGCCCGGGCACCCGCGCGAACATCGACGAGTTCACCGAGACCACCTCGGAGGCTCTCGAGGTTGTCGGTGGCGCCGAGCACGGCAAGGCGATCATCATCCTCAACCCGGTCGAGCCGCCGCTCATGATGCGCAACAGCGTGTTCTGCGCGATCCCGCCCGAGGCCGCCGAGCCCGGTGACCTGCAGGACAAGATCCTCGACTCGATCCACCGGATGGTCGAGCGGGTCCAGGACTACGTGCCCGGCTACCACCTGCGCGCGGCCGTCCAGTTCGACCACGCCCGCGAGTTGTGGCGCGGCATGGGCCGGGTGTTCATCCCCATCGAGGTCAAGGGCCGCGGGGACTACCTGCCCGACTACGCCGGCAACCTCGACATCATCACCGCCGCCGCCGCGCGCGTCGGCGACCTCATGCTCGCCCACAAGTTCGGGGTCGAGACGACCTGGAAGTCGTCCGCCGACTTGGGCGACACCCCCGACCCGATCACCGTCATCACCGAGAAGGCAGGAGTCTGACGCCATGGGCGACATGCAGATTCGTCCCGAGGACGTCCCCGTCGTCACGACCGAGGTCACCGAGAGCGAGGTGCGGGACCACCTGGAGACCCCCGGCGGCCCGGCCGACCTGCGGATCACCGACTCCACGCTGCGCGACGGCTCGCACGCGATGGCCCACCAGTACACCGAGGAACAGGTCCGCGGCGTCGTCTCGGCCCTCGACCGGGCCGGGGTGCAGGTCATCGAGGTCTCGCACGGCGATGGCCTTGGCGGCTCGAGCTTCAACTACGGCTTCTCCAAGGTCGACGAGTTCGACCTCATCAAGGCCGCCGTCGAAGAGGCCAAGCAGGCCAAGATCGCCATCCTCATGCTCCCCGGGCTCGGCACCGTCCACCACCTCAAGAAGGCCCACGCGATGGGCGCGTCGGTGGCCCGGATCGCCACCCACTGCACCGAGGCCGACGTGTCCATCCAGCACTTCGGCGCGGCGCGCGACCTCGGCATGGAGACCGTCGGGTTCTTGATGCTCTCCCACCGCGCCTCGCCCGCCGTGCTGGCTCAGCAGGCGCGGATCATGGTCGACGCCGGCTGCCAGTGCGTCTACGTCGTCGACTCCGCCGGCGCGCTCCTCCTCGACACCGCCCAGGAACGGATCAAGGCGGTCATCGACGAGATCGGCCACGAGGCCCAGGTCGGCTTCCACGGCCACCAGAACCTCTCCATGGGCGTGGCCAACTCGGTCCTGGCCTACCGCGCCGGGGCCCTCCAGATCGACGGCGCCCTCTGCGCGCTCGGCGCCGGCGCCGGCAACTCCCCGACCGAGGTGCTCGCCGCGACCTTCGAGCGGCTCGGCATCCGCACCGGACTCGACCTGGGTGAGGTGCTCAGCGCCGCCGAGGACGTCGTGCGCCCGTTCATCCCGCGCCTGCCGTGGATGGACCGCGCGTCGATCACCCAGGGGTATGCCGGGGTGTACTCCTCGTTCTTGCTGCACGCTGAGCGCGCGGCCGACCGCTACGGGGTTGCCGCTCACGAGATCCTCCAGCGCGTGGGCGACCTCGGCTACGTCGGTGGCCAGGAGGACATGATCATCGACATCGCGCTGCAACTGCAGCAGGAACAAGAACTCGGCGACCTCGCCGGGGCGGGTGTGCGCTGATGACGAGCGAGACGGCATACGGGAAAGCCCCGGACGGCGGCTGGACGATCGAGACCGTCGCCGCCGAGTTGCTCGCCTGCGAAGACGGGCGGCGTGACCGCGAGCCGTTCACCGACGAGTGGCCCGAACTCGACCTCGACACCGGCTACGCGATCCAGGACCTCAACCTGCGCAAACGCCTCGAGCGCGGCGAGAAGCTCATCGGCGTCAAACTCGGCCTGACGAGCCGAGCCAAGCAGCAGCGGATGGGCGTCGACACCCCGTTCGTCGCCTGGCTCACCGACGCGATGATCCTGCCCGCGGGTGACCCGGTGCCTCAGGACCGGCTCATCCACCCGCGGATCGAGCCCGAGATCGTGTTCGTCATGGGCGAGCGCCTCGAAGGGCCGGGGGTGTCGTGCGCGAGCGCGATGGCCGCCGTCGAGACGGTGCTCGGCGGGTTCGAGATCATCGACAGCCGCTACCGCAATTTCCGGTTCACCGCCGGGGATGTGGCCGCCGACAACGCGTCGTCCGGCTTCTTCACGACGGGCCCGATCGGTATGCCGCCGAGCGCCTTGGACCTGGCCCTCGAGGGGGTTTTGGTCGAGGTCGACGGGCAGATCCTCGACTCGGCGACCGGCGCCGCGGTTCAGGGTCATCCGGGTGAGGCGTTGGCGTTGGCGGCCAACGACCTGGCCCGGCGCGGGCACGCCATCGAGGCCGGCTGGATCGTGCTCACCGGTGGCATGACCGATGCGGTGTTCGCCCCGCCCGGGGTGTCCGTCGGGGTGCACTTCACCAACCTCGGGACGTGTTTCGTCAGCGGCGGGGAGAGTGCCTGATGCCGCTGGTCGAGGTCACGCTAACGCAGGGCCGCACCCCGCAGCAGGTGCGGCAGATGATCTCCAACATCACCGCCGCCATCGTCGACGCGACGGTGGCACCGAAGGAGGCGATCCGGGTCATCGTTCGTGAGGTCCCGGCGGCCCACTTCGCCGCGGGCGACGTCACGATCGCCGAACGCGCCGGGGCCCCCGACCCCCGCACCTGACCCTGCGCCGCCCGCGCCGCCGCCCGCCCACCCCGCTGATTCGAGGTAAAAACGCCGCTGGATCCGTGCGTTTTTACCTCGAATCAGCGGGGGAGGGACGGGGAGATACGGGGGAGGTGGCGGCCCGGCGCACGGCATACCGCTGCGTCAATGGCTCACCGACGAGGCGCGATCCTTGGACGTATGCCGTTCCCCGGGCAAGGATGAGAGCCGCCGGGACGAACAGGGCGGGCACCCGGGGACGAGTCCCGGTACGTACGTCGTGGTCGGTGACGTGCCGGTCTCGAGCGTCTCGGACACCTGCGTCGACCGGGGCTCGTTGGCCGTCGGGAGGCGACCGGAGATGGGTGTAGCGGGACTTCGTCGTGGCCGTATGTCGTCCTCAACCGGCTGCCGGCCTACGCCAACGTGGCGACGCCGTGGCGATCTCCCGGCTGATTCGAGGTAAAAACGCCGGGAGATTCGCGCGCTATTACCTCGAATCGGGACGTGGACACGAGGGGCGCGCCGACCCGGGTGCGATCGGCGTTCCGCAGCGGGAAACGACCCTCGCCCCACGGCATACCCGACCCGACAGTGGACGCCATGAGCGAGCTGGAGTTCTTCGGGCACATCATTGACAACGAGGAAGTTGAGTCCATCGACGGCAAGCGTTTTGACGTCTGGAACCCCTACACCCGGGAGGTGTGGGCGCAGGCGGCCGAGGGCAGCGCCCAGGACGCGGACCGGGCGATCACCAGCGCGCGCACGGCCTTCGACGAGGGCCCCTGGCCCAGGATGGGTCGCAACGAGCGCGCCAAGATGATCCACAAACTCGCCGATCTCATGGAGGAGCGCACCACCGAGATCGCGACGCTCGACACCAAGAACATGGCCAAGCCGTTCGAGCAGGCCAAGCACGATGTCGCCCGCTCGGTGTGGAACTTCCGCTTCTTCGCCGACCACCAGCGCGATCACGTCGGCGAGGTCTACCCGATGGACTCGGGGCACCACACGTACAGCGAGTTCGGGCCGGCCGGGGTCGTCGCCGCGATCTCCCCCTGGAACTTCCCGCTGATGATGGCCTCGTGGAAGATCGCCCCCGCGATCGCCTGGGGCAACACCTGCATCATCAAGCCGTCCGAGGACACCCCCTCCTCGGTGACCTACCTCGGCCGACTCGCCGTCGAGGCCGGATTCCCCCCGGGCGTCCTCAACGTCCTCAACGGTTACGGCCACCCCGCCGGCTCGAGTATCACCGGTGACGACCGGGTCGACCGCGTCACCTTCACGGGCTCCAGCACCACCGGCAAGATGGTCATGGCCTCCGCCGCGACCCATCTCGCCCCCGTCTCCCTCGAACTCGGCGGCAAGGGCGCGAACATCGTCTTCGAGGACGCCGACATCGACAACGCCGTCTACTGGGCGGTCGAGGCGATCTTCCGCAACGCCGGCCAGATCTGCCTCGCCGGCTCGCGCCTGTTCGTGCACTCCTCGATCTACGACGACTTCATGGCCAAGTTCAAGGCCGCCGCGGAGGCGCTGCCCATCGGCGACCCGTTCGACCCGAACGTGAAGTTCGCCGGTGCGCTCGCGAGCAAGCGCCACTTCGAGAAGGTCGTCTCCTATGTCGAGGGCGCCAAGGACCTGGGCGGGCACTTCCACACCGGCGGGGTCGCGACCGACGGCTCATGGTCGGTGACGCCGACGATCATCGACGGGCTGGCTCTGGACGCCGCGCCCTACTGCGAGGAGATCTTCGGACCGGTCTGCATCGTCAACAAGTTCGAGACCGAGGAAGAGGCCGTCCACCTGGCCAACGACACCCGCTACGGCCTCAACGCGATGCTCTTCACCGAGAACCTCTCGCGCGCCCACCGGGTCGCCTCCAACTTGCGGGCCGGCACCGTCTGGGTCAACTGCTTCTTCATCCGCGACCTGCGCACCCCGTTCGGTGGCGTCGGCGATTCCGGCGTCGGGCGTGAGGGCGGCAACTTCAGCCGCGAGTTCTTCACCGAGCCCAAGGCCGTGGTGATGCAGATCCGCCGCTGAGCGGGTCGCTTCGCGGCGAGCGGCGGTGACGGCGCGGCATCCGGAATAGCGGTATGCCGCGCCGTCCGCTGCCGTCGGCCGTTCGGGTATGCCGGGTGGTCGGCTGCCGCTGGCTGCGTCGGGCGCAGACCTGTGAGGCATTGAGCTCGAGGCCTTGCCGGCTTCTCCCGAGGGTGCTCGCGCCCGCGGCGGAGTTGTCGGGACGAACGTTGCACACGGCATACCTGCCGAATGCGAATCTCACGCCAGGGCGGCGAGGACACCGGTCGACCGTGGGACTTCCGGTGGGAAAGGCTCACTTCGCCCCCCGACTGTTGGGGTGCGAAGTGGACGTTGGGTGGTTGAGGCGGGAAAGGGGTGAAAGGTGGGATGTGTCCCCGGCAGCGGGGTGCCGCGGTCACCCCTGCGTCCTTGGGCTGCAACCGGAGTAGCCTGCCCCCGTGGGCGATAGGCAGCGCACCGCACCCCTGACCTCCGGGACGTCCCCGGTGGGTCCAGCCAGTGTGTTCGCGGACGCCGGAGGGCCCTTCGCCGGCGGCCACTTCGCCGCCATCCCCCAACTCGTCCCCGCCACCGTCCTGCGGCGGATGCAGGCCGCCGACAGCGCCATTCTCGTGGTGACCGGCCTGCCGGGCGTGGGCAAGACGACGTGGTGCCGGGCCCTGGTCGAGGCCGCCGGCCCACGGCAAGCGCTGGTCTGCAGTGCCGATCAACTGCTGTCCGACCAGCCCTGGGCGCTGGTGGAGCGGCTCGCTCGGGCGCTGGCGCTGACCGCGCGGGCCATCCAGGGAACCGACGCCGATGACCCGGCGGCGGTGGCCACCACGCTGATCCAGGCGATTCGCCGCCGCCGGCGCCCCCTGACGGCCCTGGTCATCGACGACATCCAGTGGATCGACGATGCGTCCGCGATGACCCTGCGGATGCTCCTTCCCCTGCTGGCCGACGAACACCTCATCGTCGTCCTGTCGGGGGATACCGGTGCCGGTGAACGGATGGCCGACTATCTCGTCCGTGGTGGCGGGGTGTCCTGGGGGGCCGAGGAGCACCTCGAAATCTCACCCTTGACCCCGGCCATGGTCCAGGAGTACGTCGCCCACGCCTGGGAGCGCTCCCTTTCGGCCCGGGCCGCCGCCCGGCTGGCCGAGATCTCGGGGGGCCTGCCCCTGCTCATCGATGCCTCCATGCGCCGACTCCCCAAGTCGGCGCAACAGTCACAGAACCCGACGGGCGCGGACCGCGACGACATCAAGGACCATCCCTGGCTGTACGAGGTGCCGATGGTGAGCGCCGACCTCAACCCGTTCCGCGAGGTCGTCGCCCACCTCGCCGAGCCACGGGTGCGGACAGCGGTCGACATCGTGAGCGTCCTCCGCGTCGGCGCTCCCGCGGCGACCATCCACCGCGTCGCGCAACATCTCGGTGAGCCCGTGGACCTCGAGGGCGCGATCGCCCTCGACCTCCTCGTGGCCGAGGACGTGGGCGAACACCGCGTCCTCAGCCCCCGCCGCGGCCTGCTCGCGAGTGCCGCGGTCGACCTCCTCCCGCTCGACCGCACGAACCGGATCCATGAGGCCATCGCCACCGTGATCGATGATCCGCAGCGCGCCCTCGCCCACGAATTGGCGGTGGTCGCACCGGGCACTGACGAACTCGCCGATCGGGTTCTCGCGGCCATTGACACGGCCGTCGCCAAGGGTCGTCGAGATCAGGCCCAGGCCTGTGCCCGTGCCGCCCTCCCGCGCTTCGACGGCCCGCTGCGCGCCCGACTCGTCCTGGAGATCTGCGTCCTGGCGATGGTGCGGCATACCCCGCACGAGGTGATGGACCTGCTTCCCGAGGTCTTGGCCATGCCCGCGGAACCGGTGCGGGACGGCATACTCATGGGTCTCTACCAACCCCTCCCGCACATCAGCCGCACCATTGACCTCGCCGGTGAGCACGAACGGAGCGTCGCCGGGCACCCCGATGCCGACCTGTTCCTCGCCCGGGCGGCCGTGGTGAGCGTGATGATGGCGCTCGCGTCCTGGAACCCGGCGCCGATCCCCGGGCTCATCGCCGAGGGGTGGGCCCACGTCGAGCGCTATCGGACCCGCGGGGGCATCACCGATCCGCGGGTGCGTCACCTGTGGACCCCGAGCGATCTCGCGCTCCAACTCCACGGGTACGCCCTTGCGGCGGCGGCCCAAACGGCGAATCGACGGGAAATCGAAGCGGCCCTGGGCGGATCCGGCGCTGCCCTCGAGGCGGCGCCCGACTCCCCGTCGCTCGCGGACGCTCTCACCTGCCGGGCCGCCCTGTTCTTCGGGACCGGGATGCCGGAGCAGGCCGCTGCCGATGCCGAACGCGCCCTGGGGGCCGCGGATGCCGCCTGTGCCGGGCTGGCCCGCGGCCACACGCGGGTGGTTTTGGCGGCGAGTTACGTTCTCCTCGGCCGGCTCGATGCCGCTCAGGCCGTCCTCCGTGACGCCATCGCTGTCTGTCTCGATGTGAGCGACGTGTCGTCGCGCCCGCTCGTCTGGCAGGTGAGCGCCTGGGTCCATGCGTTGCGGGGGGAGTCGGAGGAGTATGCCGCGGCGCTGGCTCGAGCCGCGCAGGTGCGGATCACCGAGTACTCGACGCTGGCCCTCGATGTGGCGTCCCTGGCCGCCGCCGAGTGGGCCCGGGTGCGCGGGAGCCGCATCGACCAGTTGACCGCGACCGCCCTGGCTGCCAATCTGCCCGCCACCGTAGCGCTGCTCGCCCGGCTGCGGGAGAACCCCGACGCCGCCCTGCCCGAGGGGCCGGTTCCGACGCTGGTCCGGATGGCGGCATACCGGATCGACGCCCTGGCTGCCCTGGGACGTGCCGAGGAAGCCGACTGCCTCCTCACCCTGTGTCGCCGCTACGAGGGGAGGGGATGGGGGCCGAGTTTCGGGACGTTGACGTGGCTCGAGGGGCGGGTGGCGCAGGCTCACGGGGCGGCGGAGCAGGCCCTCGCGTCGTATCGAGCGGCGACGACGGAGGCGTCGTTGCCCTTGCCGCGGGGGCAAGCGTGGCTCGACCTCGCCCGGCTGCTGATCGCCGAGGGTGAGCAGCGCGAGGGGTTGGCCGCGGCCCGGATGGCGATCCAGACGTTCCGCGAGATCGGCGCCACGGCGTACCTGGAGGTGAGCGAGGAACTCGCGGCCAGCGTGGAACCCCTGGAGCCCGGTGTGGCTTGACCGGGTATCGCTGCGGTTGGCGGAGCTGACGCTCGGGGAGCGGGAGGGTTGTGGGGGTTGCGGGGGTTGCGGCGCAGGGGTGCGGTAGCGCCGAGATCGCGTCGGGGTTGTGCCTGTCTCGGCCTTGGCGCTTGGCGGCAGCGTGGTGGTCGGGGAGGACCGCCACGGCTCTTCCGCCAACGGCGCGTGTGCCTCCCGGGCTGCCCAGCCGGCCCGGTCGGTCGCGGTGCGTCCGGTCGTCGCCGCGCGCCGTGCCTGCGTTGCGGTATGCCAGGCAAGGTCGCGGTATGCCGGAGAAGGTTGCGGTGGGAAAGGGGCACTTCGCACCCCGACTGTTGGGGGGCGAACTGGACCTTGGACGGTTCAGGCGGGAAAGGGGAGACAGGTGGGGTGGGCACCAGGGGTGAGGGGGGCCGCTAGGCCGTTGGGCAGCGCGATGTCGGTGGGGTGCGCCACAGTTGAGGTATGTCGACCGAATCGCGCCCCACTGCCGCCCACGCCCACCACATTGCCGCGCCGCTGTGCACGATCATCCCGCCCTACCTGCTGCAGGCGCTTGCCAGCAGCGGCGACCGCGACGTCGCCCATCAGGCCCGCGCGACCCTCCGGCACGACACGGTGCTGCGGGCCGAGCGCGCGATGTTCGGAGCCGGGGTGCGCCCCGCCGGCCCCGCGAGCGATCGACCCCCCAACGGCACCGCGACCGCACCCTCGATGCGCATCCACGACTGCCGTCACACGCGCACCCTCCCGGGCAAGCCGGTCAGAGGCGTCGGCGACCCACCGACGAAGGACATCACCGTCACCCAGGCCTGGGACGGGCTGCGCGCCACCTGGGATCTGTGGCAGACGGCATACGGGCGCAATTCCGTCGACGGCAAGGGGCTACCCCTCATTGGCAGCGTGCACTACGGCAAGGGCTACGACAACGCGTTCTGGAACGGCGCCCAGATGGTCTTCGGCGACGGCGACGGCCAGATCTTCTTGTCCTTCACCCGCAGCATCGACGTCATCGGGCACGAACTCGCCCACGGTGTCACCCAATACACCGCGGGCCTGACCTACCAGGGTCAGTCCGGTGCCCTCAACGAATCGATCTCCGACGTCTTCGGCTCACTGGTCAAACAGCGCCACCTCGGCCAGACCGCAACCCAGGCCGACTGGCTCATCGGCGCCGACCTGCTCGCCCCCGGCGTCCACGGGCGCGCGCTCCGGGACATGGCCAACCCGGGCACGGCCTACGACGACCCCCGGCTCGGCCGCGACCCGCAGCCGGGGCACCTGCGTGACTACGTCACGACCGACGCCGACAACGGCGGCGTCCACATCAACTCCGGCATCCCCAACCGGGCCTTCGTGCTCGTCGCTCGCGCCCTCGGCGGCCCCGCCTGGGAGCGTGCCGGCCGGATCTGGGTCGACACCATCACCGGCAACATCGGCGCCGACTGCGATTTCGCGACGTTCGCGCGCCTCACCGTGGCCGCTGCGACCGCCCGGTATGCCGCGGGCTCCCCCGAGGTGGCCGCCGTCCGCGCGGCGTGGGATGCCGTCGGGGTGTCGTATGCCGCGGCCCCCCGCGGTGGGGCGGCACCCGCGGGCCGGGACGGGGGCGACCCGGCTCCGGGGCACCGCAGGGTGCCCGGACCGGGGACCGAGGTGACCGTGCGTCGCGAGGGCGGCTTCGCGGGGCTGGTGCACGAACGCACCGTCACCCTCGCCGACCTGCCGCACGAGGACTCGGCCGCCTGGTCCACGTTGCTCGCGCAGCCGGAAGCTCTCCAGGTGATGAGTGAGGAGCCGAGTCACCCCGATGCCTACTGCTACGGAATTGCCTGTGCCACACCGAAAATAGCGGTCAAGATTGCTGAGCCGGGACTGCCGGACGCCACCCGGGCACTGATCGAACGCGCCCTCTCGGATCCGGACTGATGCCGCTCTAGAACTGTCCGTCCCCTCTGGTGCGGTCAGCGGCCGTCGGTGGCGCCGCAGGCGACCCGGCCGCCCGCGCGGCGTCTCCGGGGGCGTCGACGGCGCGACCGAGATCGCGATAGCGCCCCATGGCTCGGGTGAGATGGGTGATGACGGTGGTCGTGGACACCGGGGGGTCCATGCGCCGACCGATGCTCTTGCGCGGCCAGCCCTCGGCGAGCAGGGAGAGGGCTTCCAGTTCGCGAGGGGCCAGTTCGCCGACGAGGTGGCGGTCGGACAGGAGGGCGAAGGCGATGTCACTGCTCCACGCCTGCTCCCCGGCCGCCGTCGTGCGAATGACGTCGAGCATGTCCTCGATCGGGTCGGACTTGAGGGCGAGGCCGCGAGCGCCGGCCGCGAGCGCGCGGCGGATCGGCACGGGTCGCATTTCGGAGGTGATGATGACGACCGGTATGCCGCGGGCCGCCAACCCGGCCACTGCGACTTCCGGGGCGGTCCCGTCGGAGCGGTTCAGGTCGACAAGGGCCAGGTCGGGAGGGTCGAGGTGGCGCAACTCCTCCTCGAGCGCCGGCCAGGAGGTCGCGGTATGGACCAGGTCGAGGTCGTTCTCGGGCCCGGTGAGCAGGGCGACCAGTCCGGCGACGACGATCGGGTGATCGTCGACGGCAACGAGGCGCAACGGCATACGGGTCATTGTCGGGGACCGGCTCCGATGAGTTCACGACGATCGACCCCAAGCGCGGTGGTGACCAGCCGGGTGACGTGGAGCACATCCCCCGGGGTGGCTTCCCAGCCGGCCGGGAGGTCCGTGGGCACCGGGACCGATGCCCCGGGTCGCACGACGACCGAGAGCCGCCAGCCGTTGGGGTGTTCCAGCACGGTGAGGGTGACCGTGAGCGGCTTGTGGCCCAGGTGGAGTCGGGCCAGGACGGTGGCGAGGTCGGCGTGCATGGTCGGGGGCGTGTCGGGCACGAATCGGATCGCGACGACGCACCCGGCGAGCCGGAGCCGGGCGCATTCCGAGGCGAGAGCGGGATCGAGAGGCATCGTCTCGCGGACCACCTCCTCCAACCGGGCGGCCCGGGTCCGGGTGGCCGTCGTCGCGACCATGCTCGGTGTGGCGGTCACCGTGGCGAGGAAGGCGAGCAGGCTCGGACGCACGCCGTCGAGCCGGGCGCGGACGTGGGCGGCGAACAACTCGTCGCCGACTTCGGCGCCCTGGCCGGCCACCCAATCCTCTTCGATGAGCCACAGGGTGTAGGCCCAATGATCGACCAGTCGACGCACGAGCACCCCGATCGCCACGTAGACGAGGGGGGCGATGGCCACCGGGGCATACGGCAACCAGGACGATCCGGGGGGCAGGCGCAGCGCGGTGTGGATCGTCACGACGGCGCTGATGCCGATTCCGGCGACGGCCGACTCTCGAAGCGGCCGGTAGAGCGAGAGGATCGACGGGATGGCCGCCGCTCCGAGCACGAGGAACAGCAGTCGTGGGTGCGCGCCGCGGCTCGGGAGGAGGGCGACGTTGAGGGCCGTGGCGGCCCAAGCGACCGCGATGAGTCCGTATGCCGCGGGCGTGCCCAGCGGTGCGCGCAGGCCCGAATGCAGCGCAGCCAAGCCGATGGCGAGCAGGCCCAAGGTGGCGACCGCCGCGACGAATGGTTGGGTCAGTTGAGCGCCGAGCCAGATCAAGAGCCATGGGCCCTGGAGGAGGAGCGGCACGACCAGGGCGGCGGCGGCCGGCAGCAGGCGCGGGACGGACCCGCCGCCCATCACCGGCGCCCGGGTGCTGACCGGCAATGGGCTCCACGAGATGCGCAGTTGGGTGCCGTGGCCGCTGCTGCTGCTCACCGTGACCGACGCGCCGATTTCCTCGAGGCGGGCAATGACCGAGTCGGCCAGTCCGGCCCGGGTCGGTATACCCTCCGGGTCGAAGCCGTGGCCGTCGTCCGAGACGGTGACCGCGAGGTCGACCCGGGAGAGGCGTACCTCCACCTGCGCTTGTTCGACACCGGCGTGGCGGGCGATGTCGCGCAGGGTTTCGCGGACCGCGCCGACGAGGGCATCGGTGACATGCGTGGGCACGGCGACGCGCTCCGGGCCGGTGAGCGTGACGATGAGTGCCGGTTCGTCGGCGACGACGGCCCGGAGTTCGGCCATGAGGCCCCGGGAGACGGTACGCTGCACCGGGTTGTCGAGGAGGGTGCGCAGTCGGGCGGCCGCCTCGACGGCATCGGTGGCTGGGACGGCAGCACGATCCATCGCGATCAGGCGCAACGTATAGAGCACCTCGTCATGAACGAACCGCGCGGCCTCGGATTCCTGGGTCGCCGCCGCCTGGTCCCGGCGAAACTGAGCCCGCATCTCACGGCCCGCCTCGATATCGATGTCCGCGGCGCGAGCGGCCCGGCGCACGACCCGGGACGCCAGCCAAGCGCAGGTGACGAACGCGAGCAACTGGCCGGTTTCGGCAGCGACCTGCGCGCTCCGGGACAACGTGGGCAGGTCGGGGCTGGGTTGCCAATAGTGGAGCCGCAGGGCGAGGTTGACCCCGAGCAGACCGAGAGCCCACAGCCACCCCCGCCGCGGATCGCGGATGACGGCGAAACTGACCGCCGAAATGACGAGCGCCGTGGGCCACCAGATGTCAGCGAGCGAGGGCGACACCGGCATGAGCGAGGTGAGGACGATGACGGCGAGCCCGGTGCCCAGGGTCACCAGCGGCGGCGTCAGCCGCGGCCACCGATCCCGCACGAGAGTGACGGCCTGCAGCACTTGGGCCGCCCCGAGCAGCATCAGGGCCGCGATCGAGGCGGGCGAGGCCGCGGGTAGGAAGGCGATGCCCACCGTGACCGCGGTGAGCATGTGGAGCGACTGCAACACGAGCAGACTCCACCGCAGCCCGCGTTCCACGGCGACGGACCAGATGATCGGCGTCGAGTCGGGGGCGGCCGGCATACCGGTCATTGTCACCGAAGGCGGCGGCGGGCGCTGACCGAGCAGCGGTCAACCCACGTCGCACCCCTCCGGCGGCACGAGGCGTTGTTGGCCGACGAAGGTCAGTTGACGGTGCAGTTCTTGCAGGGCGGGGTGTCGGGGGAGTAGAGGGTCGCGACGACCGGCTCGCCCACGTGATCGGTATCGAGGGCGGGATTGGAGTTGTGCCCCCACTGCAACGTCACGACGATGGTGATGTCCTGGACGTTCTGGCTGTTGGCGCTGACTCCAGCGTTGAGGTACACGATCGCCGTCGTGTTGGCAGGGATGGGGATGTGCTGCCCCGGGTTGTAGAGGATGCCGCCGACCCGGGCCTTCTCGTACGTCAGGTCGAGGATCGGGCTGTCGTCGGTGATCGTCGGCCCGTAGGTGCCGCCGGTGTAAAGCCACACCGGGACTGGTGACGGGTTGGACACCGTGAACTGGAAGAGATAGCCCTTGACGAGCGGGTCGCAACTACTGCCGGGCAACTTGCAGGCGCTGCCCGGGACGACGGCCGGCTGTGGTCCGGAGGTCGCCATGGCGGGCGCGGCCGCGGCGATGGCGATGACGGGCGAGGCCCAGGCAAGTCCGGTCGCCACCGAACGCCGAGTGATGCCGCGTGGTGCCACGGGCGCTTCCTGGAGCGAGGAATGGCCAAGGCTGGGCATGTGAAGTCCCCATTTCCGCCGACCCCACGGCGTAGTTAGTTGAATCGTGAATCGGAGGGTGCCGAATCACGCTTCAACCCTCGCTCCCGCGGTCCCGAAAGGCCATAGTCCTTTCGGGTTAGCCCTCTGGGATGGCACAGATAGTCATGTTGGGCTGGGGGTCAAACCGTTTTGGAAGGCCGTATCGATTGATGGCCTCGGTCGGCCGCGCTGGTGAGCAGCCCACCGGGAGAAGGCCGCCAACGTAATTCGACAACGACGATGGCGCCCCTTCCCTCGATTTCGGCGGGTTTTGTTCTCACCGCGGGTTTTGAGCGTGGATAGCGCCCGTCGCGGCGGGCCGATTCGCAGTCGCCGACGAGGCCAGCGAGGACACCGCATGCGACTTCACCTCTTCTTTCCCAAATAGGGGGCTCCTGAATGTGAGTGCGGTGTGCGGAAGAGCCGGAGGGCGGCGTCGGGCTACCCGAGGAACGGGTTGGCCCACCTCTCGACGCGCCGGCGCGCGGATCTGGTTGTCGGCGCCGAGTTCCAGTTTGCGATGTCGTGAAACCGAACACGGGGACCCCAATGACATTTGTGTATGCCGGGTTGCCGCCGGGCCGCGACACGCAAAGTCGACCCGCAGGTGTCGGCATACCACGTGGTGTATCCGGCGTGGCCCGATTGTGCAGGGGCCATCGCATCGAGAACGATCACGATCCAGCCCTGGAATGTCCCGGTGTGGGCCGAGGTGACGGGGGCCGAAGCGCCGGAAATTAGAATGTCATAAGGGAATTGGAAACGACTATGTCGACGTGGACATTCCGATGGAGCATCGGTGGGCCGGCGGTGTCGGACAGCGCGTGCAGGCGCTGTTCCCGTCGATGGGGCCAGGGGTGCCGCGGAGGCCGGTGAGGTCGCAATCCATGCGGACATAGCTGTATCCGTGAAGGCCGGGAGGTGGACTGGACGCGTGTGCCGCCGCCGCCGCGGCCCTGCTGAGCAGCGGGAGCGTCCGAGGAGCACCCCGGGTCGGGTGTGGACGCGTACCGCGTGGTTGCGGCCAGTCAAGACGAGGCTGCCTCTCCTGTCGACGTTGCAGTCACGGCATACCGGCGTATTGATCGCGTCCCGGCGTCGCTCACGGCGAGCGTTTCACATCATTTGAATCCCGGCACGGATTCTGACTGTGCCGACACAGGAGTGTGGCGGTCGCTCATAAAGTGGGTGCGTCGACGCTCCCCGGTGTTATCGCCGACGGCGAGATGGGGGCCCACTGACCCTATTGTCGAGCACGCGAGTATGCATCACCGGCGGCTAGATGACGGAGCGGCAAAGGTCAAGAATCAGCCATGCACGAGCCTGTGCGTATGCAGCCCTGGAGGAGTTTTCATTCGTTGACGGGCACGACAGTGGCGGCCGGTCCGAAAACACCCACGCCGACACCCCGGCGGCGCTGGTCAGGGTGGGTGCAGCCCAGGGCAATCAGGTGGCTAACGCCCGCCAGGAAAGGTCAGGAGCGGGCATGGTTCCATTGGTCGATAGTGTTTGTTCGCCATCGGACCTGGCTTTCAGTTCTCCGTGTCTGCGCGCAACCCTGCTGTCGCCCCGCGCAGGCCGTGGGAGTTCCCGGAGATGCGCGGCCGGGCATTCTGTTGGTGGAACGCGACGAATGGCGAGAACTCGGAGATCGACGATGAGGGGCAGGCGGATTCCTGGCCGGCATGGTTAGTGGGTGAGTGCCCGACGACCGACGCCGCAACGCGCATCTGGGCACCGCGAACTCCGCCGAAGAATGGCGATCCACGCCGTAGAAAAACCCCCGCCTGGCCGCCCTGCATAGCCCAGTGGTCACGCCATCAGTTGTCTGAATGAGGCCATTCAATTCTCCCGCTCTCCAACCCTCCCGGCCATAGCCCGAAGTGACTAGTCAAGACGGGTATGGTGTGGTCGAGGTCATCACCCAGATGAGGAGCGCCGGCACGACACCATCGGTGCGATCGACCGCCGGGGGTCTCGTGGCCGGAGCAAGGAGTCGCTGCCGGCGGCCCCGCAGATGACACCCGCCCGTGGCGAGCGAGCCAGGCTTCTCTCCGGCGCCGGGGCGGTACGCGCGTTCGTGGAGGCGGCTGTCGCTGACGCGGGACCGGCACGCAAGGCCCGTCATCCGCAGTGCTCGCCTCGGCGCCACGATGGCCCCTGGGGGTCCGGGATGTACCGGGGGCCACGGCCGGGGGTCGCTGCGCCCACAGGTAGGCCCACGGGCCGCAAGCGGGCATATCGGCTCCATGCGGGCGGTAGAATTGATGGAGTACGCGCGCGCCCGGGCCGTTGTTCTCGCTCAGGGCGCGCGTCATGACCTACTAAGGAGCACTGTGGCCGACACCGCCGCCACGTCCACGCCCGCCGACCTCCCGGCATACGACGCCTCCGCGATCACCGTTCTCGAGGGTCTCGAAGCGGTCCGCAAACGCCCCGGGATGTACATCGGGTCCACCGGCGAACGCGGCCTCCATCACCTCGTGTGGGAAATCGTCGACAACGCCGTGGACGAGGCCCTCGCCGGCTTCGCCGACACCATCGACGTCACCCTGCGTGACGACGGCAGCGTGCGCGTCAAAGACAACGGGCGCGGCATACCGACCGACATCCACCCCACCGAAGGGGTGAGCGCCGTCGAGTTGGTCCTCACCCAACTCCACGCCGGCGGCAAATTCGGCGGCGGCGGCTACAAGGTGTCCGGCGGCCTGCACGGCGTCGGCTCCAGCGTCGTCAACGCGCTCTCGACCCGCCTCGACGTCGCCGTGCGGCAAAAGGGCCACGCGTTCCGGATGACCTTCGACCACGGCGTGCCCACCGGGCCGCTGACCCGGATGGAGGAGACCGACGCGACCGGCACGACGATCACCTTCTGGGCCAGCCCGGAGATCTTCGAGTCAGTGACCTACGACTACGAGACGATCCGGGCCCGCTTCCAGCAGATGGCCTTCCTCAACAAGGGCCTCACGATCAACCTCGTCGACGAGCGCATCCCCGACCAGCCGGCTGACACCGACCGCCGCAGCGCCGACATCGACCTCGACGACCTCGAGGCCGACATCGCCGAGGTCGAGGACGTCGAAGACCTCACCGGCGAGACCAAAAAGACCAAGGCCCGCACCGTCTCCTACCGCTACGACGGCGGCCTCGTCGACTACGTGCGGCACCTCGTCGGCTCCAAGAAGGCCGACCCGGTCCACCCCGAGGTCATCAGCATCGAGGTCGAGGACGAGTCGCGCAGCCTGTCCCTGGAGTTGGCGATGCAGTGGACGAGCGCCTACAGCGAGTCGGTCCACACCTACGCCAACACGATCAACACCCACGAGGGCGGCACCCACGAGGAGGGATTCCGGGCCGCGCTGACCAAACTCGTCAACGATTTCGCCCGCAAGAACAACATCCTCAAGGACAAGGACGACAACCTCACCGGCGACGACGTCCGCGAGGGCCTGACCGCCGTCATCTCCGTCAAGCTCGCCGAGCCGCAGTTCGAGGGGCAGACCAAGACCAAACTCGGCAACTCCGAGGTCAAGGGGTTCGTCCAGCGGGCGATGACCGAGGAGTTCGGCGACTGGCTCGAGCGGCACCCCAATGAGGGGCGCGACGTCGTGCGCAAGGCGGTCCAGGCCGCGACCGCTCGGCTGGCGGCCCGCAAGGCCCGCGAGGCGACCCGCAAGCGGGTCCTCGAATCCGGGGGCCTGCCGGGCAAGTTGCGCGACTGCCAGTCCAAGGACCCGGCGGTTTCCGAGGTGTTCATCGTCGAGGGCGACTCCGCCGGCGGGTCTGCGGTGCGCGGGCGCAACCCGTTCACCCAGGCGATCCTGCCGATCCGGGGCAAGATCCTCAACGTCGAACGCGCCCGTCTCGACAAGGCGCTGGGCAACCAGGAGGTCCAGGCGCTGATCTCCGCGTTCGGCACCGGGATCGGCGAGGACTTCGACCTCGACAAGGCGCGCTATCACAAGATCGTGCTCATGGCCGATGCCGATGTCGACGGCATGCACATCCGCACCCTGCTGCTCACGCTGCTCTTCCGGTTCATGAAGCCCCTCATTGAGGCCGGCTACGTCTATCTCGCGCAGCCCCCGCTCTACCGCCTCAAGTGGAGCAACGCGCCGCACGAGTTCGCCTTCACCGACCGCGAACGCGACGGGCTGGTCGCCCAGGGCCGCACCAAGGGCTGGCGGCTGCCCAAGGAGAACGGCATCCAGCGCTACAAGGGTCTCGGCGAGATGGACTACCAGGAACTCTGGGAGACCACGATGGACCCCGACCACCGGATCTTGCTCCAGGTCACCTTGGACGATGCGGCCGCCGCGGACGAGATCTTCTCGATCCTCATGGGCGAAGACGTCGAGTCGCGCCGTTCGTTCATTCAGCGCAACGCTCGTGACGTGCGCTTCTTGGACATTTGATGCGTATGCCGTGTGCTCGCGCCGGCCTCCGGCTCCGCGAATCGCGCGGTCGGGCCGCAGTCCCGTCCGCCTGCGCACGCGGGCGGCACGGCATACCCGTCAACAATCGACCAATAGGTGGGTTGTTTACCGTCAACAACCCACCTATTGGTCGATTGTTGACGGGACGGGGCGGGGACAGCAGCACTCCGGGCACCAGCAGCGCGCGCAGCAGCAGCATCGTGACGAGCACCACCGAAGGAACAACGCATGAGTGACGACACCAACGGGACGCTGACCACGGGGGGCGACCGGGTCGAGCCGCGCGATCTCAACCTGGAGATGCAGCAGAGCTACATCGAGTACGCGATGTCGGTCATCGTGTCGCGGGCGCTGCCCGACGTGCGCGATGGGCTCAAGCCGGTGCATCGGCGGGTGCTCTATGCCATGTGGGACGGCGGTTACCGCCCGGACCGGGGCTTCAACAAGTGCAGCCGGGTCGTCGGCGACGTCATGGGGCAGTACCACCCCCATGGTGACAGCGCGATCTACGACGCGCTCGTGCGGCTGGTCCAGGACTGGTCGATGCGCTACCCGCTCGTGCAGGGGCAGGGCAACTTCGGCTCGCCCGGGGACGACCCGGCGGCGGCGCCGCGGTACACCGAGTGCCGGATGGCGCCCCTTTCGGTCGAAATGGTCCGCGACATCGACCAGGACACCGTCGACTTCAAACCCAACTACGACGGCAAGACCCTCGAACCGGAGGTGCTACCCAGCCGTTTCCCCAACCTGCTCGTCAACGGGTCCTCGGGGATCGCCGTCGGGATGGCCACCCAGATCCCGCCGCACAACCTGCGCGAAGTGGCCGCCGCCGCCCAGTGGGTGCTCGCCCACCCCGACGCCAGCCGCGAGGAGACCCTCGAGGCGGTCATGCGCGAGATCAAGGGCCCGGACTTCCCGACCGGCGCCCTCATCATGGGGCACCGGGGGACCGAGGACGCCTACCGCACCGGGCGCGGCTCGATCATCATGCGCGCGGTCGTGGAAACCGAGGAGATCCAGGGCCGGATGTGCCTGGTCGTCACCGAGTTGCCCTACCAGGTCAACCCGGACTCACTCGCCCAGAAGATCGCCGAGCACGTCAAGGACGGCCGCCTCGCCGGCATCGCGGACATCCGCGACGAAACGTCCGGGCGCACCGGGCAGCGCCTCGTCATCGTCCTCAAAAAGGACGCCGTGCCCAAGGTCGTCCTCAACAACCTCTACAAGCACACCCAACTGCAGACCAACTTCGGCGCCAACATGTTGGCCCTCGTTGACGGCGTGCCCCGCACGCTGCCCATCGACGCCTTCATCCGGCACTGGGTCGAGCACCAGATCGACGTCATCCAGCGCCGGACGGCATACCGGCTGGCCAAGGCCGAACGCGAGATTCACATCTTGCGTGGGCTGCTCAAGGCCCTCGACCAACTCGACGAGGTCATCGCCTTGATCCGGCGCAGCCGGACCGTCGAGCAGGCCCGCGACGGGTTGATGGCGATGCTCGACATCGACGAGGACCAGGCGCGTGCCATCCTCGACATGCAGTTGCGGCGGTTGGCGGCCCTGGAGCGGGAAAAGATCATCCGCGACCACGACGAGTTGCAGGCCCAGATCGAGGACTACCAGGACATCCTGGCCACCCCGAGCCGTCAGCGCGGCATCGTCGCCGACGAACTCGGCGACATCGTCAAGCGGTTCGGCGACGAGCGGCGCACCGCCATGGTGCCCTTCGACGGGGACATGTCCGTGGAGGACCTCATCCCCCAAGAGGATGTCGTCGTCACCATCACCCGCGGGGGCTACGCCAAGCGAACCCGCGTCGACGCCTACCGCACCCAGCGGCGCGGCGGCAAAGGTGTCAAGGGGGCGGCGCTGCGCGGCGAGGACATGGTCGAGCACTTCTTCGCGACCACCTCCCACCACTGGCTGCTGTTCTTCACCACCTTGGGGCGGGTCTATCGGGCCAAGGCCTACGAACTGCCCGACGCCGGGCGCGACGCCAAGGGCCAGCACGTCGCCAACATCATGGCCTTCCAGCCGGGTGAGGAAATCGCCCAGGTGCTCGCGATCAAGGCCTACGACGACGCGGCATACCTCGTCTTGGCGACCAAGAGCGGACTGGTGAAAAAGACCCGTCTCGCCGAGTACGACTCCCCGCGCTCCGGTGGCCTCATCGCCGTCAACCTGCGGGAGGGTGACACATTGGTCGGCGTCGGCCTGACCAGCGCGGATGACGACCTGCTCCTCGTCTCGCGCAAGGGGCAGTCGGTGCGCTTCCACGCCGACGACGCGACGCTGCGGCCGATGGGGCGGGCGACGTCCGGGGTGACCGGGATGAAGTTCCGCGGGACCGATTCGTTGCTGTCCATGTCGGTTATCGAGGCCGGGACCGACCCGGACGTGTTCGTCGTGTTCGAGTCCGGGCTGGCCAAGCGCTCCAAGGTGAGTGAGTGGAACGTCAAGGGGCGTGCCATTCTCGGAGTGGCCGTGGCCAGATTGTCGGACAAGGGCGGGGACCTCGTCGGGGCCTTGACCGTCGCGGACGACGACGAGGTGCTTGTCGTCTTCGAGAAGGGCAACATCATGCGGGCCCGCGTCGATGAGGTGCGGCTGACCGGGCGCAACACGATGGGTGTCGCCTTCGCCCGCCCGCGCGCCGGGGACGCCATCGTGGCCGTTGCCCGCAACGTCGAGCGCGCCGTGGATGAAGGTGCGGAGCCGAGCACCGATGCCGTACCGTCGGGCGAGACAGACACTGCCTCCCCGGAGCCGCTCGACCCTGCCTCCCAGGGCCCGTTGGTCCCGGGTGATGACGATGGAGGTATGCCGTGACCCCCGGCCAGTCCAGCGATCCCACCGAGCAGTTGCCCCGGGTCGTTGCGCCCGCCGAGGGTGCCAGCGCGGAAGCGGAGCGTGCAGCCGCGGCCGATGGTGACGCCTCTGGCGCGGCGGCGGGCGAGAGCAAGGCGGGTGACGGGCGCATGGATGGTGCCGTCCGGGGCGATCGTGCCACCGCGGCCACAGCCGATCAGGAAGCAACCGGTAAGACTGACTCCGAGGGCAAGAAGGGAACGGTCGACGTCACGGACGGGGGTGGCGTGGTCGCTCCCGCGGCCTCCGCAACTCGCACTGCTGATGGCGCCGGGCGGGCCACGGCCGGCGCGGGGCGCGCGGGGGGCGCGGGGGGCGCGGGCGGCATCGTGGCCGGAATGAAGGCGAAGGTGTCTTCGCTGGGCAAGGGTTCTGCGACAGGGAAGACCCCGGCGAAGGCAACTCGGCCCGAGCCATCATCGACATCTGCACCGGGCCGCCGGGTGCGGCTGACCCTCTCGCGCGTCGACCCGTGGTCCGCCTTGAAAATGTCGTTCTTGCTCTCCGTGGCGCTGGGCGTGGCCATGGTCGTGGCGGTCACCATGCTGTGGTTGGTGTTCAAGGGGATGGGCGCCTTCGATCAGATCAACCGCCTGCTCGGCTCGATCATTCAAGACGGTGACAAGAAGTTCGACATCACCGACTACATCGGTCTCGGGCGCGTCGTCTCGTTGTCCGTGGTCTTCGCTGTCATCGATGTCTTCTTCGTCACCGCGCTGTCCACGCTCGCGGCATACCTCTACAACGTGTCGGCCTCGCTCGTCGGCGGGCTGCAGCTCACGCTGACCGACGACTGACGGCGCACCGACGGGGTCGGTTCACCGTTACCCCCGCTCGAGCACTAGGCTCGCGCGCAGCGGCGCCTTCCGCCGGGATGACGGCACACCGATCGTTTTGCCCGGTCGGGCCACCGTGAGGTAGCCTCGATCCTCGTGCCCACCGCATCGCGGCGGGCGACACCGGATGCGGTGACGGGCCTATAGCTCAGACGGTTAGAGCGCTTCCCTGATAAGGAAGAGGCCACAGGTTCAAGTCCTGTTAGGCCCACCAACCGCGTACCCCGACCAAGGCGGTGCCCACTCATGAAGAAACTCGTCCTCGTTGCGGCCGCAGTCGCCGCGGCGGTGCTGGTGCAGCGCAAACGTCGTCAAGGAGAGGCCGACCAGCGGTTGTGGGCCGAGGCGACCGCACCGGACGCCAACTGAGCGTGGGCGGCTGACCCGCTTTCTCGTATGCCGTGTCGTCCCGTTCCGCTCGGGCTGGCACTTTCTCGGGGCCATGGCGCAATTGGTAGCGCACCTGCTTTGCAAGCAGGGGGTTAGGGGTTCGAGTCCCCTTGGCTCCACCATCGGCGAGGGTCGGCTTCGCCTCGCATTCGCCGCTGGCGTAGCCCAGCGGCTCCACCCTTGGCTCCACAAATGGGTGAGACCGGCGTCAGCCGGTCTCACCCATTCGTGGAGGTTGGGGACGAGAACCCTCGGGTTCTGGGCCCACGCGGCGAGCGGAGCGAGTCGTGGGGCGTCCCCTTGGCTCCACCATCGGCGATGGTCGGCTTCGCCTCCCATTCGCCGCTGGCGTAGCCCAGCGGCTCCACCCTTGGCTCCACCATCGGCGATGGTCGGCTTCGGCATACGACCTGGCGACTCAGCCGTTGCATCGGCACGCAGAAAGTCGCGTTCGCGCGTACAAACTTCTGGGTGTGAACGCGACTTTCTGCGTGCGTTTGCGATGGTCGGCTTCGCCTCCCGTTCGCCGCTGGCGTAGTCCAGCGGCTCCACCCTTGGCGGAGGTTGGGGATAGGAACCTCGGGCTCTAGCGGCAACCGTCTGAACCGGGCCAACCCCTAGAAATAGAAGGGTTCCGCTGACAGCGGAACATGTAAGATAGCGGTGTGAACGATGTTGAGCCGCCGCGGGAACGCGATCTGGCGCGCCTGATAGTAGGGGCGATCCGTGACCGGCTGCCTGCCGGGTGGTCCCTGGCCGAGGGGGCAGAAGTGCGGGATGGCCGGGTGCCCGCTGATCTGGTGCTCGCGCTTGGCGCCCCGGATGGATCCTCTGCCCGGGTTGTCGGACAACTGAAGCAGGTTGTCGAGGGTCGGGACGTAGGTCCACTTGCCGAGCAACTCATCGCCCACGGTGCTCAGCTCGACGCCGCAGTGGCCCTTGTCGGGGCGCGCTATCTCTCGCCGCAGACTCGTGCGCGACTGACCGAACGTGGTGTCTCGTACGTCGACGCAACGGGGAACCTCAGGGTGCAGGTCGACAGGCCGGCACTCTTCCTCTCCGATCGAGGTGCCGACGCAGATCCATGGCGGGGACCCGGGCGACCGCGGGGAACGCTCAAGGGGGCACCCGCTGCCGACATGGTCCGGGCGGTCGTCGACCTCGGCAGCGAATGGACGATGCGCGACCTCATCGCCGCATCAGGCGTGTCGACGGGCGCGGCATACCGGGTGGTGGATTTCCTCGCGACAGAGGGCCTCTTGGAGCGCCCATCCCGAGGGGCCGTCGTCGTCCTTGACTGGGTCGGTGTCTTGCGCCGATGGAGCGAGGACTACGGGTTTGTCCGCAACACGGCGGTGTCGCGCTGGATTGCCCCACGCGGTTTGGATGAACTCGTAGCGATGGCGGCCGACTCCGCTGCCGGCGTGCGGTACTGCTTCACCGGCACTATCGCTGCTACCGAGTGGGCTGAGTATGCGCCCGCGCGGGCTGCCATGGTCTACACCCAGGACGCGCCCGCGACAGCCGCCCTGTGGGGGCTCCGCCCGGCGGAGGCCGGCGCTAACGTCCTGCTCGGCGAGCCCGAACTCAATGCGCCTTTCGTCCGAACGACTCGACGGTCCGACGGTCTGATCCTGGCAGCTCCCGCGCAGGTGGCCGTAGACCTCCTGACCGGCCCGGGCCGCAACCCAGCCGAGGCTGAAGAATTGCTGCGCTGGATGAAGACCCACGAGTCGCTGTGGAGGGGACGCGGATGATCAATGACCTCCTGGTGCGATCCAGGTCAGCGCTATTGGACGCCCTCGAAGCCCTGACTGCCCATCGTGACGCGGTCGTCGTCATCGGCGCCCAGGCTGTCTACCTTCACACGCCGCACGCCTCAGTGGCGCTGGCCGAAGTGACCAAAGACAGCGACCTTGCCCTCGACCCGAGACGTCTTGGGCCCAGCCCCGCGATCGAGGAGGCGATGACCGCCGCTGGTTTCATCCTCAATCCGACCAGCAACCAGCCCGGGGCATGGCAGACCCCTCACGGCATACCCGTAGATCTGATGGTTCCCGAGGATCTGGCCGGTAGAGGCGGCAAGACAACGCGGGGCGCCCGGCTCCCACCGCACGGCAAGCGGGCCATGCGCCGCGCGACCGGGCTGGAGGCGGCCGTCGTCGACAACGCCTTCCACACTGTGGCTGCGTTGGACCCGGCCGATATGCGAGCGTTCGACGTGAGGGTGGCCGGACCGGCCGCTCTCATCGTGGCCAAGATGCACAAACTCCTGGAGCGGCTCGAGCAACCACACCGCCTCCACGACAAGGACGCCCACGACATCTACCGGATCCTTCGCGCCATCCCGACTGCGCAATTGGGCGTCGCGTTCCGCACCCTGAAGAGTGATCCTGTCAGCAGCCCGGTGACGCAGCGCGCGCTCAGCGGCTTCCAAGAGCACTTCGCTGCCGGGCCAGATGCGGTGTTTGCGTGGATGGCAGGGCGAGCCGAGGAGGGCATCGGCGAGCCGACCACGGTCGCGTTGGCCACAGCCATTCTCGCCCAGGACCTACTCGACGAAGTGGGCGCTTGAACTCTCGGCGACTGAGCGAACGTGGCGTCTCGTACGTCGACGCAACGGGTAACCTGCAGGCTGCTGGTCGACAGACCGGCACTCCACCTCGCCGATCGACACTCCCCCGCCAACCGTGGCGGGGCCGGGAGGCGCACCCCTCGCGACGTTGGAGAGGTCACGATGACGACGACAGCACGGCTCGAGATTCTTGTCATCGCCGGATGCCCCCACACCGACCCGGCATACGCCCTGGCAGCCCAGACGGTGGCCTCCCTGGGGCTAGGCGAGCAACCGGTCATCCGCGTCGTCAACTCTGCGGACGAAGCCGCCCGGCTGCGCTTCCGCGGCTCGCCCTCGTTCCACCTCGACGGCTCTGACCTGTTCGACGGCCCGTCGGTGTGGAGCCTGTCGTGCCGGCTCTACCCCGGCAGCGACGGATCGCTCCGCGGGCTGCCGACGGAGGCTGAGTTGTCACGGGTGCTCAAGGCACGCTGGTAGGGAGCACCACGGCCGCGCCAGGGTGTGACACAACGTGACTACTCGTCCCCAACGTGACGTGGCCCACGACTATCACGTACCCAACAACGCAAGGCGCGCCACACCCGCAACCGACATGGACCTGCCGATGACGTCAGCGAAGAGCCGGCCGCGCCAGGGTTGTGAGGGACGAAAGAACTGCCGAGCGAGCCGGCGGTCCGACCCCTTGTCAAGGGGGGTGTCGCAGGTCACTCTTGAGGCAGCCCGTCAACGACGACGGGCCAGTGCGAGAGGACGAAGCCCGTGCCGACGTTTCCCTTTCCTGGTGCTGAGGGCAGCAGCATCGAGGTCAAGAGCCGCTACGACAATTTCATCGGGGGCGACTGGGTGCCTCCAGTCGGGGGCGAGTATTTCGAGAACATCTCCCCCGTGACCGGCAAGGTCTTCACCGAGGTGGCCCGCTCCACCGGTGCGGACATCGACAAAGCCCTCGACGCCGCCCATGCCGCCGCCCCGGCCTGGGGGCGGACGAGCCCCACCGAACGGGCCAACATCCTGCTCAAGATCGCCGACCGCATGGAAGCCCACCTCGAGGACCTCGCCGTCATCGAGACCTGGGAGAACGGGAAACCGGTGCGCGAGACGATGGCCGCCGACCTGCCCTTGGCCGTTGACCATTTCCGGTACTTCGCCGGCGCGATCCGCGCGCAGGAGGGCGGGATCAGCCAAATCGACGACGACACCGTCGCCTACCACTTCCATGAGCCGCTCGGCGTCGTCGGTCAGATCATTCCGTGGAACTTCCCGTTGCTCATGGCGGTCTGGAAACTCGCCCCGGCGCTCGCGGCCGGCAACGCCATCGTCATCAAACCGGCCGAGCAGACCCCCTGGTCGATCCTCAAACTCATCGAACTCGTCGGCGACCTGCTTCCCGCGGGTGTGGTCAACGTCGTCAACGGCTTCGGGTTGGAGGCCGGCAAACCGCTCGCCTCGAGTCAGCGCATTCGCAAGATTACGTTTACCGGTGAGACCACGACGGGTCGCCTTATTGCCCAGTATGCCGCCGCCAACATCATCCCGGTCACCCTCGAGTTGGGTGGCAAGAGCCCGAACATCTTCTTCGCCGACGTGGCCGCCGCCAAGGACGACTTCTACGACAAGGCCCTCGAGGGATTCACCATGTTCTCCCTCAACCAGGGCGAGGTCTGTACCTGCCCGAGCCGGGCCCTCATCGAAAAGCCCATCTACGACGGGTTCCTCGCCGACGCCCTCGAGCGGACCAAAGCGATCACCCAGGGCAACCCCCTCGACACCGACACGATGATCGGAGCCCAGGCGAGCAACGACCAGTTGGAGAAGATCCTCTCCTACATCGACATCGGCACCCAGGAAGGCGCCACGGTCCTCACCGGCGGCGAACGCGTCGATCTCGGCGGCGACCTGTCCGGGGGCTACTACGTCGCCCCCACCGTGTTCGAGGGGTCCAACCGGATGCGCATCTTCCAGGAGGAGATCTTCGGACCCGTCGTGTCCGTTACCGCCTTCGACGGCTACGACGATGCCCTCGCCATCGCCAACGACACCCTCTACGGGCTGGGAGCCGGGGTGTGGAGCCGAGACGGCAACACGGCATACCGGATGGGGCGCGGGATCCACGCCGGGCGCGTGTGGACCAACTGCTACCACGCCTACCCGGCGCATGCGGCGTTCGGCGGCTACAAGCACTCCGGGATCGGCCGCGAGAACCACGCGATGATGCTCGGCCACTACCAGCAGACGAAGAACCTGCTCGTCAGCTACAGCCCCAAGAAGCTCGGCTTCTTCTGAGCCGCTGCCCCATGAGTAACGAGCAGGCGACCCCGCTCCCCACCCCAGCCGATGCGCCGGGGCGGGTGAGCCGGGTCGCCATCACGCCGGCCGCGGCGGCGCTGGTGCGGGACCTGACGCTCCGCCATGGGCCGCTCATGTTCCACCAGTCTGGCGGGTGTTGCGACGGCTCGGCGCCCATGTGCTACCCCGATGGCGACCTGTTCCTCACCGACGGCGACCGGCACCTCGGCGACCTCGACGTCGGCCTGGATCGCGCGGTGCCCGTGTGGATGTCGGTGGCGCAGTTCGAGTACTGGAAGCACACGCACCTCACCATCGATGTGGTGCCGGGCCGCGGGGCCGGCTTCTCCGTCGAGGCACCCACCGGCCAGCGGTTCCTGATCCGCTCCCGGCTGCTCACCGACGCGGAGTGGGCCGGCCTCGCCCCGTGAGCCGAGCGTATGCCGCGCCCGTCGACCGCCGCTGTATGCCGCGGTCAGGCTGCCGCACCGTCAGACCGTGCGTGGCACCTTGCCGCTCAAGCGCATCATCGCGCACATGATCTTGTGCCCGGTGTCGGCGGTGGGCCCGAACATCAGCGGGCAGCCGCCGTCGATCACGGTCACCCCGTGCTCGCGCCCGTATGCCGTCGCCTCGTCCGAGACGCTGCCGCCGCCGAACGATCGATGCATCCACACGCGGGTGATCCCTAGGTCGACGGCCTCGCGCATCGTGGACAGGGCGTGCTTCGGCGCGGTCCCGATGACGATCGCGTCGACGCCTCCGGGAATGGCCGCCACCGTCGGGTAGGTCGGGTCCCCTTCGACCTCGTCGGCGTTGGGGTTGACGGCGAACACGTCGTAGCCGCGCTCCTTCAGGCGCGTGTAGACGGCGTTGCTGCCGTGCCCTTGCGGGGCGTGCGACACGCCCGTGACGGCCACCCGCCGGGCGGCGAGGAAGTCCAGCGCCGCCTCCTTGATCTTGGTCATCGCTGTCCCCATCTCTTGCGTTGGTCGGGATTCGGTATGCCGTCGGCCCCAGTGCCGCTCACGCCCTCCGCGGTGCCCATCGTCACCGCTGCGGGACGGATCCGGCGCTCATCGTGCGTCGCTGCTGGTGGGTGGCTCCGCTGCGGGCCATCGCCGAGAAGATCGAGGAGATCCCGATCATGAAACCGGCGTCGTACCAGTTGCCGTTGTTGTGGATCTCGTAGATGGACACCGAGTCGTTGAACAGCGACACGAGGAAGGTGACGGGCGCAATCAGGCCGTGCCAGAAGCCGAGCCAGAACCCCGCCGGCGTTGGTCCGACAGCGGACCCGGTGAGCCCCGGCCCGGCGGCGCAACCGCCCGCGCCGAGAATCACGAGGGCGCACAGGGCCACGCCGCACACCACCCCAACCTTCCGCCTCCGAGTCCGTCGCTCAGGGACCGAGCCATGCTCCCCTGCCGGCCACGCCATCACCGAGTTCTCCAGCCCGCCACGTCCGGTCGCCATCACAACCACCTTCCCTAACGTTGTTAGGCTCCTCTTGAGCATCCCACCTAACAGCGTTAGGGTCAAGGGGTCGCGCACCTTCGGTGCGGGACCTGTTCGACCCGAGCCGTGTTCAACCGCGCGGCGAGTTCTGAAAGCCGGAGCGATCCGAGCGAAGAGGTGCAATGACGGCGATGTCGGGCCATGTGGCAACCGCGCCACGAAGCGGCCCCACGCCGCGCCCACCGCTCACCAAAGAGACGATCTTCCGGAGCGCACTCGACCTCATCGACGCCGAGGGGATGCAGGCTCTCACCATGCGCCGCCTCGCGGCCGACCTCGGGGTCGAGGCTGCCTCCCTCTACCACCACGTCCCCAACAAGCAGGCCGTGCTCGACGGTGCCGTGGGGGTGATGCGCGCCGGCATTGTCATCCCCGATCCGATGCCGACGACCTGGCGGGACATCATGGAAGTAGTCTTCCTCGCCTATCTCGACCTGCTCGTGGCCCATCCCCACGTGCTGCCCATGGCGGCGCGCCACCTCGACACCGATCCCGCCGAGGGCTTGCCCTATCTCGTCGCGACTGGCCTGAGCGAGGATGACGCGGTCGCCGTATGGCAGTCGGTCATTGCCTTCGTCTTCGGATTCGCCACCTTCGCGACCGGCCAAATCGTCGGCGACGCCGACCACCTGGACGCCGAACTCGCCTCCCGGATGCGCCACTGGGACCGCGACACGGCCGCGCGCGCCATCCGGGCGCTGCTCGCGGCATACGACATCACCCACCTCCCGGAGGGATGAGCGGCAAGCAACCGTATGCCGCCGCCCGACCCTCAGGCTTGCGCGGTGGGGAGTGCGCCGGTGACGATCTCGCGCCCGCCGGCCGCCCAGCCGGACGTGCCGCCGGCGACCGAGTAGGCCTCGATGCCCTTGCTGCGCAGGAAATCAGTGGCCTGCAGGCTCCGGTTGCCGGACGCGCAAATCACGTAGACCGGCTGGCCGGTTGGCACCTCGGCGAGTTTCTCCGGCACGCTGCGCAGCGGCATCAGGACGGCGCCGGGGACGTGACCGGCGCGGTATTCCATGGGTTCGCGGACGTCGATCACCGCGCCACCGGCCGCCAATGCCTCGGCGAAGTCGGTCAGGGTGACCTCGCGCGGCTTGTCCATGAGGGCCCGCTGCGCCGCCACCTGGGCATGCACTTGTTCCATGTCGAGGCCGCGGACCCCATCGATGACCCGGTTGAGCGCGTCGGCGGGCAGCGCACCGGGCTGGGAGAAGACGAGCACGCCCTCACGGAAGGCCATCAGCGTCGGGATCGACGTGACGTTGGCCGCGCCGGCGAGCGCTTGCTCGGCCTCGGTGTCGATCTTGGCGAACACCACGTCCGGGTGTGCCTCGGACGCCGCCTCGAAGACCGGCGCGAACTGCCGGCACGGGCCGCACCATGCCGCCCAGAAGTCGATGAGGACGATGTCGTTGCCGAGGATCGTTGCCTCGAAGTCGGCTTGGGTGAGATTGCGGGTCGCCATGGGTGTACTCCTCCTGGGGTGGACACCCCCATTCTATACCCCCGGGGGTATGCCGCGCAGCCTGGCAAGGCGCCGACTCCGAGTCTTGGGGGTATGCCGCGATGACGGGAGGGAGGTATGCCGCCTCGACTCAGTGCCGTGGCCGGCTGACCGTGCTGCGGCCCGGTGTCGGGCCGCAGCACGACTCCGTCAGTGTGCGCCCTTGTGCACCATGCGCATGATCCGGGCGTTGAACACGGCAAACCGGGTCAACTGGAACAGGATGCTCCGCCGCCGCTTGAGCGTCGACGCGGTGGGCATGGGCGCCTTGGACAGGTCGGCGACTTCCGCACCTGCCGGGGTGGTCAGCTGCTGCTCGTTGGTAGGAATGGTCATCGAATCCTCACTCCGGGATGAACTGCCAGCCGAGCCGGCCCTTGGCCTTGTGAATGAACAGGTAGTGCAGCATCAGCTTGACCCAGTGTCCGGACAGACCGATCTCGCCGCGGGTGTCCTCGAGGCTGCGCCCGGTGCGATACGTCTCGTAGTCGGGGACGACGGGCATCATCGTCATCGCCGCCGCCGAGCCGGTGCGCATGCCGGTGCCGGCCGAGGCGACGCAGGCGGCGCCCATGTTGGCCATCGACGCCTCGTGGTTGGGAGCGCTCGGCCCCCGCTTGATCCGGTCCACGATGCTCAAGGCGGCGGTCTTGCCCATGACGCCGGATGGCATACCGGTGCGCGGCGGCGAGGGGGCAATCACGGTGCCGTTGGGCGACTTGTGCGGGCGCGAGATCTGGTGCGGCGGCGCGAACGCGATCCCGACCGCCCAGATGTTGTCGTATCCCACCGCCTGATACGTCTTCGGCCAGTCGGCAGCGCGCCACTCCTCGTAGGGCTTGGCGGTGTAGTCGGCGTCGACCTTCATGAAGCCGCTGGGCGCGAACAACTCGCTGGTGATGTCGCTGCCGTCGCGGTCGTGGGCGGTGAGCGGCACCCCGCCGAAGGGCGGCAGGAGCATCCCGAAGTCGAAGTCGAGGGTATGCCGCGTCCCGTCGAGGGTCTCGTAGTGGACGACGCCCGGCTCGACCTTGTCGACGTGCGCGCCGAGGATGGCCTCGACGCCGCGCTCGCGGAAGAGCGAGCCCGTCCACAATTCGGACGTGGTCTCGAAGCCGCTCTCGGCGAACGTCATCCCGCCGACACCGAAGTCGCCGAGTTCCTTCTCGTTGGTGAGGTAGACCAGGCGGGCCCGGTCGCGCACGCCGGCCTGACGGAGCTCGTGGTCGACGTTGAAGACGTACTCGAAGGCCGCGCCCTCGCAGGTGCAGGTGCCATGACCCATGCCGACGACGAGCGTCTGCGGTGTCCCGGCCTTGAGGGTGGCGATGGTCTCGGCGAGCGCCGCGGCGGCATCGACGGCGTGCTCGGCCGTACACACCGACACCGTGTGTCCGCCGTGCGGCCCGAGGCCCTGCGTCATCTGGAACTTCAGCTGCGGGCCGGTCGCGTTGACGAGGTAGTCGTAGCGGATCCGCTCGGTCTGTCCCCGGCGGGAGTCGCTGGTGTGCTCGACTTCGACGGCGGGGCGTGGGTCGTCGGCGTCGCCGCGGGGCCACAGGCTCGTCGCCTTGGCCTGGACGAAGTCGATGCCCTTGCGGGCGTAGACCGGAGCAAGGGGGAAGACGACGTCCTTCTTGGTCATCTTGCCCACTCCGACCCAGATGTTGCTGGGGATCCAGTTCCACTGGGAGTTCGGCGACACCACGGTGACCTTGTGCCCTTTGGGCAGGAGCCGGCTCAGATGCAACGCGGCGGTGTGACCCGACACCCCCGCCCCGAGAATGACGATGTCGGCCATGGGGTGGCTCGCTTTCATTGGGGTGACCTCGAGGCACACGATACCCCTCGGGGTATGGTGACGCCATGACGCATTCCTTGGGCCGGAACCGGCATACCCCGATGGTGACCCTTCTGCTCGTCGTGCCGGCGCTCCTGGCGTTCGGGGGCTGTTCCTCCGACACCTCGACCAGCACCGGCTCCAGCGGCGCGAGTGTGGAGGCCAGCGTGACGGCCGGTCCGACGGCGAGTGTGGCCCCCGATCGTGGTGCGGCCCTGGACGCCAAGGCGTTCGCGGCGGCCATCAAACGGCCGGGCACGGTCGTCCTCGACGTGCGCACGCCGACGGAGTTCGCGGCCGGGCACCTCCCCGGGGCGGTCAACCTCGACATCGAGAGCGCCGATTTCGGCGCCGGTGTCGGTCGGCTCGCCAAGGACGTCCCGTATGCCGTCTACTGCCGGTCCGGCAACCGCTCCGGTCGCGCGGTGGCCACGATGGCCTCGGCCGGGTTCAAGGACGTCTATCACCTCGCCGGTGGCATCGGCGCCTGGCAGGCTGCCGGCGGCGAGATCGTCACCAGCTGACGCGAGCCTCGCCCTCTGCGAGCCGTCCTGCGGGACAAATCGACCCAAATGCGCGCGTTGCCCCGCCTGCCCCGGGACAAAGTGACCCAAAAGCGCGTTTGTCCCGCCCGTGGGCGATTCGCGTTGGTCTGAACGCGCCCTGCCCCCCGGCAGATCTGCCGCGACCTACCGTGCCGTAAGCGTGGTGATCACCACACCCACCGCCCGGCAGCCCGCACGGGCCGACGATGCCCTGGCCGCGGAACTCAAGAGCGCCGCGCGCGGCACGTCGAAAGTACGAGACTCGCCGTGTGGCCCGTGTTCACACGGCGAGTCTCGTACTTTCGACTGCGCGGAGCACTCTCGACGGCGCGGAGCCGCGCCCCGGCTGCCTCGCCCGGGCTGCCGCGCACCGGCTGCCGCGGGGTCCGTCGGCTCTACCCATGCGGGACACAATGCCCATTTGGGTCACTTCGTCTCAGCGGGCGGCCAGAGCGAGGGCGTTGTTCACGGCGAGGTAGGTCGCCACGGCGATGAGCAGGCCCGCGAAGCTGCGGGTGAGCACGCGCGGCGAAATCCGCCGGGCCCCGCGTGCCCCGACGAGCGCGCCGATCGCCGCCGCTGCCGCGAACACGGCCACCACCGCCCAATCAATCCCACGAGTCCCGCCGCTGACCGCCCGCGTCGTGAACGAGGAGACGGCGTTGATGACGATGACCAGGAGCGAGGTGCCGACGGCCTCGGGCATGGCAAACCCGAGGGTGAGGACGAGGGCGGGCACGACGGCGAAGCCTCCGCCGACCCCGAAGAAGCCGGTGAGGAGCCCGACGACCGAGGCCGCGAGCACGACTCGAGCCCACGGCATACGGGAGGCAGGCCCCGAAGGCGGCGCACTCTCCGGGGTCGCGTCGGCTACAGGCGGCCTGTGGGTCGACCCCGCGACGACGGCACCGTCTTCCGGGGTCGGGTCGAGGGCTGCCGACCGGGGCGCTCGGCCCTTGCGGAGCATGGCGACGGCCGCGACCAGGAGTAGGGCGGCGAACCCAAGGAGGAGAACCGGGCCGGCGATGTGGGCCGACAGACGGGTCCCCACGACGGCGCCGACGACGCCGAGGACACCGAAGATGACCCCGGGGCCGATCCGCACGTGGCCGGCGCGATGGTGGCTCGCGAGGCCGGTGAGGGCGCTGGTCCCGACGACGACGAGGGAGGCCGTGGTCGCCGAGTGGACCGGCATACCGACGAGGTAGACCAGGGCCGGGACGGTGAGGATCGAGCCGCCGCCGCCAAGCCCCCCGAGCGCCAAACCGATGAGCAGGCCGGCAGGTATGGCCCAGACCATCGACGCTCCTCGTCTCGTGCGGTGTTCGCGGTGTTCGCGGTGTCCAATGGCCGGCGACCACTGGCACCAAGATACCCCCGGGGGTATTGTGTGTCTATCTCGGACTGACCGACGCCCGTGAAGGAGCCCACATGTACTTCGCTCAGCACTACCTCGACTGCCTCTCTCAAGCCTCCTACGTCGTCGGCGATTCGGCGAGTGGACAGGCCGTCGTCATCGACCCCCGCCGCGATGTCCAGGTCTACCTCGACGACGCGGCCGAGCACGGGCTGCGGATCGTCGGCGTCATCAACACCCACTTCCACGCCGACTTCGTCTCCGGGCACCTCGAGCTCGCCGAGGCGACCGGCGCCTGGATCGGCTATGGCGACGCCGCCCGCCCCGACTTCGACTTCCGGCCGCTCGCCGACGGGGAGCGGATCGTCCTCGGCGACGTCGTCCTCGAGATCATGGCCACCCCCGGGCACACCCCCGAGTCGATCAGCGTCCTCGTCTACGAACACGCCGACGACGCGGTGCCCTACGGCGTGCTCACCGGTGACGCCCTCTTCATCGGCGACGTCGGGCGCCCCGACCTGCTCGCCTCGGTCGGGGTGAGCGCCGAGGACCTGGGCCGGCAGCTCTACGACTCGATCCAGCACCGGCTCATGGGCCTGCCCGACCCGGTCCGGGTCTTCCCCGCGCACGGCGCCGGCTCGGCGTGTGGCAAGAACCTCTCGACCGAGAAGCAGTCGACGATCGGGGAGCAGCGCGCCGACAACTACGCCTGCCAGCCGATGAGCGAGGCCGAGTTCGTCGCGGTCGTCACCGAGGGCCAGCCCGCCGCGCCGGCCTACTTCATCTATAACGCGACCCTCAACAAGCAGGAACGCCCCGCTCGTGATCTGCGCGCGGTCGTCCCCGCCCTCGACGACGCCGCCGTGCAGGCCGCTCTCGACGCCGGCGCGGTGCTCCTCGACACGCGCGAGGCGCTGGAGTTCAACGCCGGCCACATCCGCGGCGCCATCAGCGTGCCCGCCGACGGTCGGCTCGCCGAAACGGTCGGTTCGGTCATCTCCCCGTCGACCCAGATCGTGCTCATGGCCCCTGAGGACTACGAGCAGGAGGCCGCGATTCGCTTGGCCCGCATCGGGTTCGACGCGGTGGTCGGCTACGTGCCCGACCCCGCGGCATACCTGCTCCGCCACGAGGGGCAGGTGACGCAGGGCAGCCGGCTGACCCCGCGCCAGGCCGGGGAGGCGATGGCGCGCGGCGATGTCCAGGTCGTCGACATCCGCAACCCGGGCGAGGTCGCCTCGGGGATGCGCGAGGGCGCGCGCCACATCCCGTTGCCGCAGTTGGCCGCCCGCGCCGGCGAACTCGACGCCGACGCCCCGGTGCTGCTCTACTGCGCCGGCGGCTGGCGCTCCAGCGTGGCCGCGAGTTTGCTGCGGTCGCGTGGGTTCGCCGACGTGTCCGACGTCCTCGGTGGGTATGCCGCGCTGACCGCGGCCGCTACCTCCTGACGGTCCCGCTTCCGATCCCCACCTTCGGGTATGCCGCGGCCACCGGAACACCGCACCCGTGCGGCACGATGGCCGTATGGATCTGGCGCAGTGGTTCCTCACGGCGAAAGAAAGTGACAACGCCGCGACCACGATCGACGCCCGCCTGCCCGACGGGGTGGCGTGGACCGTCGGCAACCACTGTCGCGCCATCGTCCATGGCCGGCCGTATTTCGCGGAGTTGTTCGAGCGCATCGGCGAACTGGAGGCCGGGGACCGGTTGTATTTCGCCGATTGGCGCGGCGACCCCGACGAGTTGCTGACCGACGACCCGGAATCGACGGTCTCGGCCACCCTGACGGCTGCCGCCCGGCGGGGTGTCGACGTGCGCGGTCTGCTCTGGCGCTCGCACTGGCGCCACTTCGGCTTTCACGCCGACAAGGCCCGGTTCCTCGGCGAGGAGATCGGCGAGGCCGGTGGCCAGTGCCTGCGCGACATGCGGGTGCGCACCGGTGGCGCGCACCACCAGAAGTTCGTCGTCCTGCGCCACCAGGGCCGACCCGAGCGGGACATCGCCTACGTGGGCGGTATCGACCTGTGTCACAGCCGCCGCGACGACGCCACCCACGCCGGGGACCGGCAAACCCTGCCGATGTCCGCGGCATACGGGCCGACCCTGGCCTGGCACGACGTCCACCTGGCCCTCACCGGGCCGGCGGTCTACGACGTGGAGACGACCTTCCGGGAGCGGTGGGAGGACACCACCCCGCTGTCCATGCACCCGGGACGGAGCCTGGCGAGCTTCCTCCAGAACGAGGACCTGACGCCGGAACCGCTCGGGGAGCAATGGCCACCCCCGCCGCCCTGCCGGACCCCGCCGGGTGGCGCGGCGGTGCAGGTGGTGCGGACCTACCCGAAGATCCAGCCGCGGGCCTACGACTTCGCCCCCGACGGGGAACGCTCCATCGTGCTCGCCAACACCAAGGCGGTGGCGCAGGCGCGTCGGCTCATCTACGTCGAGGACCAGTTCTTCTGGGGCGAGCAGGTGGGGGCGCACTTCGCCACGGTCCTGCGGGACCAACCCGAGCTGCGGCTCATCGTCGTGCTGCCGCTCGCGCCCGACCTTGAGGGCTATGTCGGGGAGAAGTCGACGTTCCACGCGCGCCGGGTGGCGATGGAGCCGGTGTTGGAGGCCGGCGGGGACCGGGTGGCGTTCTTCGGGCTGAGCAATCAGGCGGGGCTGCCCATCTATGTCCATTCCAAGGTGTGCGTCATCGACGACGTCTGGGCCTCGGTGGGGTCGGACAATCTCAACCGCCGCTCGTGGACCAGTGACAGTGAACTCGCCGCGCTGATCCTCCCCGACGGCTCGGATCCGGGGGCCGAGACCTTCGCGCGGGGCCTGCGGCGGACGTTGGTGGCCGAACACCTCGGCTGCCCCGAGGAGGAGGTACCCGACGATCCGGCGGCTCTCCTGGACGCGATGAGGTCCAGCGCCGCCGCTCTCGATGATTGGTATGCCGCTGGCGGACCTGCCGCTCGGTCCGGCCTGTCCGCGCTGCCCGGTCGGGTGGCGGTGCGCACCCGCCGCCGCGGCGGCGCCCGGGTTGCCCGGGCCCGCCTGCGGGAAGCGCGGGAGGCGGGGCGCCGCCTCGACCGTGCCGCTGCGCTCGGGGCGCGGCCCCCGGGGCAACTGCGGCTCCTCCCCCTGCCGGATCTGACGCCCTGGGAAAACGTGGTGGGCAGGATCATGTACCCCGTGATCGACCCGGACGGCACCCTCGGCCGTGATGAGGACCTCCAGGAGTTGTCCGCCCCGAATGGTGCTCAGCACTGATCTCGCTGGGTTCCGGAGCCGTCCGCACCTGACGGTGAATGCCGATGATCTCGGTGAGCACCAGAGGTGTTCCGCAGGGCGGGAAGCTCCGCACGAGGGCACCGATCTGACAAACGGCAGCATCACGCGCTACCGTGGAGGCTCCCTGGTCACGAGTTGATAACTGCCGCTGACGGTGGTGGTCGGCCATTTCCAGGGTTGTGTTTCGTGTCCGTCGTAAGGAAAGCGCATGCCTGTGCCGGAGAGCCGCTCAATCGGCGACTTCGCTGCCGAGGCGGCGCCGACGACCGTGGTCGATCTGGAAGCCGGAGATTTGACGCTCGCGGATCTGGACTTGTTCGTTCCGCAGACGCGAGCGGAAGCGAAGGCGGCCCTCGCGGCCCGGGCCCGATTGGAGCGCGCGGGCCACCGCGTGGACGCCACGTCACCCGCTCGTGACCGTCGCGGCTCAGCGATCGCCGGCGGCGCGCGCGAGGTGTCGGCGGCGGGGGAGAAGAGCGGCGCCGAGGGTGGTCGGCAAGCGGCGGCACCGCGGCATACCCGCAGGTCCGAGCGGCCAAGCGGGGGGCGCCATGGAAGCTCGGCCCGCCGAGGCGCCCTGAGCGTTGCCCTCGCGACGACCAATCGACCTCGCCAGGCCGCGGCCTTCCTCGTGCTTGTCGGGGTGCTGGGCGCCGTGCAGGCGTCCGCCGCCGGCGGCACCGAACACCTGGCGAGCGGCGGTTCCTTGACGGCCCGGACCGGGGCGACGACCGGGATGTCCTTGCTCGCCTTGCCGGAGACCGGTGCTGCCCTCGGTGCGGCCTCGCGGTCGGCCAGGCGCACCGCCCTCCCGGCGGCCGACGCCACGGCCGTCACCGACCAGCAAACCTCGACCACCGAACAGCAGCAACGGCGCGCCGACGCCGTCACGGCCCAGGTGGAAGCCCAGGCTGCGGCATCGGCTGCCCCCTCGCCTTCGCCTTCGGCCGCGGCCGATTCTGCGGGGACCGCGGTCTTCACGCATCCGGTGGAAGCCGAGGTCGTCTCGCCGTTCGGCTACCGCGTCCACCCGATCACCGGTGTGTGGACGCTCCACAAGGGGATCGACTTGGCCGCTGACTGCGGCGTCGTCGTCCATGCCGCTGGGGGCGGCACCGTGGTTGAATCCGGCTGGATGAGCGGCTACGGCTGGCGCATCGTGATCGACCACGGCACCATCGGCGGCCACAACATTCGCACGACCTACAACCACCTCTCCCGCCGGGACGCCGATGTGGGGGACAAGGTCAGCGCCGGCCAGGCCATCGCGCTGGTCGGGACCACGGGCAACTCCACCGGGTGCCATCTGCACTTCGAGGTCGAGAAGGACCAAACCCCCGTCGACCCGATGTCCTACCTCTGACGGGCACGCTTTCGTCCGGGCACGCTTTCGTCGGCGATTGCGGTCTTGGGTGATTGCGGTCTTGGCTGATAGTTGGTGGTCGTCGGGACGGCCACCGGCGTTCAGCTAACTGGAGAATCGTCCTCAGCGGCGGATTCGGGGGGCCGGGGTGGTTCGGGCTGCGGGTCGAGGGTCCGCTTCGGCACGTAGGGCTGCACGTTCGCCCAGGGGTCCTCGAGGTTTGCCCTGCGTTTGTACGCGACGGCGGCGGCGGCCGCTGCGGTGATGCCGACGAGCAGGAGCCACTTGGCCTTGCCCCTCTTCGTGGTGTCGGACATGCGCATGCTCCTATCCCGTGGCGATCGCCCCAGCCTGCCGCGAGGGCGTGGTGTCCTTCCATCTTGCCCGACGGCGCCGCCGGGCGTTGGTTGCCCCCGACGATGGGGTATGCCGTGGAGCCGGCCCGGTGGGCGCTGGCTGGTGCGGGGGCTGCCGGAGTGGGGGCTGCCGGAGTGGGGGCTGGCGCATCCACATTCCAGCGGGGACTTGGTCATCGCGTGCTCGCCGAGCCACGCGCATGAACTCCCGGTGGGAAAGGGGCAGTTCGCACCCGAACATTTGGGGCGCGAAGTGGACGTTGGGCGGTTCAGGCGGGAAAAGCGTGACGAGACGGGAGGGGGCGACGACGTGGGAGAATGGCGGGATGAAGGCGATCTTCCACACCAACCATGGCCCCATCCGCGTCGAGCTTTTCCCGCACCAGGCGCCCAAGACCGTCGCGAACTTCACCGGCCTCGCCAAGGGCGAGCGTGAATACAAGGACGACGCGGGCCGCACCAACCCCACCCCGTACTTCGACGGGCTCATCTTCCACCGGATCATCCCCAACTTCATGATCCAGGGCGGGTGCCCCATCGGGCAGGGATTCGGTGGCCCCGGCTACACCTTCAACGACGAAATCCACCCCGACCTGCAGTTCAACCGCCCCTACCTGCTCGCCATGGCCAACGCCGGCACCCGCGGCGGCAAGGGCACCAACGGGTCGCAGTTCTTCATCACCGTCGCCGCCACCCCGTGGCTCAACGGCAAGCACACGATCTTCGGTGAGGTCGCCGACGAGGACTCCCGCAAGGTCGTCGACGCGCTGTCCGCGGTCGCGACCGGCCCCGGCGACAAGCCCCGCGAGGATGTCGTCATCGAACGTGTCGAGATCGAGGACTGACGATCCGCTCGGCCATGGCCAGCCCGGCCTGACCGGCGGCAGAAGCACGACGAGGGTGGACGCATGAGTGAGCCCACGGCATACGACCCGGCGACCCAAGCGCCGCCGGTCTGCCCTCGCCACCCCGACCGCGTCGCCTACGTGCGCTGCCAACGGTGCCACCAACCGACGTGCCCCGAATGCCAGCGGCCCGCCCCCGTCGGCATCCAGTGCGTCACCTGCGTCGCTCAGGCGCAGGCGGTGAGCCGGCAGGGACGCACGGTGTTCGGCGGCGCGGTCGCGTGGGGGCGGCCGATCGCGTCGCTGACGATCATCGGCACCTGTGTGGCCGTGTTCGTCGGGCAACTCGCGCTTCCGGACGTCACCAACGCGATCGCGTTCGCGCCGTATGCCGGCCGGTCCGAGCCGTGGCGCTTCCTCACCGCGGCGTTTGCGCACTCGCCGTCGATGCTCCTCCACATCGCGTTCAACATGTACGCGCTGTGGATCATGGGCAGTTATCTCGAGCCGCTCCTGGGCCGGGCCCGGTTCGTGGCGACCTACCTCATCAGCGCGCTCGGTGGCTCGGTCGGCTACCTGCTCCTCGCGCCGCCGCTCACCCTCGCCGAGATCCACGCGGGGTACATGGGTCCCTGGATCACGCCCACGGTGGGCGCATCGGGGGCGGTGTTCGGGCTGTTCGGGGCCTTCCTCGTGCTCAACCGGCGCCTGGGCCGCTCCTCGGCGGGCATGGTGGCGACGATTGCCATCAACGCGGTGCTCGGGTTCGTCATCCCCGGTATCGCCTGGCAGGCGCACCTCGGCGGGCTCGTCGTGGGCGCAGCCTGCGCCGGCGTGATCGCCTACACCGGGCATCGGCGCAACCCGCTCGCGCCGGCCTCGACCCCCGGCTCCCAGGTCGTCCACTGGGTCGGGCTCGGCGGGCTCACCGTGCTCCTCGTAGTGGCGGCGGTCGCCAAGTACGCCCTCTCCGGCGGCTACAGCTGACTCAACGCCCGGCGGCGCGGCGTACCCGCAACTGCTCACTCAACGCCCGGCGACGCGGCGTACCCGCAACCGCAACGGCGCGGCATACCCCCACCACAAACCCGAGTTATCCACAGGGTTTTCCCCGGATGTGGACAAATCACACCCGTGTAATCTCAGCGCCAGCGGGTGGTCATCAGGAAGCCACTCATCATGAACGCGAACCCGACCCCGAGGTTCCAGCGCCCCAACTTGGGCACGGGGAACTGGTGCGCCCCCGAGATGTAGTAGGTCGCCACCCAGATCAGGCCCACGACCATGAGGGTGACCATGACCGGGGCGTACCACGGCGGGTTGGGCTGGGTGAGTTGCTTGTTCGCCGTGCGAGGCGGGGTGTACGTGGCCTTGTTGCGACCCTTGGATTCGGGCACGGCGGGGTTCCTTTGCTGGCGAGGGCGGGGGGACTGCCCTCTAGCGTAGATAATGAAGGCCGCCACCGCGTGCAGCCGCGACCGAAGGAGGGGTATGCCGCCGAGCCCGCACCCCTCCTCGCCTCCCCACGCCGACGCATCGCGGGACGGGGGGCGTCGTCGCGAGCGCAAGGGACGGGGGCGCCGGCGGATGACCATCTGGACCCTCCTCGTGCCCGTGGTGGCCCTCCTGGCCGGCGCCTTGTTCGCGACGAGCAGCGCGACCGCGGCCGGCGGATCGTTGCGCAACGACAACGGCAGCATCGCCGAACTCATCCGGCGCGGCACCGCCACCAACGCCAAGGATTCCGTGCGTCTCGACGAACTCCAGGGCCAGATCGACACCCTGACCCGCACCGGTTCCGCGGGCAACGCGCAGATCGCGGCGCTGAAGAGCCGGGCCGACGCGCTCGCCTCGGCGGCGGGGCGCACCCCGGTCACCGGGCCGGGCCTCGAAGTGACCCTCGATGACAGCCGGATGCCCTCCCGGCAACTGCCCGACGGGTTCACCATCGACGACATCGTCGTCCACCAACAGGATGTGCAGGCCGTCGTCAACGCGCTCTGGGCCAACGGGGCCGAGGCGATGATGCTCATGGACCAGCGGGTCATCGCCACCAGCGCCGTCCGGTGCGTGGGCAACACGCTCCTCCTCCAGGGCCGGGTCTACTCCCCGCCCTACGTCATCACGGCCATCGGGGACGTGCCCGCCATGAAGCGGGGGCTGGCAGGGGACAAACAGGTGGGCATCTACCGCGAATACGTCACGGCCGTGGGCTTGGGGTACCAGGTGCGCACCAAGGGTGAGGTGACGTTCCCGGCATACTCCGGCAGCATTGCCCCCCGGTACGCCACGGCCATCCCGGCAGCGGGTGCCCCGTGAGCGCCGAGCCGGTCACCGATGGGGATGCCACGACAGTTGCGACGCGCCGCGAGGTGAGCCGGCGACAGCGCCGCACGAGCGGCACGAGCGGCTCGAGTGGCTCGAGTCGCGGGTGGGGCGTCGTTGGGGTCGTTGGTGAGTTGTTCATCACGCTTGGCGTGCTCCTGTTGTTGTTCGTCGCGTGGCAACTGTGGTGGACCGACGTCGTGGCCAACCGGGCCGCCGATGCGACCCGTCACGCCCTGCTCAACGAGTTCCGCAGCGGGAAGGCCCCGGATGCGAAGGTGCCCGGCGGCCTCATCGAAGGCAAGGCGTTCGCGCTCATCTACATCCCGCGGTTCGGTGCGGACTATGTGCGGCCGATCCTCGAGGGCACCGACACCGCGTCGTTGCAGTCCGGTGTCGGCCACTACGTGGGGACCGCGGCGCCGGGGGCGGTCGGCAATTTTGCCGTGGCGGGGCACCGCACGACGTGGGGGCGGCCCTTCCACGACATCGACACCTTGGTGGCCGGTGATGCGATCATCGTCGAGACCCGCTCCGGTTATGACGTGTATGCCGTGTCCGGCCACGAGATCGTCGCCCCGACCGCCGTGGAGGTCATCGCTCCGGTGCCCGATCAGCGGGGCGTCGCCCCGACCCAGGCGTTGCTGACCATGACGGCGTGCCACCCCAAGTACTCCGCACAGCAGCGGTATGTCGTCCATGCCGTGTTGGCGCGGACGTACACCCGGGAGGAGGGGCTGCCCGCGTCGCTCTTGAGGTCGCCCTCGCTGGGGACGCCGCTGCCCTCGGGGGTTGCCTCGCCGAGTGCCTCACCGTCAGGAGGTGGCTAGTCGATGTATGCCGCGTTGTGGCGTCTGCTTCCCGGCCCGGCCTGGGTCAAGGCCCTCCAGGTTCTGGTCCTCATCGTCGCTGTCGTGGCCGTGTGCTTCGTGTGGGTGTTCCCGTGGATCAGCCCCAAGTTGCCGTTCACCCAGAACACCGTGGAGGAGGGCTCGTCGATCTCGGTCGGCCCGTCTGCCTCGCTGCCCGCCTCGCCGTCGGGTACCGCGAGCCCGTCACCCACTGCATCGGTGTCGCCGTGAGTGCTCGCGCTTGATTTTCGTCGCTGATGTCGTGCGCGGGTTCCCGAACTAGAGGTGGGCAAGGGGCACTTCGCACCCGAACATTTGGGGTGCGAAGTGGACCTTTCCCGCCCAAGGCGGGAAAGGGGTGACGGGTGGGGCGAGTGCGGCGGGCGGACGGGTGTGCTGGGGGCGGCGCGGCGGCATACCGTATGTCTGACTTCGCCCACCACTTCCGGGAGCCGCACGTGAGCCAGATCCTCGTCGTCGACAACTACGACAGTTTCGTGTTCACGATCGTCGGCTACCTCGAACAGCTCGGGGCGACGTGCACCGTGGTCCGCAACGACGCGGTGACGCCCGACGAGGCGGCCGGGTTCGACGGGGTGCTCGTGTCGCCGGGGCCGGGGACGCCCGAGGAGGCCGGGGTGTCGATGGCGATGATCGCCGCGTGCGCGCAGCGGGCGCAGCCGATGCTCGGGGTATGCCTCGGCCATCAGGCACTCGGGGTGGTGTTCGGGGCGACGGTCGGGCGGGCGCCGGAGTTGCTCCACGGCAAGACCTCGCCGGTGCACCATGACGGGACCGGGGTGTTGGCGGGGTTGGCCTCACCGTTCACGGCGACGCGTTATCACTCGCTGGCGATCGACCCGGCGACGATGCCGCCGGCCCTGGTCGCCAATGGGCACACAGCCTCGGGGCTCATCATGGCGGTGCGCCACCGGGAGTTGCCGTTGCACGGCGTCCAGTTCCATCCCGAGTCGGTGCTGACCGAAGGCGGGCACCGGTTGCTCGCGAACTGGCTGGCCATGACCGGTGATACCGAGGCGATAGGACGCTCAGCGGGGCTCTCGCCGCTGGTCCACGATGCCGCCGGGATCGCCGCCTTGGTCGCCCACGCCTGATCGCATCCAGCCCGTCCCACCCGTCACCCCTTTCCCGCCTTGGGCGGGAAAGGTCCACTTCGCGCCCCAAATGTTCGGGTGCGAAGTGCCCCTTTCCCACCTGAACCTACGCCACGGCCGAGGGTGTGCGGTCCAGGGACAGAGCGGGAGCGCCGGGCAAGCCAGCGCAAGGGTCGACCAGGTCGAAAGTACGAGACTCGCCGTGCGCGCACTCGGCATACGGCAAGTTGCGTACTTTCGACTCGGGCGGGCCGAGCCGGGGTCAGCGGCTCGCGCTCGGTGACGGAGACGGAGACGGAGACGGTGACGGAGACGGCGCGGGCAGACTGCGGAGCCCGCCTTTAGCCAGGGATCGACGTCAGTGGCTGCTGCTCGGCGTGGGTGAGGGGGAGCCAGAGGACGTCGGCGTGGGGCTTGGGCTCGGGGGGGCCGCTTGCGCGACCGTGATGGTGAGCGTCGCCCCGCTGTCGAGCACCGCACCGGGCTTCTGATCTTGGGCAATGACCGTCCCGTCCGGCGCCTCAGAGGTCTGCTTGAACACCGACTTCGGCGTCAGACCCGTCGAGGCCAACTGGTTGTAGGCGTCGTTTTGGGACATGCCCTTGAGGTCGGGGACCGTGACCTTGCCCGAACTGACCGTCAGGTTGACCGCGCCCTTGGGCGCAACCGACTGCCCGGCCGGCGGCGAGGACGACACCACCGTGCCCTTGGGCTGCTTCGTGTCGTTCTGCTCGGTCACCGTGCCCAAGGTCAGGCCCTGCCGTTCGAGTTCGGCCTTGGCCTCGGCCTGGGTGCGGCCCTTGAGGTCGGGCACGACAATCGCCTCGGGTCCGGCCGAGACGACGAGTTGAACGGTGCTGCCCTTCTTGACCTGGGTGGCGCCCTGCGGATCCTGGCGGATCACGCTATCCGCGGCGACCTCCTTGTTGTTCTCGGTCGTCACCACCGGCACCAAACCGGCCTGGGTGATCTTCAACTGAGCCGTCGAGCGCGGCTGCCCGGTGACGTCGGGAACCGCGACCATGGACGCGGCATTGGCTTGGTGATCGACATAGGCCTTGACGCCCCAGCCCAACAACACCAACGCGACCAGCGCCGCCGCGGTCAGCCATGCCCACATCCCGCGCCGGCGTGGTGGCTTCGCCGGCGGCACCGCGGGCAACGTCGTCGTGCTACCGGCGTCGCCCGAGCCGGGCGCCGGCCGGGCCGCCGGGGAAGGTGCCCCACCACCGGAACGGGTGGTCACGGCATACACCTCGGTGGGCGGGGCAGCCAAGGGAGAGATCCGTTCGGTCGCGGCCGCACCTCCGGCGAGTGACCCGGCCGCGCCGCCGAGCCCGGCGAGAGTGGCCGCGGCCACCGCGCTGATCGGCCGGCCCAAGCGCACCGCCTGCAGGTCGGCGCGGAAGTCCGCAGCGTTCTGATAGCGCGCGGTGCGGTCCTTGGCCAGGGAATGCAGCACGACGGCGTCAAGGTCCGCAGGCACCGCGGGCTCGAAGGTTGAGGGTGCCGGAGGTTCTTGTCCCACATGCTGATAGGCGATAGCCACCGGGGTGTCGCCCTGGAAGGGGGTGCGGCCGGTCAACAGTTCGTAGAGGAGGCACCCGGTCGAGTAGAGGTCCGAGCGAGCATCGACGGTCTGGCCCTGGGCCTGCTCGGGCGAGAGGTATTGGGCGGTGCCGATGACGGCCTGGGTTTGCGTCATCGTGGCGTTGCTGTCCGCGATCGCCCGGGCAATCCCGAAATCCATGACCTTGACCGAGCCGTCGGTGCCGATCATGACGTTGGCCGGCTTGATGTCACGATGGACGATGCCCATCCGGTGGCTGTAGGCCAGAGCGTCGAGGATGCCCTCGGTGATCCGGCACGAGTCGGCGGTGCTCAAATGGCCGCGGCGGGTGAGGACCTCGCGCAGCGTCTTGCCTTCGACGTACTCCATGACGATGAACGGCACGTCCTGCGGCTGCCCCGTCGCATCGACGGTGTGGTCTTCGCCGGAGTCGTAGACGGCGACGATCGAGGCGTGGTTGAGCCCGGCGCTCGATTGGGCCTCCCGGCGGAACCGGGTGAGGAAGGAGGCGTCGCGGGCCAGGTCGCTGCGGAGCATCTTGATGGCCACCTGACGACCGAGCCGGGTGTCGATGCCGCGGTGCACCTCGGCCATCCCACCGCGGCCGATGAGGTCACCGACCTCGTACCGGCCGCCCAGCAGGCGGGGTTGCTCACTCATCGGTTCTCGCTCCTTGCGATCGACGGCATACACGGGACAACGGGGCGGGGGCAGGCGGGGGCTGCCGACCCGTCAACAATCCACCTATTGGTCGATTGTTGACGGAGGCCGGGCCGGGGCGGGGGCGGGCGATGCTCACCCAGGGGCTTTGGCGGATGTATGCCGGGCGGCCGGCTCCCGGCGCAGCGGCACCGGCCGGGACCGCGGACCGGCGCGCCACGGTGGGCAAGGTAGCGACTCACTGGAGCACCGCCTGCATGATGGCCTTGGCGATCGGGGCCGCCGTCCGCCCACCGGAGGCCTGGTCGCCGGCGTTGCCGCCCTCTTCGACGACCACCGCGACTGCCACGGTCGGGTCGTTCGCCGGCGCGAAACTGATGAACCACGCATGCGGCGCCGCCCCCGGGGCGTGCTGCGCGGTGCCCGTCTTGCCGGCGACCTGCACCCCGGACATCTGGGCCGCCGTCCCCGTGCCGTCAGTGACGACCGACTCCATCATCGCGGTCAACTGCGCGGCCACCTCGGGGGTCACCGCCGTCGAATGCACCGTCGGGCTCGCTGTCTCGACCGTCGAGAGGTCCGAGGCGAGCACCGACCGGACGAGATACGGCTCCATGACGACCCCCTTGTTTGCGATCCCCGCAGCGACCATCGCCATCTGCATCGGCGTGACCCGCACGTCATACTGTCCCACGGCCGACTGGGCCGTCTGCGGCGGGTTGAGTTGCGCGGGCACCGAACTCGGCGTCACCTTCATCGGGATGCTCACCTGGTCGCCGAACCCGAACTTCACCGCCTGCTCCCGCAGCGCATCCCCACCGAGTTGGAGCCCGAGCCACCCGAACGCCGTGTTGCACGACATCCGCAACGCATCCTGGACCGTCACCTGGTCGTTGGCTCCGCACGAGCGCCCGCCCGAGTTGGGCAGTCCGACGGTCGTCTGCGGCAGGGTGAGCACCGCCGGCCCGGGGACCTGGCTGCTCGGCGTCCACTTCCCCGACGACAGCGCCGCCGCGGCCGTGATCACCTTGAACGTCGAGCCCGGCGGGTAAAGGTTGCCGGCGATGGCCCGGTTGACCATGGGACGGGCCGGGTCGGCGTTGAGGGTTTTGTATGCCGTGTCGACCGCGTTGAGGTCGTGGCTCGCCAACGGGTTGGGGTCGTACGTCGGTTTGGTGACCAGGGCGAGGATCTCCCCGGTTTTGGGGTTGAGGGCGACGGCCGCGCCCCGCTGGTCGCCGAGCGCGGACGAGGCCGCCTCCTGGGCCTTGGCGTTGATGGTGAGGAGCAGGCTTGCCCCTTGCGGGCGGCGCCCGGTGAACAGGTCCGAGACGCGCCGGTAGAACAGTTTGTCGCTGCTCCCCGAGAGCAGCGGGTTCTCGGTGGATTCCAGGCCACCCCCGGCGCCGTAGAAGGAGTAGTAACCGGTGAGGTCGGCATACAGGGCACCCGAGGGGTAGGTGCGGAGGTATTTGAACTCGCTGTCGACGGGTTTGGACACGGCAATGGCGGTGTCGCCGACGAGGATTTGACCGCGCTCGCGGGCGTAGGTGGCCAGCAGGGTGCGCCGGTTGTCGTCGCGGGCGTTGAGGCTTTTCGCCTCGCCGAACTGGATCCACGTCGTCGAGATGAGCAAGGTGGCGAAGAGGAAGGCGACGACGGTCGACATCCGGCGGATCGGGGCGTTCATAGCCGCACCACCTGGGTTTCGGCGCCGCCGATGGCACTCGGGCCGGGGTCGGGCAGTGGCCGGCGGGCATGGTCGCTGATCCGCAACAAGATGGCGACGATGACCCAGTTGGCCAGCAGCGAGGAGCCGCCCTGGGAGAGGAACGGCATGGTCAGGCCGGTGAGCGGGATGACCCGGGTGACGCCGCCGCCGACGACGAAGCACTGTAGGGCCACGGAAAACGCGAGCCCGGCGGCGAGCAGTTTGCCGAACCCGTCGCGGGCCCCGATCGCCGTGCGCAGCCCGCGTTCGACGACGAGCACGTAGAGGATGAGGAGGGCGAACAACCCGACCATCCCCAATTCCTCGCCGAAGCTGGGGACGATGAAGTCGGATTCGGCGAAGTAGGTGATGTCGGGCCGGCCCCGCCCCAGACCGGTGCCGACCATGCCGCCGGCCGCCATCCCCATGAGGCCCTTGGCGAGTTGGTCCGAGGCCTTGAGCGCGTCGGGAGAGAAGGTGTCGAGCCAGAGAAGAACCCGGGTTTGGACGTGGCTGAACATCAGGTATGCCGTGTACGCGCCGGCCGCGAACAGGCTCAGGCCGATGACGATCCAGCTGGTGCGCTCGGTGGCGACGTAGAGCATGGCGACGAAGAGGCCGAAGAAGAGCAGGGAGGAGCCGAGGTCACGCTCGAGGACGAGGACCCCGACCGAGGCCATCCAGGCGACCATGATCGGGCCGAGGTCGCGGCCTCGGGGCAGGGTCAGGCCGAGGATGCGCCGGCCGGCCACGGACAGGGCATCACGGGTCTGGACGAAGTAGCCCGCGAAGAAGACGGCGAGGATGATTTTGGCAACCTCACCCGGCTGGAAGGTGAACGGGCCGAGGCCGATCCAGATGCGGGAGCCGTTGGTTTCCTTGCCGATGCCCGGCACGAGGGGCAGGACGAGCAGGACAAAACCGAGCAGGCCGGCGGTGAAGGTGTAGCGGCGCAGGACCCGGTGGTCGCGGATGATGATGATCGCCGCGACCGCGAGGGCGACCGCGATCGCGCTCCAGAGGAGTTGGCGCACCGCCATGCCCGAGGCGATGGTGCGCCCGTGCGCGAGGTCGAGGCGGTGGATCATGACCAACCCCAGCCCATTGAGAAGGGTGGCGATCGGCAACAGGATGGGATCGGCATACGATGCGCGCCAGCGCAACACGAGGTGGAACACGAGCGCGATCCCGAGGAACCCACCGCCGAGGACGAGCAGACTCGACGGGACTTCCCCGTGCGTGGCGGCTCCGACGTTGATGTAGGCGAGCAGCGCGATGGCGGTGGCGGCCACCACGAGGAGGAGTTCGACGTTGCGGCCCCGCGTCGGGCGGAAGCGGGAAACGATGGTCATAGCCCGCCTTAGCCTCGCGCCACCGGGGTGGCGACGCCGGCACTGGCGCTGGCCTTGGGAGTGGGGGTGCCGGCGGACGGACTCGGCGTCAGGCTCGGCGACGGGCTGGGGGTGGGGGCCACCCAGGTGCCGGAGACGGGCTGACAGGGCTGCCCCTGGCTGGCGAACCACCGGCAGGCCTTCGCCTGGACTTCGAGGGTGCGCAACTGGGCCCGCGCCGCCGACTCGCTGGAGAACGCCACGCCCTTCGTCAACTGGTCCCGATAAAGGTCGGGCAAGTCAGTGGGGCTGATCGTGGTGCGTTCGACGATGTGGGACAACGAAATCGGTCCGAGCGACTGGTCGACGCCCTGGTTGAGGACGACCCGCCCGGAGTCCACGCCCAGCCAGTACTGCGTCTGCACCCATAGCCACCCGGCATACCCGGCTCCGGCGAGAACGACGAGGGTGACGGCGAGAGCGGCGGCGGCGCGCATCAGCCGCGCGCCCCGGGACCGCGGGCCCTCCTCGGCGAGCTGGACCTCGTCGTCGTCTTCCTCATCGTCAGTGGCGCCGATCGCCTCCTGGGTGAGGGCGGCGGCCTTTTCGGCGGGCGTGACGGGGATGGGGCGGGTGCCGCGGCGGGTCACCGTGGCCGCCCCGACGACGACCGGGACGTCGGTGGGGACCGGACCTTGGATGAGGTCGACGACATCGCCGATGACGACGGTGACGTTGTCGGGGGCGCCGGCGCGCAGCGCGAGTTGGACGAGGCGTTCGGCGCACTCGGGAGGGCGACGGGCCGCGAGGAGCACCTCGTCGATGGTGTCGCGGGCGACGTAGTCGGTGAGGCCGTCGCTCGCGATGAGATAACGGTCGCCGACGAGGGCCTGGCGGACCACGAGGTCGGGTTCGTCGTCGGGGGCGCCGGTGAGGACCCGGGTGACGAGCGAGCGCTGGGGGTGGGTGTGCGCTTCCTCGGGGGTGATCCGGCCGTCGTCGACGAGGGTCTGGACGAACGAGTGGTCCTTGGTGATCTGGGTGACGGCGCCGTCGCGGCGCAGGAAGGCGCGCGAGTCCCCGATGTGGGTGAGGACGAGTTTGTCGCGGGCGCGCAGCAGCGCGATGAGCGTGGTCCCCATGCCCTCGAGGGTGGGGTCCTCCCGCGTGCGCTCGCCGAGCCGGGCATTGGCCGAGCGGATGCGGCGCACCAGGGCGTCGGGCGCCTCGACCCCGGAGAGCGCTTCCCCGTCGAGGTCGGCGAGCGCCCCGATGATCATCGAGGACGCGACGTCCCCGCCGGCGTGCCCGCCCATGCCGTCGGCGAGCGCGAGCAGGTGCGGGCCGGCATACCCGCTGTCCTCGTTGTTGGCACGAACCATGCCTACATCGGAGCGGGCGGCGTAATCGAAGGTGAGGGGCACCGTCGTCACCTCTGCAACTCGACGACGGTGCGCCCGATGCGCAGCGACGAGCCCAGGTCGAGGGGGCGGGGGCCGGTGACACGCTGGTTGTCGACGAACGTGCCGTTGGTCGAGCCGAGGTCTTCGACGTACCAGCGGCCGTTGTCCTGGTAGATGCGGGCGTGCCGACCCGAGGCGTAGTCGTCGTCGAGGACAAGGGCGCTTTCGGGGCTGCGGCCGATGAGGGTGCCCTGGGCGCGCAACGGCAGGCTGGTGCCGGTCAGGGGCCCGTCGGTGACGACGAGTTTGCGGGCGGTGCTGCCCCCTCGGCCCCCGAACCAGCCGGTGCGGGCCGGTGCCGGTTCCGGGGGAGCCGAGGCCGGACCGCCGACGGCGGCTGCCGCCCCGCCCGTGGCGGCGCCTGCCGCTCGGGCGGCGCGCCGCCCCCGGGCCACCCGGTGGGTCACGCGTTGGCCGTACAGGTCGCCGCGCAACACCCCGACGATGGCGAAGACGAACAGCCACAGGGCCACGAGCAGGCCGAGCCGCAGGATCGTCAGGGTCAGTTCACTCATGCGCGCGGCTCGTCAGGGTCGGTTGGCGCGGTAGGTGAGCGAGGAGCGGCCCACGGTGACCTGGTCGCCGTCGTAGAGGTGGGCGGAGTCGACGCGTTCGCCGTTGACGAAGGTGCCGTTGGTCGATCCGAGGTCGCGGATGACGGCGACGAAGTGCGGCCCGTCGATGCTCACCCGAATTTCGCTGTGCCGTCGTGACACACCGGGGTCGTCGAGGACGATGTCGACGTCGTCGTCGCGCCCGAGGATGTTGATGGCGCTGATGAGGAGGTAGCGGTGCCCGTCGAGGACGAGCCAGGGCCGGTCGGACGCGCGCCCCTTGGGTCGTCCCCCGCCCACCGGTGCGTGGACCGGTGCGGGGCTGGGTCGGTGGATCGGCGCCGGTCGCGCCGCCGGGGCCCGGTATGCCGCCCCGCTCGCTCCCGCCGCCGCCGCGGCTCCCGCTCCTGCGGCCGCGGCACCGCCGACAGCCCCTGCAACTGCTCCGGCTGCCGCGCTGCCCTCGGCTCCCTGGCCCGAGCCGGCCTCGCCACCGGAGTGTCGACCCCGGGCGGGTCGAACCGGCGGCGAGTCCGCGGCATACGGGTCGTCCACGGCATACGGGTCGTCGTCGGCGACACCGTAGTCGGCGGCCTCCGGCTCGTCGGGCCACGCATCCCAATCGTCCACGGGCGGCGGGGCGGGTCGACGGGGCGGGTCGGCGCGCTTGGCCGTCATCGGGCGGACCCGGAAGACACCGGTCTCGAGGTCGCGCCCGGAGGTGAGGTTGATGCGGATCGGGCCGCCGGGGGTGTAGTGCTGGGAGGCGACGTGCTCCTCGGCGGCGACCACGAGTTGGTCGGCCACGTCGTCATCGAGGTGGGTGAGCCGGTCGTGGTCGGTCTCGGAGAGTTCGATGGTGAAGATGTTGGGCACGAGCGAACGGCCGCGGCCGCCGTGGCTGGCGCGGTCGTCCATTGCCCGACGGATCGCGCTCGCGATCTCCACCGGCTGCACCTCGGCGCGGAAGGCGCGCGCGAACAGACCGTTGTAGGCCCGCTCCAACTTGCCCTCGACTCGGTCGAAGAGCCCCATGCGGCATCGCCTCCTTGTCGTTGCGTGGCCAGGGGTACTCATCAGCGTACTTCGTGGACGTTGGTCCGGGCTCCGGCAACGCCGATACGCACCCTGCCCCGGCCCACTTTGAGGGAGGTGGGCCGGGGCAGCGGAGGGGAGCGGACGGCATACGGTGGGAGCCATGGTGGACGTACAGGTGCTGACGCCGCGCGACGTGCCCCTCGGCGGGCCGCGATCGATGGGGGTGCGGCGTACGTTGCCGGCCCGGGAGCGCAGTGTCGTGGGGGCCTGGTGCTTCGTTGACCACTACGGGCCCGACGACGTTGCCGCCACCGGTGGCCTGGACATCGCCCCGCACCCGCACTGTGGGTTGGCGACCGTGTCGTGGCTGTTCGAGGGGGAGGTGGAGCACCGCGATTCGCTCGGCACGTATGCCGTGGTGCGCCCCGGCGAGGTCAACCTCATGACCGCGGGGGCCGGGATCGCGCACTCGGAGGTGTCGACGGGGGCGACGTCGGTGCTGCACGGGCTCCAGTTGTGGGTGGTCGAGCCGGAGGCGACCCGGCATGATGCGCCGCGGTTCGAGCACTATGCGCCGCCGGTGGTGTGCCCCGGTGAGGGGGTGCGGGCTTCGGTGTTCTTGGGCGAGTTGTTCGGGTCGGCGTCGCCGGTGACGACGTCGACGCCGTTGCTGGGCGCCGAGGTGTGCCTGGATGCGGGGGCGTCGGTCGAGTTGGACGTGCCGCCCGGGTTTGAGGTGGCGGTGCTGGTCGATCGGGGTTCGGTGACGTATGCCGGATGCGCCCTGTCCGTGGGTCAGTTGGGGGTGGTGGATGCGGACGCGAGCGAGGAGCGGGACGGGAGCGGCGAGGCCGAGGCGAGCGCGGAGCGGGACGAGAGTGGCGAGGCCGAGGCGAGCGGGCGGCATACGGGATTGCCGCTGACCGCGGGAGACGAGGGGGCGCGGGTGGTGGTGCTGGGCGGGCCGCCGTTCGAGGAGGAGGTGGTGATGTGGTGGAACTTCATCGGGCGCACGCACGAGGAGATCGTGGCCGCGCACCAGGCGTGGAACTGGCATCAGCCGCGATTTGGGTACGTGCACGGATATACGCCGCGTGAGCACGACGGGTCCTGGTGGATCCCCGCGCCCGAGATGCCGAAGGTGCGCCTGAAGACCCGCGGCAACCGGCGGCGTCGCTAGCCGCGCTCGGGTGCGGTTGCTGCCGGCGTGCCCCTGTCCCGCGCGCTCCCGTCCAAGAGCCGCCGCCCGGCGCACACCCATCCCAGCGCCGCTACTGAGCAGTTTCGTCAGTTCTTGCAGGCGCTATGGTCCACAACTGGCGCTTGAGCCGCCACCCGGGCTTGATCGGGAGGCCATCCGGCGGCCGTCGCGTGCGGCCGGCTTGGAGAAGTGCGCGGGTGTGCGGCAGACTGAGACCGCTTCGGTGCCGTGCTAGTCGGTGACCGGAGACCACGCGCAAGTGGCGGAACGGCAGACGCGCTGTCTTCAGGTGGCAGTGTCCTTACGGGCGTGGGGGTTCAAATCCCCCCTTGCGCACAACGCGGGTAGTTCCCTGAACTACTCGTTTCGGATTCCCGAGACTCCCGGCCGTGGGGGTCCCCCCTCTGGGGGAGATGATCCGGCCGGGAGTTTCGTCGTTGTGGGGGTCGTGCGGGTCGCCGACGGCCGTCCTGCCGCCGATTCCGTATGCCGCGGGGCCAGTTTCCCTGTCTCGTGACCGTTTCCGGGCAGGCTTGCGCGGGCTCCCTGCTAGTGAGCGGCGCGGGTTGGACTGGTCAGTCGCCGCTTCGTTTGCGTCGGCCTCTGGTCCGTGTGGCCTTGTCAAGGGGCCGGTCGTCGACCGGCTCGCCTGGGGGTGCCCCCTCCGGGGGAGGTGGACCTGCCAGGGTTCGGGCCGGCCGCGGACGGTGTGCCAGGCGTGGAGCCGGACGAGGTTGTGGCCTACGAAGGCGAAGGCGAGCAAGGCGGCCGTCGCGGTGAGGCCGGTCATCCGGATGAAGCCGCGATTGATGCTCAGGGATTGGTAGCGGGCAGAGCCGAAGAGTCCTTCGACGAGGGTGCGGCGGTTGAAGGACTTGGCCTAAGGAGTGCCCTGCCAAGGCAGCGGCTGCCGGTCGCGTTCGTGGTCGGTGTCCTTGACGGTGACGGTCTTGCCGCAGCTGCACGGCTCGCCCTTGAGGCAGGAGGTCGTCGGGATGGTATGCGGCATCCGCATCGAGGCGGACGTGTTGGGGCACCGAACCCGGAATGGGTGCCCATCGACGGCCGGTCCGCGGAAGCGCTGTGTGCCTCGCTGCGTGTCGTGCTTGCCGTGGGGGCGAAGCGGGGCTCTGTCCCTTCGCCGTTTCGCGTTCCGTCGGAGCGTTGAGTTGGGGATGCTCGACTCGGTCGCGGCAGCAGATCTGCTGCCGCGGGAGCGGGACCAGGTGGTGCGATCAGTGCTCACCCACGTGATCGCCGACCAGGCCGACCCGCCGACGATCAGGGCGTTGCTGCTGCGTGCTCGAACGGCCGAGAGCCGAGTGCTCGGGTTGGTGAGACTGCACGCCTCCGACCTCGAGGCTGGGGACGTGGCGCCGCTGCTGGTCGACTCCTCGGTCCTGGTTCGGCTCTGGGCCCGCCGACGATGGCAGGAACTCGACCAAGATCCGACGCATGCAGACCTCATCCACTCGGCCCCGACCCCGACCAGGCAGGCCCTGGCCTATCTCGGGCTCGCCGAGTCCGGTTCGGCCATCGATCGAGCAGAGGTCCTTGATCTGGTGCACGCTACCGAGCCGGCCCTTCAGAAGGTGGGGCTGCGACTGCTGGTCGGCCACGCGTCCCACGCGGACGTTCCCGACCTGCTCGCCCTGGTCAGGTCGCCCCACTCCAGGATCGCCCGGCTGGCCGGCACGGTGCTGGCCGCTCACCCGAACCTGTGGGTCCTCGATCAGATCGCAGACTTCAAGAGCGACGCGGACCCGGGGATCCGCCGGCGGGCCTGGTGGCTGCATCGGGGACGGGGTGGGTGGGAGTCGCTGATCGCCGACTTGGAACTCCTCCACGACGCCGAACCAAGTCTGGCGGTCCTGGGCCGTCAAGCATCGGCCCCGATGTATTTCGAGCCGACCGTCGTTCAGCGCGAACGCGTCGCGGGACTGCTGCCTGACGCCACCATTGGTCGCGAGCAGAAGCTCGGGATCGCGCTGGCCGCCGGGCTGCCCGACTTGGTCAACATGCTGAGGGCACGACCACCACTGCCACCCGCCGAGCCGACATCCACGGAATCCACCCTGGAACAGACTCGGTGGTGGCAGCGAATCCGCAGGCCCCGCCGCCGCGCCTAGACACAAACGATCGCGTACCGATGTCGACCTTGTCACGGAGGGCGAAAGACGGCGGTATGCAGCGGGCACTCACCTTCCCCCTGCCACTCTGCGCCGACTTATCCAGGGCTGCAGTCGAGGCCGGTCGGCCGCATCCCGCGTCGGCGCGCTAGATGTAGTCGCCCGCGCTGACGCTCCGACGCCGTTATCTGTCGGTGTCTGATGACAGCATTGGCCCCGTGGTTGGAACCGTGGTCGTCGACGCTCCTCGGCACGCCGGCGGACCCGCGATTGCGAGAGCCGCGTCGGGGCTCATGCTGCTCCCGAGCAACGCCTCGCGATTGGTGAGGTTGCACCGGCTCGCCGCGCTCGGGATGGCAGTGCCAGACGACTCGGAGAAGCCGCTCAGTGCCAGCGCTGTCAGGGCCCTGCTCAAGCGTGACGACATCGGGGGCCGCCGAATCCTGCGACAGGAGGACCCGTACTCCGAGATCATGGTCCAGAGCATCAGCTTCTATGGCGGCGAGTACCTGGTTTCGCCAGGCTCCGGTGAGCACACGGTGGGTGACGTCGAGAATCTTGCGGACGCCGTGTTCCGTGAGGACGGAATGTCGAAGGGCGTCCGCGGTCCAGCGCGGCAACTCATCCAGGGGCTCCTCACCGTCAGCAACCTTGTCCTGACACGTGCCGGTCTTGTCAGAGGCGCACGGCCTGGGAGGGGTCCAGGAGCGCCGATGGACGTACCAAGTGCGGCTCGACTCGACGACTTGGCGCAATGCGCGTTCCTCAGCTTCGCTGATCTCGAAGCACACGGCTCTTGGCTACGGATGGTCGTTGATACGTTCGCGCTCGATCCCGGCGAGCTGACCGACCCGTGCGACGACGACATGACGGAGGACCGTCTTATCGTGACTCCGTTCCTCAGGCTGTCGGACGGCTACCAACTGGTCGTTCCTCTCGACCTACTGCTGACGGTTCGCCACCACCTGCTTCGCTTCGCCTACCAGGAGAACGAACTCGAAGAGCTCTGCAGGCGGTACAGCGCCGCCGCCCTTCGCAGGGTAGAGCGGCTACTTCCACGCGGTGCCCATCGAAAGGTGCTGTCAGAGGGCGGGGCGATGAGTAGGTACCTGTTCTCCGTGGATTCGGCGACGGACGTACATGTCATCGTCGCGACGGACAATCTCACTGACTGGTCGCCGGAACACCAATGGGGGATGCACAACACAAGTGCGGTGCTCGGTCAGATCGGGGACCTCATTCGACCCGACGTTCGTACCTCGTACTCGACATCGGAGTGGCTGCTCCATCTGGTCATCACAGACAGCCCAGGCCGCTCGGCTTTCTGGGGTGTCCCGAACGTCGACGGCGCCGACCCTGTGTTGATGGCGCGGTCCGACGACCTTGAGGTCATATTCCACCGCGAACCAGACGGGGCCCTCGGGCTGTTGCTTTTCGCCGAAGCCCAGGACCGTCGACCGGGCGAATCGATGTCCGCCAACATCCTCGACGAATACTGGGCGTACGAACTCAGAAAGAAGTCGTTCTACGTCTCCGATGACGGCATACCCACCCTCACTGTGTTCCAGGCTGGAGACGGCTTCTTTGAGCGCGAGAAGTTCTTCGAAGAGACGGACCGGCACGGGGTAGCGGCCCCCGTCGAAGGTCGCCCGATGGTTCAAGCGCGGCGTCGATTCAAGCGAGACACTCCCGAAATCTTCATCCTCGACTCGAACACTTCGTTCATCGGCTACGTCGTCGAGGTTGGGACTACCCAGGTCTTCGTGAGCCCGGACTTGGGCGAGGAGCCATCGGCAGATGCGGCCGCTCTCCTACTGGAAAGTGTCGCGTTCTGGATCCGTGAGTGCATCGTCCTCGGCGGGCTCACACCCCGGGCACCGAGGAGCCACTTGGTCCTTTCGCCAGGCCCCGCATCGACATGGAATCGCCTTGGCGATGGCCCGACGTCGGTGCGCCCCATCGAAGCCTCGGCCGGACAGGGAACCATCGCGCTCCGGTTCACGGACCTCTTCGTCGCCGACCTGCAAGCAGAATCGAACGTGGCTGAGCGTCACCTCGTTGCCAGACTCCTGATCGAGCTGTTCGCCGTCGATACAGACGACGTTGAGGCGCTGGTCGACGTGGTCGCGCCGCTCGGCTCGAAACGGATCCTCAACGCGTTCAACGAGAACAACGCCCCCGACATGCGGGCCGAGCGGCTGCCGTCGCCGCTTACGGGGCACGGGCAGGTCACTGCTCAAATACTTGACGATCTCGGCCAATGGCTGCGCGACCCCGGGGGTGGAGCTGTCCCGGTAGGGCCGCTGACGGGCGCTGACCGGCGCGAGGTCCTGAACAAGGCCGTGAGCCACCTGTTCGAGCAGATGGAGGCAGAGATCGCGAAGTACGACCAGCGGTCACTGCTCGAGTATCTCGTTGCCCAGAACGAGGCCCTCGTCTACTTCGTGGAGTACAACACGCGGATGCTGCGATCACGTCTCGCGTGCTTCGGTGCCGATGCAGAGACGACCAAGGAGCTGGTCGAGCACCGCAGCGAGAGCGCGACCGCCCACCGTGCGAACAGATTCCTGATCGAGTACGTCGCCGCTCGGCCCCCGCAGGGTGACCGGCTTCCGACGACACGTGGCTACTACCAGATGCTCGGGCTTGCGCAGGAGATCATCGACTGGGGGACAGCGTCCGACTTCCTGCACTACGAGCTAGCCGACTTCGAGGTGTCTATCCTCAAGTCGGGACGCCTGGGGATAAGCCGCGACAAGCCCGTCGACCTGGCTGTCAAGGCGTATGCGGAAGCCGCTGGCGCAAGAGCGATCCGCACCGCACTCGAGCCCCCCGCAGATGACACCAGTTCTATGTCGACACCGGACGTCGTGAACGAAAGCGCAGACGCCATGCGCAGCGAATACGGCTTCACCTTGGCCGACCTCCGAGAGGTGTGCGGCGGTCTGCTCGACATCGGAACGGCCGACCAGGTCACAAGGCTGGCGCGCGCCGAGGCAATCGCTCAGGTGGCAGGTGCTCGCAACCTCGACCCGGAGGTCGTCGACACGGTGTTCAACGCCATCACGCTCACCCCGCGAGACGAGTTCATGAGCATTGGGCCGGACGCGTTCCCGTGGCGCTTCAACCGCAACAGGTCGTACGTGCGGAGGCCACTGGTACTGCAGGGCGACGAGTTGGTGTTCGGGTTCCGCAGCGTCTTCGGCACCGGCCCATACTGGCTGTCCAGTCTGACGTCGGGCCGGTTGCAGGCCAGTGCGAGGACTCAATCCATGAAGGCGTACATCTCTCAGGCGCGAGGTCGAATCAACGAGGGCTACGCGACCGATGTTGCCGAGCGATTGCAGAGCCTCGGCTTCACCACTGAACTGTCGGTCAGCAAGGTGGCCGGGTCGCGAATCGCTGATGCCGATGGCCTCGACCTCGGTGACATTGACGTCCTTGCATGGCATCCCAACACCCGCACCGTGCTTGCAGTTGAAGCCAAAGACCTTGAAGTCGCCCGGACTCCGGCGGAGATGTCGCACGAGATCGTCAAGCTCTTCCGGGGCAAGCAGGGCAAGAAGGTCGAGCGCTCAACGGCGGACAAGCATGCTCGACGGGTCGACTGGCTCAGGGGCAACCTCGCTGCCGTGCTAGCCCACATTGGAGCGGAGGCAGGCCCCAGCGAGAGCTCCGTGGTCGGCGTTATCGTGACCAGCGAGCCGCTGGTAACGCCGCTTGTGGCATCAAGCACGATTCCTGTCATCCCGTTCGATGATTTGGGCATCGACGTGCTGGGGCTCGACCCGATTCCCACCAGCCGGGGACGTCGCCGGCGCGGCTAGCTGGTCGACACCTGACGGGATCGCTCCGAGGGCGGAAGCCAGTCGGCGAGAGCGGACCGGGCCGCCAAACCGATTGCCGAGGACGCTGCTCGCGTCGGGTGGCTGATGGGGGCGAAGCCGTGTGCCAGGCCGCCGCACCTCACAACCGAATCTGCAGCTCAGGGACTTTCGGGAACTACCCACAACGCGAAACGACCTGCGCCGGTCGTTTCGCGTTGTGCGGCAAGGAGAGGATGCCGGGAGGGGGAGCGGGCGCCGAGGAACGAGGCGGGCTCGACCGGGTCCCCCCTTGCGCACAACGGGGTAGTTCCCTCAACTACCCGTTTCGGTTTCACGAAACTCCCGGCCGTGGGGGTCCCCCCTCTGGGGGAGTCGATCCGGTCGGGAGTTTCGTCGTTGTGGGGGTCGTGCCCGCCTTCTGCGTCTCCGCTGACACGCATCTTCGTATGCCGCGGGCTCGGTTTCGGCGTCCCGTGGCTGTTTCCGGGCAGGCTGGCGCCAACGTCGTGCGGGGTGAGTGGCTCGAAGCCGGGACTGTCAGTCGGTCAGGCGCGTGCGTCGGCGGCAGGTGCGGGTCGCTTTCTCCAGGGGCCGGTCGTCGACGGGTTCGCCTGGGGGTGCCCCCTCCGGGGGAGGTGTGCCTGCCACGGCTCGGGCAGGCCGCGTCTGGCGTGCCAGGCGTGCAGGCTGACGAGGTTGTGCCCGATGAGCGTGACTGCCATCAGCAGGCCAGTCGCGACCAGTCCGGTCATCCGGAAGAACCCCCGGTTGAGGTTGAGGGACTGGTATCGGACGGTTCCGAAGGAGCCCTCGATGCGGCTACGGCGGTTGTACGACTTCGCCCAGCGCGTGCTTCGTCAGGGGAGGCGTTGCCGGTCGCGCTCGTGCTCGGTGTCCTTGACGGTGACGGTCCTCCCGCATCCGCACGGCTCGCCCTTGACACAGGTGGTGGTGGGGATCGTGTGCGGCATACGCATCGACGCGGGAGCGCTCGGCGGTTCGAGTTTTCGCAACTTCTCGGCAGGGCGCCGGGGGGACCAAGCGATCCGTGCGAGCCCCCTCTTAATGGCATTAAAAGTTATGACTCGGAGTGTGCTCTTAGAAAACGGGCTCATAAGTATGCAATGCTATGGCGCATGCACACCAGCGACCTCCTCCGTGGTGGCGAGACGCTGACGACGGAGTTCAAGTCTCACCTCAACGATCGGGACCTGACCAAGGCCGTGACGTGTCTGGCGAACGCCCAAGGCGGCATACTCCTGCTCGGCGTGGGTGATGACGGACGGGTCGTCGGTGCGCAGTCGCGCCCTGGCGGTCACATGGATCCGGTGCGGGTGGCGGCATACGTCCAAAACAGCACGGACCCCCCGCTTGGCGTCACGGTAACCCTGGAGCACATCGACGGGAAAGCGGTGTTCCGGATCGATGTGCCACGTGCCGACCCAGGCCCTGTAGCCACCAAGGATGGGTACTACACCAAGCGAGTGCTTGACACCCTCGGACAACCCCAGTGCGTGCCCATGTCGCCGCAGGAGATCGTGAGCATGGGGATGGTCACCCGCGGGCAGGACTATGCCGCTGCCGTCGCTGTAGGCGCTACCCACACGGACCTCGACCCTGCTGAGTTCGACCGGTATCGCCGGCTTTCCAGCCTGACCAGGGACAGCACCGCCAACCTCCAGGACGAGGACATCCTTCGAGCTCTCGGCTTGGTCCCTATCGCGGCCCCAGTGAGTCTCGGTGCCATTCTGCTATTCGGCAGGGCTGAAGCAGTCGCACGATGGGTGCCCAACGCCGAGTTCATCTTCCAGGACCTGCGGGCGGCGAGCCCTGCCAACGAGCGCATCGTCGGACCTCTCCTGCGTATCACCGAGGAGATGCAGGCGCTCATCGATGCGCGCAACAGCGTGACGGAACTGATGGCGGGCATCCACCGAGTCGACGTTCCGCTCATCCCGTCAGTGACCCGCCGCGAAGCAGTCGCGAACGCCATCGTGCACCGCGACTACTCGGTCCTCGGTCCGACGAGGGTGCAGATTGACGATGCCGAGTTCGTGGTGAGCAACCCAGGCGGTCTGCCGCCCGGCGTCACGATCCACAACATCCTCGATGAGTCACGTCCCAGGAGCCCGATCCTTGCCGACGCCTTCAAGCGGGCCGGACTCGTCGAGCGCAAGGGCAAAGGCGTCAATGAGATGTTCGAACAGCAGCTACGTGCCGGCCGCGACGCGCCGAGCTACGCACGCTCCACGACGAACTCAGTTCTGGTGTCCGTCCCTCTCGGAACGGCCGACCTCGATCTGGTCCGTTTCCTGCTGACGTTCGAGAACGAACAGCAGCGCTCTCTGGGGTTGGACCAGTTGCGGGTGGTGCACGAGATCAAGGCGATGGGCTCAGCCGCGCCAAGCGAGTTAGCCGAGTCACTGTCGATGCTTCCCGCCACGGTGCGAAACACCACCACGCAACTGGTGGAGTTGGGCATTCTCGAGACCCGAGGCGTGGGACGGAGCCGAAGACTCCATCTCACGCCCCGCTTCTACGACCTGGCGCAGGATCGGACCGCCTACGTGCGCGTGAAGGGTGCTGACCCCATCCAGCAAGAGCGAATGATCGGTGACTACGTGGATGCGTACGGAGCGATTACCCGAGCGCAAGCGGCGGGGTTGTGCCAGTTGTCACCAACGCAAGCCAGGGGGGTGCTCAAGCGCATGGTCGACCGCGGTGATCTCCGAGTAGTCGGCGAACGCCGCGGTGCCAGGTACGTCCGAGTTTGAGAAGTCAAGGTGCGCCTGTAGTCCCCCCATCGGCTGGGCCTGGAAAGAGAAAGCCCGCGCGATGCGTTGGTTGACCGTCATCACATCGCGGACGTTGCGTCCGAACTGAATTGACCATCGATCGACCGTGCACCCCTTCCGCGTGATCGGCCCCGCGTCGCTGCTGGTGCGGGCGCTTTCGGGGAGACTATGAGTCATGCCGGTGGAGATGGGGATGTGGCGGATCGACGGAGACACTCCGAAGCGGCTCAGCGCGGCGTCTTTGCCGTCCGAGGCGACGTTGGAGGAATACCTCGAGAAGGACCCTTCGCTGCTCGGCGAGCGGCTGTTCGTCATCGGCCGCCAGGTGCGCACGCCACACGGCAAGGTCATTGACCTGCTCGCCATGGACGGCGAGGGCAATCTCCACGTCCTCGAACTCAAGCGTGACAAGACCCCGCGCGATGTTGTCGCCCAAGTGCTCGACTACGGGTCGTGGGTCTCGACGCTGGATCGGGACGCGATCATCGACCTCGCCAATGACCACCTCGACGAGCCCTTCGAGGCGGCATACGACGCGGTCTTTGGTGGGGCGCCTCCAGATGAGTTGAACTCCCAGATCCAGTTGACCATCGTCGCGACCGACCTGGACCCCGGGTCGGAGCGGATCGTGACGTACCTGCGCACCTTCGGCGTCCCGCTCAACGCGGTTTTCTTCTCCTATTTGGAGGATGACGGTCGCCGCTACCTCGCCCGGTCGTGGCTCGCTCGCGACGACGAGGGCGAGGGCGCGCCCACGGCATACGCACAATCGAAGAAGGGAAAGCGCGCCGAGTGGAACGGCCTCGACTGGTTCGTCTCCTTCGGCGACTTCCCGGGTGGGCGCCAGTGGGAGGACGGGCGCAGGTTCGGTTTCGTCTCCGCCGGCGGTGACGCGTGGTACTCGCGCACCCTCCGCAACGTTCCCGTGGGGGCGCGGGTCAACGTCTGCATCCCCGGGGAGGGCTACGTGGCCGTGGGTGAGACCCTCAGTCCGGCCCGACGGTTCGACGAGGCCACGGTCGATGTCGATGGACGGATCGTTCGCCTGCGCGACCAACAGCTCGTGGGGTCATACGGCCACGGTCTTGACGGCGAGGCGGACACGGACGACGAAGCCGAATGGGTGGTCCCCGTTCGATGGCTCGTCGCCCGCCCGGCGTCGGAGGCGTACTGGGAGAAGGGCATGTTTGCCAACCAGAACAGCGCCTGCAAACTTCGCCAGGAGTTCACCCTCGAGCGACTGGCCCAGCACTTCGGCGACCAGCGCGACGGGTGAAGGAGCCGGGCGCTCGACGCGCCATCGGACGGTCTTGAAGCCAGTCTCAGGTCCACCACATCGGGTCTGGATTCTCACGAGTTGCGCAGGCGAGGACTCGCCGATCCGCTCTACACGCAAATGGCCTCCAGCGTGCGTCTCGTGCTCCTGGCCAGTGACGCGATCCCTCGACAGGTGCTTGACACCCTCACCGCGAGTGGCCGCGCGGTGCTTGACGTGCTGCGCGTGACCGACCAGCCACTCGGCACCGGGCAACTCGCCGAACTTGCCGGAATCTCTCGGATGACCGCTACTCGGGCCCTGGCGCAACTGCGTGAGTTGGGACTCGTTACCTGGCAAGGGGTTTCGACCAAGGATCCACGGGCGACTTGGCGGTTGAACTGAGGCTCGGCCATCCGCATTCCGCGCCGGCTACTGCAACATGGCGGCCAAGAGCGTGTTGCAGTAGATGTTGCAGTAGCCCTCTCAGCATGGGTAAGGGTGGTCGCGGGCTTTGACGATTTGCCCGACGACCGTCACTTCTCGCGGGGGTGAGGACGGCGCGCGAGGGTCCAGTGCGGGCCGAGGGGTCCAGCCCAGGAAAGGACGCAGGCCCCGGACACCCTCGTCGGCGACGACGCAGGCAAGCCCGCGTCCCAGGGGACGAGCGTCGGAGGCGGCCCGCTCGATGCCGGCCGAAGCGGCATACCGATCAATGGTTGTGACTCCGCGAGCCTGACGCAGAAGAGTCGCCCAGAAGTGCCGTAGCGAAACTGAGGTGCGGCTCATCCGGATCGCCTCATCGGCTCCGTCCGCCTCGATCGCAACGCGCCCCAGGTTCCATCCTCAGGCGTCGCGGAACAGCCGGGCCGCGAGGATGTGGGAGCAGGGCCCCCGGTCGCCCCGATACCGGGCATACCAGCGACAGGTACACGAAGCGCCGCTGTCGGCCAGGGTGACCCAGTGTTCCCGTTCGTGGCTCCTGACTCGGAACCCGGAGTCGGTGCGCGCGACACCGCCGGCCGCGACGATGGTGCGCGCGGCCCGCAAGCGCGGGTGGTCGCGGTCGACGGCCTCGTCGTCATAGGGCAACTCGCGGTGGAAGTATGCCGCCTCGCTGAGGTCGTACCCCACCTTGCCGGACGCGGCGAGCACCGCGATGCCATCGTGGACCTGCGAGACGCTCATCCCCGTCTCCGCCGCCAGCAGCGCCGGGTCGACGCGTGGCTCCCAGGCGAGGTGCTCCAACACCCGAAGCGCCGGGTCGAGCGAGGCAGCCTGCCCAGCATCTGCAGCACCGGCCAAGGCGAGGAGGAGTTGACCTTCGCCGGAGAAGCCGCGATACGGCTGAGGAGTCAGTGCGAGCGTGATCCGTCCGCCGTCAAGGTCGGCGGCCCACGCGCTGGCGCCGGAGTCGTGGGCCCACACGGTGAGGCGCCGAATATGCCGCATCACCCGGCGCAGGCTGGTCAGCCGCGACGTCCCCGCCAAGGTCGCGCTCCCCCGCGCTCCGCGTCCGGTGAGGCGGTGCCCGCGCGGGCCGGGCGCCACCCCGACCACGGGCCCTGGGGCGCCTCGGGGAAGTCCCGCCAAGAAGGCCATGGCCTGCGTCTTGTTCGCTTCGAGCGCGAGGTCCATGCCGGGCAGGATCGTCGGGATCTCGGCGAACCCGCGCGCCCACCTGTGCGGCAACGCGACCTTCCGCTCCTCGTGCGTCTGGTCGAGGGTTGACATCCGAAGCACGTCGCGACCGACGGCCAGGTGCATCAGTTCGTGAGGTGGCAGCGCGGCCAAGGCGCCGCGCAACGGCATATTGACGTCGACGTTGGTGGTGCCGAAGGAAACCTCGCCGGAGGCGATGCCCTCAGCGAGGAGATCGAAACGGGCATACACGCCGTTGCAGCCGCTGAACGACTCGAACCGCAACCGGTCCCCGCTCGCGGTGACCACCGGGTCTCGGCTGGCGGCCAGGGCCGACAGATCGAGGTAGGTCGTCGTGGCCACATCGGCGACGGTGAGGATGCCGGCCGCCGCGATCTCGGGTCTGGAGAGCACGCCCGAGAAGAACTCCGGGCGCGACACCAGGCCGCCAGGGGTGAGGCCCAACCCTGTTTCCAGGGCGAGCGAGGTATCCGAGCCGATACTTCTCAGCCACGAGGTGCCGATGAGGTTCGTCACCGCATGTCCCGCTGGTCAAGGTAGGCGAGCAGAGCCCGGGCTTCGGCCGCAGCCTTCGTCGAGCCTCCCGCACTCGCAAGTGCGCGCACTGAGGAGGGCACCCACGATGTGCCCAGTGCGGCCCGCAGGACCGGCGCATGTTCTCGGGTGACCCGGAGCACCTCGGCGAGCCCGGCCGGTTTGCGCGCTGCACCACAAGCCACATCCAGGACCGACTGCCAACTGGGCCAGACCGTGCTCATTGACGACGCGCTGGCCAACTCGGCCCATCCCGCAACTGCGCGGGGCAGCGACAGGGCACCAGCGTTCACCAGGGCGAGCGTGCGTTCCCTCAGCGTCTGCGGGTCGAGCCGTCCCTGCCGGGCCAAAGTCCCCGCGTGCTGCGCGGCGAGAAGCCGACTGTCCAGTCGGGGATGGGCGAGCAATCGGGCCAAGTGATGATGCGCTGCCGGTCCGATAGGACCCGCCGACCACACCACCAGGGCGAGTCGCTCGGGTTGAAACACCGAGTCCTGGTCGGTCCGGGCCGCGAGCGTCACGCACAGGTGCTCGACGTCCCAGGGGCACACGCCCAGCCACGGGCCCGGATCGTCGGCGCCCCAAGGCCGGCGCCAGCCCTCGCCCACCGGAGCGCGGATGCCGTCCATCCCCGCCAAGCCGCGGAGCAGGTCGGGAAGGGGAAGCCGCAGCGTCCCGGATCGCGGTTCCAGACCCGGAAAACCCACATCCCGCGGGGTCCAGCCGCCACCGGAAATCCACTGCCGGATCGCTTCGACGCCGTCGTCAGGGCCGGCCGTCTTCCGACGGCGCCACCATGGCGATCGTGGCGAGGCGGCGGCCATCGGCGGCAGCACGAGGCCATCGAAGAACCGGGCATCACCGGGCGCCGTGGGCCCGAGTCGCAACAGGGCCTGCGCAAGGTCGTAGGGACCGTAGCCATGGTGGCGGGCGCGCTTGACGCGCTCGGCCAGCACAGCGACCTCCAGCGTGCCATCCGCGCGCGACGGGGTGCTGAGCAACTCTGGCAACGGTCCCAGCCGCGCCAGCGTCTCCTCGACGAGGCGATCGGTAAACACCAAATGAGCCGCTGGCAGGAACTCGTACGAGTGGTTCTCCACGATCGGCTCAGTGCCGGATTCTGCGTACCGGAAGCTCCTCATCGTGCGCTGGTATGACCGGTGCGAGGCCCCGGTCGTGACCCACTGATGCAGTAGGTAGGGGGTCCGGACATGGGAGTAGAAGTCGGGCGCCGGCGCTGACGCAACCGCGGCCCGTAGCCGGTCGAGATCGCGATGGGCGAACCGGACGACAAGATCGAGGTATGCCGCCTCGATGGTGATCTGTGACCAGGTCTCGTCGTCGGAACGGGCCTGGTCGAGGCCGGCCTCATCCGCGGCATACGGAGCAAACGGCCCCGGCCGCAGCGGCTCGACGCGATGGGTCCACGACGGCAGCCCGGCGGCGCTCGCGGGCTCTTCCGGGGGTGTCTCGGGAGGAGAAGCGCTGAGGAGCGCACGAGCCTTGGCTGCGAGGGCAGCATCAGCGCCGGCGGCCGCCAACTCCAGGAGGGTTTCGCGGGCCTCGCCCGTCGCCTTCGCCAGGTGGGTCAGCAGCCGGGTCTTTGGCGCCTTCTCCGGGCGGGCCAGGATGATCGTGCCCAGTTCGATGAGATCGGCGTCCGGCAGATCCGCGGCCAGGGCCATGTCGAGGAGGACCCGGGACACGCTGCCATGCACCGTGGGCGCGACATGGAGGAGCAGCGCGGACCGTGCGCGAATCTCCGCCGGCGAGGGTTGCAGGCCCTTGAGGATCTCCACCAACACGCGCTGATTGTGGGCGCGGTCATCACGGCTGAGCGCCGCAAAGGCCCCGTCGAGGAGGGGTGCTCGGTCGAGCAGCCGGGACGCGACCGCCTCGCGAATGGTCGCCTCGACGCGCCAGCCGTCCTCCGTGAATCCGGCCCACTCGGGGAACGCGTTGGCCGTGGCTATCGCCGCCACGAGGACCTCCGTCGGGGACGCGGTGGCGGCAAGGCAGTCACCCAGGGTGGTCTTTGGCCCCAGTGCGTATGCCGGTCGAGCCCCGTCACGGTCGGCGGTCAGGAGCGTGAGCGGGTGCCATTGGGCCCGGTTCTCGGCGGTGGCGTGGGCGTGCGCCCTCTCGATGAGCAAGGCCCAGCCGCAGACGTAGGTCACGGTTGTGGGCACCGGGAGCTCGTGAGCAGCGATAGCGGCGCTGCTCAAGGCGGCAATCTCGGCGACCGCGCGGCGAGACTCGCCGCGCAGGAGGGTCCCGGTGGCCAGGGTCACGAAGTCGGCCGACCACCTCGAACCTCGCCGAATGAGGACGTCGGCGCACGCGACCACGGCCTCCTCGTCATCTCGCGAGAGCCACCGTCGCCCCCACTGGCAGTTTTGAGATGCCTCTTCGGGGGTCTCGCTGAGTGCCAGGGCGAGCAGCAGTTGGACCACCCGCGAGGGGTCCTGCCAGTCGCCGCTGGCGATCCGGCGGGCCTGCGCCCTGCCCGCGCGGCGATACCACCGTCGTGCCTCGGTCATCTGCGGCTCGGGCAGGTGGGCAAGCGCTACCTGCACGCCAGCCCAGTCGCTGCGCTCGACCAGGTCTTCGAGCCGGAGGTCGCCCACTCCGACACAGTAGTAGAGGTGGTTGACCCGTGCGGCTCTGTGACCCTCGGCTTACCCAGGTGCCTCGGTCAGGTCGTCACGTTCGTCGATCAGTTGGGCCCGATAGAACGAGATCAGCAGGTCGGGCGTCCCCACGAACACGTCCATGAACCCCTGGGAGTCCGGGGCGCCGATCGCGCGCAGCATCGACTCGGCGCGCTGGCTGGGGCTGCCCTTCAAACCGAAGTGCGTCATCATCGTCGCCACCTCGACCCCGCCGACCCAGGCGCTCAGCACCCCGTTGGCACGTCCGATGATCCACACCAGGGCCGCGGCGGTGGTGTCGTCGCGCGAGCGGCGCCGGAAGATGGCCGGGTCCTGACGGGCGACGCGAGCCAACAGTCGGCGCGCGGCCGTGCGCAGTTCGCGCCAGTCCGGTGGGTCCGGCACCTGAACCCCCAACTCACGGAATGCCTCCACCCGTTCGGGCGGCAGCAACCGCGGACTCCCGAACAGCGCCTCCCAGGCCCCGTCGACCAAGGCGGCCACGCGGCATACCCGATCGACAATGTCGGCCGGCACCTCCGTGAGGTCCAACTCCTCCTCGACCGGCAACGGGACCACATCGAGAGCCTCGAGCGCCTCCTGCGAACCCACCGACCACGTGAGCCGGACCACCCGGTAGAGCGACGGGCTGAGGTGGGCGGCCTCCCGCAACGACGCCCGGTGGATGAGTTCGCGTTCCGCGACGACGTCGGGGTCGGTGCGCCGTTCGAGGTACCTCGGGGTCGCGGCCTTGAGCGCCGCGAGCGCCGCCCGGGTCGCCGAGGCCGGCGCGTCGGAGTCGGCGTGGCAGAAACGGATGAACGCCTCCAGCACCACCGGGGCCCGCGCGTAGCGCTCCGGCTCGGGGTCGACGGTCACGGGGAGGAGGTGTTCGATGATGCCGGTGACGTGTTCGGGGGGCCAGATGAGGTCGTCCGGGTCGAGGGCCTCGACCGCGGCCGAGGCCATGAGATGGGCCAGGGCGTGGTCGTAGCCGTCGAGGCTTTGGTCGAGGAATGCCCCCTGGCGAGATTCGAGGAAGTCGTGGGCCAACTCCCCGGCCGCGGATTCCAGGGCGTCCCATAGGTCGTCGGAGTCCCAGTCCTCGTCGTCGTCCCAGCGCTGGCCGAGGGTCGGTGACCCCTGCCCACCCGCGGGCAAGCCCCGGACCACGGCCGCGAGTAGGTGGCGGAACCCGGGCCAGGTTTCGCTCTCCGGTGCGCCTTCGCTGTCGATGTCGTATGCCGCGATGCCCTGCTCGACGTACGCGCGGGCGTCGGCGAGGGCGAGGGGGCGGAACGCGAGTGTGTCGGGCAACTTGGGTGCCGTCTCGGCATACCGCTGCAGCAAGGTCTGGAGACTCTCGGGCACGACGAAGGCGTCCGTGACGATCGAGCCGAGCACGAAACTGATGGACACCGCCATGGTCGAGTCCCGGACCCCCGCGCCGGCGAGTTCGAGGAGGAGTTCGGCAGCGGTGCCCTCCGGGTCTTCCAGGATCATCGCCCGGGCCACGCCCACCTCCGCGAAGCGCGTGACGTGCTCGGGCAGCGGGTGCCGCCGGGTCGCCAGTTCGCGGCGGATGCGCGCGCCGAGCAACTCGTCGGTGAGGTACGCGGCGAACACGTGCAGCACCGCGGTCGTCTCGGCCAGCGGCACCCCGATGAACGACTCGACGAGTTCGTGAAGCGTGATCGTCGGCATGCCGGGGCCCGGGCTGGGGCCAGGGCCGGGGCCGGGGCCGTCGGCGTCCGGCCGCGGCATCGTGAGGGCTGACAGGAGCATCGATGCGTGGGCCGCCAAGTCCATCGGGGCGTCGCTGCGCAGGGCCTCGCGGATCGACCGGATGAGTCCGCTGTTGGCCGGGTCTTCGAACTCGGTATGCCGCCGCCGCACCGGGCCGCGCCGGGTCGCCTGCCGATTGGGTTGCCGACGCGGGTTGTGCGGGCGCTTGCTCATACCCCTATCGGACCACATCCGGGCCGGGGCGAACAGGCGACGGGCGCGATTGTGGATTGTTGGCATCCGGGCCCGCGGCGGAGGTCAGCGAGCGGCCGCCAGAAGCCGAGATGGCGATCCTGGCGGCCGACGCGGAGCGACTCGAGGAGAGGTCAGGAGGCGGATTGGCGGGCGAGGCGGTCGACGCGCAACGACCCGATGAGGCCGAGGACGAGGAAGGCGGCGGCGACGAACACGGCGACCCGGGTGCCGTCGGCGAAGGCCCGCTCCAGGACCTGGGTGACGGTCGGGCCGAGGTTGCCGAGTTGGCCGTGGGTGCCCGCGGCCCGCAAGCCGTCGATGCTGCCACCGGCGCTGTCGATGGTCGCCGACGCCAACTTGTCGACGGCCTGCGACGGGAGGCCCTTGATGGCGCTCAGCCGGTCGGTGAGGACGGCGGTCAAGCCCGCGGCCAGGGCCGTGCCGGCAATTGCGCTGCCGATCGCCGAACCGACCTGGCGGAAGGTGCTCTGCGTGGCCGAGGCGGACCCGGACTGCTCGGGCGGCACATCCCGGAGCACGGTCGAGGTGAGTTGCGCCGAGGCCAACCCGAGCCCGACACCGTAGACGGTCATGGCGATCGCCACGAACCACGGGGAACGGTCCGGCCCGAGGACGAGCGCGGTGGCGACCACCCCGATGAGTTCGAGGGTCAGACCCAGCACGACGACGCGCGTGGGGGTGAACCGGGCCGCGAGGTGCCGTGCTTGGGCCCCGGAGAAGAACGCGCCGAGGGCCATCGCCGCGAGCACGAGCCCGGCCCCCATGATCGACAGGCCCTGGGCGTTGACGAGGTAGAGCGGCAGGACGAACACGAGCGCGAACTCGCCCGCGGCAACCATGGCGGCGGTCAGGTTGCCCCAGGTGAAGGTCGGGATGTCGAGGAGGCGAATGTCGAGCAGCGCCGAGCGACCGTTGCCGGCGCGGTGTTTCTCCCAAATCCAGAAGAGGAAGAGGAAGAACACGCCGACGGCGATGGCGACCGGGGCCGGGGAGAGCGGGGCGCTGGTCGACCAGGTCCACCCGAAGAGGGTGAAGTCGGCCTTGGGCGTCCACCAGCCGAGGCTGTTGGCCTCGATGAGGCCGAAGACGAGCAATCCGAGACCGATGGCGCTGGTGAGCAGCCCGTCGACGTCAACGCCGGGCCCGCCGGGGCGGCCCTTGGTGTCGTTGACGGTGAGGAGGGCACCGACGACGACGGCCACACCGAGGGGCACGTTGACCCAGAAGATCCACCGCCAGTCGAAGGAGGTCGTGAGCCACCCACCAAGCAGCGGGCCGATGGCGGCCACGCCGGCCATGACGGCCCCCCAGATGCCGAACGCGACCGCGCGGTCCTTGCCGCGGAAGGTGGCGTTGACCGTGGAGAGAGTGGCCGGCAGGACCATGGCACCGCCGACCCCTTGGAGGGCCCGCGAGGCGATGAGGCTGCTCGCCCCGGTCGCCATCGCGGCGGTGATGCTGCCGACGACGAAGAGGGTGACCCCGACGAGGAGCATGGTGCGCCGGCCGTACCGGTCACCGAGCCGCCCGAAACTGAGGAGGAGGGCGGCGAAGATCATCGAGTAGAGGCTGTTGACCCATTGCGCGTCGGTGAGGTTGAGGCTGAGGTCGGTGATGATCCGGGGCAACGCGACCCCGACGATGGTGCCGTCGAGGACGATCATCGAGAGGGCGGCGGCGAGGACTCCCAGCCCGATCCAGCGGCGTTTGCCCTGGCTGGCCGAGGGGTCGGTTGCGGTGCCCGGTATGCCGTGGGCTCCCGTGGCGGGGTCGGTGGCGGTGGGCGCGGTGGCCGGGTTGGCCGTGGGGGGTGCGGTGCGTGGGCCGGATGCGTCGGGGCTCGACATGACGTCATCTCCGTGGACGAAGGAAGCCTGGTGGGCTGATCGTTTTCCACGGTAGGACCGGGGGCGCTGGCGGCGCGGGCGTCGGCATCCACCATTGGGTGGATTCCGCGGGCAGGGGGGAGGACCCAGCGTGCCCCCCCGTCAACTTTCGACCAATAGGTGGGTTGTGAACGCGCCCCCCGTCAACTTTCGACCAATAGGTGGGTTGTTGACGGGGGTGGCGTCGGGCGGGCCTGGGCGAGCGCGTGGACCCAGCGTGCCCCCCGTCAACTTTCGACCAATAGGTGGGTTGTGAACGCGCGCGAGGCGGCCGTCGGCCCGGCGCGCGACGGGACCCAACGTCCAATTGGGTCCACTTCGTCAGGGCGATGAGGCGGCGTGACACGATCGAGTCATGTCGATACCTCCCGGCTTGCTCGCCCAGCCCGTCGCCGACCCGCAGGCGCGCGCCGCGCGCATCGAGGCCGAACGCACCCTCGCCCGTGCCGTCCACCACCTCGCCGACGCGACGCTGCGCACCCGCCTGTCCGACGACGAACTCGCTGCCCTGACCACCGAAGTCCAGGCTCTCACCGCTCGGCTGAGCACCAACCTCATCGAGGGTTCCCTCGGGCTGCGCCGCACGGCCGAGGGGCGGCTGCACGACCCGGGCAACCCGATGACCGGGCACCGCAACGCCTTCGCGCCCCCGCTCGACATCGACCGCGACTACGAGAAGCACATCGCCTCGGCCGCCGTCACCCTCGGCGCGCTCTACGAGGGTCCGCCCACGTGCGTCCACGGCGGCATCAGTGCGGCGATGCTCGACCAGGTGCTCGGCGCGGCCGCGACGACGACCGGGAAACCGGGGATGACGGCATACCTCAACGTCACCTATCGGCAGCCGACCTTCCTCTTCCAACGGCTCACCATCGAGGCCCGCGTCACCGAGATGAGCCAGTGGAAGTCCTTGGTCCACGGGGAGATACGCGACGCACAGGGGCACGTGACCGTCGAGGCCGAGGGGCTGTTCGTGGTGCCCAAGATGGCGCGCGACCTGCTCGCGGCGGCCCCGCTCAGCGACGCCCCCTGACCCTCGACGCTCCGCCGATTCGAGGTCGACACGCCGCGAAATCCGCGCGTTCCGACCTCGAATCAGGCGAGCACGCGGTCCAGCCAGGCCAGGATGTCGGCCGTCACCTCGTCGCGGTTGATCTCGTTGAGGATCTCGTGGCGCGCCCCCGGGTAGAGCACGAGCGTCACATCGTCGAGCCCGGCCCGCCGGAACTGCTCGGCCACCGCGGTCGGCCCCTTGCCGAAATCGCCCACCGGGTCCTCGGCGCCGGACAGGACGAGCACCGGCAACTCCAGCGGCACCTGGGCGACATGCGCGTCGGTGTTGATGCGCCGCAACCCCCCGAGCACGTCGGCATAGAACCCGGCGGTGAACACGTTGCCGCACCATTCGTCGGCGACGTAAGCGTCGACCTCGGCGGGATCGCGTGAGAGCCAGTCGAACTCGGTCCGGTTGGGCTTGAACCGCGAGTTGTACTGCGCAAACGTCAGCGTGTTCATGAGCCCGGAGGTATGCCGCCGCCCCCGGAGGAACCCCTGCGCGATCGCCACCCCCTGGCCCACGACCCCGAGCGCCCCCGGGTCGCCGGCCGTGCCCGACAGGACCAACCCCGCAAGGCCGCCGTCGACGTGCGCGTGCGAGGCGGCATACGCCCGGGCCAGGAAACTGCCCATGCTGTGCCCGAGGAGCACGATGGGCAACCCGGGCTGCTCGGCGCGGATGGTCGCGGTGACGGCGGCGAGGTCATCGACGACCGTTTCGAAGCCGTGCTCGTCGGCGAAATAGCCCTCCTGGTCGTGCGAGCCGGCCGTGCCCTTGTGGCCGCGGTGGTCGTCGGCGTACACGGCATACCCCGCGTCGGTGAGGGCCGCGGCGAACCGGGCGTACCGGTCCGAGTGCTCGGCCATCCCGTGGGCGATCTGGACGACGGCGCGCGGCTGGCCGTCGGGCAGCCACCGGTTGACGTGCAGTGCGGTGCCGTCGTGGGCGGTCACGGTGAGGGTCGAGTGCTCCATGGCGGCAGTCTCGCACGCCGGTGGGTTCGCGATGGGGGGTATGCCGTGGGGTCGCCGTCGCATCGAAAGTACGCAACTCGCCGTGTCGGGTCGGTCCAGACGGCGAGTCTCGTACTTTCGACTCGGTATCGGGCGCGGGGACGGCGGTGGGGACGGCGCACGGCGAGACCGAATGCGCATCTGCTCGCTTTGTCTCACCCGGCGTCGTATGCCGCAGGGCGTCGTCGCTGCCTCGTCGCCTCCTCCTCCGGGGGACACGCGCCGCCTAGGATCGCGTCCATGGCCGAGCCCTTCGACCCCACGCCGGTGTTCCAGGCCGTCGACCTCGGCGGGGTGCTCGCTAACGGTGTGCTCGGTGGAGTGTTGGCCCGCCGTTTGGGCTTCGACGCGGTGGGATTCGTCGTGCTCGCGCTCATTTCCGGGCTTGGCGGCGGGATGCTCCGCGACACCCTGCTCCAGATGGGCGCGCCGGTCGCGCTGACCAACCCGGCCTATCTCGCCTGTGCGCTCCTCGGCGCCCTCATTGCCTTCCTCGTCGACGTGCGCGGGCGCATCACCCGCCGCGGCCTGCTGCTTGCCGATGCCCTGGCTCTCGGTTGCTGGTCGGCCACCGGGACCTCGAAGGCGCTGTGGGTCGGGTTGCCGTGGCTGTCGGCGATCCTGCTCGGCATCGTCACCGCAGTGGGTGGGGGCATGATCCGCGATCTCGTTGTGCGCGAGGTGCCTTCGGTGTTCGGTGGGACGCTCTATGCCTCGGTCGCGCTACTCGCCAGTGCCTGGATGGCCGTGGCCACCTGGTGGCAACTGCCCAACGTCGGCATAGCCGGGGCCATCGTGCTCGCGGCGAGCATGGCGCTGGCGGCCCGCCGGTTCGGGTGGCACCTGCCCGACGCCACCGATCTGCGGGCCAAGATCCCGCGCCGGCGCCGCGAGGGTTCTGCGGAGCGCTGATCCCGGCCCTGATCGGCAGCCCTGAGTTCCGCCCTGATCTGCCGCCCTGATCGCGTGCTGAGGTCGCGGCGCTGGTCGCGGCGCTGATCCGCATCGAAGGAGCGAGACTCGCCGTCGAGCCGGTGTCGCAACGGCAAGTCTCGCTCCCTCGATGCCTGCCGCGTGGATCGCACCGAATCTCGCGGCACCACCCTCGAGCGCCAGGCACGGGCGGGGAGTCGTCCCCGGACCAGCGGGCACAATCGGGCCATGACCCTCGCCGAATTCCAAGCCGTCATCGCCGCGACCTTCGGCGAGCGGGACGCCGCCCGCGGCATACCGTCGACCGTGGCGTGGATCGCCGAGGAGGTCGGCGAACTCGCCCAGGCCGTCCGCAAGGGCACTCGCGAGCAGCAGCTTCACGAACTTGGCGACGTGCTCGCCTGGGTCGCGTCGCTCGCCCACCAGTTGGGTCTCGATCTGGACGAGGCGGCCGCCCGGTATGCCGCGGGCTGCCCGCGGTGCGCGGCCTCGCCCTGCCGCTGCGCCCCGCACGGGGTGTCAACAATCGACCAATTGGTGGGTTAGAGACCGCGCGGGGTGTCAACAATCGACCAATAGGTCAGTTAGGAACCGCGCGGGGTGTCAACAATCGACCAATTGGTCAGTTAGGAACCGCACGGGGTGTCAACAATCGACCAATAGGTGGGTTAGGAACGGCACGGGGTGTCAACAATCGACCAATTGGTCGGTTAGGAACGGCACGGGCTGTCAACAATCGACCAATTGGTCGGTTACGCACGCAGCAGGGCCGCCAACGTCTCGAGGCGGTCGGCCTCGTGCGGCGACTTGTCCTCCCGGTACCGCTTGACTCGCGCGAACCGCAACGCCAACCCGCCCGGATAGCGCGTCGACCGCTGCACCCCGTCGATGGCAATCTCGACGACGAGCGCAGGCCGCAGCCACACAACCCCCGGCGTCTCGCGGACGGCATACCGGGGAAAAGTCGCTGTCTGCCAACGCAACAATTCATCGGTGAGGCCCTTGAAGGTCTTGCCGACCATGACGAACTCACCGTCCGCGCCCACCGCCCCGAGGTGGAGGTTCGACAGCCACCCCTGCCGCCGCCCGTACCCCCACTCGGCGGCGAGCACGACGAGGTCGTACGTGTGGACCGGTTTGACCTTGACCCACGCCTTGCCGCGGCGCCCGGCGGTGTATGCCGTGTCCGCGCCCTTGACGAGGACCCCCTCGTGCCCGGCCGCCAGCGCCTCCCGCAGCACGCCCTGCGCGGTCTCCGGGTCGTCGGTGACGAGCCCCGGGATGAGGTGATCGCTGCCGACGAGGTCGGCGAGCAGCGCGCGCCGGTCGAGCAGCGGCCGGTCGGTCACGTCGACCCCGTCGAGCGCCAGCACGTCGAAGAACCGGGGCGTCAGGGCCTGGGCGGCATGGCTACCGAACCGGCTCATGGTCTCCTGGAAGGGCCGGGGCGCGCCCGAGGCGTCGAGGACGAGGGTTTCGCCGTCGAGGATGAAGGAGTCGCCGGGCAGCCCGCGGGCCAGGTCGGCGATTTCGGGCACCCTGTCGGTGATGTCGGCGAGGCTGCGGGTGTGGACGGTGACGGTCGAGCCCTTGCGGTGGACTTGGATGCGGGCGCCGTCGAGTTTGTGTTCGACGCTGGCCAGGCCGGTGATGGCGAGCGCCGCCGCGACGTCGGCCGCGGTCGAGGCGAGCATCGGCTGCACCGGCACCCCGACCCGCAGCGTCACCGCCTCGAGGGCGTCGGGGTCGGTCAGGGCCAGCCGGGTGGCCGCTCCGAGGTCGCCGAGGAGCATGACGGCCCGCCGCATGCGCGCGGCCGGCACCCCCGCGGCCAGGGCCGCTGCCTCGGTCAGTATGCCGTCCAGGGCCCCCGTGCGAACGTCACCGAGAATGCTGTGGCCCAGGAAGTTTCGCTCGGGTGCGGTGGCGGCGGCAAAAAGGTCCGCGACGGCGCGGGCCCGGGTCTGGGTCGACCCCGGCCCGCTCAGCGCGGCGATCTGGGACAGGGCCGCGTCGACTTCGGCGATGGTCACGGTGGGCTCGGTGGCGGGGGTGTGGGCGTCGCTGGCGGCGCTCAGGGTGCGCCACCCGAGGCCGATCCGGCCTTGGCGGATGCGACCGACGAGCAGCCCGACGACGGCCTCGACCTCGTCCGGGTGGGTGCGGGCGAGCAACTGCGCCAGGGTCTCGACCTTGGCCCGCCGCCCGGACGTGGATCGGAGGTGCTCGACGGTCTGGACGAGTGCGGACAAGGGCAACGGCGCGGCGGGGGCTGCCTCGGGAATGCCGTCAGGAGTGCCGGGCATCGACATCACTGCTGGAGAGCACCGCGTCGGCCAGGGTCGTGCCCGCGACCGTTGACGGCTGGGCCGCCGCCTGCTCGCGGGGCACGGGCGGTTGCTCGGGATCGGCGACGATCTGCAGGACCTCGGCGTCGACCAGGACTTGTAGGGCATCGAGGACGAGCCCTTCCGAGTGCGGGTGGTCGCCGATGGTCGCCACGATCCGGTCATGCAGATCGGCGACCGTCGACGGCTGGTCGGCACCCACCCACAGGGCCGTGCCCAGGCGGCTGAGCCTGCTGGGGATGAGGTCGTGGAGAATGACCGATTCCCCGTCGCAGACGACGGCGTCATCCCAGGTGGTGCGGGTGAGCACCGAGGTCCAGGACACCGTGCCCCACCAGTCGGCGGGCCGGTCACGCACCGACCCGGGCACATGCTCCCAGGCAGGGGCTGCGTCGTCGCGGTCGACGTTGGGGGCGGTGAGCGCGGCGACCTCGGCGGCACAGTCCTCGATCTCGGCATACCGAAGCAGAAACGGGCCTCCGCTCAGACACAGGGCCCGGCACAACCGGGCCAGCGGCTGCGGCAAGGAGGGCAACGCCGAGGTTTCGGGGATCACGGCGAGGATGCCGTCGATCAGCGGCATCATCGACAACTCGGGAGCCGGCACGTCGGGGTCGCGGCGCAGGACGACGGTGGCGACGAGGCGCGGGTGTGGCGGCGTCGGGCCCAGGCGGAGGTCGTCGGCGCTCGACTCCTCCTTGCGGTGGCCCACCGCGTCGTTGGTGATGATGGACAGCGGCTTGGGGTAGGGCGCGATCGAGTGATCGGCCTCGACTACGACCGTTTCGTCGGTCACGTAGCCCAGCCCGCGTCCCAGGACGCTGGCGGCGGTGGTCTTGCCCGTGCCCGAGGGGGCGACGAGGGCGACCGTGGCCCCGTCCGGGCCGCTCAACCCGACCGCGTGGAACATCAGGGCCACTCCGCGGCGCCGCCCGATGGCCTGCAGGGTGATCGCCCGCGAGAGGTCGTAGGGCGCCTCGACCGGGTCGCTACTGAGGACGGCGATCGGCGGGTCGGGCGGCCCGTCGGCCGGTATGCCGTGAGCGAGGAGGGAGTGGGCGTCGTGACAGGCCACGAGATGGAGGGGGTCGGACGCCGAGTCCTCGGGCGCCGCGACGTCGCGGGTCGGGACCGCGCTGCTTCGCCGCCACAGCCCACGCAGGGTGGACACCAGTTCCGGGCTCACTCCGACGAACCGAATCCGCAGCGGCACCCCGAAGACCACGAGGTCGAGGACGTCAGCACGCGCGACGGAATCGTCTCGGCTGCGGTCCATGACATCAGTGTCCCCTAGGCTCTTGGCATGGCTCGCCCGCACGTCGCCGCCCTGGCGCACGACGCGTGGAACCGGCGGGTCGAGCGCCGCCTGCGGGGTCGCGGCTGGGGTACCCGGACCATCGCCCACGAGGGCTACGGCTCGACACTGTTCGTCCGCGTCTTGGGCCGGGTCGTCATGGATCGCACGGGGGGCCGCGAACGGGTGGCCTACGGCATACCCCCGGGTTCGCCGGCCGACGGTATGCCGCGGGAGCCGGCCGCGGACCACCTCACCGTCCTGCCCCCCGAGTCGTTGCAGGACCGCGACCTGCACAACCGGTGGTGGCGCGACTTCATGGGGACCCCGGCGATGAGCGTGCCCGTGCGGATTCACCTGCCCGACCGGGTCGTCGACGCGCACACCGACGACAACGGCATCATCGACGTGACGGTGCGTGGGCACGGACTGGCGGCCGGGCGGCATACCCTCCGGTTGTCCACCCCCGACGGAGCCGACGCCGACGCCCCGGTCCTCATCATCGGGACGACACAGCGCATCGGGATCGTGTCCGACATCGATGACACGGTGTTGTCGACGTCGTTGCCGCGCCCGCTGGTGGCGGGGTGGAACACGTTCGTGCGGCAGGAGGGGGCGCGGCGGGCGGTGCCCGGGATGGCGACGCTCTACCGCGAGCTCGGCGCGCGCTACCCCGACGTGCCGGTCATCTACCTGTCCACGGGCGCCTGGAACCTCGCGCCCAACCTGCGGCGATTCCTCCGGCGGCACGGCTACCCGCTCGGGCCGATGCTCCTCACCGACTGGGGGCCGACGAACACCGGGTGGTTCCGGTCCGGGCAGCAGCACAAACGGAGCAGCCTGTTCCGGTTGGCGCGCGAGTTTCCGCACCTGGAGTGGCTGCTCATCGGCGACGACGGCCAGCACGACCCCAAGTTGTATGCCGAGTTCGCCGCGGCGCGGCCGCATGCGGTGCGGGCGATCGCGATCCGCCAGTTGACGACGGGCGAGCAGGTGCTCGCGCATGGGTTGCCGGTCGCCAACGAGGACCTCGACCCGGTGCCGACTGCGCACCTGCCGATGCCGGTCGTCCGGGCCCCCGATGGGTATGGTCTGGCTCGCGCGTTGCGGCCGATCCTTGGGCTGGGGTTGGGGCCGGTGCCGCCGATGGCCGAGGTGGGGGATGAGGGTTCGGGGGATGCCGACGAGTTCGATGAGGACGAGGCGGTCGACGGGGTTCTGGGCGGCGGCGACGTCGACGGAGACGAGTTCGAGGAGGAGGACGACGATGCCTGAACTGCCCGAGGTCGAGGCCCTCGTGATGTTCCTGCGCGACCGTCTGGCCGACCGGGCCGTCGTCGGGGTCGAGGTGGGCTCGATTTCGGTGCTCAAGACCTTCGACCCGCCGCCGCAGGCCCTGGTCGGGGCGCCGGTGACCGGCGTGGCCCGACACGGCAAGTTCATCGACATCGACTGCGGCGGAACCCACCTGGTGTTCCACTTGGCCCGCGCTGGCTGGTTGCGCTGGTCCGAGGCGCTGCCGGCCACGGTGATCCGGCCGGGGAAGTCGCCGATCGCGCTGCGGGTCCGCCTCGACGACGGATCGGGCTTCGACCTCACCGAGGCGGGCACCCGCAAGCGGCTCGCGGCATACCTGGTCCATGACCCGGCCACGGTCCCCGGGATCGCGACGCTCGGACCGGACCCGCTGGGGGATGGGTTCACGGGCGAGGCGTTCGCGGCGATCCTCGCCGGGCAGCGGGTTCAACTCAAGGGGCTGCTGCGCAACCAGGGCGTCATCGCGGGCATCGGCAACGCCTACTCCGACGAGATCTTGCACGTGGCGCGCATGTCGCCGTTTGCGCTGGCGGCCAGTTTGGCGCCGGAGGCGGTCGCGGCGTTGTATGCCGCGTTGCGCGACACGCTGTCGGGTGCGGTCGCGGCGGCGTCGGGGAAGCCGGCGGCGGAGTTGAAGGATGCCAAGCGGGCCGGGATGAGGGTGCACGGGCGCACCGGGGCGGCGTGCCCGGTGTGTGGCGATGTCGTGCGTGAGGTGTCGTTCGCGGACTCGTCGTTGCAGTACTGCGCGACCTGTCAGACCGGCGGCAAACCGCTCGCTGACCGCCGGACGAGCAAGTTCCTCAAGTAGCCGCCCGCACCCTCCGTTCCCCGCGCCGTGCCGCCCCGCTCCGCCCGTAAACAATCGACCAATAGGTGGGTTGTGTACGCCCCGTCCCGCCCCGCCCGTAAACAATCGACCAATAGGTGGGTTGCGTACGCCCCGCCGTCTCCCATCTCGCTCGCGAGCCGTACGCCCGTCGCCGGTGGCGCCCGCGCACGTGCTCAGGCGTACCGGCGGGCCAGCGTGAGGGATTGCGCGGCATACCCACCGCCGAAGAGCACGGCGTGCAGCATGACCGGGTGCAACTGGTGCAGCCCCACCCGCTCCCGCCACCCGGGGGTGAACGGCGCGACCTCGGCATACGCGGCGAGGATGCCGCTGAGGTGTGGGGCGCCGAAGAGGGCGAGCATCGCGAGGTCGGTCTCGGCGTGTCCGCCGTGCGCGGCCGGGTCGATGAGGACGCCGCCGGTCGCGGTCCACAGCACGTTGCCGGCCCACAGGTCGCCGTGCAGCCGGGCCGGCGGCCGGTCGTCATCGAACTCACCGCTCTCCAGCCGCCCCGCCACCCGCTCGAAGGTCGCCTGCGCGCCCGCGTCCCGCCACAGTCCCCGGTCCCAGCCCAGGCGGAGGGTATGCCGCACCCGCTGTTCGGCGTAGAACTCGCCCCAGCGCCCGGTTGGGACGGTCGGGAGCGGGAGCGGTTCGTCAGCGGGGCCGAGCCACCCGTGGCCCGGGTCGGCCCGGTCGGTCCAGGCCGCGGGTGGGGCGCCGAAGGCCGGGGCCCCTGCCGCGTGGGTGCGGGCCAGGGCCCGGCCGAACTCCTCCGCCTGCGCGCCCGTCGGACCAGTTGCCTTGGGGGAGAGGCGCTCTAGTTCCAGCCGGTCGGACTCCACCGCGAATACCCGCACGGTGCGCGCCCCGCCCGCGCTCTCGGCCTCCGCGAGCCACGCGAGTCCGGCGGCCTCCCACGCGGCATACCCCTGCGGGGCCCGCGGGCAGACCTTGACGTACGCACTCACCCGGCGATTGTCGCCCACCCGATGGCTACCGCTCTCTTCGGCTGTCTAGCGAATTATCAAGAGTTTCTGATACATGGGCAGCGTCAGTGACGGATTGTCGATGACCCAGCGTCACTGACGTGTCGGACGCTGAACTAGGCGCTGCGCAAGTAGGCCGTCAGCGCCTCACGGAGGACCCAGTCTGGGGTCTGGCCAGCCTGGAGTGCCCGTTGATCAATGGCGTCGATGAGGTCGGCGGGGACCAGTTGGATGCGGCCGAAGTGGGGATTGGGCTCAGAGGGCAACCGGGCAACGTCATAACCCGCTTCCGCCTCGTCAACAAGAGCCGTCACTTCGTCGGCGCCCAGCCCCGGCACCGAATCGACTACCTCGAACGTCATGGCCTGTCTCCCTTCCGGTAGTAGGAACGCCGCAGTTTCATCGCGTGAATAACAATCTCACTTCCATCTGACTCCTGGATAGAGACGATCTCCAGCGGGCGGGAGGACCCATCAACGCCGATGTACAGCCACCGGTCAGGGTCCTCTCCGATGCGAGTCCGATGCCATGCGCTCGCGATCGCATGGGCGATATCTGCTGGCGAGCAGCCATGCTTCAGTGCTGATCGAAGGATCCTCACGAGGTTCGGTGCGTCGGAGCTCGTCTGGCCCCCAGGGCCGACACGGCATACCGAAATATCGGCGAGTATGCCGCAAACGCAAGATAACGGCATACAGTGCGATCGTGGACCCGATACGCAACCCCTACGCCCCCGGCGCCGGGCAGCGACCCCCGGAACTGGCCGGGCGCGACGAGCAACTCGACGCCTTCGACATCGTCCTCGAACGCGTGGCCCGCGGGCGCCCGGAACGCTCACTGCTCCTCGTCGGGTTGCGTGGCGTCGGTAAGACGGTGCTGCTCAACGCCTTACGCTCAGCGGCGGTACGGGCCGGCTGGGGCACCGGCAAGGTGGAGGCGCGCCCCGACCAGTCGCTGCGCCGCCCGCTCGTCGGGGCGCTGCACCAGGCGGTGCGCGAACTGGGCCAGTCGGGCGGCGGGCAGGACCAGGTGCTCGGGGTGCTCAAGGCGTTCGGGCAGGCGGGCGCGGCCAGCGGCGCGCGGGGGAGGGGTCGCGATCGCTGGCACCCGGGCATCGCGGCGCCGGCGGCGGTCGGGCGGGCGGACTCCGGCGACATCGAGATCGACCTCGTCGAATTGCTCTCCGATCTCGGCGGGTATGCCGCGGACACCGGTCGCGGGATCGCCGTCTTCATCGACGAGATGCAGGACGTGGGGGTCGACGACGTGTCCGCCCTGTGCGCGGCCATCCACGAGATCGGGCAGGCCGGACTGCCGCTCATCGTCGTCGGGGCCGGGCTGCCCCACCTGCCGACCGTGCTGTCGGCGGCCAAGTCGTATTCGGAGCGCCTGTTCCGGTATGCGCGCATCGACCGGCTCGACGCGGCGGCCATGGAGGTCGCGTTGGTCGCGCCGGCGGCGGAAGAAGGCGCCACCTGGGAGCGGGAGGCGTTGGCGGCCATGTATGCCGTGACCGGCGGGTATCCGTACTTCGTCCAGGCCTACGGCAAGGCGGTGTGGGACCGGGCGCCGCGCTCGCCGATCACCGCCGAGGATGTGGCGGTGGCCGCGCCGGAGGCCGAGGCCGAGTTGGCGGTCGGGTTCTTCGGCTCCCGGTTCGAGCGGGCGACGCCCGCGGAGCGCGACTACTTGCGCGCGATGGCCGACGTGGCGGCCGGTGTCTTGACCGGACCTGCCGACGGGGCGACCGGGGCCGCCGACGAGTCCGTGGCCACGGCCGACGTGGCTCGGGCCCTGGGCAAGCGCCCACAATCGCTCTCGCCCGCGCGAGACGCCCTCCTCAAGAAGGGCCTGATCTACTCTACCCAGCGCGGCCGGATCGCCTTCACCGTCCCGCACTTCGGCACCTACCTGCGCGACCACACCTGACGCTCGCTTGTGTCAACGGCGGGTGATCTTGGGACTTGCCGTAGTACGAGACGGCGTGAGACAGATTGCCACTCCAGAAACGGGTTCAGGGACAGCTGCGAAGGAATCTGAGACGTTCGGCGCCAGCCGCGAACTCCCTGCGGGGACTAGACCTTGGCGGTGAAGGTGTGGGGTCACGAGACCGTCCGCTGTTCGATGACCGCCTCGACATAGCCACGCACTCGTTCCCTCTCCGCGACTGTCAGGGTTCGAATCAACTCGTCCAGCGCCGTCGGTGAGGCAACGGAGTGGCTGGCTCGATCTTGCCTTGACGGTCCCGTGATGAGCGGAAGTTCGAGTGCGGCCACCTCGTCCGGCGCACTCGGATCGTTCCACTGCACCCACAACACGGGGATCTCCGAGGGAGCCTGGTGCGCCGCGATGCCGTCGAGCTCGAGTGCGTGTGGAATGGGATCGTCGGGCCGTGCGGGCTGCACGTCGAATTGAGCGCACGGCATCACGCGACTCAACACGGTGCAAATCTGGCCGGCCAGCCGGAACTCGGGGTTGAGCTCGTGGTCTCGTTCGGTCTCACCTGGTCGGTTGCTCAACGTGTGTGACGCGGACGGCGTCGGATCTGGCACTTGGGCATAGAAGGTAAGTCGGCCGGAAGAATCCCGAATGAGTCCTTGGCAGAGTTCCCATAGTTCCATCAGGTCCTCGGAGTCGACTTCGAGCGCTCCGGCCAGGGATGCGATCTTGGGCTTCTTGAGTGCCCGTTGGCCCTTCTCGATCTGGGCCACCGTCGCTGGCGGTAGATCAGCCGCCCGGGCGGTTGCCCTGATGGAGGCGCCAGTGCCAGCCCATCGGATCCACATGAGCAAGTGGCCCAGCAGCCTGGCAGAGGGTGTGTTCCGCATCATGCCGCAAGTGTATCACTCTATAGACAGAAGATAGAAACAGGAGATACGATGCTCAGCGTTAGGCCCCCAACCAAGGAGATCCCAATGCACCGAAACTCTTCCGCTTCTTCTCCCGCTCCCTCCTTCATCGAGCACTCCTCCCTCTCCTTCAGGAGCGACGTTGCTGTCCTCACGATCGGTGTAGTGGCGTTGGCTGGCATCGGCGTGCTGTGCCTGCGGGGCGGGCAACTCAGTCTCGGCTCCACTGGCTTGTCGCTCGAAGTCCTCGCGCCCACATGAGCGGCCGCTTACAGAGCACGTCTGCTCAGAAGATCAGGCCTCGGTGAGCCCACCGACTTCCTCTCTGCGGCATCGTGACCTTGTGGGATCGAGAGCGAACCGCCAGCATGCCGGTCGGTGACTGCCAACGCGCCTTTGGCGCGGCCGCCGAATCGGATGGCCTCGAATTGGGGCCCTCGCGGGTTCCGTGGATCAATCAGCGGGGCCACTTCGGCCTCCCCCGCGGTTGCAGTGAAGCCCTCGCGACGCTGGCGGCGATCTTCGACGCTCCCGACGGTGACCCGGAGGCGTAGTCCGGAGGAATCGCCAGGGCCTGTGGATCAGTGTGTCATGAGACGAGTTGGTCACCTCCTCGCTGGTCGTCGTCTCGGTCGACGATGGCGCATTTGTCGAAGCGGGCGCCGGCTCGCACGAGGGCGACCCGGTGGGGCGCGTTGACCGCGCGCCCGTCGCACCGACATTCGCGAGCGATCTCGGCCAACGGCACACCCCGCTCACGCAGGGCACGGAACCGACGAACATTCATCCAGGACCCCTCATCGACGATCATGAGCAGGTCGCCCTTCGGGCTCATCAACTTTGCAGTGGATGAACCGAAGGATGACCCCGCTCAACGGGAGCAGAGGACGACTCGACCTACACCTCAAGCCATACCCCGACTACACGTGACGTCGTACGCGGACAACGAGCGCGCGCAAGCTCAGGCTCAGCAGATCAACAGACGCAGCCTGCTGATCCGACACGCGTGGCACGAGCCCACCAGATGGTCGAGCTGGCGAACGGCAAGCGGAGTCATGTCGCAGGCGTCGAGCGAACCTCACTGCAAGCGCTTCGAGCATGGCAATCCGCGATAGGCATCGCGGTCCGTCTCGGTTCCGTCGACGCCGGAGACTGGGGCCGAACGCGCCGATGGGCCAATCCGCCACGTGACCCCGACCTCGTCGACCGGCTGCTAGAGAGTGTCGAGCCGCTGGTCAACGCTAAGTACCCAGAATCGGCCGCAGATGTCTTCGAGGGCTGGCTGCGCCAGGCTGGTACTGCCTCGCAGAACGCCAACACGTTCTCCCGGGTCACCCAGCCGTCCGCGGCCCTCCAGTCGGTCATAGAAGAAGGCCTCAGCCGACACGGGCGTGCACACGCGTTGATCAAGCGACGACTCGTCGGCCGGGACGGGCTCGCACTCGACCAACGCGGCTGGGGTGTGGATGACATCCCTCAGCCCATCTTGCCCTAGGGAAACGATGATCAATAGGCGATCCGCCGGACGGGGATCGCTCTGACCAGCGCCAACCCGGACTTGCTGCCGCGAAAGGCGCTATTGATCAGTGCTTCCCTAGGCGTTGCCGGAGCACCTACGCAAATCCACTCGGCTCGACCAGTGCATACTCCGCGCCGTGGTCTCGATGATCCTTGTCCGCATGAGCACCGATGCCAGCGCTTGCGTGCACGCGGGCGCAGTCTCGGCTTCCGTGCCGACAAGTCGCGCTACTGGACTCGCTACGCGTTCGCCGCACGTTGAAGTTTCAAGAGTGTCCTGCTCGCCACGGCACAGAGCTTGGCGGTTGAGGCTTCGGGCAGTCCCCCGATGCGCGATTCGCGCATCGGGGGCACGTACGTGGGCTCGGTGTCCACCCGTTGAGAGATGCGCAGCGTCCACCGTGCGACGGTGACTGTGGTAACAGTTGGTGTCCCTGCTGGAACCAAACCAGGGTCGAAGGATCAAGCTCACCGTGAGGGATCCCATCCGGGGGTCACGTCGCGCTGTGTCGGATCCTCCACCTACGTTGGCGGCGTCTGTCGACCCGGGATGTGGAGCCGATAGGGTGGAGGACTAAACCGTCAGCCAGAGCAGGAGGCCGCCATGACCACGCCCGCCAACTGTGTCACCGTACCTGCTCTCCGCGTGAAGCAGTGGCTCCCGGAGTGGGAGCTCGTGAACTTCGATCCTCAACAAAATCAAGCAAAGCCTGAGCCGCACTTCTACCTCTTCTCGCTGTCGGCCGCGCGCCTTCGAGAACTTTCTGCAATTTACCGGCGAGACGCGTCTGACGTGACGGCTCGCGCCGAAGATCTTGGCATTCAGCGGCGTCACGATCCGGAGCGCAGCGCTGAGATCAGACGGTATGTCGTCGAGGGCTATCCCAGGTCAGGACTGAGCGACGCTCAACGGCAAAACGCCGCGAACGGCGGACTACGCAAACCCGGGTGGCTTCCTACCGCTGTGGTGGTCAACATTCTTAGGGCAGGAGACGAGCGCAACGGCCGGACAATAGACGCAGACCATGTTATAATTGTGACCGATCACCCGAATGCGACGTTCGCAGGGCTGAATCTGCCGGAAAAGATCGACGAGGTACTGCCGCCAATTGAGGTGATTGACGGACAGCATCGACTCTTCGCGTTCAACGACGACGACCCCAGCGTCGCCGACTTCGAACTTCCGGTGGTTGCCTTCCATGGCCTTGACATATCGTGGCAGGCGTACCTGTTCTGGACCATTAACATCAAGCCCAAGAAGATCAACGCCTCGCTTGCGTTCGACCTCTACCCGCTCCTTCGTGAGCAGGATTGGCTTGATAGCGGCGATCGCATCCTCGTGTATCGGGAAAGCAGGGCTCAGGAGCTCACTGAGGCACTATGGTCGACCCCTGAGAGCCCGTGGTACAGGCGCATCAATATGCTCGGCGGTCCTCGAAAGGAGAGCGGGCCCGTCACCCAGGCCGCGTTTGTGCGGAGCCTGATCGCAAGCATGGTCAAACCGTGGAAACCATCAGGCCGGCAGAGTCTGGGTGGCGTCTTCGGAGGGACGCCGAACCAGAACGACGGACTTGCATGGTCGCGGCTCCAGCAAGCCGCCTTTCTTGTGACAGCGTGGAGGCTTCTTGCGGAAGCGGTGAAGTCCACCAACGCGGACTGGGCGGAAGACGCGCGTCAGGCACAGGCGCAGTTCGACGGAATGAGCGGCGACCCTGCATTTAGCGGCACTTACAGCCTTCTCGCCACCGATCAAGGGGTCCGCGGATTCCAGCATGTAATCAACGACCTAGCCTATCTTCGTTCGCGGCCACTAGGCCTCGCGACGTGGAGAGACCTGAGTGCCAGTGCCGACATCTCGCCTGCAAGCATTAGCGAAGTGGCGAAGACGATCCCGACTGAAATAACAAACTTCCTTAAGGAGATTGCGGACGGTCTGGCAACATACGACTGGCGGACAAGTAGTTTTCCCGGCATCGAGGAGAGTGAGCGTCTGGCCAAAGCCGCGCTCCGTGGAAGCGGTGGGTACAAGGAACTCCGACAGCAGCTCGTGGCGCACCTAACTGAAGCGGGCAGCGAGGATGTTGCGAGAGCGGCGAGTGACTTGCAGAGTCGGACCTAGTGGCTTCGGTCCGGCCGGCGACTCTGGCATCTCTGAACCTCCCAGGAGCGCGGGCACAAGTAGTCAGCGCCTTGAGCGCTCTCAGCGTATCGCCTGACGGCACGTGGCTTCCGACGGCGAACCCCTACTTGCTTGGGGGGTCGAAGAGGGTTGTGGACGACTGCAAGGCAGAGAGCGTCGCCTACAGCGATGTCACCGAATACGTAGCCGCGTCCGCCTTTGCCCATTGTGCTGATGCTTGGAGTTACGTTGGTCGCGCAGCAGATGCCCTTCTCAAGGGGGACGTCCATGCCTCTGTTCATCTCGCTTACTACGCGGAGCTCAGGGCGGCAAAGAGCCTTCTCGCAGCAGAGGGGGTGTTCGTTGGCAATGGCTTCAGCTTCGTTCTCGGTAGCGCCGCCACCTTGACGACAGTCAGTCGCGAACCGACGCACCAGGCAGCATGGCGACTCGTAGACGAGTGGTTTAGGCACGTGGGCGCTCTTTCGACGGTCGCCAGTATCGTCGCTCCGGGAGGACACTCTCTCCGAGTATGGGTCAGCGCCATACCGGGCGGCGTCAACGCCGTCATGGAAGACATGCTCTCGGGGCTCGCGTTTGACCTCCGCTCTTTCGTGGAGGATCGCGAGCGACGCAATTTGGCAAGTTACGAGCCCACCACGTTAACGGCGCCAACGCTTGGCGTAGACACGGTAAGGCGCACCTTGTCGGGTCTTTGGGCGGAGCTCGAACCCATGTCTGGGGGAGACTTTCCAGGAATCGATCGCTCGATCTTGGCCAACGTGCTCTTACGACAATACTCGGCTCAGAACTTGAGTGCGGACGACGACAACCCCTGTATGGAGCAGGTGGATTGGGCTGGATGGGTTGACTGGATCGATTCACTGACTCCGGCCTCATTGAATCCATCCGCCCTCAGGGACGTGCTTCGTAGCGAGCCGACAGGAATTGCCTTCCGAGCGATCCTTGGGGATACCTTCTCTGACACTTCCGGAATCAGGGATGCTGCCGACTTCATCCGTCCGATGATCTCGCGCGCCACTGTGCTGACGAGGCTCGCGACCGGACTCTGTCTCGGCATACTGAATGACGCAGGCAAAGCCGTGAGCGACGTGTCGGCGTGGACGGCAGCCTTTGCCCTTTCGCGTGGGCACATTGGGGGCGTTCCTTTGCCTGAACCAGCCACAGATCTGTTCAACGACCTCGACCTTCCTCGGGAAGTGTTGGAGTCGTCTCAGGCTACGAGTCTTCGGACGCTCGTCACGGATCTTGCCGATGGTGTTGGGCTGCTTGGCCAGGTAGACCGTGTCGTGGCTTGGAGTTTCGCATGAAGTACATGGGGGGCAAGACGGCACTGCTGGGCGGGAGGCTAGGGGAGATTCTCCTCAGCGAGGCTGACTCGGCGAGTCGCTTTGTCGACCTGTTCGGGGGTTCCGGCGCGGTCGCGCACTTTGCCGCTCAGCACCTAAAACTGCCTATCCTGAGCGTTGACCTCCAAGAGTATGCCCGCGTGTTTGCTTCGGCGGTCATCGAGCGGACCTGCTCATTAGTGGGCGACCCTGCACTAACCGGCTGGCTGGCGACGCCCGTCGCGACCCTCGCTGGGCATGAGCCCATCCCGGTGACTGCGGACCTCGTACATGCTGCGCGGGTAGCCGCAGCTGCGGAGCCGGAGGGGTTCATTACCCGTCACTATGGGGGACACTACTTCTCACTGAGCCAAGCTCAGACGCTCGACTCGCTCTACGCCGCTCTTCCCGCGTCAGGTGCCTTGCGGACCGTAGCGCTGGCGGCGCTACTGCAAGCCGCGAGCGCATGCGCCGCGGCCCCCGGGCATACCGCTCAGCCCTTCCAACCCACAGCAACTCTCTTGCCGTACATCCGTCAGGCGTGGACTCGTGATGTCAGCGAGTCCGCCCGAATCGCGGTGGAGCAGATCGCTCCGGCATTCGCTGCCGTCAGGGGAGAGGCCCGGGTAGGAGACGCTCAATCCGTTGTGGAGACCCTTCAAGAAGGCGACCTAGTGTTCTGTGACCCACCCTATTCCGCAGTTCAGTACAGTCGCTTCTATCACGTCCTTGAAGGCATTGCGCGCGGCGGTTGGGACGAAGTCGGCGGCAAGGGGAGGGCTCCGGCAAGGACACGTAGGGAGACGTCGGAATTCAGCATGAAGTCTAAGGCTCCTGCAGCGATGAAAAAGCTAGTAGCGGGCCTACGCCAGTGCGGATGTCGAGCGATAATCACCTTTCCCAACGCTGATGCGAGCAACGGGCTTAGCGCTAACGACATAATTGCCATGACGGAAGATGATTGGATCGTGCGGGCGCATTATGTCGATTCTGTGCATAGCACCCTTGGGGGCCGGAGCGGTTCGGGCCCCCGGGGCGGACGCAAGAAGTTGAAGGAGGCCGTACTCGTCCTGTCGCCTCGATCAAGCGTGGTCAGTATGCCGGTCAAGTTCCCTCCAGGATCGATTGAGGCCGACGGTGATCGAGTGGCAGCCGGGGTCCTCTGAATGCCTCGTGCCGAATCTCTCAGTTGAGTGCGTCTCATAACCCAGCACAGACAAGTCTTGCGTCTCACATTCAGTCACTCGTGACATTGTCAACGGCGGGTGTTTTCTTGGAACCCGCTGGAGACTAAGAGACGCCGTGAGGCAGATTGAAGTCTCACGGGCGGATTTCGACACGGCACCGCAGGATTCTGGAACCGGAAAGTCTTCCACTGAACTCATGCAGCAAGGGCTGGAATAGCCCTGCTCTTCGGAGTGAAGAGTCAAGTCTGTAGCCGTACGCCACGGCTACGAACTTGACCCCGGAGATGCTGGGTGGGCCAGCCACGACCCGGTGGGCGTGACCGCACCGACGTCCAGGCGGGTCGGTGTGACGAGGCCTGGACGTTTAGGAAGACTGTCTCTATGTCTTAATCATTGCGCCAGGGAGTCGACTGGCGTAGCATTGCGTGTCCTAATCATTACGACATAAGGACATGCGCCCATGCTCTACGCCGTACCCGAGCCGGACTTGGAAGACAGGGCGGTCCTCGACGAGGTCCACGAGATGCGCGCGCGCCTGGGCGGGCGACTTCGCGCGCCCAGGCGTTGGCTCGGTGGCCTGCGCCGCACGACTCAGGCTCTCGCGATCCAAGGGTCCAACACCATCGAGGGCTATACCGTCACGGACGACGATGCCCTCGCGGCGGTCGATGACGAGCAGCCTTTGAGTGCGGACGAGCGGACCTGGGTCGAGATCGTCGGGTACCGCAGGGTGCTGACGTACATCGTGCAGATGAGTGGTGACCCCGCTTTCCAACTCGATGCCCAGACGTTGCGGTCGCTGCATTTCATGCTCCTCGAACACGACCTCACGAAGAGGCCCGGCCGATATCGCGACCGGGCCGTGTATGTCATGCGCGAGTCCGACGGCAGGGTCATGTATGAGGGGCCGGACTCCGACCGCGTGCCGGCGCTCGTCGACGAACTCGTCGAGTCACCAAGCAGTGAGGCCCTGGCGCACGACGACGCGATGGTGCGCGCAGCGATGGCGCATCTCAACCTGGTCATGATCCACCCCTTCCACGACGGCAATGGACGGATGGCGCGCGCCGTGCAGACCCTGCTCCTCGCCCAGGACCGCGTCTTGGAGCCGGAGTTCGCGAGCATCGAGGAATGGCTCGGTCGCAACACCGTGGACTACTACAACGTCCTCAGCGCAACCGGCCGCGGCCACTGGAGCCCGCACAACGACGCGCATGCTTGGCTCAAGTTCAACCTGCGGGCCCATCACATGCAGGCCCAGACCTTGCGGCGACGGATCGAAGAGGCGGACCTCATCGGGGCGCATGTGCTCGACCTGATCAGGGAGGCTGGCCTGCCAGAGCGAACCTTCGACCCGTTGTTCGACTCCGCTCGTGGGCTGCGGGTACGGCGACCGACCTACGTCAAGCGGTCGGGCATCGAGGAGCGGACGGCCACCCGCGACCTCAAGTCCCTGGTGGACGCCGGACTGCTGGTCGCCCACGGCGCGACCCGGGGACGCTTCTACACCGCCTCGGGCCGACTGCTGGCCGTGCGCAACGAGACTCGGCACCAGCGCAAGCCGCTTGATGATCCCTATCCCTGGCTCATCGACGAGATCACCAAGACGGCTCGACAAGAACGTGCTCTTCTTCGACAAGAAGGCCGCCCGTCCCGGAGAGCCGTGGACTGAGCGACTGTGGGTCTACGACGTACGGACGAACAGGCACTTCACCCTCAAGCAGAACCCACTGCGGCGAACCGATCTCGAGGACTTCGTCACGGCATACAAGCCGGGAAGACGAGGCGAGCGGGAGGACAGCGACCGCTGGAAGCCGTTCACCTACGACGAGATCACTGCCCGTGACAAGGCGAACCTCGTCATCACTTGGCTGCGTGACGAGTCCCTCGAGGACCTCGACAACCTGCCGTCACCGCATGTCCTAGCGCGTGAGATCGTCGAAGACCTCACCGCAGCGCTTGAGGAGTTCGAAGCAGTCGCGACCGCCTTGGAGGAGCAGCTTGGCCGACCGACGGGGTAGGCACTTCCCAACTGCCGCACATACCCGTATGTTCACGAACCGGTAGGCCACGCCGGATCCCCGATAGGTCGAACGTGGCCCGGACGGACCCGATCACGATGGCCGGCAAGCAACGGGGTAGCACGTGAGGCAGATCGCTGCTCCAGCGGTGGACTTTGAGACACCAGCCGCGGAGCGTGAGGTGAGTCCCATGGAGTTGAGCAACATGGGGCACGCGCCGAGCAGCAACCCTGATGCATCGCGCTGATCTTTCGCCAACGAATCCTCGGCAGTCGCGACCGCCACGGCGCGCGCCACGATCGGTGACACCACAGAGAGCGATAGGAGTTGCACTTACAAGTGAAACTCCGTACGATCATGAATGACGATTTCGGAAGGAGTGTCGTCATGGCTACCACCATCGCCGCCCACCGCGTGTTCGTCAGTGACAAGGATGCTGCCCAGGCGCACCATGTCTTGGAGACGCTTGCCGGGCCCGAGGGCTCGCTGGGAGTCAAGCGCGGAGAAGAGGCCCATCGGCCGGTTCCTCGGGAGGTCGGCCTCCTGCTCCAGGCCGTTTTGCAGGCCGTTGCCTCCGGACAAGACGTCGCTGTCAGCACCGTGCCGCGCGAGTTGACCACCTCGACCGCTGCACGCCTGATCGGTGTTTCCCGACCCACCCTGATGCGCATGATTGAGCGACAGGAAATCGGGGCCCACAAGGTTGGCTCCCACACGCGGTTGGACTCCGCGGACGTTTTTGACTTTATCCGTGCGCGTCAGGATCGGCGACGGGCTGAATTCGAGGCTCTGCGTTCGCTTCTGGATGACTGAGGGCTGGTCCATACTTGCTCGGCGGGTGTCGGGGCCGGTGGATAGTCTGCTCGTGTGTCCATCGTCGGTCCGTCACGGGTCTTTGTCGACAGCAACGTCCTCTACTCGCGAACCCTTCGAGACTGGCTGGGCCTACTCAGCCTTGAAGGCAGCACGCCCGCTTTTGTCGTGTGTTGGTCTGAGGACGTCATGGCGGAGGTGCTCTATCACCTGCGCCGAGACAATCCCGGTTGGCCCGGTCACAAGATCCGCGCGGTCCGCGACCGCATCGCTGGCTTCTTCGAGGGCGGGCGCGTCGAGGAATTCGAGGTCGACGGCTCCTACCGAGGCAAAGACACACACGACGCCCACGTGCACGCGGCAGCTACCGCGTGCAGGGCCGATTACCTCCTCACGGTCAACGTCAACGACTTCGATGATCGCGATACCTCCTACGAGGTCATAGATCCGGATGCCTTCTTCGTGCTCATTCACGCGGCCGCGCCGGCGCACGTGGAGAGCGTCACTCGTGAGCAGATGAGGTATTGGGCCAACAAACGGGACGAAGCCCAACTCCCCGAGTATCTCGACGCGGCTGGCTGCCCACAATTCGCGGAACTGGTACGCCGCGTGCAGGCAAGGATCGGCGGCATACCGTGGGTGGCCGGGGCCAGTCGCGAAGATGCCAGATCCGATTGAGTGTGGAGTTTTCGTGGTCTCCACCACGAAAACTCCACACTCAACGCCGCAACTGGGCGGTGGCAGAGCGCGCCAAGCCGAGCGGCGCCAAGCCGCCCGCTCAGGCGTCCTTGACCTTGACCACGACCTGGGAGCCGTAGGGCGCGGACTGCACCAGGCGCAGCCGCGCCAACGCCGGGTGCTTGTCGAGTAGTGCGGCACCGTTGGCCAGGGTGCGCAGCGCGGCGGTTTCGGCGCGCGCCGCCTCCAGGCGGGCCAACCCGCGCGCCCGCGCCGTCACGACCTCGAGTTGGGCGGCCCGCAGATCGGGCGGCAGGACGATGTCCTTGACGACGATCTCGAGCACGGCCAGGCCGACGGTCGCGGCCACCGCACCCACCGCCTCGGTCATCGCGGCCACCGGCAGCGGCGCGCCGCGCTGTCCGATCTCCTCGGCGCTCAGCCCGGCCAGCCCCTCGCGGAGGGCCACCTGCGCGGCAAGGTAAACCACGGCATACGGGTCGGCGGACTTCTCGACGAAGGCGACCGGGTCGGCGACCGACAGGCGCAGCGTCGCCGATACGCGCACGGACAGGCCGTCGGCGCTGAGGATGTCCTGCAACGCCAGCGGCAGCAGCGTCTCGCGCCGCTCGACGAGCACCCGGGTCGTGCCGGACCGCAGCGGGTGCCGCCCGGATTCGAGGACGGTGTCGAACGCGCCGTGGCGGTATTGCACGGCGGTGGTGTGGGCGGGAACGGTGATGGTGAACAGGGACATCTCGGGCACCTCCTCGCGGTGCGGATCGACGGGACGGACGGGGGCTCGGGCGGACCCAGCCGTCAGCAGGCGGGCGACGACGCCGGCCGGCGGGCGCGGGAGGCGGGGTGATGTCGTATGCCGCGGGCGCGGCATACGCTCACCGCTTGGCGTCCCGCACCCGTTGCCCGGCCGGCATCGCCTGGTGAGGATTCGAACCTCGACATGCCAGTGGAGGGCTGCGTTACCCGAAGGCGAGCCGAGAATCCGCCAAGGTGCAGGACCGCCCCGGTACCCCGGGTTGGCTGCGGACGCGATTCGGGCCGTCGACGACGGTAGGCCAGACGCGCTCGGCCGCGCCACCGATTTTTCCGGTATGCCGCCCGCCCCCGCGCCCGGTATGCCGCCCGTCCCCGGCCGGACGCCGGGAGCGATCGGCGGCCGCTACAGCGTGCCCTGAGATACCGCCCGAGGACTCCGACCTCGAGCGCGTCGCGGATAGGGAAGACCCCGGATGAATCAAACGATCTTCCTGACGACTGACGAGGGCCAGGAAAGTAGTGTCATGATCAATTACTTTGGGGTATCGCTGCCGAGTGAGCATGAAATATCACCCATATGGACTATTGATATCCCCCACATGGATCAGGCGAGCCCCCCCCTCTGTCGGGAGATCGGGATTGCCCCCAGGTAAGACGCCTTTCACTGATACGTTGCATATCTGGCTACTTGACTCACACAACTAGTTGGAGGGACTCGTGAACGCAAACCAGCCCAAGGACCTCGTATCGCCCCCTGATCCCGCCCGCCCCGAGGACGCGACGGCTCGTCCCATTCGACGGCGGGCGGTGACGCGGGGCGCGGCCTGGACTCTCCCGGTTCTCGCGGTCGCCACGGCTGTTCCTGCCTTCGCCGCCTCGCCCACCTGCCCGGTGCCGGTCGCGGCCGAGGCCAAGGAATCGAATACGTCCGACCGGATCACGGTGACCAACCCGGTGACGGCCGCCCCCATCCCCATCGGGACGACGATCAGTTGGTACCTGCAACGCCAAGACGCGCTACCGCTGTCCATCACGGTGTCGGGGATGGTCGGGCTCACGACGACGCCGCTCACCCAAGCTCTGTCGGGCCGAGTGGCGACCTTCGTCTTCACGACGACGTCGGTCATCCCCGCCGGAGGCACGGTCAGTTGGGTCTACACCGATGGGCTGGCGGTCGGCTGGAACTACCGCTCGCGGATCACGGTGTCGTTCGCCGGCACCTCCTTGGCCAGTTGTGGCGCTTCGTTCAGTTGCACCTCGGTCGTGCAAGGAATCTTTGGCACGACCTACGGCACGACCTGCCCCACGTAGTCCCTCCGGCCCGGCTAGCGGCGGCGCTGGCAGCGCCCACACCAGTAGAGCGTGCGGCCCGCCACCACCTGGCTGCGCACCCGTGCCCCGCACCGTGGGCACGGCTCGCCGGTGCGCTTGTAGACGGCATACTCCCGAGGCAGCGGGCTCACCACCTCGTAGGCCGGCCGCTTGCTCCGTCCCCGGCCCCGGCCGCGCTCGCCCTCCGCGCCTCCTTGCCAGTCGACGACGTATGCCGCCGGCTCGCCGCTCGCCTGGGCCTCGCCGTCAGCGCGCACCGGGGCGAGCAGCGCCTGCGCTTCCTCAACCTGTTCGGGGAGGGTGATGATCTGCCCGAACGCAACCCCGAGGGGCATGAGGTCGACCAGGTCATCCCACAACTCCAGCCACGTCGACGCCTTGACCAGCCGCCCGGGCGTGAACGGCGCAACCCGATGCCGGTGCAGGACCTCGCACCGGTAGACGTTGCCGACCCCGGCGAGCACCGACTGATCCATGAGGAGTTCGGCGATCGACCGGTCGGTCCGCGCGAGTTTGGCCAGCGATCGGGCCGGGTCCTGACCGGGCTCGCCGGCACGCAACGGGTCCGGCCCTAACCGGGCCAGCGTCGCCGCCTGCTGCTCGGGCGTGACCACCTCGACGACGGTCGCGCCCCGGAGATCGGCCACCCACTCGTCGGTGAGCAAGCGCATCCGCACCGCGCCCACCGCGGGCGGTGCCGGCACCGCGAGACCGGGCCCGGCGGCATACCGGAGCACGTCGAAAACGCCGATGAGACCGAGGTGGACGTTGAGGATCCGCTCGCCGACGAACGTGACGAACAGGTGCTTGCCCCACGCCTGCGCCCCCTCGCAGGCGCGCCCGTCGAGCAGCGCCGCTCCCGCGACGAACCGCCCCTGCGGCGACGTCACCCGCGGCGTGGTCCCGGCAAACGCGCGGTCGAGCGTGTGGGCGAGCCGGTGGAGCGTGTGACCCTCGGGCATGCCGGCAAGGGTATGCCGCCCTGCCGACACCCGCCCACGCGGCGAGCGGAAACGGCATACACCCTGGGCGAAGCCCTACCGTGGGGGCCATGACCGACGACCGCACTCGCGCTGACGACGCCTCCTATGTTTTCCACTCCTGGTCGGCGCAGGCCGGCCTCAACTCGCTGCCGATCGTCTCGGCGGAGGGGGTGCGGTTCACCGACGACACCGGCAAGACCTACCTCGACTTCTCCTCGCAACTGGTCAACGTCAACATCGGCTACCAGCACCCGCGCCTGGTCGCCGCCATCCAGGAGCAGGCGGCCCGGCTCACGACGATCGCCCCGTCCTTCGCCAACGACGCGCGCTCGCAGGCGGCCCGGATGATCGTCGAACGCGCTCCCGAGGGGATGGCCAAGGTCTTCTTCACCAACGGCGGCGCCGAGGCCAACGAAAATGCCATCCGGATGGCGCGCCTGCACACCGGGCGGCACAAGATCCTCACGGCATACCGCAGCTATCACGGGGCGACCGCGGGGGCGATCGCGTTGACCGGCGACCCGCGGCGGTGGGCTTCCGAACCCGGTATGCCGGGTGCCGTCAAGTTCTGGGGCCCCTACCCCTACCGGTCGGCGTTCCACGCGACGTCGGTGGCGCAGGAGTGCGAGCGAGCCCTGGCCCACCTGCGCGACGTCATCACCGTCGAGGGGCCGGGCACCATCGCGGCGATCCTCCTCGAGACCGTCGTCGGGACCAACGGGATCCTCGTGCCCCCGGACGGATATCTCGCGGGCGTGCGCGAGTTGTGCGACGAGTTCGGCATCCTCTTCATCGCCGACGAGGTGATGAGCGGGTTCGGGCGGTGCGGCGAGTGGTTTGCCGTCGACCGGTGGGGGGTGCGACCCGACCTGATCTCGTTCGCCAAGGGGGTCAACTCTGGGTACGTCCCGCTCGGCGGGGTCATCATGTCCGCGGCGGTGGCTTCGACGTTCGACACCCGGGCCTACCCGGGTGGGCTGACCTACAGCGGCCACCCGCTGGCCTGTGCCTCGGCGGTGGCGTCGATGGAGATCTTCGAGGACGAGGGCGTCATCGACCATGTGCGCGCCCTCGAACCGGTCATCGGGGAGCGGCTCGGCAGGATCGCGGCGGCGCACCCGAGCGTCGGTGAGGTCCGCGGGCTCGGGGTGTTCTGGGCCCTGGAGTTGGTCCGGGACCGGCAGACCCGCGAGCCGCTCGTGCCCTTCAACGCGGCCGGGCCGGCAGCCGCGCCGATGGCCGCCTTCGCCGCCGCCTGCAAGGAGCGGGGACTGTGGCCGTTCGTCCACTTCAACCGCACCCACATCGTGCCGCCGTGCACGATCACCGAGGCCGACATGATCGAGGGGCTCGACCTGCTCGATGACGCGCTGAGTGTGGCCGACGAGTTCGTCGCCGACGCCTGATCCGGCTCAGGCGACGGTCTCGCCGCGGGCGGCCTTGGCCTTTTCCACCGACCGCGCCAACGCGGCCAACAGGTCGACGACCTCGCCGGCATTCTCGGCGGCCAACGCCGGCGCCTGAACGTGCCCGCCCTCGACCTTGGCGCGCACCAGTTCCTTGAGGGCGATGGCGTAGTCGTCTTCGTACTCGTCGGGCTCGAAGTCGCCCGCCAACTGGTCGATGAGCAGGTGCGCCATCGCCAACTCGGCCTCGCTCGCGTGCGTCTCCTCCTCCAGCACCGAGAAGTCGGGGCGCCGAATCTCGTCGGGCCAGATCATGGTCTGCATGACGATGACCCTCTCGCGCACGCGCAGCACCGCCATCGTCATCCGGGTCCGGATCGACACGGTCACCACGGCCATCCGCCGCTCGGACTCCAGCGCATCCCGCAGCAGCGCATAGGGCTTGAGCGCGCTCTTGTCCGGCTCGAGGTAGTACGACTTGTCGAGCCACATGGGGTCGATCTCGTCGGCGGGCACGAACTTGACGACGCCGATCTCCTTGGACGTCCGGCTCGGCAACTCGGCGAAGTCGGCGTCGTCGAGGACGACCATCGCCCCGTCCTCGGTCTCGAACCCCTTGGCGATATCGTCGTAGGCGATCTGTTTCCCGCATTCGGAGCAGACCCGCTGATACCGGATCCGCCCGCCGTCTTCGCGATGCACCTGCCGGAACTGCACGTCGTGGTTCTCGGTCGCCGAATACAGCCGCACCGGCACGTTGACCAGCCCGAACGAGACCGAGCCCTTCCAGATCGCACGCATTCCCCCAGTGTTCCCCATCTCGCCACCCTGGAGCCGTATGCCGTGTCGCCCGCCGGGCTGTGCGGCATACCGGCCGGGGAGTGCTCCCCATGGTCAGCCACGGCGAACCGATCTACGTTCGTCCGTGGGCAAGTGAGTTCACGGCCCTCTCGATCAGATCAGAAACGGGGATTCATCATGCGGGTGCGTTCACTGTTCGCCGCCGCCTTGACCGGGACGCTCGTCGCGCTCGCCGCGCCGGCCGCCAACGCCGCCGTGGTCAAGCCCGGGCCCGACCCGGCCGTTCCGGCGTCCTGCTACGTCGGTACCAGGGGCTACACCACCAAGGGCGTTGCGCTCTGGTACAAGTACGCCGACGGGGCGGCGAGCAGCACCCAGAGTTACGTCGAGAAGCCGCTGCCCTTCACGCCGATCGCCAACCAGAACCTCGGCGCGGCCGGTGACGAGACCACGTTCGTGAACACGGACGTGGTGGTGGCCCCGGACGGCACCGTCGACCAACTCCAGCGCAACGGCAAACTCGTCAACGGCACCTGGACCTCCACGTGGACGCTGCGGGCGATCACCACCGGGTGGAAGGACACCGCGTGGATCTCCTACGGCTACCCCTACCTCTACCGCAGGACGTCCCAGCAATTGCTGCGCTACCGCGTCAGCCACGGGCCGACGGGCGAGGTGTCGCTCTCCGGTCCGGTCGTCCAGCCCGGCAACTGGACCACGGTGGCGACGATGGCCATCTCGCGCTCGGTTCGCGACGCGACGGGGACCGCGATCGCCGACCGGGCGATCGTCACCGACACCATCGGCACGATGCGCGAGTTGACCATCCCCTACAACCTTGGCAAGACGACCTCGGTCACTCTCAAGGCCAGCGGCTTCGCCGGGCTGCGCAGCCTGAGCGTCGGCACCTGTAACGGCACCTTCGACCAGCGGGCCCTGCTCGGCATCAACGCCCTGGGTCAGGCCCGCGTCTGGTACGACCCGAACGCCAACGACGGCAACGGCTCGGACATCGTCGGCGGCACCACAATCGTCGCCACCGGCTGGACCGCCCGGACCTACAGCCAGTAACTCGGGGGCGCCCGGCGGGGGCGACGGGAGGGAACGGGCACGCGCCCGGGCCCTCCCGTCGCGCGGTGGCGGGCATGATGGGCCGTATGCCGTCCGCACCGTTCGCGCCGATGCTCGCCACCGCGGCGACGCAGGTGCCGACCGGGCCCGAGTGGGTCCACGAGGTCAAGTGGGACGGGATGCGGGCGGTCGCCGAGCGGCATACCGGGGGGTTGCGCCTCTATGCGCGCAGCGGCCGGGAGATCACCGCGGCCTATCCCGAACTCGCCGGTCTGGCAGCAACGTATGACGACGTCGTCCTCGACGGGGAACTCGTCGTTGTCCGTGAGGGCCGGCCGTCCTTCGCCGCCCTCACCGAGCGGATGCATGTCCGCGACGCCGCCAAGGCGGCCCGGCTGGCCGGGGCGTTTCCCGTGACCTATGTCGTGTTCGACCTGCTCCGCCTCTTCGGTGCGGACCTCACCGGCCAGCCCTGGTCCGCGCGTCGCGACTTGCTCGACCGCCTCGACCTCGGCGGCCCGCACGTCCAGGTGCCTGCGACCTTTGACGACGGGCCCGGGTTGTGGGCGGCGACCAAGGAACAGGGTCTGGAGGGGGTGGTGTCCAAACGCCGCGATTCCCCGTATTCCGCGGGCCGCCGCTCCTCGCACTGGCTCAAGTGCGCGCATCGGACCAGCCGCTCGGTGCTCGTCGGTGGGTGGCGCCCGGAGGTCGGCTCCACCACCCGGTTGGGTGCCGTGCTCGTGGGGGTGCCGAACGGCGCCGGGGGCTGGGCGTATGCCGGCCGTGTCGGTTCCGGACTCGCCGGGGCTGCCGGTGAGCGGCTCCTTGCGGAACTGAAGCCGTTGCGGCGGTTGGCTTCCCCGTTCTCTGGGCCGGTGCCCGCGGAGGACGCCGACGGCACGACCTGGGTGGCGCCGCGCCTCGTCATCGAGGTACGCAGCCTCGGCTGGGGCGGTGGGTCGGGGGGAGCGCGACTGCGGCAGGCGGCATACCTGGGGATGCGAGCCGACCTGGACCCGGATGACCTCGCCGAGGTGGGCGATGGCTGAGGACGTGACGCGGGCCGTTGTCGGCGAGCGGATGCTGCGGCTGACGAGCCTGGCCAAGGTGATGTACCCCGCGACCGAGACGACCAAGGGCGAGGTGCTCCACTACTACGCGCGGGTCGCGCCGGTGCTGCTGCGCCACCTTCAGGGACGGCCGGTCACCCGGGTGCGATGGCCGCACGGGGTCGCGGGCGACAGCTTCTTCGAGAAGAACGTGCCGTCCGGGGCGCCCGATTGGTTGCCGCGGGCGCGGGTGGGCGACGTGACCTATCCGCTCGTGCCGGATGTCGCGGCGTTGACGTACCTGGCGAACCTCAACTCACTGGAGTTCCACGTCCCCCAGTGGCGCCTTGATGCCGACGGCGAGCCCGCGCCCCCGGACCGGCTCGTTATCGACCTCGACCCCGGACGGCCCGCTGACCTGCACGAATGCTGCATCGTCGCGCTGGCCGTGCGCGATCGGCTCGCCGGCCTCGGGATGGAGATGGTGCCGGTCACCTCGGGCAGCAAGGGCCTGCAACTGTATGCCGCGCTCGCCGGCGACCTGAGCAGCGACCAGGTGCGCGACCTCGCCCAACACCTGGCCCAGGAACTGACGCAACGGTTCCCGGATCTGGTCGTGTGGCGGATGACGCGCTCGCTGCGGCCGGGGAAGGTGCTGCTCGACTGGAGCCAGAACGTCGCGGCGAAGACGACGATCAGCCCCTACTCGCTGCGCGGGCGGGAGTTGCCGTGCGTGGCGGCGCCGCGGACCTGGGCCGAGATCGAGGCTGGTGCCGCGGCGCGTGGCGCGATCGAGCAGGTGCCTTTCGAGGATGTCCTGGCTCGCCTCGACGCCCACGGTGATCTCCTCTCCCCCGATTCGAGGTAAAAACGCCGCGGAATCCGTGCGCGAATACCTCGAATCGCCGGGGGAAGCGGGGGAGGCGCAGGGCGCGAAGCAACGGCAGGGCCGACCGGGAACCCCCGGTCGGCCCTGCCGTTACTTCGCGCTGAGTATCTCAGGTGGGCGTGTCTCAGGCGTGAGCCTTCTCGTAGGCGGCCTGCACCTCGGCCGAAATCCGGCCGCGGTCGCTCACGTCGTGACCGTGGTCCCGGGCCCACGCGCGGATCTTGCTGACCTTGCCGCGCTGGGCGGGGGAGGCCGAACCGGCGCTGCGAGTGGACTTGCGACCGCTCTTGCGCTCGCCATTGGCGATGTAGACCGCAAGGGCGTCGCGCAACGCGGCCGCGTTGCCCGAGGAGAGGTCGATTTCGTAATTCACGCCGTCGAGGGCAAACGACACGGTCTCGTCGGCAGGGGTGGACTTGTCGATGTCGTCAACGAGACTGACCGTGACCTTCTTGGCCATGTTGGTGGCGCCTTTCATCTGTGGGGCTGGGTAGGAACCATTATGAATGATCCCAACGATTAACGCCAATAAACTCCCACCAGGCGCTCGGCGTGTCGGTCCCGCCCCGCGGTGCGCGCGAGTCAGCAAAGGAAGAACCCCGCATCAACTAGTGAACGCCTCGTGACATGGCGCCGGTGGGACGCAGCGGGCCGTCATCATACCGACAGAATCAAGAACGCGCCTGGTCTTGCCCGTCCTGGTGTTCGGCCTCCCACTTGCTCTGCGCAAGCCGTTCGCGCCGATCTCCTTCGATCATCGCCTTGATGAGGAAGTAGAAGAGAATTGCGACGCAGATGGTCGGCAGGATCGCAGCCAGATACGGCCACAGGTCGGAGATCAACTGCTGCATGGGAGTCACCCCTCGGGCTTCAGGTGTGGGAACAAGATCGTTTCACGGATGTTGGCCCCCGTGAAGAGCATGACGAGCCGGTCCACACCGAGCCCCAATCCCCCCATGGGTGGGGCGCCGTACTCCAACGCGCGCAGGAAGTCCTCGTCGAGCTGCATCGCCTCCGGGTCCCCACCCGCGGCCTTAATCGACTGTGCCGTAAGCACATCGCGCTGGATGACGGGGTCGACGAGTTCGGTGAAGCCGGTGCCCCGCTCGATCCCGCCGATCATGAGGTCCCAGGCTTCGATGAGCCCGGGGGCGCTGCGGTGGGGTCGGGCCAGGGGTTGGGCGATCGCTGGGTAATCGCACAGGAAGGTCGGCTGAATGCAGTCCGGCTCGACCAACTCCGCCACCATTTCCAGGAAAACCTTGTCTTTGTCCCAGGCCGGGTCGACGGCGACGCCGTGCGCGGCGGCATACTCCCGAAGTTGTTCGACGGGAGTGTCGACGGTGACGGTCGCCCCAACTTTTTCGCTGACCGCGGGGTAGACCGAGACCCAACGCCATTCACCATCGAGATCGATGCATCCGGCGGGGGTGTCGATCTGCCGGGAGCCGAGGGCGTCGGCGGCGGCCAAATAGAGGGAGTGGATGAGGTCGGCGATGGTGCGTTGATCCCCATAGGCCTGGTAGGCCTCGAGCATCGTGAACTCCGGCGAATGCGTCGCATCGACGCCTTCATTTCGGAAGATGCGACCCATTTCGTAGACCCGGTCTACCCCGCCGACGACCGCCTTCTTGAGGTTCAACTCAAGGGCGATCCGCAGCGTCATGGACTGGTCGAAAGCGTTCAAATGGGTGTGGAAGGGCCGGGCTGCAGCCCCGCCATGAATCAGTTGCAAGACAGGGGTTTCGACCTCGATGTAGCCCTGGCGTTCGAGTTCGTGACGGATGGCGGCCAAGGCGGTGGCCTTGGTGCGGACCATGTCGCGGGCGTCTTGGCGGACGATGAGATCGGCATACCGCTGCCGCACCCGAGCCTCCTCGGACAACTCCTTGTGGAGGACCGGCAGCGGCCGCAGCGCCTTGCTCGCCATGACCCACGAGGTGGCCAGGACCGACAACTCGCCCCGCTTGGAGGAGATGACGCGCCCGGTGACCGCCACGTGATCGCCGAGGTCGACGTCGGTCTTCCACGCGGCTAGGGCTTCCTCGCCGACCTGCGCCAGGCTGAGCATGACCTGGAGCCGGGTGCCGATGCCCTCCTGGAGGGTCGCGAAGGCGAGTTTGCCGGTCGTGCGGCTGAAGACGACCCGCCCGGCGACGGTGACGATGTCGTCGGTTTCCTCGCCCGCGGTCAGGTGCCCCCACCCGGCGCGCACGTCGGCGAGAGTGTGGGTGCGGTGGACGTCCACGGCATACGGGGGGGTGCCGGCGGCCATCATCCGGTCGCGCTTGTCCCGGCGAATCCGCAGTTGCTCGGGAAGGGACGCCTCGGTGGAGGGGGCGTCCGGGGCGGGAGCGGGCGGTTCGGCGGGTGTCACAAGGGTCAAGCCTATGCCGTGAGTCTGGAGAGTCTCTGGGAGGTCCCGGGGTGTCGGGGCTCATGGTTACGGTGAGCGTATGCCGCCGCGCCGCCCAGCCTTCGTCTCGCGGTCGTCCAGGCCTTTTGACGAGGAGGTGAGGGACGAGGTCGTCACGGAGTCGTCCTGGTCCTGGCCCTCGTCCCGTCAGAACCCAGCGATCCCGTCAACTTTCGACCAATAGGTGGGTTGTTGACGGGGCGCGGTGGCCGCCGGGCCCTGCGAACCCCGTCAACTTTCGACCAATTGGTGGGTTGTTGACGGGGGAGGTGGCCGGCGGGCCCTGCGAACCGCGTCAACTTTCGACCAATAGGTGGGTTGTTGACGGGCGAGGTGGCCGGCGGGCCCTGCGAACCCCGTCAACTTTCGACCAATTGGTGGGTTGTTGACGTGCGAGGTGGCCGCCGGGCCCGGCGACCCCGTCAACATTCGACCAATAGGTGGGTTAGTGACGGGCGAGGTGGCCGGCGGGCCCGGCGATCCCGTCAACCGGCGGCGCCGGATCAGTGCTCGTGAACGGTGAGGTCGAAGGCGTACTGGTCGTGGCGGTAGCAGTGGTCGCCGTATTCGACGGGGGCACCATCGGCGTCGAAGGCGCGCCGTTTCATGGTGAGGAGCGGGTCGCCGGAGGCGAGTTGGAGGAGGCGACGCTCGCGGGCCCCGGCGCGGCGGGCGCCAATCGACTGGTGGGCGATGGCCGGGCGGATGCCGCGGACGCGAAGGAGGGCGTAGAGGCTGTCCTGCGCGAGTTCGGTGTCGGTGATGTCGGGGATGTGGGGCGGGAGCCAGTTGCGCATCAGCGCGGTGGGGGTGCCGTTGGCCAGTCGCAGGCGCTCGATGAACATCATCGGCGCGTCGGGGGGAAGGCCGAGGGCGGCGCTCGCGGCGTCATCGGTGACGTTGCGGCGCAGCGTGAGGACCGTGGTGCTGGGGTGCTGGCCGCGCCGGGCCATGTCGTCGTAGAGGCTGGTCAGTTCGTCGCGGCGGTGGATGACCTGACTGGCCACCGTGGTGCCGACTCCGCGGCGGCGGACGAGCAGGCCGCGGCCCACGAGTTCGCCGAGGGCTCGGCGCACGGTCGGGCGGGAGAGTCCCAGACGTTCGGCGAGGGCCACTTCGTTCTCGAACGGGTCGCCCGGGCGCAACGTCCCGTTGTCGATGGCCGCCGTCACTTGCTCGGCGAGTTGGTGGTAGAGGGGGATGGGGCTCCCACGATCGATGTCGAGCCGCAGGGGGGTCACAAAGGTGAGTGTATGTCAGGATGCGGGCGCGGGCGGCATACGTTAGATTGTCAGAACATAAAGACAACTCACCCTCGGGTGATCGATTGGCCCCCCTGGCGCGGGCCGATCGACGGACACCCGCGACCTTGGAGCACCGCATGAGCACCCCCGCCCGCATCACCCACCTCATCGCCGGCGAGCCGTGGGAGGGCACGGCGCGGCGCACGAGCCCGGTCTTCAACCCGGCGACCGGCGCCCAGACCGGCGTCCTCGACCTCGCCGATGCCGCCCTCGTCGACGAAGTGGTCCGCGGCGCCAAGGCGGTTTGGCAGCGCGAATGGCAGACGTCCTCGCTGACTCGGCGCACCCAGGTGCTGTTCGCCTTCCGTGAGCTCCTCAATGCCCGCAAGGACGAGATCGCCACGCTCATCACCGCCGAGCACGGCAAGGTCCTCTCCGATGCCCTCGGCGAGGTGACCCGCGGCCTGGAGGTCGCCGAGTTCGCCTGCGGCATACCGCATCTGCTCAAGGGTGGGTTCTCCGAGAACGTCTCGACCAAGGTCGACGTCTACTCGATCCGGCAGCCCCTCGGCGTCGTCGCGGTCATCAGCCCGTTCAACTTCCCGGCGATGGTGCCGCTGTGGTTCGTGCCGATCGCCATCGCCTGCGGCAACGCCGTCGTCATCAAGCCGAGCGAGAAGGACCCGAGCGCCGTCAACGCCGTCGCCGCCTTGTGGCGCGAGGCGGGCCTGCCCGACGGGGTCCTCAACGTCGTCCACGGCGACAAGGAGGCCGTCGACGCCCTCCTCACCCACCCCGACGTGCGCGCCGTGTCCTTCGTCGGCTCGACCCCGATCGCGAAGTACGTCTACGAGACCGGCACCGCCCACGGCAAGCGGGTCCAGGCCCTCGGCGGCGCCAAGAACCACATGCTCGTCCTGCCCGACGCCGACCTCGACCTCGCCGCCGACGCCGCGGTCAACGCCGGGTTCGGCTCCGCCGGCGAGCGCTGCATGGCCATTTCGGCCCTGCTCGCCGTCGAACCGGTGGCCGACGACCTCATCGCCAAGATCACCGACCGGATGGGCAAACTGGTCACTGGCGACGGCACCCGCGAGGTCGACATGGGCCCGCTGGTGACCGCCGAACACGCCGCCAAGGTCACGGCATACCTCGATGCGGGGGTGGAGGCCGGCGCCCGGCTCGTCGTCGACGGCCGCGAGGGCGACATCGACGCCGATGGCGACGGTTTCTTCCTGCGGCCCACGCTGTTCGACGGGGTTGAGCCTGGGATGCCGGTCTACGACGACGAGATCTTCGGCCCGGTGCTCTCGGTCGTGCGGGTCGCCTCCTACGACGAGGGCCTGGACCTCATCAACGCCAACCCCTACGGCAACGGCACGGCGATCTTCACCAACGACGGGGGCGCGGCCCGGCGCTTCCAGAACGAGGCCGAGGTCGGCATGGTCGGCATCAACGTGCCGATCCCGGTGCCGATGGCCTACTTCTCGTTCGGCGGCTGGAAGGCCTCGCTCTTCGGGGACAGCCACGCGCACGGGATGGAGGGCGTCCACTTCTTCACCCGCGGCAAGGTGGTCACCTCCCGCTGGCTCGACCCGTCGCATGGTGGGCTCAACCTGGGGTTCCCGCAGAACCAGTAGGAGGCTGTCGTATGCCGCGCCGCTCGCTCCCGCTCCCCGGTCCCGACCCTGCCCCGCAGCCTCGGGTTTCGGACGATGGGGGCAGTGGTGTGTGACGGGTGGCTCAGGTCTCTGAGACATCTATGATAGGTATCTCGGATATCTTCAATCACAAGGACAACTGATGACGGTGACTAAGACGCCCATCGAGATCGACGACGACCTTCTCCAAGCTGCCGCAGCGGCGCTCGGGACCCGCACGAAGAAGGACACGGTCAACGGGGCCTTGCGCCACCTCGCGGAGGAACAGCGCCGCCTCGATGCCTTGCGCGAACTGCGGGCCATGGGTAGGGCGGGTGACTTCGACGAGTTCGTGGGCCGCAGCGCCAGTTACCGATGAGAGCCCACTACCTCATCGACACCTCGGCGGTGTTTCGCCTCTTGCGGGACGGCAAGGTCGGTTGGGAGGCGGAGATTCGAGCCGGTGTGATTGCCGTGTGTCCGGCGGTGGAACTCGAGTTCCTCTACTCCGCACGGTCCGTGGCCGATCGTCGGCGCAAGAGCGAGTTGCTGCGCCATGCCTTTGCGTGGGTGCCCATGGCCGACAACGCCTTTCAGCGTGCCGCAGAGGTGCAGCAGATGCTGACCGAGATCGGGCACCATCGCTCGGCGAAGACGGTCGATCTGGTGATCGCCGCCACGGCGGAACGCCATCGCCTCACTGTCCTTACCGATGACCGCGACTTCGGGGCTATCGCTCGGGTGACCGGACAACCCGTCGCCGCCATCGCGGCGCAGTGAGCCGCGGACTAGGCATATCACCACTGGTCGGTCGGACGAGATGTACGTTGTTTTCAACGTACGTTGGCACCAACGTGCGACGTTGCGCGCAACGCCAACCAGCGGTCTTGAGGCGGCGCCCCATCAACCCCGAATATCGACGCGGTCGGGGTAGTCCGTCACGACCCCGTCGACGCCGGCGTCGCGCATCGCTGCCAGGTCGGCCCGCTCGTTGACCGTCCAGGGCAAGACCCCGAGCCCGACCTCGTGCGCCCGCGCCACATTCTCCGGCGTACACCAGGGGAAGTAGGGCGAAAGCACGACCGCGCCCACCGCGGCCGCCGCACCGGCGAGGTCGTCGCCGTGCGCGGCATACCGGATCGAGCCCAGCCACGGCGAATCCGGCGCGTACGTCACCCCCGGGATCGCCAGCGCCGACCGGTGCAGCGTCGCGTCGAGGGCGGCGGCGATCTCGAGGACGGCCCAGTCGAAGGAGTGGACGAACGCCCGCTCGGCCAGGCCCGCGTCGTGGATCAGGGCGACCGTCTTCTCGGTGAGGGTATGCCGGTCGGCCGCGTCCCTCGCATCGGTCGGGTCGACCTTGACCTCGACGGTCCACCAGAGGTCGGTGCGGTCGGCATACCGCGCGAATAGTTCGGCGAGCGTGAGGATCCGCGAGCCCGGTGCCGCCTTTTGCTGCGGGTATGCCGCGAGCGTTCGCGCGCCGATGTCGACCGTCCGCAGGTCGGCCAGGGTGAGATCGTCGAGGCGCGCGCCGGTGAGGTCACGCCCCTCGAAGGTGCACTTGTCGGCCTGCAGCGTCGGGTCGTGCCAGACGACGACCTGTCCGTCGCCGGTGAGGCGCACGTCGAACTCCAACCCGGTGACCCCGACCGCCAGGGCCGCGTCGAAACTCGCGAGCGTCGACTCCGGCGCCAATCCGCGAGCCCCCCGATGCCCTTGGAGGTCGAAGGGAACGTGTGGCCAGGGCAGGGTCATGCCGCCACAGTAGTCGCCGCCGGGCCCGGACCAGTCGAGTACCTCACAGCAGAAGAAATGGAACATGCAGTGAAAATTCTCACAGAAGAACAGCTGGAGTTTTATCTTGAAGGCGTGAATGGGGTATACAAAAGCCCTGGATTGGCACAGAAGATGAAGCTCATGTT